>NZ_JBIWIF010000019.1:0-177594 GCF_044764505.1 Kitasatospora sp. NPDC094019
GCTACAAGCAGCGCAACACCGTCGAGCGCTGCTTCCAGAAGCTCAAGACCTGGCGCGGCCTGGCCACCAGGTACGACAAGAGCCCGGAAAGCTACGCGGCTGGCCTACACCTTCGCGGATCGATCATGTGGTTGAAGCTCCTGACCTCAACCACATGATCCCAATCCTCAACAGCACCTAGCAGGGGGAGCTGTTGACGGATTCGTCGTCGGACCTGGTCGGCCGGTTGGTCAGTGCCGTGACCGCCGGGGACACCGATACGGTGCGGACCTGCCTTGAGCAGGGGGCGGCGCCGGATACTTCGGGCTTCGACGGACTACCTCTGCTCTGCACCGCCGTGGCCAGGTTCGACCACGTCACGGCCGAGGTTCTGGTCGATGCGGGTGCCGACCAGGACCGCGAGCTTCCGGACGGCAGCACCCCCTTGCTGCGGGCGGTCGCCACCGGTTCGCCCGCGCTGGTCTCCGCGGTACTCGGAGGCGAACCTCGGCTTCGTCTGCCCGAGGCTTCCCGGAGGGAACTGCTCGACCTGGCCCGGCACTGGCACGAGGCGGGCGTGGTCGAAGAGCTGCGCCGCCGGACCGGAGTCGCGGAGCCGGTTGCCGAGCGCCAGGTCGACGATCCCGACGGTGACACGATCGACGAGTTCTCCCTCGGCGGCCACACCGTCAGGGACGGCCACGGGACCATCCTCACCCACCTCGAGTGGGCGTTCGGTGTCTTCCCGCCTCTCACCGAAGTGATGGCACGAGCCGTCCCGCACGCGAGGGACGGGGACAGCAACTGGTTCGCGGCCACCTCCTACCTGGGCCGGCGCCGAGGCCCACGCATCTGGTCCGAGCTCGTCGCGCTTCGGCAGCACCCCGATCCCGTCTGCCGCCGCTTCCTCGCGGAGGTGATGTGGCACCGGAACCTTCTCGCGACGGTGGACCGCGCACCGGACATCGCCCAGGACGCCGGCTTCCTCGCATCCTGGGCGCGGGAGGAGCGCGACGGGCAGGTCCTGGCCGCCGTCCTGCGCGCCTACAACGGGCACGAGCATCCGGAGCAGGAGGCCATCGGCCTGCGGTGCATAGGCCATCCCGATCCGGGCGTACGCAGCGAGGCCGTGTTCTGCGTGAGCCGGGAACGGACGACCCGCGGCCGCGCGGCCGCATCGGCGCTGCTCGGCCTCGTCCACGACCCCGATCCGGAGGTCCGGGCCTCCGTCGCCCAGGTGTTCGACGAGCGATTCACCTCGGACAAACGGCTGGATCCGGCGGTCCGGGGCGCCCTGCTCGTGCTGCTTGGCGACGAGACCCCTTGGGTGCGGCGCCACGCCGCAGCCGCACTCGCCGGCTACGACGACCGGAGCGTTCCCGTCCTGGACGCCTTCCTGGCGCTCCTCGGCGAGGACGACGCGGAACTGCGCCTGGAGGCGGCCTGGGCACTGGCTCTCCGCAACCACCCGCGGACCGAGGAGGCGTACGACCGGGTCGGACCCCTCGACGCGTTCTCGGAGTACGACCATCGGATCTCCGGGCTCTGGAGAATACCGCGCGAGTAGTCGGAGCCCGGAGGTATGACAGACCGCCGACCGTGCCGGTCTTCGGCACGGTCGGCGGTGCGCGCCGCCCGGTGTGCCGGACGTGAGCCGGTCCGGGACGTCGACGCGATCGCGTCCATCGACTCGCGGTGAGCGGGTCACCGCCGGCCCCGGCCCCGTCTCCGGGGTCGGGGCCGGTCCGGCAGTGACGGCTCCGTCCGCGGCGCGTCAGTCCGGGGCGGGGCCGGTGCCCGCACTGCCGAGCAGCCGGTCGACGAGGAGTTCGGGGTAGCCGGTGGCCGGCGGGTCGATGCCGAAGATCGCGCGCAGGTAGAACGGTGCGACGAGCTGGTCGAGGATCTGCTCGACGGGTGGTGGGTTCTCGCCCCGGGCCGCGGCCCGCAGGCGGATCTGTTCGATGGAGTGCATGCGGCGGCGGAAGTGCTGCGCCCGTTCGTCCTGGGCCTGGGTGCCGCTGGGCATGGAGAGGATGACGGCACGGACGAGGGCGCGGCCTTCGGGTGTGCGCACGCTGGCGGCACTGGCGCGGGCCCAGGTGAGGAGGTCGCCGCGCAGGGTGCCGGTGTCGTCGAGGGGCGAGTCGCGTTCGAGGCGGGTGGTGACCACGTCGGCCAGGAGTGCCTGGAGACTGCCCCAACGCCGGTAGAGGCTGGTGTGGTTGACGCCGGCGCGCTGTGCGACGGCGGGGATGGTGAGGTCTTCGCCCTGCGGGTCGCAGAGCAGGTCGACGACCGCCTGGTGGACGGCGGCGCGTACCTGTTCGGGGCTCTTGCGGGTGCGGGTGGTCGGTTGCTTCGAGGTCACTCCCACATCGTAAGCACAGATGTTTGCTTTATGCGTCCCGGCGGGTCTACAGTTCTCGTCGTAAGCACAGATCCGTGCTTGCGAGTGGCCGGTACGTCCGAGGAGTGTGTGTGCGATGAAGCAGCTGCTGTTCCCGAACAACATCCAGTTCTGGTACGAGACCCTGCGGTCGATGAGTCACATCGCCTACGGCGGGGCCGACTTCGGCGAGGTCGTCTCGACCGGGGAGCGCATCGTCGAGGGCGACTACGCCAGCTGGTACACCGAGTGGCTGGCCACCGCCGACCGGGTCTCGGGCGAAGCGCGCAAGGCGCTGGCGGCCGGGCACCGGGTCAGCGCCCGGGACGGCTTCCTGCGGGCGTCGAACTACTACCGGTCGGCCGAGTTCTTCCTGCACGGCAACCCCTGCGACCCGCGGCACAACGACGCCTACGAGCGCAGCGTGGAGTGCTTCCGGTCGGCGGCCGCGCTGTTCACCCCGGTCATCGAGCCGGTCGAGATCCCCTACGAGGGCACCACCCTGCCCGGCTACCTGTACCGCGTGGACGACTCCGGGACGCCGCGCCCGACGCTGATCATGCACAACGGCTTCGACGGCACCGCGGAGGAACTGCACTTCTTCGGGGCGATGGCGGGCGTGGAGCGCGGCTACACGGTGCTGGTCTTCGACGGTCCCGGCATGCCGGGTCCGCGTCACCGCGAGGGCCTGGTCTTCCGTCCCGACTGGGAGAATGTCGTCACCCCGGTCGTGGACTTCGCCGAGGCCCTCCCGGACGTCGACAACAGTCGGATCGCGCTGATGGGGATCAGCATGGGCGGCGTCCTCGCCCCCAGGGCCGCCGCGTTCGAGCACCGCCTGGCCGCCCTGGTCGCCGTCGACGGCCTCTACGACCTCGGCGAGACGTCGGTACGCAACATCCCCGGCACCCGGGAGGAGGCCGAGCGACTCCTGCGCGCGCCGTCCGCCCCCGAGCTCGACGCCGCGATGGAGCAGATCATGGACAAGGACCCGATCGCGCGCTGGGCGATCAACCACGGCATGTACGTGATGGGCGTGGACACCCCGCGCGCGTTCAACGCCTCGTACCTCGACTACACCCTCGCGGGCGGGATCGCCGAGCGGATCCAGTGCCCGACGCTTGTCTGCGACGCGGAGCAGGACATGTTCTTCAAGGGCCAGCCGGAGCAGCTCTACGACCACCTCACCTGCCCCAGGACCCTGATGCTGTTCACCGCCGAGGAAGGCGCCGGCGCGCACTGCCACCCCGGTGCCATGCGCCTGACCCAGGCCCGGATCTACGACTGGCTGGACGAAACCCTCGCCGCGGGCGAGTGAGGCGCCGGAGCCCGGCCCGGTCGGGTCCGCGCGCCCCGACAGGCGCGGGGCGGGCCCCCCCCCGGGGGGGGGGCGGGGGGCGCCCCCCGCGGGGCGGGGGGCGGGGGGCGCCCCCCCCCGGCCAAACCCCAGGGCCGGTCCCACCCCCCCCCGGGCGGCGGGGGGGGCGCGGGCGCCCCCCCCGGGGGGGCCCGGGCCCCCCCCCCGCGCGCCCCCCCCCCCGGGGGGGGGGCGGGCCCCCGCGGCGCACCGATCGAAAAGTGTGAGGGGGCCAGCCACGAATCGTTGGCCCTGCGGGTGAGCCAGCTCGCCCACGAGGCCGGGCTGACCACCGCACATACGCACACCTCGGTTGCGAACCGGTGCCGCCGGGGCATGGTCCCCGACTGGCCGGTGCCCAAGCTGTTGGGCTGGGCAATCGGCGAACGGCTCGGCCGGACCGTGCAGTTGGCGGAGATCGGTATGGCGGATGCGCAGATGAACGGCTCGTTCAGCGATGACGTGGGCCGCGAACTCTTCTCCGTGACCGCCGAACTCTCCCGCCTCGCCGGCTGGACCGCCTTCGACGTCGGCCAGCACGACGCCGCCCAGAGGCACTTCATCCAGGCACTCCGCCTCGCGCGGGCCGGCGGCGACATCGAGCTCGGCTGCTATGTGCTCACCACGATGGCGATGCAGACCCTGCTGAGGGGCTTCGCCAGCGAGGCCATCGACATGACCCAGGGCGCCTTCGAGCGCGCCAAGGCTGGGGCGGCCCCCCGGGTGCTGGCGTTCACCAAGTTGATCGAAGCCCGGGCTCATGCTCGCGACAACAACGCCAGGGCAGCTTCGGCCGCGCTGGCCGCCTCAGAGAGCCTGCTCGACCAGGTCCGCGACGGCGCCGGGGAACCGACGTGGATCGACTTCTGTCACCACGCCGGGCTCTCTGCCGACGCTGCCGAGATCTTCCGTGACCTGAAGAACCCCAAGGCAGCGCTGGCCTGGAACGCCCAGGCGGCGGCCATGCAGTCCGGGGTGTTCACTCGCCCGGTAGGCATGCGGCTGGCGATCGTCGTGACCGCTCACCTCCAGGACCGCGACCTGGACCACGGGCTCGAGCTCGGCAACCAGGCCATCGATGTGCTCGCCCGCGTTCAGTCGACCCGCGCCTTGGACTACGTCCGCGAGTTCAATGCGGCCCTCGCGCCGTGGCGCCGGGAAACGGCTGTGCGGGAGTTTCTCAACCGCACCCGGACCGAACTCGGCATGGCGGCCTGACGCAGCATCGCCAGCGCGGGTAGCAGCCCTCCTCCCGAGATCGTGTGATCCTCCTGACCTGGGAAGATGATCAGGCCCCTGTTATTGTGCGCCAATGTCAACGATCAAGCAGTTCCAAGTGACCTTCGACTGCGCGGAGCCGGTGCGCCTCGCCGCCTTCTGGTGCGAGGTGCTGGGGTACGTCCTGCCGACGGTCCCGGAGGGCTTCGCCACGTGGGAGGAGTGTTTCCGCTCGCTGCCGCCCGAGGACACGGTCTACTTCGCGTGCACCGATCCCGCGGGCGTGGCCCCGCGTCTGCTCTTCCAGCGGGTCCCCGAAGGCAAGGTCGTCAAGAACCGGGTGCATCTCGATGTGCGGGCCGGTGTCGGGCTCGTCGGTGACGAGCGCCTGGCCACGCTTGAGGCCGAATGCGCACGGCTGACGGCGCTCGGCGCGAAGCACGTGCTGACGCAGCGCGCCGACGGCGTCAACGAGTCGTGCATCACGATGCAGGACATCGAGGGCAACGAGTTCTGCCTCGCCTGATTCCTCCTCGAAGACTGCGAGGCTGGGAGCCGTTTCCCGGGGCCCTCTCAGGTCCCGCACGCGGCGGGAGTCATCCCGTGGGGGCGAGCCTGTGCGGGCGGGCAACGCCGTGTATCGCGTGGCGCACACCGTCGCCTCCCGGCCGGCAGTCGCGCGGGATCCTCCAGGTCCTCATCCGGGCGAAGGCGTGCCCGACGCGGGCGTGAACCCGTTCGTGGTCGCGGTGGTGTTCGGCCTGCCGGCCAGTCGGTCCGCCGCCTCGGGATCGGCGGTGCGGGATGACGAGGCCGGTGCCGCGGGCAGGGCAGGCCGACCACCACGACCAGGGGAGTGTCGGCGTCGACGACCACCTGGTGCTTCGTCGAGCAGCGATGGTTCCCCCCGCCTGGCAGGCTTCCCAAGTCGCGGCTCTGTCGGTGATCCTGTACGGATGCTGCTTCCCGGGACCGCCGCGCGGACCGACCTGATCGAGGTGGTCCGCATCACCGCGCGGACAGGGTCGGGCGCGGTGGTCGGCGATGTGTTGGAGATCTGGATCGAGGACCAGGTCCGGCGGGCGCTCGGTCTGGTGGCCGAACTGCCGGACGACGAGTTGCATCGCTGCTTCGTGCCCGCCTACGGCATCCGCGCCCACAGTTCCACCGACCTCCTCTTCGAGGTCGCGTTCTGCTTCCGCTGCCACGGCGCGCTGCTCCTGGAGCCCGGGGTCCCGTCCGCGGTACGACGTATCCAGGGCTTTGATCCGGACAGTGTGCCCGGGCGCGAGCTGCTCGGCCTCTTCCGAGCCTGCGCCGGGACGGTCGACGGGTAGTCGGACGGACCCGGAGGAGACCAACTTCTCGGGCACGCCGCGACGGTGAGATGACCGGAGCGGGGACGACGGCTTCCGCCGACGAGACCCCGACCCCCGGGTCCTGCGTGCCCACCTGCGCCGGCGCAACACCGACGCCCGTCGCCCCGACGTGCTGGCCGCCCAGCACCGCGCCCGCCTTCGCGGCGAGAAGGCATGCGCTGGGGAGCCCCACCTCATCACTGCCGACCTCGGCCGCCGCCGTCTCGCGGTTGCCCCGGAGCAGGACCCACCCACTGACCCGCCGTCCGGCGAAGCCCTCCAGTGGGAGTACCGGCGAGGTCCGGGCAAACCGAGGCATGGGTCGGCCCACGCTGAAACACGTTTGCGTGGTTGTCGTGCTGCGCCTGAAGCACAACTGAAGTCCGCCGGACACTCCCTGCGTTCAAGATCGTGGCCATGCGGAACGGCCCGGTGCCGTTCCTCCGTACATACCCGCCCGGCCTCGTGGCCGGCGGCGGACGAACGGGAGTCACACATGCGCACATGGATGAGCCGAAGGACGGCCGCCGTCCTCACGACGGGGGCAGCGGCGATCACGAGCCTGGTCACCGCCTTACCGGCACAGGCCGTCGTCGGGGGTACCGAGTCCACTCAGCCGTACTCGTTCATGGTCTCGGTCCAGTACGACCCTCCCCGCGCGGACGGCCACCGGTGCGGGGGCGTGCTCGTCGCTCCCGATTGGGTGATGACCGCGGGGCACTGCGCCAGCACCCCGACCGGCTCGAAGGCGGGCGTTCCCCGTGACTGGAAGGTCCGCGTCGGGTCGCTGGACGTCACCACCGGCGGCGAGGTCGCCGAGGTCGACCGGTTCTACCGGCGCATCACCAAGTACGACCCCCCGGGCGAGGACATCGCGTTGCTGCACCTGCGCACCCCGGTGCGGGCCAAGCCCGTACGGCTGGCCGGGACCACGCCCGCCGCGGGGACGCCCGCCCGCCTCCTCGGCTGGGGCCCGTCCTCGACGGGCTGCGACGACTTCGCCGACACCACGTGCTTCTCCAACAAACTGCGCGAGGTCGACACCGAGGTCACGCAGCTCCAGAAGTGCTTGGACGAGGTCGAGGGCATTCCGCCCTTGTGCATCGGCCGTGTCGATCCTCCCGCCGGGCCGGGGACGACGGACTCCGGAGGGCCCGCCCTGGTTCGCGAGGGCAACGAGTGGGTGCTGGCGGGAACGGTCGTCGGTGGCAGCAGCAAGGACTCCGACTTCCCCGGTGTGTACTCCGATGTCGCGAAGAACACCCCCTGGATCAACGGCATCGTGAACGGAACCGATGTGCCGCCGTTCGACCCGATCCCGAACGTCGAGGGCGCGGCCAAGGTGGGCAACTGCGTGGGGTCCGTGGTGCGGCCCCCCACCGCGCGCCCCAAGGACCCGGCACTGGTGCTGACCAACGGCCACTGCGTGCCGAGCGGTCGGCCCGTACCGGGCACGGCCCTGGTGGACCGGCCCGCCGATCTGAAGGACCCGGTCACCATCACCGACCCCGAGGGCTACACCCGGACCAGCGCCCGAGCGACCCGGCTGGTGTACGCGACGATGTCGGGCACCGACATCGCGCTGTACCGGCTGGACAAGACCTACGCGCAGTTGGCGGCGGAGGGCGCGAAGGTCTTCCGGTTGTCCACCACCCCGATGCGCAAGGGTGACCGCCTCACCATGGCCTACAACTTCAACCGTCCGTCGTGCACGGTGGACGCCGTGGTGCCGCACCTCCGGGAGGACGGCTACCAACAGGACCGCGCGGTGCGCTACGCCGGTTGCTCCAGCGGGCCCGGCCACTCCGGCAGCGCGCTGCTGGCGTCCGACGGGGAGACCGTCGTGGGCATCAACAACACCCACAACCGCGACGGCGAGCAGTGCACCAACAACAACCCCTGCGAGGTCGGCCGGGACGGATCCGTGACGGCGGTGCAGGGCCGTAGCTACGGCCAGCAGGTCCACCAGATCGCCGCCTGCCTCACCACGGGCTCGCGATTGAACCTGAACCGCCCGGGCTGTTCGCTGACCGGTGCCACGGCAGGACCTCGCTAGGTCTGTTGACGGTTCGGATCGTGTGGTTGGGGTCAGGGGCCTCAACCACATGATCCGAACTGCGAAGGTGCGGGTCCGCCGCGCAGCTTTCGGGTGCGAAATCGCCACCACACCTCGGGGAGGACCCTTGCGGGCGCGGGGCGAACTCCTGGAGGCGCGGCTTCTCCGACCGCTTGCCAGGCCGACCCCCAGGCGCGTGGGCAGGACGGCTCGCGGTCCGCGGGTCGTCCGCGGGTCGTCCGGGGGCACTCGCGGCAGCCGGTCCGGCCGGGCGGGCGGGCGGGCGTCGAATGCTCCGTCAGCCTCGGACGGTCCGGTCGTCGTTGGCGCTCAGGGCCATGGTCGGGCGATTCCTACCGGCCGAACAGCCTTCGCAGACCGCGGCGTTCGGGCTTGTCCTGCGGGGTGGGCGGGCCGGGGTGGGCGGTTGTGGTGGGGCCGGCTTCCGGTTCGGCCAAGAGGTCCACCACGGCGGTCAGGAAGCCGGACAGATCGGAGGCCGGGCCGGGGCCCAGGTTGAGGTGGCTGCCGTCCGCCCACTCGCCGAGCACCGTGTACGGCTCCCCGGTGAACGGGTTCAGGGCCAGCTCCAGGGTGAGGTACCGGCAGCGGTCGGCGCCGCCCGGCTGGACGACGGCGGCGTAGTACGCCTCCGCCGGTGCGGCGGGTCGGGGCAGGACGACCACCAGCAACCGGTGTCGGCCCAGAGTGATCAGGTCCGCGTTCAGGCCCTCGCTCGGCAGCCGGTCCGCTGGGGGAAGTTGCTCACCGAAGTTGTTCCAGAGGGCGACCAGCCCGGGGCCGAAGCCCTGTTCCGGTTCGCTGTCGAGCATCCGCGGCCCCAGGTCGCGGGCGAGGTCGGCGAGCACCTTGTGCGCGAAGCGGTAGTGGTGCGGCCGCGGGTCGTTGTCCACGATGTTCATGCGCGGAAGTATGCCGATCACACCGGGATCGTGAGAACCGCCTTTCCCGCGGCCCCGTCCCGGCCGGTCCGGGGCGGGCGTGTGATCGGGACGCGGCGATCAAGGGCGACCGGGAGGCGGCGACCTTCGTGGGACTGGCGGCCGACGCACTGGCCGCCCTGCCCGGTGTCGGCGCGCTCGCCAAGAGCCTGCGGGTCGGAGAGGCCCTCGCCGGGACCATCGGTACGGGCACCTGGCCCGGTCCCGGAGCGGGCGCCAGGCAGCCGGGCAGCAGCCCGGCCGTCCCGCCCGACAGCCGGGCAGCAGCCCGGCCATCCCGCCCGGCAGCTCGCCGCCGAATCGGGCGATCCGCTCAGCCGCCGGCCCGCTGTGGTCCCCGTTCGCGCTGCACACCGGTCGGCGCGGCCCGTGTCGGGCCGGGCGGCGGAGGGTACCGGTCGAGGACCGTCCCGGCCGGCACCCCTGCGGCCAGGCCCGCCGGGGTGCGGGGCCGGGCCGGATGCGGGAGCAGTCGGGGGGCGCGTCAGGCGGTGTCGGGCGCGTCGCGCAGGGCGGCCATCAGGGTGATCTGGGCACGGTCGCGGCGCTCGGCGAGTTCGGCGACCGGGGTGGTGCCGAACGCGTCCTGGGCCTGCCGGGTGAGCAGGGCGACGGTGGCCTCGTCGAAGGTCGGGCGGCCCAGGCCCGGCCAGCCGGCCTCCATCGCGGTGCCGAGGTGGGCGAGGAAGTGCGGCAGGCCGTCCGGGCCGCCGCCGAGGTGGAAGGTGCGGAACGGTCCGGCGACGGCCCAGCGCAGGCCGATGGAGTCGGTGACGACCGCGTCGAGTTCGGCCTCGGTCACCACGCCCTCGGCGACCAGGTGGACGGCCTCGCGGAAGAGGGCGGACTGCAGGCGGTTGGCGACGAAACCGGGGACCTCCTTGTGGAGGACCTGGGGCTTCTTGCCGAGCGAGGCGTAGAAGGCGCGGGCCCGTTCGACGGTCCGCGCCGAGGTGTGCTCGCCGGGGACGATCTCGACCAGCGGGACCAGGTGCGGCGGGTTGAAGGGGTGGCCGACGACGAGCCGTTCGGGGCGGTCGAGCACCTCGGCGATCGCGCTGGCGGGAATGCTGGAGGTGGAGGTGGCCAGCAGGGCGTCGGCGGGGGCGGCCTGTTCGACGGTGCGCCAGATCTGCTGCTTCACGTCGAGGCGCTCGGGACCGTTCTCCTGGACGATGTCCGCGTCGGCGACGGCGGTGGCCAGGTCGGGTTCGAAGCGCAGGCGCTCGCCGAATCCGGTGGCGGGCAGGCGGAGGGCGGCCAGGCTCGGGGCGATGGCGTCGAGCCCGGCGCGGACCAGGTCCTCGGCGTCGGGGCGGGGATCGCTGACGACTACGTCGAGTCCGTGGGCGAGGAACAGGCCCGCCCAGGAGATGCCGATGACGCCGCCGCCGATGACGGCGGCGCGGCGGCGGCCGGTCGGGGCGGGGTGGACGGTCGGGGTGGAGAGGGTGTCGGACATGGCGGTACGGCTTTCGTGGAAGGTGGTGCGGGGTTTCAGCGGGCGAGGTAGTCGTGGACGGGCTCGGCCGGATCGAGGGTCAGGTCGGTGCGGATGTGGCTCGCCGAGACGACCTCCAGCACCGGAAGGTCCGCGAGCGGGGCGAGCGCGTGGGCGAACAGCTCCAGACGGGCCGGGCCGCGGAAGGCGCTCTTCACGGTGATGTTGAGGTACTCCCGGTCGGTGAAGCGGTAGCGGGCCGGGGCGTAGGCGGGAGAGTCCAGCGGGCTGGCGAAGGCCCGGGTGACGTCGCTGGCTTTCATTGCGTCCTCCAGAGGAGATGCTCTCGGTGGCTCCGTCATCCAGTGGACTGCACCCGAGTGATATCCGTCCAATACCAATGGTCGACCATTCGATATCCTGATCCATATGGACATGTCCCGGCGCCTTCTCGAACAGTTCCTGGCCGTCGCCGAGGAACGGCACTTCGGCCGGGCCGCCGAGCGCCTCCTGATGCGCCAGCCCCCGCTCAGCCAGGCGATCCAACGCCTCGAACGCCACGTCGGCGTGCCGCTCTTCGAACGCGGACCCGGCGGGGTACGCCTCACCCCGGCCGGCGAGGTCTTCGCCACCGACGCGGCCCGCCTGCTCGGCGCCGAGACAGCGGCTCTCGACCGGGCCCGCCGCGTCGGCCACGGCTTCGCGGGCGACCTGCGCCTCGGGTACGTGAGCCTGCTCAGCCTGCGTTACCTGCCGAAGCTGCTGCGGGCGGCAGCGGACGAACTGCCCGACCTGCGCGTCCTCCTGCACCAGGACTCCTCGGCCGCGGTCGCCGAGATGGTCCGCGTCGGCGCACTCGACCTCGGCTTCATCCGTGATCCCGCACCGGTCTCGACCGAACTCACCACCGCCGTCTTCGCCCGCGAACGCCTCATGGCCGCCCTGCCGACCGGCCACCCGCTGGCCGGAGCCGACACGCTCGACCTCGCCGAGCTGAGCGCCGAACCCTTCGTCCTGCCGACCGCAACGGCCCTTCCGACACTGCTGAGCGAACTCCACCTCGCCTGCCGGGAAGCCGGATTCACCCCGCTCGTCCGCGCGTCCGCCGACGACCTCACCGGCCTCCTCGGCTACGTCGCCTCCGGCCTGTGCGTCAGCCTGCTCACCGAGGCACTGCTCGACCTGCCGCTGCCAGGCATCACCTGCGTCCCGCTCCGGGGCGACTCCCTCCACCTGGAGAGCATCGTCACCGCCGTCCACCATCCGCGGCCCGACCCCGCCGTCCGCCGGGTGCTGGACCTCGCCACCCGGCTGTACGGGCCTGTGTGACAGCCGGAGGGGTGGGTCCGGCCGGGGGGAGGGGGGACGGCGTTCCCGGGGGCCCGCCACGAGCGGATCCAGACACCACCGGATCCGCTCGTCCTCCGCGGTGACAACCCTGGGCGCGACGTTTCGGGGGGAACGTCAGGACACCAGCGCGACAATGACGTCTCCGCGCCGCGGGTGGTCCTGAAGTAGCAGACGCCGAGAGGCACTTCGGCGGGGGAGTCCGGTACCGGCGGTGGACGTGCCCGGCTGCCGCGGGCACCTACGCTCGCCCCGACGGCCCGCCGAGGAACCCCAGGGAGAGACCGTGATCCGCGCCGCCGAGTCGGCCGCCGCCGTGGCGGTGCTGGCCATGACCCTCCTCACCGCGTCGGCCGCCCCGGCACTCGCCGCCCCGCCACCGGCCGCCACCGCAGTCACCACCGTCGACCCGCTCGCCGCACTGCGCGCCCAGCAACCGCCCTGGCACCCCTGCGCGATCGGCTCGGACGACACCGACGGCGCCGCTCTCGACGCGGCCGGCGCACGCTGCACCGGGATCACCGTCCCGCTCGACTACCGCCACCCCGACGGACGCACGCTCGCCATCGCCGTCTCCCGGCTGCCCGCCACCGACCCGGCCCACCGCCTGGGCACCCTGTTCTACAACCCCGGCGGCCCCGGCGTCCCCGCCCGCGCGCTCTCCCTCGCGCTGCGTCAGGCCGCCCCCGCCCTCGGTGCCCGCTACGACATCGTCGCCATGGACCCGCGCTTCGTCGGCGCCAGCAGCCCCCTGGACTGCGGGTGGCCGGCGTCCGGCCCGGGCTCCGCCGGTCCCGACCGTCTCGGCTTCGACCGCTCCGCCGAACTCGCCAAGGACCTCGCGGCCCGCTGCGCCCCGTACCGGACGCTGCTGCCGCACGCCTCGACCCGCAACACCGCCCGGGACCTGGACCTGGTGCGCGCCGTGCTGGGCGAGGCGACGGTCGCCTACCTCGGTTCCTCCTACGGGAGTTACCTCGGCGAGGTCTATCTCCAGATGTTCCCCCACCGGGTGGGGCGGGCGGTGTTCGACGCCGCCATGGATCCGGACCGCTTCGGTCCCGACCTGACCGCCACCCAGGGGCCCGCGATGGCGGCCGCGCTCACGGCCTGGGCCGCCCGGGCGGCCGGCCACGACGACCGCCACCACCTGGGCGCGAGCACCGCCGAGGTGCTGGCCTCGGTCGAGCGGGTGCGTCTGGCCGCCGAACGCGCTCCGCTGACGGTCGGGACCCGTCGCGTCGACGCCCGGGCGCTGCCGCAGGTGCTGTGGACGGTGTCGGCGGGCGACGACGACAACACCTACGAGGAGTTCTCCGCCCTGGTGCGTGTTCTGCGCGACGCCGCCGAGGGCCGGCCGGCGGAGCCGACGCCGCTGCTGGAGGCGGTGCTGACCGGCCTGGCGTCCCCCGACACCGGAGGCTACGCCGCCGTCCAGACCGCGATCATGTGCGCGGACCGCGCCGTCCCGCGCGACCCGCTCGCCTACTACCGCGACATCCAGGCCCACCGCGCCGACGAGCCGCTGTTCGGCCCGCTGACCCGCAATCTGACCCCCTGCACCTTCTGGCCCGCCGAACCCGCCGAGGCGCCGACCCGGGTGCGCAACGCCGTCCCGGTGCTGCTGGTCGGCGCCGACGGAGACCCGGCCGCCACCTACCCCGGTCAGCTCTCCGCCCACCGGGCCCTGACCGGCTCCCGGCTCGTCACCCTGCGCGGGGCCTTCCGCCACACCGTCTACGCGGGCCTGTTCGCCCCGCGCGACACCTGCGTGGACGCGGCCGTGGACCGCTACCTCCTCGACGGCGTCCTGCCCGCCCGCGACACCGACTGCCCCTCACCCCGCCCGTAGGAAGGACCAGGGGCCGGCCCGGAACGGTCCGCCGGGGCCCACGGCGTCCCTCCTCAGGTCTTCGGGGCCGGGGCCCGCCGCACGGTGCGAGCGTCGGACCTCCCGGAACGGGCGCCGAAAGGGTCGGTTCGCGGTGGCGGGTTTGCCCCGGCGGATCCGGGTGAGAAGTGGGTGCGGTGGGCGAGAGCGCGGTCCGGACGGCGGACATCCCCTCTTCGCCGTCCGGACCGGCCCACCGCGTTCAGAGCCCGGCCGCCGTGACGACCGCACACCGGCGGCCGGGCGTCCCGCCGGCCCCGCTGCCCGGGGCCGGCGGAACGTCCGGTCAGGCGGCCGGCTGCGCCTCCTTCGCGGCGAAGCGGGCCGAGATCGCCCGGATGTGGCAGTAGTAGGCGGCCGGATCCTCGGAGTAGCGCCACGGGAGCGCGTCGACGTAGCCGTCGACGAGCCGGAACTGGGCCAGTGCCTCGGCCGGCCGGTCGGTCATGGTGTAGCACCAGGCGAGCAGGTGGCGGATCTCCGCGGCCCGGGCGTGCCCGGCCGGGGCGGCGTCCACGGCACGCCGGGCCGCGTCCACGGCCGACCGCGCGTACGGGGTGGACCAGTAGGCGCCCTCGTTGTCGTCGGGCTCGTGCTCGAAGAGCGCGACCAGGCGCATGCCCGCGAGCAGGCTGCCCTCCGGGGCGTCGGTGGCGGCGCGGTCGGCGAAGGCGTTGGCCTCCTCCTCGGAGCCGTGCCACTTGGCGGACCGGTACTGCACGGCGGCATAGTGAGCCGGGTACAGCTGCGGGTCACGGGCGGTCAGCCCGGCCCAGACCCGGTCGAACTCCGCCGGCGGGTAGTTGAGGCCGAGGGCGATCCAGAGCTCGGTGGTCCACGGCAGCGGGTCCCGCGGGGCGATCTCCTGCGCCTCGCGGGCGGCGGTCCGGGCCTCGGTGAGCAGCCGGTGGAAGCCGCCGGCCTGCTCGGGGCTGGTGTCCTCGGCGTAGGCCGCGCCGCGCAGGCGCCAGGCGAGCTTCACCAGGGCTTCGGCGTGGACGACGGCGGCGTCCGGGTCCCCGGGCCGTTCGGCCCGCCAGGCCCGGAGCCAGTCGTCCTGCTCGGCTCCCGCTTCGGCCAGTTCCTCGACGACGCGGTAGCGCCGGTCCGCGTCGGGTCCGGCCGCGGCGAGCTGTTCGGCGCAGGCGCGCCAGTCGCCGCGGTCCGCGGCGGCGCGCAGGGCGTCGAGTTCGGGGGCGGCACAGGCCCGTTCGGTGTTCTGCCGCTCCTCGGGCAGCAGGCCGTACTCGGTGACGACCCGCTCGTGCCAGGAGTCGATCTCGGCCTGCTTGCGGGCGGTGTAGCGGTTGAGCGCCCAGGTGAGGAGCTTGAGTGCGCCGACGGAGACGACGCTGACGAGGATGACGATGACGGGGACTGGCATGGTGAACCTTGTGGATCGTGGAACGTGGATTCGGGAAGGAGCCGGATCAGGGGGTGGTGACGGTCGCCGGGGCGGTGGGGAGTCCGACCTCGGTGAGCAGGGCGCGGACGGCGGTGGTGTCCGGGGTGTCGGCGCAGGCCGCGTCGAGGGCGGTGGTGAGCCGTTCGCCCAGGCCGTCGGGCAGCGGCAGCCGGGCCGGTCCGGACCAGGACAGCTCCCAGCCGGTCAGCCCGGCGTCGACCAGGGCGAGCACGGTGATTCCGGAGAGGGCGCCGCGCAGGGCCGGGCGGGCCAGTTCGCGGGCGGCCCGGCCGGTCGCCGCACGGGCCTCCGGGCTGAGGGGCAGCCGCTCGACGAGTTCGCGGGCGCGGCCGGCGTCGATCGCGTCCAGCGCGGCGCCGACGGTGGGCGCCAGGCCGAGGGCGGCCAGCGCGTCGCGCAGCGGGCGGGTGGACTCGCGGCAGTCGGCGAGCAGCGAGCGGTGCACCAGCGCCGGCCAGTCGACGCGCTCCTTGCGGGCGGCCTCGGGGACCAGGCTGACGACCTCCAGCGCGGCGAGGACCTGCTCGGCGTCGTGCAGCAGGCCGAGCGCGGGGGCGGTGCTGCCGGCGCCGCGGCCGTCGTCGGGCAGGGCCTCGACGGCGGCGACCCGGAGCTCGATCGGCGGGTGCGAGTCGTAGGGGTCGGGCTCGGTCCCGGGCAGTTCGATGGCCAGGGAGGCGAGTTCCGCGCGGCGCTCGGGGTCGGCGAGCAGGTGGGCGAGGCCGCCGTAGAACTGCCCGGCGGGCGGCAGGAGACCGGCCTCCCAGCCGAGGGTGGCGTAGTGGCCGAGGTAGAAGTCCTGGGCCGCGTCGAGGGCGGGGATCCGGCGCAGCGCGGAGGCGGTGGCGTCGCGTCCGGCGAGCCGGGCGGCGACCAGGTCGGCGGCGTACTCCTGGCGGCGGCCGACGGCCTCGGAGACCCGGAAGTAGAGCTTGCCGTACTGGGTGAAGAGCTTGGCGAGCACCCGGTCGACGCCGCCGGTGGCCTCGTCGGCGGAAGCCTTGCGGCCCTTGGCGAGCCGCTTGTCGGCCTTGGCCTGCAGCTTGGCGGCCTCCTTGGCCTGGTGGGCGTCGGCGCGCTCGTGCAGACCGCCGACGGTGCGCAGGAGGGCGGTGCGGCCGGCCAGGGTGATCCCGGCCAGGCGGACGTCCTGGTTGCTGTAGTGCCCGAACTCGTGCGCGAGGACGGCCTCCAGCTCCGCCTCGGTGAGGCCGAGCAGCAGCGGGACGCCGATCACCAGGTGCCGCTTGCCGGGCACCAGGCCGAGGAACCTGGTCTCCTCGCGGACGCCCGCGTTGACCTCCGGGACCAGTCGGATCTCGGCCGGACCGCGGATGCCGGTGCGCTCGGAGATCCGGTCGACGACGGCCCACAGCCGGGGCTGTTCCTCGCGGGTGACCGGCAGTCCGGGCAGCTCGTGGTCGTCCCGGCGATGGCGGGTGAGGAAGACGACCCGGACGACGGGGTAGGCGATGACGGCGCTGACGGCCCAGATCTTCAGCAGGGCCGGGCGCATCCCGCCGGAAGCCTGGTAGAGGCTGACGTCGAGGGCGATCAGCGCGGCGACGATGCCGAGGGCGAACAGGTAGAAGCCGGCGAGCATGGCGACGGCCGTCAGGGCCCTGACGGAGGTGCTCATGCCGGAGGAGGGCCTGCCGACGGCAGGCTGGGACGCGCCCATGCGGGTTCCTTGTCGGGGAGCGCGCCACGGGACGGTGGCGGCGGGGGACGGGTTCGGTGCTGAACGTGTGTTCGGCAGGTGAGCATGGTAGCTGCCGGGACTGACGTTCTCCCACTCGTTTCCCGTCCGTGACCTGCGCTTTCCTGACGCTGCCGGGGCTTTCGCGGCGGATGGCGGGGCGGACGGCGGGGCGGACACAGGGGCACGGGGCAAAGGCCCGGCCTCCGGCGGGTCAGGCTCCCGGGAGGACACGGCGCGTCTCGTAGGCCCACATCGCGATCTCGACCCGGTTGCGGGCGCCCAGTTTGGCCATCAGGCTGGCCAGATGCGTCTTCACCGTGCTGAGGCTGATGTGCAGCGCGTCGGCGATCTCGGTGTTGGTCAGCCCGCGGGCGACGGCGAGCAGCACCTGCTCCTCGCGGGCGGTGACGGGGGAGACCGGCTGGGCCGCGGGCCGGCCGGCGGGCAGGTCCGCGAACGTCCGGAGCAGACGGACGGTGACGCTGGGCGCGATGAGCGCCTCACCGTCGGACGCCGACCGTACGGCCTGGGCGAGAAGGTCCGGTCCGGTGTCCTTGAGGAGGAACCCGCGGGCGCCGGCCCGCAGGGAACCGTAGACGTACTCGTCGAGGTCGAACGTGGTGATGACGACCACGGCCAGCGGGTCGGCGACGCCCGGGCCGGCGATCAGCCGGGTGGCCTCCAGCCCGTCGAGCGCGGGCATGCGAATGTCGAACAGGCAGACGTCGGGGCGTAGTTCGCGGGCCAGGCGGACGGCCTCGCGTCCGTCGGCGGCCTCGCCGACCACCTCGATACCGGGCTGGGCGTTCAGCATGATCCGCAGCCCGGTGCGGATGATCGTCTGGTCGTCAGCGACGAGGACGCGAATGGGCACCGCTCCCGCTCCTCGCTCTCGGCAGTTCGGCTTCGACGTGCCAGCCCCGGTCGGTGCCCGGGCCGGCCCGTAGGGTGCCGCCGAGCAGGGTCGCGCGCTCGCGCAGCCCGGTGAGCCCGTACCCGTCGCGGCCCCGACCGGTGCGCCGGCCGTCGTCGCGCACGCTCACCCTGACGGTGTGCCTTTCCGCGGCGACCCGGACGACGAGCTCGGTCGCGTCGACCGCATGGCGCAGCGTGTTCGTCACCGACTCCTGCACGATCCGGTACACGGCCGCGTCCACCGCCGGGGGCAGCGCCTCCAGTTCGCCGTCGAGCCCCAGGTCGACCCGGAGACGACCGCCCGGGGTGCGCACCAGGCGCTCCAGGTCCGTGACTCCGGCCGGGGGCGCCAGTTCGGCGCCGACCCCGCGGTCGCGCAGCGCGGCGACCATGGCGCGCATCTCCTCCAGCGTGCGCGCCCCTTCCTCCTCGACCCCCGCCAGCGCCTCGACCGCGGCGGACGGGTCGGTGCCCGCGAGCACCCGGCCCGCCTGGGCCAGGATCACCATGGCCGACACGTGGTGGGCCACCGTGTCGTGCAGCTCCCGGGCGAGCCGCTCGCGCTCGTGGGAGCGCACCTGCTCCAACTGCCGCTCGCGCGCGGTCACCCGGAACCGCACGGCGGACCCGACCGCGCCGGGCAGCAGCAGGAAGACGAAGCCCATGACCTTCTCGACGACCGGACTCCCGTCCGTGAGGACGCACACCGCGCCGGCCACGAGGATCACCGTGCCGCCCAGCACGATCTCGCGTCCCGATCCCCACCGGGGCAGCGCGTACACCAGCACGAGCACGACCGCGCCGGTGTACAGGCCGACCGGCTCGCGCGGTGCCGCGACGAGCGAGGCCACCGGAAGCAGGACCACCGAACCGAACGCCAGCGTCACCGTCGCCAGCGGGCGGGTCCGGCGCCACAGGAGCAGCACGCACAACCAGACGGCGGCCACCACCGCCACCGGCCGCCACACCACGTCCTCGCGCAGAACGGCCTCCAGCGCCACGGCGCCGAGGCTCGCGGCGAGCAGCGCCCAGTCCCGCCGCACCCGGGCGGGAGCGTCGGGCGGCCGGGGTTCGGTCCACAGGGTTCGCAGGTCGTCTCGGAGCACGGTTACCAGCCTAGGGACCCTGGCGTGCCGCGCATCGGCCGAAAGGACGGGTCGTCACTCCGCCCCGGGGCCGACGGATCCGCGGCCGGCGGGCCGATGCCGGAGAGCGCCGCGGCGACGAACCTCGGCATCGGCGCCCGTACAAGGACGGCCGCCGAGGTGGTTGGAGGACCCGATGCTCTCGAAATCCCTGCTGCGCCTGGGTACAGGCGCCGCCCGCCGTCCCTGGCGGGTGATCGCGGCATGGCTGGTCGCCGCCGTGCTCGCGGTCCTCGCCGCGGTCGCCCTCGGTGGGCGGACCGCGGACTCGATGACCGCTCCGGGCCTGGACTCGCAGCGGGCCGCGGAACTGATCGAGCGGGCGGGCACCGGCCAGGAGGGGATGACCGCCCAGGTGGTCGTCACCCCCCTCGGCGACGGTGCGACGTTCTTCGACGACGACGGCGCGCGCACCGCTCTGACGCGGCTGCGGGCCGAGGTGGAGCGGCTGCCGCACGTGCTCGGCGCGAGCGACCCGGCAGGGGCGCTCGACGCGGGTGGGGACACCGCGGTGCGCGGCGGCCTCGTCTCGGCCGACGGGCGGACCGCGGTCGTGCGGGTGCAGTACCCCGACCAGAGCCGGCTGTCGGCCGGGGACCTCGACGCCCTCGTCGGCCTCGGTGACCGGCTGCGCGCCGAACTGCCCCTGCGCGTCGAGATGGGCGGGAACCTCTTCTACGCGTTCTCCGACCCCGACGGCGGCGTGAGCGAGCTGATCGGCCTTCTCGCCGCGGCCACGATCCTGTTCCTGGCGTTCGGTTCGCTCGTCGCCGCCGCGCTGCCGATCGGCATGGCGGTGTTCGGGCTGACCGTCGGGGTCGCCACGATGACGGTCCTGGCGGGGGTGACGGACGTGCCCGCCTTCGCACCGGTCCTGGGCAGCATGGTCGGGCTCGGGGTGGGCATCGACTACGCGCTGTTCGTACTCGCCAGGCACCGGGAGTACCTCGCGCGCGGGCTCGATCCGCGCGAGGCGGCCGGCCGGGCGGTGGCCACGGCGGGGCGGCCCGTGGTCTTCGCCGGCGGCACCGTCGTCGTGTCGATCCTCGGCATGGCGGTCGCGAACGTGCCGTTCATGACGGTGGGCGGCCTCGCCGTCTCGATCGTCGTTCTGACCATGGTGCTGGCGTCGGTGACGCTGCTGCCGGCCTTCCTCGGCGCGGCCGGCCCGCGCCTGGGCCGGGTCGGCCGGATCGCCCGGGCACTCGGGGCGGGGCGATCCGACCGGCCCGACCGCGGCCGGTCGGGCCGGTTCGGCCGGGGGCGGGACCGGGAGACCGGCGCCGCCTCCGCCGCCGGGTGGCGCCGCTGGATCGGGCACGTGTGCCGGCACCCGGTGCCGTACGCGGTCGGCGCGGCGGGGCTGCTGCTGACGGCGACGCTGCCCGTGCTCGGCCTGCGCGTCGGGCTGCCCGACGACGGTTCGCTGCCCCGGGAGCGGACCGAGCGCCGCGCGTACGACCTCGTCGCCGAGGGCTTCGGCCCGGGCACCAACGGTCCCCTCGTCATCGCCGCGGACCCCGCCGGCGATCCGGGAGTGCTGGACCGCCTCGTCGCGACGGTCACGGCCGATCCGGGCATCGCGTCCGTCGCGCCGACGCACATCGACCGGGCCACCGGCATCGCGACCCTCGTGGTGTTCCCGACCACCGGCCCGCAGGAGAAGGCCACGGCCGACACCATCGCCCGGCTGCGCGCAGGGGTGCTGCCCGCGGCGATCGGGCCCGGTCCGGCCAGGGCCCACGTCGGCGGCGCCGCGGCGAGCCTGTCCGACGTGGGCCGACGCACCAGCGAACGCCTGCCGGTGTTCGTCGCGGCCGTGCTGGCGATGTCGTTCCTGCTGCTGACGCTGGTCTTCCGCTCGGTACTCGTACCGCTCAAGGCGGTACTGCTGAACCTGCTGAGCATCGGCGCGGCCTACGGCGTCATGGTCGCGGTCTTCCAATGGGGCTGGGGAGGCGCGCTCATCGGGCTGGAAGCGACGGTCCCGATCGTGTCGTTCATCCCGATGTTCCTCTTCGCCATCCTGTTCGGCCTGTCGATGGACTACGAGGTGTTCCTCCTCTCCCGCGTGCGCGAGGAGTACCTGCGCACCGGCGACAACGGCACGGCGGTCGTGGAGGGTGTCTCGGGCACGGCCCGGACCATCACCTCGGCCGCCCTCATCATGGTGGCGGTGTTCCTGTCCTTCGCCGTCACCGACGACCCCTCCACCAAGATGTTCGGGTTCGGCCTGGCCACCGCGATCCTCGTCGACGCCACGGTCGTCCGCATGGTGTTGGTGCCGGCGACCATGACCCTCCTCGGCCGCGCCAACTGGTGGCTGCCGGGGTGGCTGGAGCGGATGCTCCCCCGAGGCCCGGTCGGCCTCGACGACGCCCTCGACTCCGAGGTGGAATCCACGGGCGCGGCCGCCCGTCCACGGCCGGCCGACCGTTGACCCGACTCCCCGTCGGCCCTCGGGCGTCCGGCACCTCGGGGCGTCACCGGCGGCGCGGCCGAAGCGCCGCCGGCAGGGGCGGGCCCGGCGAAGTGCTCGACCTTCGCGCTCGTCGGGGCCGCCCCTCGCCGACCGCCGGCCCGTGGTGCGTGAGGCCCGGGCGACTGACCCGGACGAGCCGGACGGCTTGGGAGGGCGGCCGAGGCCGAGCACAGCGGGCCGCCCGGTGCCGGTGCGGTGTCGGTGGTGACGTGATTCCCCGCCGGTTGTGGTTCGTGTCGGAGTCGTTCCCGCGTCCTCGTGGTGACGAACCTCCGGGGGACGGTCGCCAGGTCGCCCGGGTCAGATACGCACGGTGCCGTCCCCCAGGAGCGGTCGGGCGGGAGCGGTCGGCTCCGCACGGGTGAGTTCCACCCAGCGGCGCACCTCGTCGGCGTGGCTGCCGGAGGCGGTCGCCTCCGCGACAGCCGAAGCGGCCTCGGGCGTCGGCTCGCCCTTGCGGAAGAGCAGAGCGAGCGGCCAGGACGGAGTGGTGGGCTGCCCACCGTCGAACGCTTTCCAGCACCAGGGGGCGTCGAATCTCCACGCGCGCCCGGCGCGGTCGACGACCTCGTCGCCGGTCTCCAGGAACGCGAAAGGGCGGAAGAGCAGTTCGAGTCGGAAGGGCACACCGCCGACCGGGTCGATCTCGTACCCCTGCTCGTCAAGGCCGGCGTCGTAGGACTCGCCCTGCCGCAGGATGTCGAGGTAGGTCGTGGGCCGGGGCAGCCAGCCGGTCTGCATGGGCGGATCGAAGTGGTGGACCGCCAGGACGTGCACCACGGTCGAGGGGATCCCCACCAGGCACCTGTCGCCCCTCTTCAGCCTGTCCGCGGCCGGCTCGGTCCGGAAGTACTCGTTCTTCCAGTCGCGGTCCGCGGGCATCGGAAGAGCCACATCGCCGTTCCACTCGATCCCGTCCGCCACGGTGTCGATTTCCCACCACGGCCAGCGCACCGAGACGTGCGACCGGGAGACCCCAGTGACCGTGGCCTCGGTGAACGGGCACGCCAATCTCAACACGTCGCCCGGACGATGGCCCTCGGCTTCAAAGGTCTGGGTGCTCATGTGTCTCAAGGTGTCCTGGGGTCTCGGCAGCGTCAAGGGATCCCGGAAGTGCGGGATGCCGGGCGGACGGCCCGGCCGACCCTGGGCGCCCGTGACTTCCGGTCACTTCACCGGTCACTTCACCGGTCGCGGGCCGTGCGGTTTCGGCGGGTGGGGCGGCTGGTCGTCGGGGTGGTGCTCGGGCAGGAAGTCGTCGGTGAACTCCGTGCCGGTGAGGGCGGCGTCGACCCGGGCGCGGATGTAGGCACCGGTCATCGGGCAGTCCAGGGGGCTGTCGGTGCGGCAGCCGAGCATGTGCTCCAGGACGGCGGCGGCCCGGGTGAGCCTGCGGATTCGGGCCAGCATCTCCTCCCGTTGCCCGGCGATCAGGGCGTGCCGGTCCTCGACGTGCTCGCTCTCCAGGACGGCGACGGTGTCGGCGATCGGCAGCAGGCCGTCGTCGTGCCACAGCTGGGCGTACGCGAGCTGCTGCAGGGCGGCGTGGTCGTAGTGGCGCACCCGCCCGCGCCGGGCGGCGGGGCTGATCAGGCCGCGCTCCTCGTAGAAGCGCAGGGCGGGCACGGACAGGCCGAACGCCTTGGCCACCGTGCTGATCGAGTACAGCTGCTGTTCCATCGTCCGTCCCTCCGGGTGCCGGGTGCCGGGTTCCGGGTTCCGGGCTTGCGCTCAAGCGCACTTGACCGTGAAAGGTAAGGGCATCCTAACGTCGAACCCGAAGGGCAGGGCCGCCCCGTGCCGGTCTCCTCCTCCGCCGGAACCACCACCGGAATACCCGCGCCGTCCGCCGGGCCAACGGCTGGGAACTCCGCGCCGCCCGCCCCCGCCGGCGCCCACCAGGCTCCGGCGGCGGGGGTGCTGCTCGTCCTCGGCTTCGTGCTGCTGAGCCTGAACACCCGGGTCGCGTTCGGGCAGATCGGGCCGCTGGCCCCGGTCGCGCACTTCGGGTCCGCCGCGGTGACCGTGCTGGGCCTGCTGCCGCCGCTCTGCATGGGCCTGTTCGCGCCGATCGCCCCGCTGGTGCGGCGGCGGTTCGGTGAGGAGCGCGGCCTGCTGTGGGCGAGCGTCGTCCTGCTCGTCGGCGCGGTGCTGCGCATGTTCGGGATGCCGGGCCTGTACACCGGCACCGTCGTCGTCAGCCTCGCCACCGCGGTGATCAACGTGCTCGTGCCGGTCTTCGTCCGGACGCGCTTCTCGCACCGGCACGTCGGAACCATGATGGGCGTCTACGCGCTGTCCATGGGCGTGGGCTCGGCGGTCGTCGCGGCGCTGGTGGCGCCCGTCGCCCTGGCGAGCGGGGGTTCCTGGCAGCTCGCGGTGGGCATCGCCGTCGTGCCGGCCTTGCTCGCGGCGGCGGGCACCGTCCCGCTGGCCTACCTCCGCCGGCCCCGGCCCGTACCTCCGGCGGGCGGCGCGCCCGCACCGCGTCCGCACGTGGCCCGCACCGGGCTGGCCTGGAGCCTGACGGCCTTCTTCGGCATCCAGACCCTCGCCTTCTACACCGCGCTGGCCTGGCTGCCCTCCGTCCTCATCGCCTCCGGCACCGGCCGGACGGCCGCCGGAACCTGTCAGGCGCTCCTCATCCTCGGTGTGGCCGCGGGCGGTTTCCTCGCGCCCGTCCTCGCCGCACCCCGCGCCGACCAGCGCCCGCACATCCTGGGCACCGTCCTGGTCTGCGTCGCCGGGTTCACCGGACTGATGCTCGCGCCGAGCGGGCTCCCGGCCCTGTGGGCGCTCGTTCTCGGCGTCGGCCTGGGCGCGGGACAGGCCCTGCCGGGGGTGCTCTACGCCCGCCGGGGTGTCGACCACGACCACGTCGCCGCCCTGTCGACCATGGCCCAGACCGGCGGCTACCTCGTCGCCGCCACCGGACCCGCCCTCGCCGCCGGCCTCCACGGCGCGACGGGTTCCTGGACCGTCCCGCTCGCGGCCGTCACCGCTGCCCTGCTGCTGGGAGCCGCACTCAGCATGCGGGCGGGCCACGACCCCCGCTGATCGCCGCGACCTCCGCTGTTCGCTTCGGCCCCGCCCGGACGACCCCGTGGACTTCCGGAGGGACCGGACCACCGCACCACCCGCTCGCACCGCCGCACACAGCGGCCCGCCGTCCCGGCGGGCCGCTCTCGGTGGCACGGCACAGCCGGACCGGGCGAGCGCGGTAACCGCCGCCGGGGGTCGAGGGGGCGGGCGGTCGGTCATGCCTGGCTCGGGACGGGAGTGTCCGGGTGGTCGAGCCAGGCAGTGTGGCCGTCGGGGGTGACGGTGACGCCGAAGCGTTCTTGTCGTGCCGCAGTTGACCGTCGAACCGGCATCGAGGGCCCGTAACGGCAACCGAACGTCCTGTCGGAAAGCGCCGGCCGGCTCGGCCCGGTGGGTTCTGGCGTGCTCCGTTCCGCTCCGGGCCGAGCGGTTGAGCTCCGGTTGCGGTCAGCGGCAGTTCCCAGCGGGAGGGTCGCAGAGCTTGACGTTGCCGACGCCCGGGAGGTCGGCGAGCAGTTGACGCAGGACGGTGAGGTCGGCGTCCGGTGTTCGGGGGTCGAAGACGACGACGAGGCGGCCGCCCGGCCCGTCGCCGGACGATGAGAGGTCAACGTGGGTGGCGCCGTGGCCGAGGCGCGAGCCGTCGTAGGTGAGGAGCTCCGGAAAGCCACCCTCCAGGAGAAGACGGCGCTCCTGGACGGTGGCGACGAACGCGTCCGGCTCCCGGAAGTAGGGAGCGATCCATTTTTCGACGAGGACCCAGCCCACGAAGCCAAGGGTGGCCGCGGACACCAGGGCGCCGATCGCAACCGGCAGGCGCCGAGGTTCGGGACGCGACCGGCTTGCGGCGGCAAGGAGGACGATGCCCGGCGGCGTCAGCACGAACAGCCCCCAGACGGAGCCGAGCACGGAGAGCACGACCAGGCACCAGCCGACCGCCAGACAGGCACCCCGGAAGCCCTCGGCTTCCCGCGCGAACAGCGGTATGCCGACAGCCAGCGGACCGAGCACCATGAAAGGGCCCATGAGCGTCGCCCAGGCGCCGTAGACCACCAGGGCCACGGTCGGTGCGGTGCACAGCATCGCCAGCACCAGGAAGATCCAACCCGACCGCGGTACCGGTCGGCGCACGCCAGTGCTGTCCATCCCCACCCCAATACTGAACGCGTTCAAATAAGGCGGGGGTCACGCTACCAGGCATGCGCGGCAGCTTCGGGAGTGCAGGGCCGTGGACGCCGTCGCCGATGCCTCGCGCTGAGGGTTCCCGGGCACCGGCAGGTGCCGGGGGCGTTCGGTGTTGCGGGGGCCCGCTCCGGTCGGCCGCTTGCCGGGGATGGCGGCCGGAGCGGGAATCTCGGAGGCCCATAAGGGTCGATCTCGCACCCACCAGGGGGCCGGGGCGGGAGACGGTCCCACGCACACCGCCGGCCCGCCCACAGGCCGCCGATGCCGAACACCGGGGCGGCGCAGGGGTCCATCAGCGCGGCCGGGGGTGGTCGGCCTCGCGCACCCGCGCCGGCAGCCGGGCGTGGCGGGCCCGGTCCCCCTCCGGCAACGGTTCTTCCGTCCAGTCCTCAGGTGCCAGGACCGGGCGGGGGCGGGACGCCTCTTCGGCGAGCCAGTGGTGGGCCTTCGGTCAGGCGAACGGATCCACCGGCCCCGGCTCCCCACCCGGGTCCTTCGGGGCCGGAGCGTCCCTGTCACTCACCGGTCACCCCCGGCGCCGTCGCACCGTCGGGCCCCCCGGGCCCGGCCGACAGCGGTGCCCCGCAGCGGGGCCCGGCCCCGCTGCGGGGCCCGCCGCGTGCTCAGTCGGTGTCGCCGCGGCGTTCGGCGAGGAGGGCGTTCAGCCGTTCCACCTCACGGTCCACCAGGACGTGCTTGTCGTCGACGGCGGGGAGGAGGACCTTGCGGCCGTCGGCGCGGAACGCGTAGGTGAGGAACGCCGGTGCGGCGCGTCCTGTGTGCGCGTTCGGGTTGGGCACCTTGGCGAACCGGGTGATCCCGGCCCAGGGCAGGCGGCGGCGGCGAACGATCCCGCGCACGGTGATCCCCTGGGCGGTGACCAGGGTGCCGGCCCGGGCGGCGCCGGTGATCACCAGCAGGCAGAAGCCGATCACCAGCAGCGAGCCGATCAGTTTGCTGGACGGCGCGAACTCCTTGTCCTTCCAGATCGGCAGCAGCGCCCCGAAGGACAGCAGCAGGATGGTGACCGCGAGCCCCGCGATCCGGGTCGTCGCCATTCGGTACTCGTGCGGAACTCCCAGTCGGTTCTCGCTCATCCGGCCCGCCCCTCGATCGTCCTCGCCGGTCCGCCGTCCTGGTCGGCGACCGGTCGGACTCGCAGTGTAGGGGCGGGAGTTGACCGTCGACAGGGCATCGACGGATCAGCGGACGGACGGGCGGACGGTGGCCCGGCCGGGTGAGGCCGCGCGTCGGGGACGGCAGGGTTCCGGTGGTACCGCCCCGGGCCGGACAAGTCCTACGCGCGGGCGGCCCGCAGGAGGCGGACGGCGGTGGTCACCACGAGCAGGACCGTGGTGACCACCGCGAGAACGGTGTACAGGCGGGCGGCGCCGAGCCCGTCCGCGGTGGCCACACGGACGTCTGGGCGACAGCGCCGCGGCCGTCGCCGCGCTCGACCGCTCGGAGCACCTGTTCCACCAGATCCACCCCGGGAGCGAGGACCCGGCGTACCTCGGATACTTCACCGAATTCAGGTTCGCCGCCGACACCGCGGAGGTCTTCCGCGACCTTCGCCAACCCGTGCAGTCCCTGGCCTGGGCCGAGCGGGCCGCCGCTTTGCCGAGCGACCGGTTCGCCCGCGCCACCGGAATCCGCCACGCTGTCGCTGCCACCACCCATCTCCAGGCCCGCGACCTCGACCACGGCCTTGTGGCCGGCCACCAGGCCGTTGCCGTCCTCGCCGACGTCACCTCCATCCGCACGGCCTCCTACCTGGGCGACGTCGCCAACGCGCTCACCCCGTGGCAGCGCGAACCCGAGGTCCGCAACCTCATCGGCATCATCAGCCGGACCACCGCGACGTCAACCGCAGCCACGGCCTGAGCGACCGGCACCGGCACCGGCAGAACTGGCCTACCGTCGAAGCACGCAAGCCAGCTCGGCGCCACGACCACCGCCGGGCACCACCGACTCGATCAGGCCGCCTGACCCCCGGGACACCCATTGTCCTCCAGTTCCGAGCCGACCGTCGACGCGGTGGTGCTGACCATGAACGACCGTGCGGACGAGTTCCCCCGGGCGATGGCCTCCCTGCTCGCCCAGCAGGACGTCGACCTGCGGGTGGTGATCGTCGGCAACGGCGGCACCCCCGACCACGTTCCGGACGGCGTCCAGACCGTCGTCATGCCGGAGAACGTCGCCGCAGCCGGTCTGCCCGGGCTCGGGGGCGGGGTGTAGCTTCCGGCCCTCGCGTCGTCGGAGGGCCGGAAGAGGGCACGTGATGCCGCCGGCGTCGCCGGACGCCACCCGGAGGGGCCGTGCGGTCCCGTACGGTGGATCAGTCGGTCGGCGGCACCACGGGAGCCAGCAGCGCCAGCGCGGTGAGGCCCACGGAGGCGGCCAGAGCCTGACAGGAGGGTCCGAAGCCGGGGATCGCGATCGGGTCCTTCTTCTGTGCCCAGAGTCCCTGCACGGTGATCCAGGCCGCGTCCCGCGCGGCCTCCATGCTGAAGCTCGCGAGCAGGTGCTTCAGCGCCTCGGCGTCCGCGGTGGCGAGCTTGAGGAGCTCGGGCTCGAAGGCGGCCCGCACCTCCGCCTCCGTCTGGGAGAGCAGCTGGTTGACCTTCTGGTAGTCGGCGTGCACGGGTGGGGTGTTGGGCTTGGTGTGCCGCTCCTCGCAGGTGAGGATCACGGCGAGGGCCAGGTCGTGGCCGATGTGCGCCGTCATTCCGGCGAAGGCGAACTGGATGGGCCAGATCGCCTCCCCCCGGTGCCGTGCGTCGACGAGGGGTTGCCAGGCGGGGTTCACCGACCGTCCAGCCTTGGCCGCGTCGACGTTGCGCAGGAAAAGACCCGCGAAGATCACGTCCATCCGCTCGATGAACGCGGGGTCCTGGAAGAATCCGTCGGTGAGCTTGGCGCCGACCAGTTCGGTGACTCTCAGATACATGCGGTTGAATGCGGCGACGCCGTCCCTGGCGTCCAGTTCCGCGTCCAGTTGCTTCATCCGTTGGATCGCACCGTTGACGCTGTCGGGGAGTTGACCGATCGGAGCGGGGGCCGGTTCGGTGCCCATGGGTGACCTCCTGGAGTGTGGGGACGACGCGCGGTGACTACCGTACGTGACCGACTGAGCGTACAGCGCCACGACTCGTAAGACGTGAGCGAACCATTCCGGCGCGCCGCCCGCCCTTGCCCATCCTCGTCCGCTCGTCCGTTCGGGATGCCGTCGGGCGCCCGTGAGCGGCGGAACGGGACTCGGGGGTCATGCGAGCGGCCCCGTGTCGTGGCACGGATCGCGACTCCCGTACTCCCACTATGTACACGACCAGTCGTCGGTGCGGTCCCGGGCGAACACGCCGGGCATGCACCAGCCGGGAATCCGCCGACCGAGCACGAGGGACACCGAACATCCATGGCCATCCGTCGCTCCTCCACCATCTGTGCCGTCTCCGCCCTGCTGCTCGCGGCCGTCGTCGGGCCGCTGGGCTCCTCGGCCCGCGCCGACGACAGCGACCCGGACGCCCCCGAGGGCACGGTGGTGCTGGAGAGCCTGGTCCACCAGGCACCCGACCTCGTCACCGCCGAGATCTCCTACAGCTGCGAACCCGACACCGCGCACTCCCTGTTCGTCGGCTTCGAGCAGGAGCTGGACTTCGACGAAGAAGCCGCCGGCAGCGCGGAGATCGAGGACATCACCTGCGACGACACCACCTACACCGTCACGGTCGACATCCCGACCAGCGAGGGCGGCGCGGACTTCGAGGAACCCCTCACCGGCCAGGTCGTCATCGCCCTGACCGGGGACGACCTGCCGGTCGTCGAGGACGCGTTCGACGTCGACCTGTCCGAGCGCCCGCGTGCCCTGGGCCGGAAGGCCGAGAAGTTCCGCTGGAAGAAGGCGACCGTCCCCTACGTCGTCAACTCCAAGCTCAGCAAGGACCAACAGGGGGACGTCAAAGCCGCGATCGACCACTGGCAGCAGAACACCCCGATCAAGTTCGTCGTCCGGACCGCCGCCAACGCCAGGAGCTACCCGGACTACGTGGAGTTCCAGCCCAGCAAGGACGGCGGCTGCAACTCCGAGGTCGGCCGCGTCGGCGGCCGGCAGGCCGTCAACATCGTCGACGACGCCTCGTGCGACGCCGTGGAGATCGTCCACGAGATCGGGCACACGGTCGGCCTCTACCACGAGCAGGAGCGCCCCGACCGGGACACGTACGTCACGGTCTCCTTCGAGAACATCGAGCCGGCCGACAAGCACAACTTCCAGATCCAGAAGGGCGAGAGCACCTTCGGCACGGCCTACGACTACGCGTCGATCATGCACTACGGCCCGAAGTCGTACTCCAAGAACGGGAAGAACACCATCACCCCGAAGCAGAAGCTCCCCGCCGGGCTCGTCCTGGGCGGGACCACGGAGCTGTCCGCCGGAGACATCGCCGCCGTCAAGGCCATGTACAAGTGACCCCGGCACGGCGCGGGTCGGGACTTCGACGCCGAACCCGGCTCCGCGTACGCCGTGTGTGCGGTCGCCCGCGTCGGCGGGGCCGCCCGCGCCGCGAGCGCTAACCGGTCGCCGGTCCTACGGGCAGGTCCCGCTCCTTGCGCAGCGGCGAGGCCAGCAACAGGGCGCCGCAGAGCACCAGCAGCCCGGTCATGATCCACATCGTGGCCCGGAGTCCGAGCGTCGCGCCGAGTGCGCCGCCCGCGACGGCGCCGAGCGGGATGGTGGCGTGGTTGGCGAACATCGAGGTGGCCACCACCCGGCTGAGCAGTGCGGGCGGGGCGTAGGTCTGGCGAAAGCTCCCGAGGACGACGTTGCAGAGCGTCACCCCTCCCACCAGGACGACCGAGCCGAACGCGTACAGGGCCACTCGCGGTCCGGGGCCGGCCGCCGGGAGCAGCAGGCCGAAGGGTGTGGCGGCGAGCAGGACGATCCGCACGGCGCGTGCCGTTCCGAGGCGTCGGCAGAGCGGTCGGGCCGCGAGGGCGCCGAACACTCCGCCCACCGCGCCGGCGGCCGCCAGGAGCCCGACCGCGCCCGGGGCCACGCCCACCTCGCGGACCAGGAAGAGCACGGCGATCGACTGGTAGCCGGTGAGTGCGGCGTTGGCCGACGCCCCGTACAACAGGAACGAGCGGAGGTAGCGGTCGCGCAGGATGAAGGCGAGGCCCTCCCGGACCTGCGCGCGCAGCGGGGCGGGCGCCACCGGCGCGGGCACCGGCTCCCGGTCGCCGCGGATCCGCAGCAGGGCGGCGGAGGCGACCAGGAAGGTCACCGCGTCGGCGAGCAGCCCGGCGGCCGCGCCGCACCACTGCACGGTCAGGCCGGCGACGCCGGGCCCGGCCACCTGGGCGGCGGAGGCGCTGCCCTGGAGCTTGGCGTTGCCCTCGATCAGGTCGTCCCGGTGGACGAGTGCCGGCAGGTAGGCGTGGTAGGCGGCGTTGAAGAAGACGGCCGCGGTGCCGGTGAGCAGGGCGACCAGCAGCAGCTGGGCCGTCGTCAGCACGTCCAGCCACTCGGCCGCCGGGACGCTGGCGAAGAGCGCCGCCGAGGCGAGATTGCAACCGATCATCACCGGTCGCCGGGGTAGCCGGTCGACCCAGGCGCCAGCCGGGAGGCCGAGCAGCAGCCAGGGCAGCCAGACGGCGCCGCTCAGCAGGCCCACCGCGAGCGGCCCGGCGTCGAGCGAGACCACGGCGACCAGGGGGAGCGCGACGGAGGTGACGCTGCTTCCCAGCCGGCTGATGCTCTCTCCCGCCCAGAGCAGCCGGAAGTCGCGCTGCGCGAGCAGGCCCCACCGTGGGCGGGCGGGCGCGCCGGGCGAGGTGTCGGCCGTGGCACCGGCCCGGGCGAGGTCGGTCGTCACGGCCGGGCCGGGACGCTGTGGGCGAAGGCGAAGACGGACTCCCGTTCCTGCCCGTCCTCGGGCACCGGACGCGCGGCCCAGCCCTCCAGGACCGCCACCAGGTCGGCCGCCAGCTCCCTGGCCTCTTCGGGGGTCAGCCGCAGCCAGGTCTCGGTGGCGACGGCGCAGTTCTCGCGCCATGCGGGTTCGTACTCCGGCCGGCCGGCGAACCAGGCGCGCACCAGGCCGGCCTGACGCTCCAGTTGCAGCGAACCGGCGGCGTCGGCGACCGCCTCGGCGACGGGGTCGTCCTCGAAGTCGGCCCGTGCCCAGCGCAGGCTCGCGGAGGTGGGGCGCCACCACCGCTCGCGGCGGTCCCGGGCCAGCTCGGGTGCCTCCTCGACCAGTCCTGCCCCGGCCAGCACCTTGAGGTGGTGGCTGACGTTGCCGACCGCTTGCCCGGTGCGCTCCGAGAGCAGGCCGACGGTGGCGGCGCCGTCCACCTTGAGCACGTCGAGCAGGCGGCGGCGGACCGGGTGGGTGAAGGCGGCCAGGACGCGGGAATCGGAGATCTGCCGGACGTTGCCGCGCGCGGCGGCCGAGGTGTCGGGTTCATCGCTCATGCAACGAGGATATGTACAAGAGCTCTTGTGCGACAGTGGTTGCACAAGAATTCTTGTACATATCCCCGGTCGGTGCGCTCCGCCGCAGGCGGAGGCGGGCCCCGGCCCCGTGCTCCGTCCGACGCCGCCGCGTGGGTGACCAGCACTGTCTTGCGGAGCAAGACAGTGCCTGACTATCTTGTACCGCATGACAAAGGAGGCGTCCGCCCACGACCAGCGGCGAAGCCAGCTCCTGCGCGGCGTGCTGGACCTGTGTCTGCTCGCGCTGATTGCCGAAAGACCGCGCTACGGCTTCGAGTTCGCACAGGGCCTGGCCGAGGGCGGGCTGGAGCTGGTGAGCGACGGCAGTATCTATCCGCTCCTGGCACGGATGGAGCGCGCGGGGCTCATCGCCGCGTTCCGCGCTCCGTCCCCGAGCGGGGGAGCCCCGCGCAAGTACTACCGCCTGACCGAGGCCGGCCACGCGGAACTCTCCGCCGGCCGGTCGGACTGGCACGCCTTCGCCGGCCACGTCGGCCGGATCCTCGACGACACCGACTCCAAGGGGGACGACACATGACGACCGAGCGGGTGCTCGCGGCCTGCCGCAGCAACTGGGAATACCGCGGCATCGACGAGGCATCCGTCCGGGAGATGCTCGACGAGCTCGACGCGCACCTGCAGGACGCCGCGGCCGCCGGGCGCAGCGCCCAGGACGTGGTGGGCAAGGACGTCAGGACCTTCGCCGCCGCCTGGGCCAGGGCGCGGGCCCCGCTCTCCCGCCGGATACTGCGGACGGCGGGCACCGCCTCCTTCGTCCTCGGCGTCCTCCTGCTGCTCAGCCACCTGATCAGGCGCAGCGCCGAGCTGGAGGTCACCGCGGACCGGGTCGTGTTCTGGGCCGTCATTGCGGCGGTCACCGTCGCCTGGGAACTGCGCCGGGGAAGTCTGGGGCTCCGCCGCAGCTGGGGCGTCTCACTGGTGGCCGGACTGCCGGCCCTCCTCCTCACCCGCCACTTCTTCGGCGACCAGCCACTGCTCACCCTGCCGCTGTGGGTCGCCCCGCTCTTCCTGGTGCCCGGTCTGCCGTTCGTCCTGGCGGATGTCCGGGCGAGGAGGGCGATGTCCCCGGTCGGGGGCTGATGCCTTTCTGGCGGACGGTGCCCGTCCCGGACGGGGCCAACGGCAACCGGCAGGGGACTCAGGCGGGCGGACGGGACCGGTCGGTGAGGAACTCGGCCAGTGCGCGGACACCGAAGCCGGTGGCGCCGGGGACCCATTCGGCGTCCGTCCCGTCGGAGAGGGCGGTGCCCTGGATGTCGAGGTGGGCCCAGGGGATGCCGGGCGGGACGAACTCGCGGAGGAAGTGGCCCGCGAGCAGTGCGGTGCCGTGCCGGGTGCCGAGGGTGTAGTTGACCAGGTCCGCGACCCGGGAGCGGAGCTGGGGCCGGTAGGCGTCGGGGAGGGGCAGTGGCCAGAGCGGTTCTCCGGCCCGGGTTCCGGCGGCGCGCAGGCGGTCCACCAGGGCGTCGTCGGTACCCATCAGCGCGGCGACCCGGCGGCCCAGCGCGACCGCGGCGGCGTCGGTGAGGGTGGCGATGTCGATGATCGCCTGCGGTCGGGTCTCCCCGGCGAGCACCAGCGCGTCGGCCATGATCAGCCGCCCCTCGGCGTCCGCGTGGCAGATCTCGACGGTGGTGCCGTTGCGCATCACCAGGACGTCGCCGATCCGGATCGGGTCGGCGTTGGGCATGTTCTCGGTGAGGGGCAGCCAGGCGTCCACCGCGACCCGGCAGTCGAGTGCGCCGAGGACGGACATCGCGCCGAGGACGGCGGCCGCTCCGGCCATGTCGGCCTTCATCCCGGCCAGGTGGGCGTTGGGTTTCAGGGAGAGTCCGCCGGCGTCGAAGGTGACGCCCTTGCCGACGAGGGCGATCCGTTCGGTCTCGTTGCTCCGGTGCTCGGGCCGGTAGGAGAGCCTGACCAGCCGGGGCGGTACCAGGGAGCCGCGGCTGACCCCGAGCAGTCCGCCGAGCCGCTCGTCGGCGATCCGCGGGCCGTCCCAGACCTCGCACTCCAGCCCGGTCGCCGCGGCGACCGCCACCGAGCGGTCGGCGAAGGCCGACGGCGTGAGGGCCTCGCCCGGTTCGTTGACCAGGTCCCTCGCCAGCAGCACGGCTTCCCCCAACCGACGACCCTCGAACAGGCCGCGGGCGGCGTCCGGCGTCTCGGCGGTGAGGAGTTCCACGAACTGGTCGGGCGAGGGGCTCGCGTCACTGCGGTACCGGGTGAACCGGTATCCGCCGAGCAGGTAGCCCTCGACCAACGGCCGCAGGTCCGGGCCCGGTGGGTGGACGGCCAGCCGCCGGTAGGCGCGGACGGCCCGGGCCAGTCCGGCTGCGGCGGCCCGGATGGCGGCTCGGATGGCGTCCCGGTCCGTCCGGGCCCGCGGTCCGACGCCCAGCAGCACGGTCACAGGGGTCCCGGGCAGTTGCAGCACCTCGCCCGCCTCGCCGCCGAATCCGGTGCCGGCGAGGAACTCGGCGGTCAGTCCGGCGGGCGGCTCACCGGCCCACACCGGCCGGACGACGGCCTCGGTCCCGGGGCCGGGCTCCGGGCGCAGCGACCAGGTGACGCTCACTCCCGCGCCTTCCGGGCGGCGCGCCGGGCCGTTCCCCAGGACTCCAGGTCGGCGAGGTACCCGCGGGCCAGCTCGGCCATGCCACCGGCCGCATTGCGGGCTGCTGTTCCGGCGGCGTCACCGGCTGCGCCATCGTCCCCACCACCGGCCGCGTCGTCGCCAGTGGTGACGACCGCGGTGAGCGCCGCCCACCCGCGCGCCGCGGAGATCGCGTACGGGTCCAGCCTGAGGGCCTGGAGGTAGCAGTCCTCGGCCAGGACCGGCTGGCCGGCCCGCCGGAAGCACTCGGCCGCGGACGCGTACCCGAACGCGGTGGAGACCGGTCCGAGCCGGGCGGTCCGCAGGAAGCTGTCGGCCGCCTCCCGGGGACGCTCGCGCCGCAGCAGGCCCTCCGCCACCTCGATGTGCGTCTTGGGCTCGTACGGGTCCAGGGCGAGCGCTTCCGCGACCAGGAGGTCGCCGCGTTCGTCCTCGCCGAACGCGTAGCACTCCTTGGAGCGGCTCTCGACGCAGGCCCGCAGGTTCTCCCGCTTGAGGAACTCCTGGTACGCGCCCTCGGCGGGCACCGCCCGGGCCAGTTCCTCCGCGCGGTCCATGTCGCGGGCCAGCCACTCCCGGTCCTTGGCCATGAACGGGACGAAGCTGACGCTGCGGTAGAACCGGCTCTCCAGCATCGCCTTCTCGAACGCCGGGCGGTCCGGCTCCGCCAGCAGCTCCTCCAGCGCACGCGCGCCGATCTCCCGCCAGCGCGTCGCCTCCTCCAGCGAGCGCGTCTCGCGGGCGTGGAACACCACCGCCACCACGGCGATGACGAACCGCAGGTGCGTCGGGCAGGCGGGGTTCTGCGCGATGGCGAAGGAGGTCTCCGGCGCGGCGACCGTGCCGCCGACCGAGGCGACGTACCGCACCAGGTCGCGCCAGTGGTGCAGCCGCAGTTCGGCGGGGGTCCGGAGCTGATCGGCCGGTACGGCCGGGACCAGTTCCAGGACCAGTTTGATGAAGCCGAGGCGGTACAGCACCATGGCGATCTGCTGCCGGCGTTCGGTGTCGCAGCTGTCGAAGTCGTCCAGCCACGCGCACAGCCGGTTCCAGCGCGGTGTGCGCAGGGCCTCGGGCAGGTCGGCGGGGTGGTCGACCGCGAACTCGGCCAGCCCGGACTCGCGGATCAGGTTGCCCCGGAAGGCCGGCGGCATGAGGCGCTGCCAGTTGACGTCCTCCCGCGCGGCACCACGGCCTGTCCCGCCCTCGTCCCCGCGTCCGTCCGCGTGCCCGTCCCCGCGTTCGGCGACCTCGTAGGCCAGGCCGGGAAGTCGGGCGTACAGCCCGGGGGACTCCGACTCGCCCAGGTTGAAGTACGCGGCGTACATCCGGTAGTGCCAGTTGTTGGCGTAGGGCCGCTCCGGGTCCCGGGTGGCGGCGCGTTCGGTCAGTTCGGCCAGGGGCAGGTCGCCGTCGTCGCGGCAGGTGGCCAGCAGCGCGTCCCGGGTGGCGCCGGCCCGGGGTGCGGCCCGGAAGGCCCGTTCGTTCAGCACCCGGGCGAACTCGCCGTGTCCGAGGTGGCGGGCGCGTTCGGCGGCCCGCAGCAGTGCGAAGGCGGTGCCGAACGGGCCGAGCCGGGCGGCGTGCAGGTAGCCGGCCAGGGCCTGCTCGTGCTCCCCGGCGCGCTCGTGGGCCTGCGCCGCCTGCATCCGGATCTTCACGTCCCACGGGTCGAGGGCCAGGCCCTCCTGGACGGCGGCGCGTTCGGCCTCGGCGTCGCCCGTCCGCACCGCGATCTCCAGGTGCCGGTCGAGCAGTCGTCGGCGGGTCTCCAGCAGGACCAGTTCGTCGTCCCGGTCGGGTGCGGTCAGCTCGGCGATGCCCGCCCGGACGTCGGCCAGCAGCGCCCGGGCGCCGCCGAAGTCCCGCTGCCGCTCGGCGTACATCACCTCACGCAGCGCCAGCCGGGCGCTCAGGACGGTGTGGGTGAAGGGGGTGAGCTCGCCCGCGACCTCCTTGAGCAGTTCCCGGGCGCGGCCGAGGAAGAACGGCGCGGCGGAGTCGTCCCCGGCGTGCCGGGCGAGCAGGTAGCCCCAGGCGGCCACCGCCTGGACGTGGGCGACGGTGGGCGCGGGGTGGTCGGCCAGGGCCCGGTAGGCCGCGGTGGTTCGCTCGGAGAGGCCCTCGGAGCCGAACAGGGTGGCCGCGCGGGCGGCCTGGATGCCCGCCGCCACCTGGTCCCGGCAGGCGTCCGGGTCGAGGTCCTCCGGGACGAGCTGCAGGACCGCGGCGGGGAGGCAGACCGCGACCAGCCAGTGCACGAGCCCGGCCCGGTCCACCCGGTCGAGTTCGGTGTGCCGCAGGTAGACCTCGGCCATCCGCCGCCAGGCGGGCGAGGCCAGCTCGTCGGGCAGGTCGGTCGGCAGCGCCGTCCGGTAGGCGGTCAGCCGGGACTCCTGCACCAGCAGCCGGCGGTAGCTCGCGGGCATCGTCATGCCGAACCGCAGCGCGCCCGGGGAGGGGTTCTCGAAACGCCGGGCGGCCAGGATCGCGGACCGTGCCTGGACAGCGGTGGCCGGAGACTCGGCGCCGTCGAAGTACGGGCGGTGCACCTCGAAGGTGAGCCAACTCGGCGCGTTGACCCCGACGATTCCGTGACTGAATTCCCAACGGTTCACGCGGTACATTCCTCTGCTCTGCGGACGACGCTTCCGGGCGATCGGCGACATGCCCCGCGGTGCAATCCGGATGTTCCGGAATCGGCATCGCGGGGCATGCGTGGATCACCGGTGTCAGACGCCGCCGTCGTCGATCAGACAGGTCCAGCAGTCCGCCGCACCAGTGCTGATCTCGACCTCGTCCTCCAGGGACTCCCAGGTCTCGTAAGCCATTTCACAACCCCTCTCTTTTCACGGGCCGGTCCTGATATCCGGGCCGGCGAAGCGGTCGGTCGATATTCTTCGGGAACCGGAACAGCACCGTCAAGGCTTGTGCACGGCAAGCTCCGAGAGGATCTCCGCCACTTCTTCGTCAGTGGTCCAGAAATGCGGGGAAACCCGGACCAGGCCGTCCGGAACGGAGACGTGTATTCCGGCCGACGCCAATCGCCGGACGATCTCCGCCCCTTCCGTCCCGCGGCCGCTGAAGCACACCAGCCCGGAGTGCCCGGCCCCGTCCGGCGGCAGCGCCGGGCCCGAGTGCCCGGTGCCGTCCCGGGGGAGTACCAGGTCGTAGCCGAGCTCGGCGATCCCGGTGCGCAGCCGGTCGGCCAGGGCGCGGACCCGCTCGGCGACCGCGGCCATGCCGGTCTCCTCCAACTCGGCCAGCGCTGCGGCGAGCCCCGCCATGCCGACCAGGTCGTACATCCCGCCCTCGACCCGGGCGGCCTCGGGGCGTTCGGGCAGGTCGTAGCGCAGCTGCCCCGGTCCCTTGGTCACCTCCGCGGCGCCCACGTGGCCGAACCAGCCGGTGGGCGTGCTGCGCAGCAGTTCCAGCCGGTCGGCGCGGCAGTAGAACACCCCGGTGCCCGGTGGTCCGCACAGCCACTTGTGCGCGCCCGCGGCCAGGAAGTCCACCGGGGTGTCGGCCACCGACAACGGCAGCGCACCGAAGCTCTGCACGGCGTCCACGCACACCAGCGCCCCGGCCTCGGCGGCCAGCGCGCAGATCCGGTCGAGGTCGCAGCGGAAGCCGGTGGCGAAGTTGACGTGGCTCACCGCCACGAGACGGGTCGCCGGTCCGATGGCAGCCGCGACGTCCTCGATCCGGTAGCCGCCGTCCCGCATCGGCACCCAGACCGGCTCGACGCCGTGGCTGCGCAGCCGCAGCCACGGCCGGACGTTGGCGGGGAAGTCCCGGTCGAACAGGACGACCTGGTCGCCCGGGCACCAGTCCAGTCCGTCGGCCACCAGGTGGATGCCGGTCGATGTGTTGGGGACGAGGGCGACCTCCTGGGGCGTGCAGCCGAGCAGCCGGGCGACGGACCGCCGGGCGGCGGCCCGGGCGCCGAAGAGCGGGCCGAGGCTGGCACTGCCGTACGGAAGCACCTCCTCGACGGCGGTGCGCATCGCGGCGACGGCGGCCGGCCGGAGGCGGCCGAACCCGGCGTAGTCGAGGTAGGCCCCCTCGGTGGTGGCGCCGTCCGCTCGGCGGGCGCCGCCGGCGCGGAGGGGCCCGGTCAGGGGGTGGGGTCCGGCTACGGGGAGGGGGTCGCCGGGGTGGTGGGGTCCGGTCACGAGGCGAGGCCCGGTCGTGAGGCCGCTCCGGCGGCGCGCAGCGCCCGGGTCGCCGTGACCGCCATCCAGCCGGCCACCAGCAGCGGGACGCCGTGCAGCAGCAGCACCCACGGCGCCACCCAGTCCGGACGCAGCACCAGGCTCGTGACGAGCAGTCCGGACATGAAGCCCGCGTTGACCGTGATCTGGGACAGCCCGAACACCCCGCCCCTGCGTGCGTCGGGCAGTCGCTGCAGCGACTGCTTGTAGGTGATCTCGCTCAGCGCGTCGCCCAGCCCGGCCCCGGCCGCCGCCAGCAGCCGCGGCCACCAGCCGTCGAGCCAGAAGACGCCGATGAAGCCCAGTGACATCACGATGGTGGCCAGGCAGTACACCGGGCCCGGCGCGCGTTCTACGAGGCGCCGGGCCAGGGGGCGCAGCACGAAGCCGGCCACCAGTAGCCCGGCTGCCCAACTGCCCCACACCGCGCCGGAGACCACGGCCGGCTGGCTCGGGTTCAACTCGGTTCCCAGCAGTGGCAGTCCGACGTGCTGGGAGGAGCTGCCGAAGGCGTCCAGTCCGCGCAGCACGACCAGCCCGGCCAGGCCGGAGGTCACCAGCAGCGGCCAGGCACCGGAACGGTCCCGGGCCGCGGCGGCCGGGCCGCCCGGGTCCCGCATCCGCAGCCGCAGTGCGAGCAGGACCGTCGCCGACAGCGCGTAGCTGGCCGCGTCCAGGGCGAACACCCACCGGTACCCGGCCACCGGGACCAGGACCGCGGCGAGGCCCATGCCGACCATGAACGCCACGCCCCTGAGTCCGGCCAGCACGCTGTTCACCGACGGGGTGAGCGGCCCGGCCATGACGGGGGTGGCGGCGGACAGCGTGGCCTCGAAGACCGACCGCCCGGTGCCGATCACCATCACCGCCGGGTACAGCCACCAGTTCTGCGCGCCCGTCGGCAGCGCGGCCAGCAGCGCCAGCGTGAGCGCCCGGACGAGGTCGGCGCCGATCATCATCCGGCGCCGGTCCCAGCGGTCCCCGTAGCGGTGCCCCAGCCGCCCGCCCACGATCGCGCCGGCGTACAGGGCCACACTGACCAGTCCGGTGTGCAGGGCCGAGCGGCTGTGCTCCCAGACGAAGACGGACAGGCAGATGAAGTCGAGCGCGTAGCCGACGTCCGAGACCGTCTTGGCGGTCAGCAGGACCGCGAGCTGACGGCGACTCGCCGACGCCGCCCGCGCCGCCGTACCGGTGCCGACGACCACGGCGCCCATGAGGCTCAACTCCCCGGTTGTGTGAGGGCTGTCATGATTCCCTCACCAACTCACCACGTGCAAGAGGTCGTTCCGTGCGAACGTGCGCAGCCTGCGGCGGGGCGCTCGCGCCGGTCAGGTGCAGCCGGACGTCGTCACGGCTTCCTGACCGGCGCGCACCGCGATTGCCGTGACCCCTTGAAGGTTCTCGCGCGTGAGCGCGCAGAGGACGATTGAAGCGCGGTGATCACGCTCTTTGCGCACCGGCCCTCGTGCCGGTTCAGGCGTCCGGCACACCCGCGTAGGCCCGCATCGCCGGACGGTCCCGGGGGAGGCCCCACGACCTCAGGATCTCCAGGAAGTTGACCCACTGCCAGATGGACGCGTCGAGGTCGGCCAGCACCCGGATCAGCCGTTGCTGCCGCTCGTCGAGCGCCGCGAAGGCGGGCAGGGGCATCGGCCTGGTCCGGAAGGCCAGGTACAGCGCCGCCGCGGTGACGGTGAAGGTCGACATCCCCGACGCCCTGGAGAGTCCGTCGGTCACGGCGTCCAGCGTCTCCTCCGGGTGTGTGGAGGCGAGCTGGGTGAGTGAGAGGGCGGCGTAGCCGCGCAGGTCGCCGTCGTGGAACTCCAGGAGCGGGGGCCCGGGCTCCGGGGGAGCGGCCTCGGCCGCCGCCAGCTCGGCGAGCACCGCGGTGGTCGGCCCGGCGTCGGGCACCGTCCGCACCGGCCAGACCCCGGCCGGCGCGCCGCCCGGCGTGCCGTCGAGGGTGCCCAATCGCGCCAGTGCGACGGCGGCCGCCCAGCGGGGCAGACGTCCGGCGGCTCCCAGGAACGGCCGCAGCCGGGGGACCAGTGCGGGGCCGCCGAGCAGCCCGGCCGCCACCAGGGCCGAGGCCGTTGCGGCAGCCTCGGGCTGCTCGTCGCCGAGGCCCGCCACCCCACCGGCCCGGTCGACGGCGTCGTCCAGCAGGGCCAGCAGCCGAGGCAGGGTGCGGTCGGCCTCCTCGGGGAACCAGGCCAGCAGGTACGCGGCGGTGGCCCGCACCTCGGCGTCCTCGTCCTCCAGCAGCAGCGACAGCGCGGACAGCTCGGCCCGGACGGCGTCGTAGGCGGCGAGCTCGGCGTCCATCGACCCCAGGTGTTGCTCGACGTCGAAGAGCGAGCGCCGGAACTCCCGGACCCGTCGCTCGCCCTCGTCCGGCGCCGCCGCGACCCAGGCGTCCATCTCGGCCAGCACGGCCGCCGGGTCCTGTGCCGCGAACTCGGCCCGCTCGCGGCGCATGCGGGCGATGCCGATGCCCTCCGGCAGGTGCGCCTCGTCGTAGCCGATGGCCAGTGACGCCAGCAGCCGGACCACGTCGGCCCGCCCGCCCTGCCCGGGCTCCGTGGCGAGCCGGGCCAGGAACGGCACGGCCGCCGCCGAGGCGGGGTAGCGGCTGCCCTGGTGGAAGATGTTGCCGTACAGGGCGTGCAGCGCCCGGCGGCGCTCGGTCTCCTCCGGTCCGCCGAGGGCGCGCAGCAGTGCCGGAACGTCGTCCGCGTCGCCGTAGGCGTGCTCCAGGCCCGCCCAGTCGATCGCGTCCAGGCCGGCCAAGGGGTCGGTGGTCTCGCTCGTCATGCCCGGTACTGTGTCACGCCCCACCGACAGCGCCCCCCGAGGCCCGGCCGAGCCCTGACGGGCCCGCCCGCTCACCCGGACGGCGGAGCCCGATCGCGGGGCAACCGGGCTTGCGGCGAGGCTGTCGGTACGACCGTCGACACCGAGTACCCACCGTCCGCCCCGCCGGTGCTGGACGCCCGGCAGCGGAACGTCCCCCAGGTGGCCCGCTCTCAGCGGGCGGCCACGACCGGGCGGGTGCGCAGCGCCCAGGCCGCGGCGGGAGCGGCGCACAGCGCGGCGAGCAGCAGCGCGCCGGCCGTCACCACGCCCACCTCGCGCCAGGGCAGGACGAGCGGGGCGGGTACCCGCAGTACCGCCAGGGCGCCGTACAGGGAAGCGAGTTGAACGGCGGCCGCGGCGCAGCCGAGGACGGCGCCGACCGCCGTCACCAGCACGGACTCGGCGGTCACCAGGCGCACCACCTGGCCGCGGGTGGCGCCGGCCAGGCGGAGCAGGGCGAGTTCGCGGCGCCGGTCGGCGGTGGCCATGAACAGGGTGTTGGCGAGCGCGATGCCGGTGTAGAGGAGCGCCAGGCCCAGGACCAGGACGGTGCGCAGCCAGGTGATCCGCGGGGACGGTCCGGCGGCGAGCCACTCCTCGCGGGTCGACACGGTGGCGCCGAACGGCAGCGCGGCTGCCCCGACGGCGGCCCGGACGGCTGCGGCCCCCTCGTCGGCGTCCCGGCCGTCCGGGCCGAGAGCGACGTCGACGCGGTCGACCCGGGAGCCCGGGGCGTTGGCGGCGGTCACGTACAGGCCGTTGTCGCCGAGCCCGTCCCGCAGCACGGCGGCCACCCGCAGGGTCGTGCGACTGCCGTCGGCGCGGACCACCGGTACTGATTCCCCGACCCGGTGGTGGCCCCACTCGGCGGGCAGGACGAGGGAGTTGTCGTCGAGTGAGGCCGTCGAACCGGCCAGCACGGGCAGTCGGACCAGCGCCGCGAGCCCGGTCGGGTCCGCGACCGCGCGGGCCTCGGAGCGGACGGCCACACCGTCCGCTTCGACGAGCGAGAGGGAGGTCGGCCCGGTGGCGGAGACGGCGCTGACACCGGAGACGGCGCGCAGTGCGGCGAGCAGCGGGCCCGGGGCGCCGTCGGCCGGGACGACGACCAGGTCGGCGCCGGTCCGGGCCCGCGCCTCGGCGGACCGGGCGGCGCCCACCGCCTCCGGTGCTCCCGCCAGTGACCCGGTCAGCGCCACGGCGACCACGACCGGCGCGGCCACCGCGCCCGTCCGGCGCAGCGCCGCGGCGGCACCGGCGGGCACCAGGCGACCGAGGGCCACCAGGCGGTCGACGGGGCCGCCGACCCGGCGCGGCAGGGCCCGACCGGCCAGGCGGAGCAACGGCGGGGCGAGGAGCGGGGAGAGCAGGCCGCATGCGCAGATCAGCCACATCGGCCGGGTGGTGAAGGTCTTGCGATGCAGCAGGTCGACGGGGTCGGTGGCGAGCGCGGTGACGGTCAGGGCGACGAAGCCGAGCAGCAGCCCGAGGCCGGTCAGGAGGCGGCCGGCGGTCAGCACGCCGGTGTCGAGGTCGGCCGTGCGCAGGGCGTCCAGCGGGCCGGTCCGGCCGGCCCGACGGGCCGCGACTGCGACCCCGGAGACGGCGACCAGCAGGCCGGTGGCGAAGGCGGCGGGCAGTGGCCACCGGGCGGGGACGAGGGTGAAACCGGGCGGGGCCAGGCCCGCCTCGGACAGCCACCGTACGAGAGCGGGAGCGCCGAGGCGCCCGAGCGCACAGCCGCTCGCGCAGGCGACGGTGCCGAGCAGCAGCGCCTCGGCGAGCACGGTGCGCCGCACCTGGCCGCGGGTCGCGCCGGCCAGGCGGAGCAGGCCGAGTTCGCGACGGCGCTGGGCGACGGCGTAGGAGTAGGTGGAGGCGACGACGAACGCCGACACGAACGCACTCACCCCGCCCGCGGTGCCGAGCCCGGCGACCAGGGAGACGAGTTCTTCCCCTTCGGCCGCGCCGGCCGACGCGGAGGCGAGGCCGAGCAGCACGGCGGTGGTCATCGCCACGCCCAGGGCCAGGGCGACGAAGGCGCCGAGGAGGGAGACCGGGCGGGCCTTCAGGGACTTCAGTGCGATCCGCAGCATTCTCATGACGCCCAGCCAAGCGCCGCCCCCCGGGGTGGCGCAGCAGGCCGGGGGCCACTTCGCAGGGTGGGGCAGGCCCTACCGACGGGCGGCGCCCCGCCCTCTAGGGTGGGCGGATGCCGGGAGGGCGCGTGGGGGAGGAGAGACGTGATGGGTGACTGTGGTCGGTGGGGCGGAAAGGCATGATGGACGACAGCGGCCGGTGGGGCGGAGTGACGCGGCCGGGGTTCGTACGTTCGGCGGCGCCCTGGCGGGCGGCCGGGTACCTCCTGGCAACCGGACTGACCGGGCTGCTGCTCTGCGCCGGGCTGCTGGTGTCGGTGGCGGCCGGCGGCGCGCTGGCGGCCCTGCTGGTCGGGCTGCCGCTGCTGGCCGCGCTCGCCCTGGTCGGGCTGCCGGTGGCCGCCTGGGAACGGCGCCTCGCCCGGTTCCTGAACGGCGAACGGATACCGGACCCGCACCGCGTCCCCGACCGCCCGGGCCTCGCGGCCTGGCTGCGGCTGCGCTACCGGGAGCGGGCCACCTGGCGCGAGCTGGGCTTCACCGTGCTCGCCGCGTTCCTGCTCTGGCCGCTCGACCTGGCCGTGGCCGGCTGCGCCCTCGCCGTCCCCGGGTACCTGCTGGCCGCCCTCCCGCTGCTCCTGCTGGACGGCGAGCAGGTCAACGTGCTCAAGCTCTGGCAGGTCCACTCCCCTTGGGCGGCGGGCCTGTTCGGGCTGGCCGGGCTCGCCCTCGTGCCGGTGCTCGCGTACCCGGTGGCACTGCTGGCCGCCGCCCGGGCAGGGCTCGTACGGCTCCTGCTGGGGCCGGGCGGCCAGGAACGCCGGATCGGTGAACTCGTCCTCTCCCGCGCCCGGTTGGTGGACGCCTTCGAGGCCGAGCGGCGCCGGATCGAACGCGATCTGCACGACGGCGCCCAACAGCGCCTGGTAGCCCTGCGGATGACGCTCGGCCTCGCCCGGCTGGACGCGCCGCCGGACGGCCCGCTGGTCGCCCGGCTCGCCGAGGCGCAACGCGAGGCTGGCGACGTGCTCGCCGAACTGCGCGAGCTCATCAACGGCATCCATCCGCAGGTGCTCACCGACCGCGGCCTGCCGGAGGCGTGCGCGGACGCCGCCGACCGTTCACCCGTCCCGGCGACCACCCGCTTCGCGCTGCCGGCCCGCCTCCCGCCACCGGTCGAGTCGGCGGGCTACTTCGCGGTCACCGAGGCACTCGCCAACGTCGCCAAACACAGCGGGGCGAGCACCGCGACCGTCGAAGGCCGCTGGGCGCGCGGCCGGTTGACCATCGAGGTGACCGACGACGGCCGCGGCGGCGCCGACCCCGGGCGCGGCACCGGACTGACCGGGCTGGCCGACCGGGTGGCGGTCGTGCACGGCACACTGACCGTGAGCAGTCCGCCGGGCGGACCGACCGCGGTGCGGGTGGAGATCCCCTGCCGCCCGATGGGGGAAGGAGCGCAGCGGTGGGTCTGAGGAGCGCAACGGTGGAGCCGAGGAGCGCAGCGGTGGAGCCGAGGAGTACGGCGGTGGAGCTGAGGATCGTGCTCGCCGAGGACGGCGTCCTGCTGCGCGAGGGGCTGATCGGCCTGCTCGCCCGATTCGGGCACCGGGTGGTGGCGGCCGTCGGCGACGCCCCGGCGCTGCACACGGCGGTCGAGGAGCACCGGCCGGACCTTGTGCTCACCGACGTCCGGATGCCGCCGGGCCAGAGCGACGAGGGCCTGCGCGCGGCCGTCGCCCTGCGCGAGCGGCACCCCGCCCTGCCGGTCCTGGTGCTCAGCCAGTACGTGCAGCACTCCTACGCGGCCGAGCTGCTGGACTCCGGGGACGGCTCCGGCGTGGGCTACCTCCTGAAGGACCGGATCGGCCAGGTCGAGGAGTTCACGGCGGCGGTCGCCCAGGTCGCGGCCGGCGGGACGGTGGTCGACCCGGAGGTGGTCCGGCAACTGCTGCGCCGCCGACGGGACCCGCTGGAGCGGCTGACCCCGCGCGAGCGGGAGGTACTGGCCCTGATGGCCGAGGGCCGCTCGAACGCGGCGATCTGCCGGGAGCTGGTGGTGTCCGAGGCCGCCGTGGGCAAGCACATCGGTAACATCCTGATGAAGCTGGACCTGCCCCCTGCCGCGGAGACGCACCGCCGCGTGCTGGCCGTGCTGGAGTTCCTGCGCGCTTAAGGGCTGTCCCGTAATTGACCTTCGGGCGTCCCGGGCGAGGGTCGAGGCTCGACGGTCGCCCGTCCCACGCGGCACCTGGCCGGAGCCGCACGAAGGCCGCTTCTGGAACGCGCCAGTCTGCCTGAGGAGTTCTTCGATCCACTGATGGCTGCTGCGGTCTACGACCCTGACCCAAGCTTTTGCCGCTGGTTCGTCGAGCCGGCGCTCTACGTCTTCGGGCGCCGCAGGGTCCTGACCGCACTGCTCGACTACCTCCGCACAGGCACGACCGCGGAACGAGCAGGCGCCCGGCGGGCCTGGTACTGCGCGCATCTGCCACTACGCGCTGACCGGTCACCGGCCTACGCGCCCAACGGGAAACGCAATACGGCCCTGGACGAAGCCGATGACGTGGTGGACCAGTGGCTGGAGTCGTCCAGCGCCTCCGACGGCCAAGGTCAAACCTGAGACCCTCGCGGCCAGAGGGCCGTGGCCATATCCTCGGGGTTGCGGGACAGCCCTTGGCCCGATTTTCGAGTGAATCACCGCCGGCAATCTGCCGGACGTGATCACTCGTACCGGCGCCGACCGCATGCGGAGGTGGCCCGGAACATTCGCCGGACCGGCCGGGGGCAGGCCGGAGCGAGGTGTCGACGGACGGTGCCAAATTCCGGCGAATCACGCCCGGGGTATTCCTTCCGGCGAATTCGGATCAGATCGTACGACCGGGCATTTCGACTGCGGCCCGCCGAAATAGCCTACGAGTGTCGGCGGGCGCCGCGTGCTGCGGCCGGCGCCGCCGTCACGGCGGGGCCGGTCGTAGCAGGTGAGCGGGTGAGCGGGTGAGCAGGCGAGCGGGTGGGCTACGGCGTGGACGTCACTTGCCGCACCAGCCCGGGCCCTTGCCCCACCAGTCGCCGGAGTTGTAGTCCCGGCCGCCGTAGTAGATGCACTGCCCGGGTGCGTAGAGGTAGGCCGTGGCGTAGTAGCTGAGGTTCCGGTACTCCTCCTGCCTCCCGCTGCCGTCGCCGAAGGTCAGGTAGGCGCCGGTCAGTGACGGAGTGCCGACCTTGGAGTTCTTGATGGTGGCGACGCAGTTCTTGCCGGTCGCGCTGCTGTAGGTCAGGTAGACCGTCGAGGTGCCGCCCGGCAGGTTGAACGAGTCCTTCGTGACGTAGCTCGCCCCGCAGGCGGTCTGCGGGGTGTAGGCGGTGACGGCCGCATCGGCGGTCGCGGGGACCGCGAACAGCACCGAACCGGCCGCGACGGCGAGGGCCGCCGTGCGCGCGTAGTTCCTACCGAACATCCTGGACTCCTTCGTGCGGCTCGTACTCCTGGAAAACCGACGTGCCAGACCATGACAACAGTCGGCCCCCGCAGTCACCGGTGGGCGTTCGCGCGATGTCCGGAACCGGGTCGAGGACGGTCCGATTCCGCCCCGGAATTGTCGGCGAATACCGGAAGCGGAACCGGAACTGCCCGACCCGGCATTCTCTCGATTTCCGGGAATCGCCGATGACTTCCGAAATGCCTGCCGCGAGCGCGGCTCCGCGAGGGGGCGACGAATTCCTCGGCGCAGGCCCGGCCGACCACGAGGTCGCCGGGCGATCCGTCAGTCCCCGGCCGCGAAAGCCTCGCAACGCCCGTCGGCGGAACTCCCGCTCGGCGCCGTGGCCGCCCGCCCGGTCGTTCCGGGACAGGCGGCCACGGCGCCGAAGGTCTCTCAACTGCCCTGCTGTGTAAGGGATGTCACGAGTCCATCAGCGACTCCCCGGCTCCTCGCGCGCAGGAGGCGGGACGACACCCGCCTCCGGATCCTGCGTGGGTCAGTACGTGTCGTTGTCGATGATCGAGCTGGCGTAGATGCTGAAGCAGGGGAAGGGGTACGCCTCCTCCGTCTCCTCGGGGTGGGCTTCCAACTGCTGAAGGGCGAGGATCTCGGTCATGAACGGTTGCCTCCGCTTTCCTGTGGGTGGGTGGGAGCCAGGGTGAACCAGTCGTCACCCGGGCCGTGCAGGGCTCGGTGCAGTGCCAGCAGGATCCCGGCGCTGCCGCTGGCCACGTCGGCGCTGAACCGGAGCGAGCCCGGGCCGAGCCAGCGGACGTCCTCGCCGTGCGGTACGGCGTACTTGAGGAGCCCGGTGGCCTGCCGGAGCGCGTCCCGGCGGTCGGCGTCGTCCTGGGTGAAGTCGGCGTGCTCGGCCAGCAGGTGGACCAGTCCGGCGAAGCCGTCGTGCAGGCCGGCCTGGACCGTGCTGGCCTTGCGGGCGTCGGCGAGGACGCGGGGCAGGGCGGTGGCGGAGCGCTCGTCCTCGGTGCCGGCGTAGCGCAGCAGGGCGGTTCCGATTCCGGCGGACCCGGTGGCCAGGTACGGCATGACGCGCCGGTTCACGGCGTTGTCGGCGAAGGAGAGGGAGCCGTCGGGCAGTTCCACCGCGCGGTCCAACTCCTCGTGGAGCAGTCGGCGTCCCGCCGTGCGGTAGCGCGGTTCGCCCGTTTCGCCGGTGAGATGGTGGAGGAAGAGCGCCAGGCCGGAGCGGCCGTGGAACAGCCCGCGGGCGTCGTGGGCGCCGAGGGTGGGCCCCAGGTCCGCGCCGAGCGCGAGGATCGCGTCGCCGGCGGCGGCCGCCCGCTCCAGATGACGGGGGTCCCGGCTCTGCCGGTGCAGGGCGAGCCAGGCGAGGCCGACGCCGGCCCGTCCGCCGGCCAGCGTCGTCGTGGTGGCGGCCAGCGGATGGCGGTCGGCGGTGCCCAGCAGGTCCACCGCCTCGTCCAGGTGACCGATGCGGGCCAGTACCCGCCCGACGCCGGCCGAGCCGACCGCCAGTCCGGGAGGCAGCGCGTGCGCCGCCGCGAGCGCGTCCCGTCGTAGTCGCTTGCGGACCTCGTCCGGGACCGGGACACCGGCCCGGCACAGCGCGTGCACCACACCCGCCGTCCCGTACGCCACGCACACCGTGTTGGTGCGGAACGCCTGGGGCGACGGCGGGAAGGCCCAGTCGGACCGCTCGGTGTCGGCCATGGCCAGCAGGCCCGAGGCCGTCCGCTCGGCGAGCCGGGTCAGGCACCCCACCGGATCGGCGTCCACCGCCCCGGGGTGGGGCAGCGTCGACGCCCGGTCCGCGTCGGAGCGGTGGAAGGCGGTGGCCCGGCGCCACAGGTCACGCGGCACAGGTCCCCGCGCCGCCAGATCGCGGCGCAGCAGGGCGAAGTTGGCGGGCGACAGCTGGGGTGCGTTGTGGAACGGCGCGAGCAGGGTGAGCGCGAGGGCCGCCAGGCCGTACCGGTCGGCGAGCACGGGGTCGGCGGCGTGCTCGGCGGCCAGGCCCGGGGGCGGCGCGAAGCCGGGCGTGCCCATCCGGGCGGGACGGGCGTCCAGCGCGGTCACGGACTCGAAGTCGACCAGCCTGGCCTCGCCGGCGGGGGTGACGATGACGTTGCCGGGGCTGACGTCGCCGAACCGCAGCCCCAGCGCGTGCAGCCGGTCCAGGGCGGTGTCCAGCGAGTCGAGGACGCGGCGGCACTCGGCGTGGTACCGCTCGAAGTCGGCGGCGGGCCGGTCGGCCAGCAGGACGGGCGACGAGCGGTTGATCCACTGCACCAGCGGGAGCCCGTCGACGTGCTCCATGACGAGGAAGTCGTGCTCCCACTCCGTGAACCGCTCCAGCGGTTCCGGGCACACGCCGACGGCCGCCGCGTGCACGGCGGTCAGCGTCCCGTGCTCCCGGTGCAGCCGCTGCCGGGCGCTCGCCCCGTCCCAGGTGTAACCGTTGTGCGGGCGCGCCTCCTTGACCAGCACCAGCCGCCCGGTGCGGGTGTCGCGGGCCCGGTAGGCGCCACCGGCGTTGCTCGGCTGCAGCACTTTGAGGATCTCGTAGTCACGGATGCGGACCGGTCCCCGGTGCGGGGCCGGCTCCCTGTCCACGAAGGGGTCGCCGACGCCCTCCGGCAGGACGAAGTACGGCAGCCGCAGGTCCGGCACGTCCTGCCCGTGGCCGTCGGCCACCAGCGGCTGCGCGGTGCCGTCGGGCAGCATCCGGCTGCGGCCGGCGAACGCGCCGTAGCGGTAGTGGACCGTCCGCGAGTCCCGGTAGCGGCGGTCGCTGAGGACGTAGGCACCATCCTCGCCGTCCAGGGCCTCGGCGAGGAGCACGAGGAGCCGTTCGGCGCCCGCCGTGTCCGGCGGGTACACGGTGCAGAACTTGCCTGCCTGCGACCGCCCGCCGTGCTTGTGGTGGAGGGCGAGGAAGAACACGCGCGCCGACACGTGCTTGAACGCCACCCCCTGGGCGAAGCAGGTGTCCGCGACCGTGTCGAGGACGTGCTGCGCCCGCTCCGGGCGCGCGGACACGTGGATCTTCCAGCCCTGCTCGGCACGGCGTACCCCGGGGCCGCTCCACGCCGTCCAGATGTCCCGCTCGCTCGCGCGCCAGCCGTCGGCGACCCGGACGGGCGCGAAGCGCGGGCCGGGGTCGGCCATGGTGCCGAGCGGCGCGTAGAACTGCTCGTCGGCGAGGGCATCGGACAGTGCGTCGAACAAGGGGCCCCCTCCACAGGGTCGTTCGCCCGCCCGGAGCCGCCGGGCCTGCTCCGGGAACGGCCGTCGCCCCGACGCACCGGGATGCTGGACGGGGCGGGTTCGACAACGGTTCGGCCGCGGTATGGAACCGCTTGTCCGCCGTCCTTCGGCCCGCCCGTGGAGGCCGGCCCGGCCGTTCCGGTCCGCGGTCCCGGGTTGCCGCGGGGTGGTCCAGATCACTGGGACCGATCCCGGGAAGATTCCCTCGCGTCGGTTCCGGCTGCCCTACGCTCACGAACAAGGCATGCTCATGACATGCGACTCGACCCGTACAGGAGCACCATGCACGGAACCGTGACGAAGGCCGCGAAGCTCCTCATCGCACCCGCCCTCGCCCTGTGCCTCGCGGCACCCGTCCTCGCCGCCACCCCGGCCGGTGCCGCGGCGACCGCCGCCGCGACGACTGCCGCCGCCCCCGCCGCCGCCGCCGCGACCGACGCCTACACCTTCACCAACCCCGACGGCACCCTCAACGCCACCGGCACCGGCGACGGGAACCAGATCTCCGTCACCCCCGACGGCACCAACTTCACCGGCTGGCGCCTGATCAGGCTCGGCGAGCCCGGCACCTTCAACCTCGCCAGCACCTCGTCCGGGAAGTGCGTCTACGCCAGCCAGCCCGCGGTGCAGCAGTCCTGCGGCAAGGACGGCGAGCAGTGGCACTTCCGCCCCGTGGACGGCAGGCCCAACGCCTTCGGCATCGTCCGCCGCGACGAGACCAGCGGCACCGAGTACTGCATGGACAACCGGGGCGGCCTCCACCTCTGGGGCATCCTCGCCCAGCCGAACGTCTGCAACGGCAGCGCCGCCCAGGAGTGGACGGTCCCCGCGGCCAAGGCGGCCGAGGCTCGCAGCCTGGCCCTCGACTACTACGCGGACCTGTGCTCCAGGAAGACCTCCACCTGTTCGTGGACCCAGCGGTCCGAAGGGCAGCCGGAGCCCCTGCCCCGGGTGAAGGCGTCGTCGGTCTGGTACAACGACACCGCCGACACGGTCAGTCAGGTGTTCACCACGGTCTACCACTCCGGCTGGTCGCAGTCGCTGTCCGCGAGCCTCGGCACCTCCTTCGGCGTCTCCGTCCCGTTCCAGGCCATGGTCTCCGCCCAGTTGACGTCGGGCGTCACCTACACCTCGGACTCGACCACCATCAACGGCGTGGTCGTCACCGTCCCGGCCAGGAACTACGGCTGGGTCGACTTCGCCGCCGTCGGCAAGAAGGTCACCGGCACCTGGACCTTCGACACCGACAACCAGCCGTGGACCGCCGACGCCACGGTGACCGTCCCCGTCGTGGACTCCCCGGCGGGCACCACGATGTACGTCGCCCACACCAGCGCCGACGCGCCCGGGAGCGGCACCACCCCGGCACCGGCCCCCGCCGTGCAGACCTTCGCCACCACCACCAGCGCGAAGCTCGACCTCCCGGCCGGAACCCGTCTGACGGCCACCGCCAACGGCGCCGAGATCACCGACGCGAGCGGCAGCCCCGTCATGCGGATGCAGCCCGGCACCGTGACCGACACCCAGGGCGTCAAGCACGCCTACAGGCTGGCCGTCGACGGGAACACCCTGACCCAGACCATCGACGGGGCCCAGGGCCCGACGGTCGACGGGACCGAGACACCCTCGGCGGTCACCATGGGCCCGGGCGCGTTCCCCGGAGGGACGGCGGCACGGTCGAGCGCTGCCGCGGCGCCGAAGTCACCGTCGGCTCCGGCGCTGCGGACGCGGACCGGGGACGACGTCGGTGCGGCCTGCGCCAGGGCCCAGGGCCACACCTGCTCGGACGCGGAGAAGAAGGCGTACGAGGAGAAGCTGAAGAAGGCCGCCGCGTGGGACAAGTGCGTGGCCCAGTGGACCGTCGGCACCGCGATCACCGGAGCCGTGGCGGGCGCCCCGGCGGCCGGTGTCGGCGCCCTCGCCGGCGGTGTGCTCGGTCTGATCGGCGGCGCGAGCGCGGGCATGGTGGTGTGCAGCTTCTGAGCCGCCGACGCGCAGCGAGCCGCGTCCGCCGACGGACGCGGTGAGCGCTGCCGCCGCCGCGCCGTACACACGTGTGCCGCCCGTGTGTGCCGGCCGCGAGAGCGACCGGCACACACGGGCACGCACTACGCGGGGCCCACCGTCAGGGACACCGAGCCGAGCCGGCCGAAGGTGGCCTCGACCGGCGTGCCGGGCAGGAGGTCGACGGCGGCGGCCCAGGCCCCGGAGAGGACTACCTGCCCGGCGCCGATGCGCTGAACCGGCTTGCGCCGGCCGGTCCCGTCCTGGCCGACGGGCCGCTGCGGGCGGAGGAGGTGCACGACGAACCGCACCCCGACCGCCTGTACGTGGAGAACGTCAACCGCTGGGTCGCCCGCAGCCGGCCGGGCAGCAACCGGGGCCTGGCCGAGGTCGCGCCGCCGGACTTCGCCCACACCGAACTGCCGAGGCTCCCCGGCCGCTACTCGCCCCGCACCTTCGTGGGCCGCGCCCGCGAGGCCGGCAGCTTCCACACGGAGGACCCGCGCGACCTCGTCCCGGCCGGGCCGGCGCGCAGCGTCGAGTACGTCCTCGACGTGACCCGGGACCTCAACGGCGCCGGCCTGGTCTACTTCGCGGCGTACTTCTCCATCTTCGACACTGCCGTGCACGGCCTGTGGCGCTCGCTCGGCCGCAGCGACCGGAGCTTCCTGCGGCGCCGGGTGGTCGACCAGAAGCTCGGCTACTTCGGCAACGCCGACCCCGGCGCGGTGTTCACCGTCTCCCTCCGCCGCTGGCACGACCGGGCGGACCCGCGCACTTCCACCGCGAGCAGAGGGTGATCAGGGAGGGCCGCCACACCCTCGCCACCGTGCTGACGCACGAGGACGAAGCCGCGGTGCAGGCGTCGTTCGCGGGGATACTGCACGACGGGAGCCCGGTGTCACTGCGCTTCGCGGACTTCTTCACCTTCACCGCCGACGGTGCCTTGCGCAGCCGAGACTCGTTCTTCTTCACCCCTCTCGTGTGACGGCCGCCGGTGCCCGCGCGGGCACCGGCGGTTCGGGCTGCTCCGAGCTGTTCCGGTCGGGTCCGGCGGCCCGGCCGGCCGTGGTCAGGTGAGGATCGTCAGGGTCCCCGTACCGCTCGCCGAGGTCGATCCCCCGGGAAGGAGGCAGGCGGCGGGGTTGGTGTGCAGGACGACGAACAGCCCGCTCGTCGAGGCGCCGGCGAAGCGGCCCGAGGAGACCGAACCACTCCTGGAAGCTGCCACCCGGCCTGGTCACAGGGGAGCTCCGCCGTGCCCGATGACCGACTTGAAGGTTCCCGGCGCTCCGATGCCCCAGGCGGCGGCCAGAGCGTGGCCGAGAGCGGCCTCGCGCGGGCTGGGAGGAACCCGCGTGGTCCACCGCACCTCGATCTGCCCGGTCTGGTCACGGCGGAACAAGCCGAGTTCGGCGCCGTCGCGCTCGAAGCGACTGGAGTGCTCCGACAGTGGCAGCAGCATGTAGGAGGTGCCGGCGAGGCCGGCCTTGACACGGTAGGAGCGGCGGGGGGCGAAACCCGTCCCGGGCGTCACCGTGCCCTTCTCGCCGTCGACGGTCAGCAGGACCTCGTGGCCGTTGCGGGTGCCGACCGGGGACGGGTCGGTGGCGTGGTCGGCCAGGCGCTCGACGGTCGCGGGCGGCAGAGCGGGGGCGCTGACGCCGACCACTCCCCTCAGCGGGTCGACGCTCACCACCACACGCCGGAAGAGCGGATCTTCGATGACCTTTTCCATGGTCCTCAACCCTTTCTCGTGCCGTCAACGTATCTCGTAGGAGAAGCCCGCTGTGCTGGAGCTGAACCCGCACATCGCGGTGGACTTCTGGCCGATCTTCACCCACGGTCCCCACACCGGGAAGGTGAGATCGTGCGGGGTGTTGCGGCCGCGGACGACGGTGCACTTGATCACCGCGCGGTGTTCCTTGGCGTCCTGCGGGCCGGGGCTGATGCACCAGGAGGTCGCCTTCCCCCGGCCGAGGTCGAGTTCGGCCTTCACGCCGCAGGCGACGGGCTGGGCGGAGGCGGCCGCCGCCGGGACGACGACCGCCCCGGCCGCGAGGGTCGCGACGAGGACCGCCTGGGTCAGTCGGGTGCTTTTCATGGCTGCCTTCCGTGTGGATCGCCCACCGCTGGTCGGTGGGAAGCACCAGCTTCGGCGGCGGGCCGGAGGAGGAACAGATGGACATTGGGGCCGGTGTACGGATGGCCACCTGCACGGTCGGGACGGTGTGGCCCGGCGGTAGATCCGGTCGTGCTCCAGGGCCGCGAACGGGGCGGGTTCCAGGCGCGGGCGCACCCCGAGCCTCTCGAAGAGGCTGGATACGCGTTTTTGACAGTGCGTTCGGTGATGCTCGGGTTCAGCGCAATCGAGACGTCGGTCCCTGCCGTCGCTGCGGGTGACACCGTGCTCGCCGTCCCCGACGTGACGATGTGCATCCTCGACGGTGACACCGGCCCCCTGCACACCGCAGCGTCCGATGCCGGGACAGCCGCCACGGCAGCCACGGCCGCCGCGGCCACCCGGCGCGAACGCGACACCCGGCGCCGGACCGGCCGCCTGCCCGGGCCGGGCAGTCCCGCTGCCCCTTCAGGCAGAAAGGCGGCCGAACGGAAACCGAACGGACCGGGTCGGCGGGTCGTCGTGCAAGATGTGCCCCGGGATCGGATTGGTACAGACCACAGCAGGGTCATCGCCGCAGAGCCCCGTCCCTGTCCTGTCGTTGTCCTGTCGTTGGACTCATGGCACACGGCCCTCCGCGGAGGGTGCCGAGGGGAGCAGTGGATGGAACTGGCGGGGGTGGGGCGCCGGATCGGGCGGCACGGTCCGGTGCTGGCGGCCGTCGCCGTGAGCATCCTGGTGGCGACGGCCGTGCTGGCCGCGGTGGCCGGGCTGGCCCGGTCGGCCGCCACCGCCGGCGCGCGCCAGCGGCTGGCCGCCGACGCCGGCCGCTCGGTCGAGGTGACCGCGCGCTGGACGGCGCAGGGCCTTCCCGAGGCCGACCGCGCGGTGCGCTCCGCGCTGCTCCGGACGATGGCCGGCACCCCGTTCCGCACCGAGACCGCACAGCGCGGTATCGGCCCCGTCGACCTCTCCCTGCCGCCCGCCGGGCGCCGCTGGGCCGGCGAGGACGTGCTCCCCGCCCTTCTGACGGTGCTCCCCGACAGCGGCCGGCACGCCCGACTGCGCAGCGGGAGCTGGCCGGACGCGTCCGGGACCGCCCCGGCGGACGGCGAAGGGCTGCGTGTCGCCCTTCCCGAGGCCGCCGCCGACCGGCTCGGCCTGGACACCGGCGCCAGCACGGTCATCCGCACGCCGGGCACCGGCGAGCCGCTCAGGCTCACCGTGACGGGCGTCTACCGGGCCGACCCGGACGACGCCGCGTTCTGGACCGGCCTCGGCGGCGCCGACGCCGAGAGCCAGAGCCTCGTGCTGGTCGACGGGGCCCGGCTGGCCGCGCTGCCGGGGTTCGACGGCCGCATGTTCGCCGTCTGGCTGGCCCTGCCCGACACCGGGCGGTCGAGCCTCGCCGCACTCGCCGCGCTGCGCGACCGGGTGGCGGCCTTCTCCCGCTCGGACACCGGCCGCTCGGTCTACCGCGGCGCCGAACCGGTCCTGGCCGACACGGCGGTGCGCAGCACCCTGCCCGGGGCGATCGACGGCCAGGTGGTGCCGGTCCTGGCGGCCCGGGCCGAGATCGCCGTGCCGCTGGGCCTGCTCGCGCTGCTCGCCGCCGTCGTCCTCGTGCTGACCGCCCGCCGGCTGGCCGACGCGGTCGCCGGCGAGCACGCGCTCCGCAACGCCCGGGGCGCCGGCGCGGGCCGGCTGCTCGCGTCGGCGGCCGGCGAGTGGGCACTGGTCGCGGCGCCGGCGGCGGTCTGCGGTCTGCTGCTGGCCGGGCCCCTGCTCGCCGCCGTGCCGCGTGTCGCCGGAGCGCACGGCCTGGTGGTGGACGACGGCCGGGCCGGCTGGTGGGCGGCGGGCTTCGCGCTCCTGGTGCACGGCGCGGCCCTGCTGCTGCCGCTCGCCCGGCAGGCGATGGACCCGGGGGCCCAGCGGGCGCTGCGGGCACGCGGTGCGCGCCGCCTCGGTCTGCAGCGGGCGGGCGCGGACCTCGCGCTGCTCGCCGCCGCGGCCTTCGGCCTCTACCAACTCCGGTACTACGACGGAGTGGTGGTGAGGAGCTCCGGGGCCGGGTTCGACTCCGGGGTCGACCTGACGCTGGTGCTCGCCCCGGTGGTGATGGCGGTGTCCGGTGCCGTCCTGCTGCTGCGGGTGATGCCGGTGGTGGGGCGGCTGCTGGAGCGGGCGGCCGCCCGGGCCCGCGGACTGGTGCTGCCGCTGGGCGCCTGGCGTCTGAGCCGTGACATCGGCCGCCAGGCGGTGCCGGTGCTGGTGACCCTGCTGGCGGTGGCCTGCAGCAGCCTGGCCGCCGGGGTGCTGGGCGCGCTGCCGAGCAGCGACCGTGACCGGGGCGCGTACGCGGTCGGCGCCGATCTGCGGCTGTCAGGGGTGACCGGTGCGGCGGGGGAGCGCCACGCCGCGCTGGCCGCCCTGCCGGGTGTCACGGGACTCACCCCGGTGGCCGAGCAGTCCGCCTACGTGGGGACCACCGTGGTCCAGACGGTCGCCCTCGACAGCGCGGCAGCCTCCGCCGCGGGGCTGCCGAAGCTCCGTCCGGACCAGGCCGACCGCCCCGGCCCGGAGCTGCTCGCCCCCCTGACCGCCGTGCCCGCCCAGGGGCTCGCGCTGCCCGGCGCGCCGACCGTGCTGGAGGCGAGCGTCCGGGCGAGCACCGATCTGCCGGTCCCGGCACCCGGCCTGCTCCTGCGGTTCTGGATCCAGGACGCCGACGGGCTGACCGAGCAGCTGACGGTCCCGCTGCCCGCCGACGGCCGTCCGCACGTCCTCACCGTCCCGCTGCCCGGCGGCGACCTGCGGGCCCGCCCCCTGACGCTCGGCCGACTCGGCGTCCACTTCCCCGGCACGACGGCCCTGCGCACCACCCTCGACCTGAGCGTGCCGAGGATCACGGCCGTGGCCGCCGACGGCACGCGGACCGACCTCGCGGTTCCGCCGGGACAGGGCTGGGCCCGCTCCGGCAAGGTCCTCGCCGACCCGTCCGTGCTCGGCTGCCCCGGCACCGAGCACCGTCCCGACGGGATCTCCGCCCCGCAGGCCGAGGCGTGCACCTGGCAGAGCGAAGGGGCCGACCTGCTGCACACCGTGATGCGGTCCCACGAGCCGGAGATCCCCCTCGACCCGCTGGGCTCGGACGCGGTCCTCGCGGCGCCCGTGACCGGTGACCTGCCCGCACCGCGCACCCTGCCGTCGGGCGCGATCCTGCCGACACCCCCCACGCTGCCCGTGATCGCCGACCGCGCGCTGCTCGACGCGGCGAACGTCAGGGTGGGCGACACCGTCCCGCTCAACTGGGAGCGCGACGGGCGCAGCACCCAGCAGGTCCGGATCACCGGGAAGATCGACGTGCTGCCCGGCTACGGCCAGGGGCAGGGCCACCTGCTGCTGGACCTGCGCGCGCTCGCCGCCAACCGCGCGCTCACCGGCGCCGCCCCACCTGTCGCCGCCCACTGGTGGGTGGCCAGCTCGGACCCGTCGGCCACCTGGGCCGCCGTCGACGGCCGCGGCGAGTTCGGCCGGCCGCAGAGCGCTCGGCGGGTCTCCGACGGCCTGGCGACGGACCCGTTCCGGGTCGGCCTGCGCTGCGCCTGGCTGCTCGTCCTGATCACCGCGCCGCTCTTCGCGGTGACCGTGCTGACCCTGCACGCGGTGAGCACCGTCCGCTCCCGTCAGCGGGAGTTCGCGCTGCTGCGCGCGCTGGGAGTGCGGCGCGCGGAGCTGACCGCGCTGCTGCGCGCCGAACAGGTGGCGGTCACCGTGCTGCCGGTCCTGCTCGGAGGGCTGCTGGGCCTGCTGCTCGCGGCCCTGCTGCTGTCGCTCGTCGTACTGGACGACTACGCGCGCCCGGTCTTCCCTGCCATGGCCGTCGACCCGGGCCGCCCCGCCGCCCTGCTCACGGCGCTGGCCGGCGGTCTGCTGCTGACCCTCGCCGTGCTGGTGCTCACCCGGGTGCTGGCCCGGGTCGACCTCGTCCGGGCCCTGCGCGCCGGGGACGACGGATGAACCCGGCGCGGGACCGGCGGCGCGCCCGCCGACGGCGCGCGGACCACTGGTACGCCGACCACTGCGGCGCGGACCACTGCCGCGCCGACCGGCACCTGACGGGCGGGCACGGCGGTGCGCGCGAGGACGGACGCTTCGACGGGGGGAGCCCCACATGCTGACACTGCGCCTGATCCGGCGCGAGGCGCGGATCGCCTGGCCGGTCTGCGCCGTGCTCGCGCTGCTCGCCGCCCTGCTCACGGCGGTCCCGCTGAGCTGGCCGCCGCAGTTCGACCGGATGGCGGCCGGCACGCTCGCCGACCGGGTCGCCCGCGCCCAGCTGGCCGCGCCGCTGCTCTCCGCGAGCACCACCACCGTCCCGCTGATCGGGCTGGAGCCCTCGCGCCCCGGCTCGCTCGACCAGGAGCTGGACGCGCTCGGCGAGCGGACGCGCACCGCGGCGGGGCCCGAGCTGACCTCCGCGCTCGGCAGGCCCCGGGCCCGCGTCACCACCCTCCGCCTGGCGGCGAGCGGCCCCGGGATGCCCACCCCCTACAACAGGGAGCCTGGGTTCAACCTGGTCCACGCCCAACCCGACGGCCCGGACGGGGCGGTCGAGTACCTCCAGGGCCGAGCGCCGCAGCAGCCCGCGGCCGACCTGGTGGCGCCGAACGGAGAGGCGGGCCCGATCGAGGTCGCGGTCTCCGAAGGGACCCGCGAGAAGATGGGACTGACGGTCGGCCGGCGGTTCGACCTCATGGGCGGCCGCGCCCCGGCGATCCTGGTCGGGGTCTTCCGGACCGACCGCGGCGCGGCCCGGCTCTGGCAGCAGTCACCGATGCTGGTCCTCCCGTGGACCGTGGTGCTGCCCGACGGCGGCCAGCAGTTGGAGAGCCAGGCGTTGACCAGCGCCGGCGGCATCGAGCTGATCGCGGGCCACGGCGGCGCGCTCAAGGTGAACTGGGAGCTGCCGGTGGCCACCGACCGTTCCGGGCCGGCCGCCACCCCGGCCGGCATCGCCGGACTGCGGTCCGCCCTGAGGACCCTGCACGGCGCCGGGCCGGAGCAGTTGTGCGGACCCCAGACCGGGGCGCGCTGCATGCTGGCCGGCCAGATGGTGCCCTCGGTCAACCCCGCCGACCGGCTCGGCCCCGAGCTGGACGCCTTCGCCGCCCAGCGTCAGCGCACCGAGCAACTGCAGAGCTTCGCGCTCTCCGGACTCCTCGCCATGGTGGTGGCCACCGCCGTCGCCACCGCCCGGCTCGGGACCCGCCGCCGGGCCGGCGCGTTCGCGCTCCAGGTCTCCCGCGGCGCGGGGCTGCCCGGTATCGCGGGGCGGCTGCTGGTGGAGGCTTCGGTGGCGGTCGGCGCCGGGGTCGCGGTGGGCTGGGCGGCCGGCCGCGCGCTCGCGCCGCAGGGCGTCGCCCTCGGCTCGCCGGTGCCCGTGCTGGTCGCCGCCCTGCTGGTCTGGTGCGCGCCGGCCGCGGTGCTGCTCGCCTCCGCCGGACGGACCCGGCCGGTGCCGCGCTCGCGCCGGATCGTTCTGGAGGTACTGCTGCTGATCCTGACCGTCGGCGGCCTGGTCGCGCTGCGGACCCGCGGCGCCTGGACGGGCACCGGGATCGACCCCCAACTCGCCCTCTCGCCGGTCCTCCTGGCGCTGCTCACGGTGGGGGTCCTGCTCCGGCTGCTGCCCGCGCTGGTGCGCCGGGCGAGCCGCGCGGCGCGGCGCTCGCGCGGCCTGGTACCGCTGGTGGCGATGGCCGGGGCCAGGACGCAGAGCGGCGCGGCGGCCCTCTCGCTGCTGGTCCTGGTCCTGTCCCTGGGCTGCGGCGTCTACGGGGGGATGATCCCGCGCACCCTCGCGGACGGCCAGGAGCAGATCGCCTCCTGGCGCACCGGCGGGGCGCCGATGGCTCTGGTCGGGCCGAAGGACCGGCTGGCCGATGACCTGCCACCGGTTCCCGGCGTGGAGCACCGGGTGGCCGTCACCGGCGCGAGCGGGGAGATCGTCGCACTGGACGACGGCGCCACCTTCCCGGGCACCCGGTTCGTCGGGCTGGACGCCGCCGCCCTGGCCGCGGCCGACCCGTCCTCCCCGGTGGCCCGCGCCCTGCTGGCCGCCGACGGGGCGGACGCGGCCGTCGGGCGGACCGGCGCCGACGGTGACGTCCCCGTACTCACCGCGCTGGCCGACCCCGGGCTCGCCGCCCGCCTCCCCGACGGCACCTTCGAGCTGAACGCGCTGGGGGCGAGCCGGCGTCTGGTCCACGTGGTCGGCGCCCTGCCCGAGGAGGCGCTGCGCGACCCGGTCCTCGGGCCGGTGCTGGGCAGCGGGGCGAGGACCGGGGCCCTGCTGGTGTTCACCGGCCCGTCCGCGGAGCGCCTGCCCCCGCAGCGGACGAACCCCTCCGCCCTCCTGCTCTACCCGGCCGCCGGGGCGCCTCCCCTGGACCCGGCCGCGATGCGGATCGCCGCCGGCGCGCTGCTGGCTCCCGCCGAACTGCCCGGGGCTCAGGTCGAACTCCGCGACCGGGCCGGGGAACTCGCCGCGCTGCGGTCGGACGGGCTGGGGCACTCGGCCCGGCTCGCCTTCCGGATCACCACCGCGCTGGGCCTGCTGCTCGCGCTCGGCACGTTCGCGCTGGACCTGCTGCTGGGCGCCGGCGAGCGGGCCCGGACGACGTCGTACCTGCGGACCCTGGGAGTCGGCGGCCGCGCGGTACTCGGCCTGCAGTTGCTCCAGCTGCTGCCGCTGGCGCTGGCGGCGGCGGTCGGCGGCACCGCGCTCGGCCTGATGCTGCCCGCCGCGCTCGGCTCCGGCCTGCGGCTGGGGGCGATCACCGGCGGGCCGTTCGAGCCCGCCGTGCACATCGACTGGACGATCACCGCGGGGCTCGGCGTCGCGCTGGTGGTGCTGATGGCGGCGGCCGCCGTCCTGGAGGCGGCGATCAGCCGTCGGCGCGGACTGGGCGCCGTGCTACGAGTGGGGGAGGCGTTGTGACCGACCGACCGAACGGACAACCCGGGGCCGGGGCCGGGGCCGTGGCTGTGGCCGGGGGACCCGCATCCGGCACCGGCAGGCCGGGGCCGGGCACCGACCGGCCCATGGTGGCGTGCGAGAGCCTGGTGCGGATCTACCGCACCGGCACCCGTGCCCGCGACGGGGTGGAGGTGCAGGCCCTGCAGGGGCTCGACCTGACCGTGCGCGAGGGCGAGCTGACCGCTCTGGTCGGCGCCTCGGGCTCCGGCAAGTCCACCCTGCTCGGCATCCTGGCCGGCCTGGACACCCCGAGCGCGGGCACCGTCGAGGTGGCCGGCACCGACCTGGGCGGACTCAAGCGCCGCGAGCGGATCGCCTACCGGCGCCGGACCGTCGGGGTGATCCAGCAGCAGACCGCGCGCAACCTGCTGCCCTACCTCACGGCGCGCGAGAACGTTCAGCTGCCGATGGGCTACGCCGGAGTGCCGCGCCGTCGGCGCGCCGCGCGGGCGATGGAGCTGCTCGACCTGATGGGCATCGCCCCGGCCGCGGACCGCACCCCGGCCTCGCTCTCCGGCGGGGAGCAGCAACGGGTGGCGATCGCGGTCGCCCTGGCGAACGAGCCCCGGCTGCTGCTCGCCGACGAGCCCACCGGCGAGCTGGACACGGCCACCTCGGAGGAGATCTTCGGTGCCCTGCGCACCGCCAACACCGAGCTGGGCACCACCGTGCTGATCGTCACCCACGACGCCCTGGTGGCCGACCAGGTCCGCCGCACGGTGCGGATCCGCGACGGGCGCACCTCCACCGAGGTGCTCCGCCACGCGGCCGACACCGGTGCGGACGGCGGGCTCGGCGCCCAGGAGTACACCGTGCTGGACCGGGTCGGCCGGCTCCAGCTGCCGCGCGAGTTCACCGACGCGCTGGGCCTGGCCCACCGCGTGCGGCTGGTCCTGGAGCGCGACCACGTGTCCGTGTGGCCCGACCTCGGCCGCCCACCGGACGGTGCCGGTGCTGGGGTCGACGACGCGCGCGGAGCGGACGGGGACGGTACGACCGGGGGAGGGGACTCCGGGAGCTGAGGCGTCGGTGCGGCCGGCCGCCGCGGCGCAGCGCCGCACCGGCGCACATCGGCTCCCCTCGCGTCAGCCGGAGGCGGACGCCGGCACCGGCTCCGCCGCATCCGCACCGCGCCGCACGACCGGCACCAGCAGCAGACCGGTGACCGCCAGCAACGCCGCCCCGGCCAGGAACGGGGACCGCAGGCCGAAGCCGTGCGCCAGCACCCCGGCCAGGGCCGCGCCGACCGCCGTGCCGCTGTTCGCCAGCATCTGGTGCGCCATGCCGACCCGGCCCATCAGTCCCTCCGGCACCAGCCCCTGCCTGACGGACACCGCGACGATGCCGTACGCCATGCTGAGCGCGCCCCAGAGGAACGTACAGATCCCTACCAGCAGCAGGGACTTGAACCGACCGGCACCGGCCAGTGCGGCAGCAGCGCCGATCGGCCCGGCGATCAGTACCCACCCGCTGCCCAGCCGCGCCGCCGACCGCGACGCGGCCAGCGAGCCGAGCACCCCGCCGACGGCGAAGACGGCGACCAGCGCGCCGTAGCCCTCCGCCCCCAGGTGCAGCACGTTGCGGGTGTACAGCACCAGGACGGAGATCACGCCCCCGGCCACCAGGTTCGTCGCGCAGGCCGCCAGGCACAGGGCCCGCAGCACCCGGTGCCGCCAAAGCCGGCGCACGCCCTCGCCCGCCTCCGCGCAGAGGTGCCGCACCGCGGAGCCGCGCCGCTCGGTCACCCGCTCCGCCCGCGGCACTCCGCCGAGGCCGTCCCGGATCCCGAGTACCAGCAGCGCGGCCGCCGCGAACGAGATCGCGTCCAGGACGAACGGTGCCGACACGGCGGCGGCGAACAGCACAGTGCCGAGCGGAGCGCCGAGCAATGGCTCGGCGACCAGCGCGCCCGCCTGGAGCCGGCCGTTCGCCCGGGCCCGGTGCCCCGGTGCGACCACGGACGGCACGGCGCCGACCCAGCCGGCGTTGTAGAACGTCTGGCCGCAGCCGAGCAGGAAGCCGACCACGGCGAGCAGCGGCACCGACACCGCGCCCACGGCCATGGCGAGCACCAGACCGCCGACCAGCACCGCGCGCAGCATGTCCACCAGGAAGAGCAGGCGGCGGCGGTCCATGCGGTCGGCGAGCGCCCCGGCGGGCAGGCTCAGCAACAGCCAGGGCAGGTGCTCGGCCGTGGCGACGAGGGTCACGTCGCGCGGGTCCCCGGTGATCCCGGCGGCGAGCAGCGGAAGCGCGACGAACCGCATGCCGTCACCGAACGCGGAGACGGTGACGGAGACACAGAGCAGATGGAACCGGCGACCCAGTGACGAACCGGGCTCTCCCCCGATGGAAAACATGAACCAGACTCTGATTCGTATCTGACGAGCTGTCAAGATAGGCTGTCGTCCTCAGTGAAGGAGCCCCATGTCCGATCCCGGTCCGCCGCCCACGTCCGCCGAGGCCACGGTGCTGCCCGGCGCGCTGCGCACACCGCAGCAGCAGCGCAGCCGGGAGAAGGTGTCCCGGATCCTCGCGGCGACCGCCCGGCTCCTGGAGGAGCGGCCCTACGACGAGGTGGGGACGAAACTGATCGCCGCCGAGGCCGGAGTCTCGGTCGGCGTGCTCTACCGCTTCTTCCCGGACAAGCACGCGATCGTGACGGCGCTCACCGTCGACTGGCTGGACCGGATCGTGCGGATCGCCGACCGAACGCTGGCCGGGCCGCTGCCCGCCGACCCCCGCGAACTGATCGGCCGGCTGGTGTCCGAGCACTCCCGCTTCCGCGCCGAGCAGCCCGGCTTCCGTCGGCTCTGGTACGACGGCCCGCCGCTGCCCGCCCTGCGCGAGTACGACCGGGCGAGCGACCAGGCCGTCGCGGACCTGATCCGGGCGGCCCTGGTCCGCGACTACGGCTACGCCGACACCCCGGCCTTCGCCCTGCGCACCCGGCTCGCCGTACACACGGCCGCCGACCTGCTGAACGCGGCCTTCCGGGACCACCCCGACGGTGCCCCGGAGATCCTCGCCGAGATCGAACTCCTGCTGAACCGCTGGCTCCTGGCCCTCCCGGACACCGAGTGACGGTGAGGAACCGCTGGAGCTGACCGCCGCATCCCGGGTCTACGACGGGGGCCCGCCCGTCCGGTCGCGCGCGGTACGGCTGCGCGCGACCGGACGGTCGGTGGTGGTTCGGGTGGTGCGGGGGCGGCTACCAGAGGCCCGCCGGGGTCTCCCAGCCGGGCAGGTTGCCGGTGAAGGTGCCGTCGGGGCGGCCGGGGACGACGGCGAGGCTGAAGCGGGTGTCGCCGTAGTCGTACATGAACGTCAGGTCGGCGCGGTTGTCGCCGTCGTACTTGCCTCCGGTGAGGGTGAGGGCGTTCCAGTCCCAGGCGCCGGCCGGGATGTCCCAGCCGCCGGTGAAGCCGTTGACGGTGCCGTCGGGGCGGGTGGTGAAGGTGAAGAAGCGGACGCGGCCGTCGGGGTAGCTGTAGACCGCGCCGATGTCGGCGTAGCCGTCGCCGTTGAAGTCGCCGGTGGCGTACTTCGCGCGCTCGGGCCACCAGTCGTTCGGGGCGCCGCTCCAGGCGACGGACGCGCCGTTGAACCCGCCGTCCGGGCGGGCGCGGAAGGTCCACAGCCGGGCGTTGCCGTTGCCGTAGTTGTACATGGCGCCGATGTCGGTGCGGCCGTCCTTGTCGAAGTCGCCGGCCAGCAGGGTGGACGCCGCCGCGCACCAGTTGCCCGCGCCGGAGCGGTAGCTCGCGAGCTCGGTGGAGAGACTGCCGGTGGCCTGGCCGTAGAGGGTGAACAGGCCGGAGTCGCAGTTGCCGTAGTCGTACAGGAAGGCGATGTCGTCGCGGTGGTCGTCGTTGAAGTCCCCGGTGATTGGTTTGATCGCGTTCCAGCTCCAGTTGCCGGGCGGCACGTCGCGGGCCAACTGCTCGTCGAAGGACCCGTCCGGCCTGGCGATCCAGGTGAAGATCTTCACCCGGCCGTCCCCGTAACCGTAGACGGCGGCCAGGTCGTCGCGTCCGTCGCCGTTGAAGTCGCCCGCCAGGTACTTGGCGTTGCCGTAGCACCACCAGTCCTTGGGCCAGCTCTTGCGCTCGACCGGGTTCGCGGGCCTGCCGTCGGGGCCGGTGGTGAACGTCCAGATGCCCATGGCGCAGGTGCCGTAGTCGACGAAGGTCGCGACGTCGTCGCGTCCGTCACCGTTGAAGTCGCCCGCCACATTGGTGCGGGCCATCGGGCGTTCGTCCCCGCCGCGGTAGTCGGTCGAGCCGCCGGCGACGCCGTTCCAGCGGATGTAGCCGCCGGTGAAGCTGGAGCGGCGCCCGGCGGCGACGGTGAACTCGTCGCTGGTCGGGAAGCCCAGGTAGCTGTTCTCCCAGCCGAGTTGGGACCACTTGGCGCGGATGTCGCCGTGCACCTCGTGCGCGCCGGTGTCCTGGCTCCAGTAGATCGACAGGTACGGTTCGGTGCCGCCGGAGGGCAGGACGAAGTGGTTGTAGCGCCCGGGCTTGACCGGGGTGGGTGTCTCGTCCGTCGTGGGGAACCCGACGACGTTGTGCCCGCCGAGGGCGAGGTAGCGCTGGTAGATGGCGCCGTGCATCTCGTGGGTGCCCGCCGAGCCGGTGAACGTGATCGCGCCGGGCGTCGCCCCGGGAGCGCCGGCGAAGGTGGAGATCCACGAGGTGTTCAGGCCGCCGATGTTGAGCTCGTCGGTGGCGGGGTATCCCAGGTAGCTCTGTTCCCAGCCCAGTTCGGCCCACTTGGCGCGGATGTTGCCGTTGACGAAGTGGGCGCCGGTGTCGGGCGACCAGTAGACGGAACCGGCCGAGGCGCCGCCCTCGGCCTCGCCCGACCGGAAGTGCACGTAGCGGCCGATCCCGTCGGGGGTGACGGTGGTGCCGGTCACCGGGTTGCGCAGCGGCCCGGTCGGTCCGCCGAGGGCGAGGTACTTGTCGAGGATCGGTCCGCAGACGCTCAGGCCGGAGAAGGTCCGGCAGTCGGTCCACAGGCTGACGCCGTCGGCGAGCGGCACGGCGGGGCCGAATCCGCCGCCGGTGCCGGTGCCGGTGCCGGGGTACAGGGTCATGTGCTTGTCGGCGCCGCGGGCCCACAGGTCCGGCTTGCCGTCGCCGGTGAGGTCGCCGCCGCTGCCCAGCAGCGGCTGGGCGGCCGTCCGGAAGGTGCCGCCGACGGCGGTGCCGGGGCCGAGCGCCAGGGCGCTGCCCGCGGTGGTGAGCGAGTACTGCGTGAGCGCTCCGGTGGTCCCGTTGCGCCCCCAGACCTCCGGCCGGCCGTCGCCGGTCAGGTCACCGGGCGAGCTGAGGGTGGTGTCGGTCCACCCGGAGCCGAGCAGGACCGGGCTCCGGCCCGCGGCGTCCAGCGTGCCCGAGCCGTCGCCCTGGTAGAGCCACAGCTCCCCGCCGGACAGCACGAGCAGGTCCGGGTAGCCGGAGCCGAGGCCGGTGTCGTCCCCGGTGGCGTTGTCGATGGCGAGCAGGTCCGTGGCGGCCGCGATCCGGGCGCGGGCGGCGTCGTCGCGGACGGGCATCCGCTGGTAGCCGGAGCACTCCTTGTCCACGCAGACGCGTCCGTCGCCGAGGCCGGGGTGCAGGTACATCTCCACCGTGCCCGTGGTCGGGTCGGTGCGGCGCACCAGGGCGTCGGCGTAGCCGTCGCTGTTCCAGTCGCCGCGGCTGGTGACGAGGTTGCCCTTCCAGGCGGTGGCGTTGTTGGGGAGGGTGTCGGTGTACTGGGAGGCGCGGGAGGGTGTGCCGAGGCCGGTGCCGGTGCCCGGGTAGAACAGGAGCCGGCCGTCGGGGTCGGTGGTGAGGACGTCCACCTTTCCGTCGCCGTCGAGGTCGCCCGGCGCGTCGACCGCGCCGCTGCCCCTGGCCCAGAAGTCGTAGGTCGCGACGTCCGAGTAGTTGCCCGCCCGGTCCTTGCTGCGGACGGACAGGGTGTGCGGTCCCGGGTTCGGGATCCGGAGGCTGATGCCGCGGTCGCAGCCCGCGCACGGGGCGTCGACCGCCCGGTGGTCGGGGTCCCATTCCGTCCAGTACTCGTACCGGGCGACGTCGTTCACGCCGTTGGCGGTGAAGGAGAACGGCCCGGTGCCGCGTGCGGGCCCGGTCGTCGCCGGGTCGGGGCCGTAGGCGGTGGAGGTCACCACCGGCGGTTTGGAGGGCCTGGAGCGGTCGATGGTGAAGCGGCATGCCGGGGACCACCCGGACCACGCCGCGTCGTCGTACGCCACCACGTCCCAGGTGTACTCGCCGGTGGGCAGGTCCTGGGTCCGCACGTCGAGTGTTCCGACGTTCCCGGCGGAGACCGCGACCATTCCGGCGTCCCGTGCCGGGCCGCCGGTCGGGTAGAGCCGGAAGTACAGCTTGACGGTGCCGCCGTCGCGGTCCTGGCCGCGGGCGCGCAGCCGGACCGCCGGGGCGTCGCCGAGGACGACGGAGCCGTCGCAGCTGGTCCCGGGGTCCGTGGACAGCCAGTCCGGCGTCTCCGGCGGGTAGTTCGCCTCGGTGGAGAGGATGGCGCTGGCGGCCTGGAACTTCGTCCACGAGTAGGCGGTGCTCTCGTCGTTCGCGCGCAGGCCGAGCGACCAGTTGTACCAGTGGTTCCCGGCGGCGAGCCGGGCCGGGCCGGTGGTGTCCCACTCCACGTCACCGCCCGGGCAGTTGGCGCCGCCGCCCGCGCCGGTCTTCGCGGTGGAGACCGGATAGCCCCACCAGCCGGCCGAGTTGTTCCAGTTGGTCGACGGGCTGATCTTGGGGGTGTCGTAGAGCGTGATCGGTTTCGCGGTGCAGGACCAGCTGTGGGTGGCCCGCAGCCGGAACGTCGATCCGATGATGTTGGCATCCCACAGGTTCGTGGTGTCCAGTTCGAAGAACGAGCGGGCGGTGCCGTTGGTGTCGGTCTCGTGGCCGACCCGGGCGACGGACGTCCAGCTGTTGCCGTCGCCCTCGTTGAAGCCCGCGCCGTTCCAGTACCCGGTGTTGGGTGTGGGCTTGTAGGCGGTCGTCCAGTTCTGGAGCCGGCCGGGGAAGGTCGGGTCGATCACGACCGGGAACACCGTGTCCGGTGCGGTGAGCAACGACTGCTCGGGGGTGATGGTGAGCTCGGTGTCGTCGCCCGCGCCGGAGACCGTGGCCGTCATCGGGTGGGTCTCCCGGGGCGCGTCCGAGGGCGCGGCACCCGGCTCGGCTGCGGATCCGGCCTCCGGCGCGCCGTCCGGTACGGCCTCCGGTGCGCTGTCCGGAACGGCCTCCGGTGCGGCCGGGTGCTTCGCCCCGGCGTTCGCCCCGTTTTCCGCCCCGGAGTCCCACATCAGCGGTCGGGACCCGGTGAAGAACTCCTTGCCGGCGGAGTCGGCGGCCCGCAGCGTGCCGTCGGCCTCGGTGCGCACGGTGACGCCGGTGCCCCTGGTGGTGAACGTCAGCTGCGCGAGCTTCGGGTTCCGGGCCGCCTGCGGGGTCCTGACGACCAGGACCTCGGAGAACTCCTCGGCGTGCGCGGTGACGACCAGGTCGACGTCGGGGAGCACGTTCGCGTACGTCGCCACCGGGCCCGCGAGGGTCGGCACCGGGAGCGGGACGTCCCAGGAGAACGCCAGGCCGCGCCCGGCCCGGTTCAACTCGGCGAGCGCCTGTCCGGGTCTGCCGCCCGAGAAGCTCATCCCGAGCGGTGTGGCAACGGGCCGGACGCTTCCGTCGGGGGCGAAGCGGAGCGTCGGGTCGATCGCGGCCCACTTGCCGTCGACCTTCACCCGCTGCGGTTGGAAAGCCTGTTCGACGGTGAAGGTGCCCGAGGGGTTCGCGAACACCTGGGTGTACTCGGTCCGGGCCGAACCGACCTCGATCCGGTGGCCGGCGCGCCGGGCCTCCGCCGAAGCCTCGGCGCGGGTGGCCCTCACCTCCGGGCTGTTCGGGACACCGGCAACGGTCGCCGCAGGCGCGGGTGCGACCGGTGCCGGCGCGGCGGCGGCCGTCGGTGAGTGGACGGGAACGGCTGTCACCACGGCGGCTGCGACGGCCAGGGCGACCGGCCTCCACCGGTGCCGCATTCGCTCCTTGCGCGGGGTACGGGCGGTCAAGGCGACCTCCAGGGTCCGGGCCATGAGCGCCCCGGTCCCCGCGCGCGACTGCGTGAAGAGCCTTGGGCGCTGCGGGAGTTCGGAGACTAGCGCGCACCGGCCCGGGACCGTGGTGTGACGAGGGTCACATGTCGGGAGCGGTCGGACGGCCTCCGGATCCGGCATCGGTCGGCGGGCGGGCCGGATGCACCCTTCGCCCCCGATTCGTCCGCACGTAAGTGCTGCATAACGCGCCGTTCGTGCCGCTCCGGGTGTCATGTCACAGACATCAACAAAACGGTGCCTCGCGACGTGATGCGGGTCACATCCTCGCTTGGTCCGCCCAACACCCCTTCGGTGACGCCCGATTGACGCAGCGCCGCACCCGGCGAGAATTGACGGTGCATTGCTGATCTTCGAGTGCTCCGTTCGCACGGTCCCACAGCGATGTGTCATGCGGGGGCGGGGCATGACCGGGACGGGGGAATCGCCGTGGCATTCACGTTCAGGGACGACCGCACTCCAATGCCGTTACCCCGCAGGGGAAGAGGCCCCCTGCGACTGGTGACCGCGTCCGGGCTGGCCGGGCTGCTGCTCACGGGGCTGCTCGGTCCGACCGCGGCGTTCGCCGCGAAGTCGTCACCGCCTGGCGCGGTCGGCCCCGCCGCGGCTCCGGCCCGGGTGCGGCCGGTCGTGCCGAAGCCCTTGCCGGTCGACACCGAGACCGTGACACCACCGCCCGCCGTCGCCTGGCCCCAGGAGGCGGAGGCCACGGTCGACCTCACGGGCGGCCCCACCGGCCCGGGCGGCTTCGCGGCGGCCGGCCGACTGCCCGTGCAACTCTCGCTCGACGCCGGGCCGGGCGCACCCGACAGCACCACCGAACGGCGGACGACCCCCTCGGCGCGGGTGAAGGTGCTGGACGCGGGGAAGGCCCGCGCCGCCGGCGTCAACGGACTGCTCCTCACCGTGGACACGGGCGCGCTCGGCGGTAGCCCGCTCTCGGTGCGGATCGACTACCGGTCGATCGCCGGTGCGGGCGGCGCGGGCTGGGGTTCCCGGCTGCGACTGGTGCGGCTCCCCGCCTGCGTGCTGACCACCCCCGAGGTCCCCGCCTGCCAGGTCCGCACCGACCTCGCCTCGGTCAACGACGCCGGGGCCACGACCGTCACCGCGCACCTGCCCGGCACCCGAACCGAAACGCAGCCCGAAACGCAGACCGACGCGCGCACCGACGCGCCCGCGACCCGGTCCCCCGAAGCGGCCCCGTCCGAAACGCAGCCCCTCCGAGCCGCCGCGCCGACGGTTCTGGCGGCGGAGCCGCAGGCCGCGGGCGCGAGCGGCGACTTCAAGGCCACCGGCCTCGCCCCCTCGGGCGCGTGGACCGGCGGCAGTTCGGCGGGCGGGTTCGCCTGGACGTACCCCGTCCCCACACCCGAGGTGTTCGGCGGCCCGCGACCCGACCTCGCGCTGTCCTACTCCTCACAGGCCCTCGACGGCCGCACCTCGGTCAGCAACAACCAGTCCAACTGGGTCGGCGACGGCTGGTCGTTCGCCGAGAACTTCGTCGAACGCCGCTACCGCACCTGCTCCGACGACATGGGCGGCACCGCCACCAACACCACCAGGAGCGGCGACCTCTGCTGGTACACCGACAACGCCACCCTCTCCCTCAACGGCACCACCGCCGAACTCGTCCGCGCCGCCGACGGCAACTGGCACCCCGTCAACGACACCGCCGCGAAGGTGGAGAGGCTCACCGGCGCCGTGAACGGCGACAACGACGGCGAGTACTGGAAGGTCACCGACGCCAAGGGCGTGCAGTACTTCTTCGGCCTCAACCGACTGCCCGGCTGGAGCGCCGGCAAGGACGAGACCAACTCGGCCTGGACCGTTCCCGTCTTCGGCAACAACCCCGGCGAGGACTGCAACAAACCCGGCAACCACGCCGCCTCCTGGTGCCAGCAGGGCTGGCGGTGGAACCTCGACCACGTCATCGACCCGCGCGGCAACGCCATGACCGTCTACTACGCCAAGGAGACCAACAACTACGGCCGCAACGGCAACCTCACCACCGGCGCCTCCACCGCCACCTCCTACGTCCGCGGCGGCCACCCGCTGCGCATGGAGTACGGCCTGCGCGCCGACGCCGTCTACGCCACCCCCGCCGCCCGGGTCGACTTCACCGTCTCCGAACGCTGCGTACCCGACACCGCGGCCAGGATCACCTGCGCCCCGGGGGAGTTGAAGACCGACCCCGACCCGTCCAGGGACACCACCCGCTGGTGGCCCGACGTCCCCTTCGACCTCGACTGCGCCGACGGCAAGGAGTGCAAGGGCCAGTTCTCGCCCTCCTTCTGGACCCGCAAGCGCCTCACCGGCATCACCACCAAGGTCCTGGTGGGCGGCGGCTACAAGGACGTCGACACCTGGACCCTCACCCAGACCTTCCCGCCCACCGGGGACACCGCCAAGGAGTTCCCGCTCTGGCTGGAGGCCATCACCCGCACCGGCACCGCCGGCACCGGCGGCCCGATCACCCTCCCCCCGGTCTCCTTCAACGGCATCCAGCTCGCCAACCGCGTCGACGGCACCGGCGACGGCGCACCCCCCTTCCTGCGCCGCCGCGTCAACAGCATCACCACCGAGACCGGCGCCACCGTCGCCGCCGTCTACTCCGGGAAGGACTGCACCACCAGCGACCTCCCGGCGCCCGAGACGAACAACCGCCGCTGCTACCCGGTGTTCTGGCAGAAACCCTCCGACACCAGGCCGACCCTCGACTGGTTCCACAAGTACGTGGTCACCCAGGTCCGCGAGGAGGACAACACCGGCGGCTCCCCGGCGAAGGTCACCGACTACGCCTACCTCGGCGGACCCGCCTGGGCGAAGTCCACCGACGAACTCACCAAACCCGAACACCGCACCTGGTCCGAGTACCGCGGCTACGCCACCGTCCAGACCCGCACCGGCGCCGGCAACGACCGACGCACCCTCGCCGAGACCCTCTACCTGCGCGGCATCCCCGGCGCCAAGGTCGCCGACTCCGAGGGCAACACCGTCGACGACGACACCGCCTTCCAGGGCATGGCCCGCGAGACCCGCAGCTACCTCGGTGACGGCGGCCCCCTCGTCAGCGCCACCACCAACACCCCCTGGCAGTCCGACCCCACCGCCACCCGCACCCGACCCGGCCTCCCCGACCTCGTCGCCCGCTACTCCGGCACCGCCCGCACCGCCACCCGCGTCCTCGTCGACGGCGGCACCTGGCGCCGCAACGCGACCACCACGACCTACGGCGCCTACGGGATGGTCACCGCGGTCGACGACGCCGGCGACCTCGCCGTCCCCACCGACGACCGCTGCACCCGCACCGAGTACGCCCGCAACACCGCGGCCAACCTGCTCGACCTCCCCTCCCGCGTCGAAACCGTCGCCACCGGGTGCGCCAACACCCCGGTCCGGCCGCGCGACGTGGTCGCCGACAACCGCAGCGCCTACGACGGCGGCACCCCGGGCACGGCACCCACCCGAGGGCTCCTCACCGCGACCGAGCAGATCAAGGGCGACGGATCCGGCTACGCCCCGGTCACGACCGTCGGATACGACCTCTACGGCCGCGCGACGTCCATGGCCAACGCCGCCGGCTCCACCACCAGCACCGTCTACACACCCGCGCAGGGCGAAGCCGCGGCGAGCAGCGTGGTCACCAACCCCCTCGGCCACACCGTCACCAGCGAGTTCGACCCGCGCCGCGGCCTCACCACCGCGACCGTGGATCCCAACGGCAAGCGCACCGACCGGGTCTACGACGCCCTGGGCCGCCTGGTCAGGGGATGGGCCGCGGGCTGGAGCAAGGCCGAGCACCAGTCCTACCCCAGCGTCCAGTACACCTACGACATCACCCGCACCGGCCCGGCGGTGATCACCTCGAAGAGCCTCCTGCCGAACGGGGCCTACCGGACCGGCCACACGGTCTACGACTCACTGCTCCGGGAGCGCCAGACCCAGGAACCCACCCCCGGGGGCCGGCTGATCACGGAGAAGTTCTACGACACGCACGGCTGGACACCGATCGAGTTCAAGCCGTACTTCACGACCGGTGCGCCGGAACCGAAACTCGTCTCCGGCGACCCGTACGGGGTGGTGGACCAGCAGGTCACCGAGTACGACGGGGTGGGCCGCCCGACCGCGGTCGTCTCCAAGTACCTCAACCAGGAGAAGAGCCGCACCACCACCCTCTACGGCGGCGACCGCACCACGGTCCTGCCCCCGGACGGCGGCACCGCCACGACGAAGCTGACGGACGTCCGCGGCAACACCACGGAACTGCGGGAGTACACCGACCCCGCCCGGACGGCCTGGGCGGCGACCGCCTACGAGTACGGCGACCGCGGCCTGCTCACCAAGGTGACCGCCCCCGGCGGCAGCGTGTGGACGTACGCCTACGACGTCCGGGGACGGAAGACCACGACCGTCGACCCCGACAAGGGCGCGCTGACCCTCACCTACGACGCCCTCGACCGCCCGGTCACCGCGACCGACGCGCGCGGTGACACCCTGACCACCGAGTACGACCCTCTGGGGCGGACCACCGCCGTCCGCAACGACGGCGTCCTGCGGTCCAGTTGGGTGTTCGACACCGTCGCCAAGGGACTGCCGACCTCGTCCACCAGCTTCGACAACGGCCAGGCGTACACCACCGCGGTCACCGGGTACGACGACCGCGGGCAACCGACCGGCCGCACGGTCACCGTCCCCGCGGCCGAACAGAAACTGGCCGGCACCTACAGCTGGAAGTACTCCTACAACCAGCAGACCGGCAAGCTCGAAGGCACCGACCTCCCGGCCGCCGGCGGCTTCGGCGCGGAGACCGTCGGGCACACCTACGACAACCTCCTCGGCCTGCCGCTGACCACCGCCGGCCTGGTGCCGTACGTGCAGAACACGACGTACGACAACTACGGCCGGATCAACGGCATCGACTCCTCGATCACCGGGAAGCGCGTCTACCAGCGCCTGGGCCACGACCTGCACACCGGTCGGCTGACCGACGTCAGCGTCAAGCGCGACACCGCTCCGGTCGACCTCACCGACACCCACTACACCTACGATGCCGCGGGCAACGTCACCGCGATCGGCGAACAGCAGAAGGCCGGCGCGGGCGCCGCGCAGACCGACACCCAGTGCTTCGCCTACGACGCCCTGCGCCGCACGACGGAGGCGTGGACGGCGACCGACCAGTGCGCCGCGCCGCCGACGACCACCGGCCCGGCCGCGAACGTCGGCGGCCCGGACGCGTACTGGACCAGCTACGCGTACGACGCCGCCGGCAACCGCAGTACCGAGACCCGGCACGGACCGGCGGGCGCCGCCGCCACCGTGCGCAGCTACAGCAACACCGGCCACCGCACCACCGGGGTGAGCGAGACCGGCCCCGGCGGTACCAGGACCGAGACCTACGCCTACGACACCACGGGCAACCTCCGGCGCCGGGCGGCCACCGGATCGGGCGGTGCGTTCGACCAGACGCTCACCTGGAACGACCAGGGGCACCTGACCGCGAACGGCCCCACGGGCGGCAGCGGCGGCTCGACCTACGTGTACGACGCCGACGGCAACCGCCTGCTCCGCAAGGACGCCGGCCTGGTCACCCTCTACCTGGGCGAGACCGAGCTGACCTGGGACAAGGTGTCGGTCAAGGTCCTCGGGACCCGCAGCTACAGCCACGACGGCGTCGTGGTCGCCGTCCGCACCGCCACCGCGACCGGCGGCACCGTCGTCACCTTCCAGACCGCGGACCAGCACGGCACGGCGACGACGAGCATCGACGGCGCGGGCCAGCAGGTCACCCGGCGCAAGCAGACACCGTTCGGGGCGCCCCGCGGCGCCCAGCCCCCGCAGGGCGCAGCCGCCGGCAACTGGCCCGACGACAAGGGCTTCCTCGGCAAACCGCAGGACGGCACCGGGCTCACCCACATCGGGGCCCGCGAGTACGATCCGGCGCTCGGCCGCTTCATCAGCGTCGACCCCGTCATGGACCTGAGCGACCCCCAGCAGATGAACGGCTACGCCTACGCGAACAACGCCCCGGCGAGCGCGTCCGACCCGACGGGCCTGATGGCGGGCGGTGGGTTCATTCCGGGGATCGGGGGGATCGGGGGGATCGCGCTGGCCATCGGCCTGCTGATGATCGACCAGGACTACGCGGAGGTCAAGAAGCTCTTCACCGAGCCCCAGCAGTCCGGCCACACGAAGATCCCGGCCAAGGGCCCGATCCGTCCGGGCAACGGCATCATCGTCGTGCGCTTCTTCATCGCGGCCAAGAGCCCGGCCCCTTTCATGGAGGGGGACGGCAGGGGGTTCAGCACCGACGGAGACGCCCCTTACCGCATCGTGCTGGCATGGGACACCGACACCGGCGAGGTGGTCATGGACGCGGCCCCGACCCACTCGACCGCGGTGGGGGCTCCCAGCAGCGGTCCGGTCATCGTTCAGAAGGAGTGGGCGGCGCACCCGCGGGGCGACGGCAACGACCTGACGGACGTGACACCGACCTCGACCGGCGACGGCTTCAAAGCCACCATCAAGGGGCTGATCGGCTCCATCGCGAACAAGCCGGTTCTCAAGTGGGCGTCGATCGACTACAGGGTCGAGCTGAGCGTACCGAAGAACAATTGCGGCTTCGACGAAGGCATCTCCGTGAAAATCAAGGGCGACGACTTCCCGCACGTGGAGGCCATCCAGTACCGGGCGAGCCAGCCACCCCGGACGATCGGGACCGACAAGGCATCCGGTCTCGGCGTCATAGCTACCCAGGGGTGGACGAAGTGGATCCCCGGGGTCGACGGACGTGACCTCAAGTGGAAGGTCCCGAACGACTCCTGGTCGACCCCGCACCGTCCGGGACCCTGAGCCCCGACAGTCCGTCGTTGCGGGGGCGTGCCCGACGCGGCACGCCCCCGCAACTCGCGTCCTGACCAACGCGTTCGGGGACCCCGGTCCTGATCCACCACAATCACCAGCGCGGCCTTCGCGTCAAGTCCTCGATCTCGGTTTCGAGTTCAGGATCACGCGAGGGCCGCTCCGCTGTCCTGGGAGCACTCGCACGGGTGACTGCCAGGTTGGCTTCAGCGGGGCCGTGCCGGGCCTTCTACTGCATGAGCTCGTCGACGGCCCGCCACTCGACGTAGAGCAGGAAGCGCAGGTGGTTGTACGCCTTGTGCAGATCGCCCGGCTTGTCCAAGAACGTGCTTTTGCCCACCGAGGCTTTGAACGTCTTGCCGCTCTGGCCCGGCAGGTCGATCAGCCCGGCTGCGTCGAGCCGACTGAGCCCGGTGTCGGCGGCGAGCATCTTGGCGCCGACGATCGCGTTCATCTCGCCGTTGGCGGGATCACGCGACGGCGGTCCACTGATCATCGGCGTACGCGTCGGCTGCTTCTTGAGGGCATCGATGCAGGCGCCGCGTCCCGCGGCGAGCACGAGATTCCAGGAGATCCTGAAAACCGTGGTCTTCTTCGTCGCCAGGTTGGCGTTGGTGATGAGCGTGACCTCGGGGACGTTCAGCTTCGTCATCTGACGCAGCCGGGCCTCGGCCGCGCTGCGCAGCGCGATCAGGTGGACGGCGAGGTCGCACAGTTCCGGAGTGACCGCCCCGAACGCGGTGCGCACGTGGAAGGTCTGGTGTACATCCGGGGCCGGACACCACGTCCAGTTCGGCGTCACACGCTCGACGACCGCGTCAACGACCGCGTCCAGCAGGCATGCTTCCTTGACCAGAGTGCTGACGATGTTGCCGGTGACGTGCGCCCGAACGGCCGCCAGCGCCGGGGCCGCCATCGTCGCCCGTGCCGTTCTACTGCTGGTCCACTGCCCGTCGACCTTGTACTCGCGGTGAGTGGCGGGTCCGCCCGGGTGGGTGAAGTCGACGTGGTTCACCGCATCGTGCAGGAACTCGGCTCCGGAGATCCCTTCCTTCTTCCCCGGAACCACTCGCCAGACTCCCGCTGTTGGTGCTACTGGCATGGCCACGGACGGTCCCCCCAACCTGCGTGCGTTCGCACGCTCAGGCGAATCGTCCCGTCACAGCCTCCACCGGTCAACAATCCGGGCGCGCCGCCGCACGAGCAGCCTGCCGCACTGACAGCCGCGTCCAGGGTGAGGGAAGCACTGTCCCGCCGTCCCCTCCCGCGGAGCGTAGGGCGGCCGGTCCGCGAAAGAGCGGCTACCCTGCCGTGACGATTCCGCGCGGGCCCTGACCGGCATCCTCGACCACGTCCTGGCCCCGGCGGCACTCCCTTCCCGATCCACGGCTGCGGTTCGCTCAAGCTGTGGCTGCTGCCGCCACTTCTGCGCCTCATCGCGCCGGGTGACCGTCTCCACCGCTGCGGGGTTCGGTGTCGTCGGCAGGACCCGTCCGGCCAGCCATCCGTTCGCCTGGATGGGCTGCCTCAACCGCGCCCGGCACCGCCGTCGTCGTCACCACCATCCGCTCCCGGCGGGTTCGCAGTGGTGGTGTGGGCCGTTCGGGGGAACGAGTCGTCGCGGGTTGCGGTTTCGTGGTCAGGAGTCGGTTCCGGGGCGGTAGGTGTGTACACGGATGCCTCGGGTCCGCAGCGGCCCACCGGAGTGTCCGGACATGTCCTGGCGGGCCGCCGGTCCCAGCGGCTCCCCGAATCGGAGGGAACTCCCGTGCGCCGACTTCTCACCTCACTGGCCGTTGTCGCGGCCACCGCCCTCACCCCTGCCCTGGCGCTTGCCGCGCCCGCGCACGCCACCACCCGCACCGTCGCGGAGTGCGTCGGACGGGCCGTGCTCGCGGGCGTCAACACCCAGGTCGCCAAGGACGCCTGCGCAGCCGCCAAGGAAGACGTCGCTCTGTGTGTCGACGAGTTCGACGACGAGGACACGGCCAGGACCTTCGACCACTATTCGGCGTGCGAGGAAGCCGCCAAACCCTGAGATCACGGACCGGGGTTGTCATCCGTTCCGGCCTCGGCCGCGTGCTGCGCCACGTCGTTCCGCGCGATGGCGCGGCCGATGCGCACCGGGCGGGTCGGGAACGGACGCAGCGGGTTCGCCTGCTCGTCGGGTCCGTCGTCGTCCCCTGCGGCGGCCGGTTCCCGCAGGGGACGCGGGCCGCCGCCCTCCGGGTGGGAGCGATGGAAGGTCCTCGATCCCCAGCCGCACGTGCTGCCGTGGCGGGCGCAGGGCTGCAGGCGGCCGGGTCGCGCCCGGCCGCCCGCAGCCATCGGACTCTGCCATCGGACACGGCCGTTGTTTCGCGCGGTGTGCGAGGATTCGCAGCCGTTGACGGTCCGACCGGTGCCGTTGGGGCGTTCGGTCAGAGGCGGCGCAGCAGGTGGCTGTAGCCGCGGCAGTCGGTGGACGCGGTCGTCGAGGAGGAGGTGAAGCCCGCCGGTATCGTGCAGGCCCACAGGCCGGTGGCCGGCGTGCGCAGGTGGTAGTTGCCGCCGTAGGCGCTGCACCCGCTCAGTACCGGGGTGGTGGAGATGCGGTCGTAGGTCCAGACGCCCGCCTTGGGCGGAGCGCACACCCACGCGCCGTCGACGGGGGCGAGCAGCCTGGTGGCGCTGCCCTTGGAGGCGCCCAGCTGGCACGGTCCGTAGGGCTTGCCCCCGAGGGACGAGTCGAGCGCGTCGTACGTCCAGGCGTCCGGGACGGCGCAGCTCCACCGCCCGGTGGCGGGTGTCAGCAGGCGGAACGTCACGCCGCTGCCACCGCAGCCCGAGGCGATGGCGTCGTGCACGTAGCCGGCGGGCACGGTGCAGGACCAGGTGCCGTCGAGACCTGTGGTGTTCGCCGACGCCGGCCCGGTCGTCCACGGGCCGAGAGCCGCAAGTGCGGCGAGTACGGTCAGGACCAGAGCTCGGATCGTTCTCATCGGACACTCCTCCGTTCGGTGCGGGCGGCCGACACACGACTCCGGATCCGGCCGGTCCGAGTCTGCGGCCCGACCACGGGCCCGGGGAATACGTCCTTCCCGGTCGGTACGGAGGCCCCGAGTAGACGGTCTGGTACGGCACTTCGTCCTCGACGCGGGTCACCCCCGTTCTCTGCCGGGCCGGGAACGGTGTCGGCCGCCCCGCGACATGCTCGCCAACCCCGCACCGAACCGCACTGCCGACGTACCGGCGCCGTCCCACTGCGCCTTGGGCCCACCTTGGCCGGACCCCTGACCGCGACCGGCGCTGTCGGGGCCGGGCCGGGTTCCTGCTTCAGGGCGTGCCGGGGGTGTCCGGCCGGTCTGCGGGGCGCTTGTAGTAGCGCCAGGGGAAGGAGCCGGAACCCACCTCTGTCCACCCGTCCGCGTGCACCCGGCGGCGCTGGCCGACGAAGGCGCGTCGGTGCTCCCAGGTCCGGTCGGAGGCTTCCACGACGAGGAACAGGGTTCCGTAGTCGACGAGGTGCCAGCCGTCCCGCCCGGCGGTGTCGAGTTCGGCCATCTCGTTGAAGGCGGTGACGGGCGTGATGGTCCGGCGTGCCGGTGCGTCGTCGGCGGCGGCGGTCCCGTCCGCCCCGTCCTCGGCGGAGTCCGCCGTCACGGCCGGGGCCTTGACGGCGAACCGCTGCTGGGCGGCCTGCCGACTCACGCCGAGGACGCCTCCGACGCTGTCCCAGCTGTGGCCCGCGGCCCTGGCCCCCTGGATGGCCTCGCGCAGGAGGCGGCTGGACTCCTCGGCGCCGACGCGGGCCGCGGCCACCAGGCGCAGGAAGCTCTCCGGGTCGCGCTCCAGGGATTCGGCGAGTCCCTCGGGGGTGCGGAGCACGGCGGCCGCGATCTCCTCGCGGATGGCGGTGATCTCCTGCTGGCTGAGGAGTTCGGCGTTGCTCATCGCTGGTCGTCCCGAGCGCGGCCGGCGGGGTCCAAGGGCTCCAGGGCGTCGAGCAGTTCGTCGTCCCGCCGGCGTCGCGCCGCGTTCTCCCGGGCATCCTGAGCGCCCAGGCCGTTCAGGGGAACGCCGGGCGTGGACTGTGGCCGTTGCGCGGCGAGCAGGGCCCCCATCGCGGCGATGAGCACGACGTCCGCGGCGATGAGCGCGGTGGTGGCGCCCGCCCCGAGGTCGTCGGCGAGCGTCAGGGCGACGGCGACCAGGCTGGTCGCGAGAGCGAGGAGCCCCAGCACGGGGGCGAAGGCGGGGGAGGTGGCACTGGCGGGGGAGGCCGCGGCGGGGATGTCCTGAGAGGCGTTCACAACGTCAAGGATTCCTTGACGTGATCTTCCTGTCAAGGAAATCTTGACGCCGACGTCGGCCCGGGCGGCACCCGGCAAGTGGGCGCTCGTTCTGCCGATCTTGATGTGTCCGACGAGTTCGACCTGGACGTGCGGATCGCCGTGAATGCGGACATCCACTCGTTCGAGGGATCCTTCAGCAACTGGCTGTCCTGCAAGGAGACCTGCAGCATCTCGCGCTGTTATCGCGGGGCGTCCACGTCCTGCGGCGCCCGCTGATTCGGTTCGAAGGAGCGGCCCGCCACATCGGCGGGCCGCGCCCTCCTGGGAAAGGCAGACATGGCCACCGAACGCGTACTCGTCATATCTCCGCGCAACAGCGGAACGCACCTGATTCAGGAACTCATGGTGCAACTGGGCTTCCGGGTCTACGGAGAGCCGGTACCGCCGGCCGAGGGCCGCCCCGCCTTCAGCATCACCGAGCGGCAGGAGATGGCGGAGCGGTACCTCGATCCCGACGAGCTGGCGGGCCTGGACCACCGGCGGGACCGGGCGGGGTTCCTCGGCAGGACCGACCAGCTGTGGCACCAGCTCGCGTGGGCCTGGCAGGTGAGGCTGGCCGTGGCGCCGCTGGCGCACGTGGAGGCTGTCGCCCCGGGCTCGGTGCTGAACCTCAGGTTCAAGCCCGAAATCCGGACGTCGCCGTTCTCCGAGACGCCCGCCGGGATGAGCTGGATCTTCCATTCCATGGACGTCTGGCGCGCGGACAACACCTTCCTCGCGGAGTGGCTGAACTCCGGTAGTCCCAAGGTGATCCTGAACTACCGGGACCCGCCTGACGCGCTGCTGTCGCTCGTCAACTTCTTCTCCCGGAGCAACGGTCTCGACTTCGTGAGATATCCGGGGTCCGCGATATTCGGCCCCACGATGGAGTCGATCGACTCCCTCACCGAGAAGCCCGGTCCACGTCACCTCGGCCGTGGCGGTCTCCCCGCTCAATGGTGGTGCGGTCGCTCGGTGCGGGTTCGGCTCTCCGGGGCGGGGTGGGCCCGAGCCGCGAGTGGCCCGCGGGTTCCGGTCCCGGGGCGGTTACGGCGGGTCCTCCTGCTCCTTGCTAGCGTGCGTCACCATGATGCGCGTCTGGATCCTTCCGTTGCTGTTGATGTTCTGCGGCTCGACCGTCGCGATCGGGCTGGTCCGCTCCGGGAACCCCGCCATGGCCGTGGCACTCCTGGCGGTGTTCCTCCCGCTCGCCGTCGTGAACTCGCCTCTGATCTTCCCGGGGTCGGTCGGTGCGGAGGAGGCACAGCGGCGCAGCGCGGTCGACGGCCGGCCGGTCGTGTTCTGGCGGCCGGGCTGCAAGTACTGCATCCGGTTGCGGATCGGGCTGGGCCGCGGCGCCCGTCGGCTGCACTGGGTCGACATCTGGCGCGACCCGGCGGCGGCCGCGGCCGTGAGAGCGGCCAACGACGGCAACGAGACCGTACCGACCGTTGTCGTGGCAGGTCGGCCGTACACCAATCCTGACGTCGAATGGGTGCGTGGACAGCTCTCCTGATCCGCGGCACAAGTGGTGCCCGCTCCAGCAGCGCCGGTCGTGCACCGGCGGAGGAGCTGTGCCGTTCCACTCCGGCGGAGGCGCCACGGCTGGTGCCCCGGGTGGAGGGACGGTGTGTCAGGCGCGTGCGGCGGCCTCGATCAGGCGTGGCGCGAGGCGGGGCGAGCGGACGAGGGAGGTCCGGCCGCGGGTGCGCCGGGCCTGGCGGGCGAGTGCGAGGACGTCGGGGCAGAGGGGCCCGGCGGAGGATCGCAGGTCGCATGGATCCGGTGCAGTCCAGTTGCTCCGAATCCTTTGCCGAGAGGTTCCCCGCCGATGGCTGTGCCCACGCCTCGACCCCGCACCTGGGACGGACGAGGCAGGAGATCGCGCCCTGACGGTGGGCCAGGCTACGGACCTTCGACTCGCCGAGGCCGACGAGCCCACCGTCGAGGCAGGCCGCGTACACGTACCTCGCCCGCTGCGGCTGCAGCCGGGCATCCACCGCTCCTGGGACGAAGTCCCGTAGGGTCGTCCTGCCGCTGTCGGCGTTGTGGCCGACCCGTCAGGGGGCCCGGAGCCTCGGCGCGATCGTCATTTCGGAGCCGGCCACCAGCGCGTCGCCGTCACCGATCCGGAGGAGCCAGTGGTCGTACTCGCCTTCCTGGGGATCGTGCCGGAAGATCGGGAAGGTCTCCAGCCTGAGCCCGGCGAAGTCGAACCGGGTCTCCAGCGCGGGCGGCCGGATCAGAACCTCGGTGAGCCGCCTGCCTTCGAGTCGGGCGAGCGCCTGATCGATGTCCTGATCCGGGTCCTCCGATCCGACGATCACCTGGTCCGCGGTTTCCAGCCGCCATGCGGCCATCATGATCCACAGGTGGTAGTGGCCGTGCACGTTGCCACGGCCGTCGGCTGGCAACGGATGGCCGAACTCGATCGAGACGTAGCTGCCGATGCCGCGACGGACGTTCCACGCCCGCTGTCCCAACAGCGGGTCGATCCTCCGCCGGGCCCCGGCGAGGTCGATGGCGCTCATTCGACCACTGCCCATCGTGGACCCGGCCCGACCTGCAGCAGTCGTCCGGACGGCAGGCGAAATGTCCAGTCCGGCAGGGCGGACGTGTCTCGGTGATGCACGGAGTAGATCGTCAGTACCTCGTCCTCGAAGCGGATCCGGGTGTCCCGGCCGGGCAGTCGCACGTCCACCGAGCTGATCACCCGGTCGACCAGCGTCGAGAGGTCCACGGCGAGCCGCCCGGTGTCGTCGCCCGCGGCCGCGAGTACGGCTTCCCGGCCGTCCAGGCGCCAAGCCTCCGAGTGGATCCACAGCCATCCGAGCCGGTCCCGCGCCGACAGCTGCAGGCCGAATCGGCCCTCGCCGTGGGGCTGAACCTGCACCGCTCTCACGGCGCAGCCGCTCAGTCGCCCCACCAGTTCCCGCAGTTCGTCAATGCCCGCAGCGTCCTCCACGGTCCAGAGTATGCCGACCGGCGGGCCGCCGGGACACCGGAATTCGACCTGTGCGGCAGGCCGACCTCCAGGCGGACCGACCTGCCTTCGACGACAGGCGATTCGCCTTCGTGGTCGGGCCGGCAGGTGCGGTGGGTGAGCCCGGCGGATTGCCGATGAGAGGAACGGGGGCCGGTGGACCACCGCGTGCCCGGTCGCGTCCTGCGTGGGTCGTCAGAGGGCCAGGACGCGGGCCGCGTTCTCCTTGAGGATCAGGGGGCGGACCTCCGGTGCGATGTCGAGGGTGTCGAAGTCCGCCAGCCAGCGGTCGGGTGTGACGACGGGGAAGTCCGAGCCGAACAGCACCTTGTGCCGGAGGAAGGAGCCGGCCGCCTTGACGAGTTGCGGCGGGAAGTACTTCGGCGACCATCCCGACAGGTCGATGTACACGTTGGCCTTGTGCGTGGCGATGGAGATCGCCGCGTCCTGCCAGGGCACCGACGGGTGGGCGAGGACGACCGTCAGGCCGGGGAAGTCGGCCGCGACGTCGTCCAGGAGCATCGGGTCGGACCAGCGCAGCTTGATGCCGCGTCCACCGGGCAGGCCGGCGCCGATCCCGGTCTGCCCGGTGTGGAACAGGGCGGGGACACCGAGTTCCTGGATCGCCTCGTAGAGCGGGTAGTGCTCAAGGGCGTTGGGCGCGAACGCCTGGAGGCTCGGGTGGAACTTGAAGCCGCGCACGCCGTGGTCGAGGACGAGCGAGCGGGCCCGGGCGACGGCGTCCGGTCGGTGCGGGTCGACCGAGCCGAACGGGACGAGGACATCGGGGTGGGCGGCGGCGGCCTCGGCGATGTCCTCGCTGGACAGTGCGGGGTGGCCCAGGCCCGTGGTGGCGTCCACCGTGAAGATCACGGCGGCCGTGCGGCGTTCGCGGTAGTACGCGGCCAGGCGCTCCACGGTGGGTGTGCGGTCCTGGCCGGACCTGAAGTAGGCGGCGGAGGCGTCCATCAGCTCCGCGTCGAGCGCGAGATGGCCGTGGGCGTCCTGCTCCACGTGGACGTGGAAGTCGATGGCGATCACATCGGCGGGGTTCATCGGAGTGCTCACAGGTGGTCGGTCCGGTTCTTGGCGTCGAGGAGGAGGGAGAGGAGGGCGTCGCGTTCCGCGACGAGCTCGGCCGTCGCGGTCCCGGCGAGTTCGTCGCCGACGCCTTCGATGACGGCGCGCGTCAGTCCTGGTGTCAGGCGCGGCGTGCCGAGGTCGGCCCACCACTCCTCCATGGGCGGGCCGAGGTGTTCCAGGACGTGCGCGATGCCGCCAGGGCCGCCCGAGAGGTGCTGGTTGAGGAAGGGTCCGAGCAGGGCCCAGCGCAGGCCGGGGCCGTGGGCGATGGCCGCGTCGATGTCCGCGACGCTCGCCGCCCCTCGTTCGACCAGGGAGTACGCCTCCCGCCACAGCGCGGCCTGGAGCCGGTTCGCGACGTGGCCGGGAAGTTCCTGGCGCAGTCGGATCGGACGGCGGCCCAGGCTGCGGTAGAAGCCCATGGCCGCTTCGACGTTGGCCTCGTCGGTCAGTTCGCCCGGTACGACCTCGACCAGCGGGATGAGGTGGGGCGGGTTGAACGGGTGTCCCACCAGGACGCGTTCGGGATGGGCCGGGCAGGCCCGCTGGATCCGGGACGGCGGCAGTCCGGAGGAGCTGCTCGCCAGGATCGTCCCCGGTGGGGCCGCGGCGTCGAGGACGGCGAAGAGTTCGTCCTTCAGGTCCGGACGTTCCGGGCCGTTCTCCTGGACGAAGTCGGCGTCCGCGACGGCCTCGGCGAGGTCGGGGGTGAACGACAGCCGGCGCTGGTCGGCGGCGATGGCCGCCCGGAGCCGCTCCTCCGCGCCGGGCGCGGGATCGCCGGCGACGACCTCGTGCCCGTGCAGCAGGAAGAGCGTGGTCCAGGAGGCCCCGATGACCCCGGTGCCGACGACGGCGACCTTCACGACGCGCTCCCGTGCCCGGTGCCGGTGCCGGTGCCGGCGCCGGTGTCGGTGGCGCAGGCGGTGGCGGTGGCCCGCCCGGCGGCGTACGCGACGAAGGGGTCCAGCGAGCGCGGGTCGGTGAGGACATCGCCGCTGGCGACGGACTCGGGACGCGCGCCGAGCAGGATCCGCTTGACGGGCACCTCCAGCTTCTTGCCGGTGCGGTTGCGGGGGACGGCGGGCACCTGCTCGATGACGTCCGGGACGTGCCGCGGCGACAGCGCCGACCGCAGCGCCCGGGCGATCGCCGTGCGGAGGGTGTCGTCCAGTTCCACGGGGCCGGCGACGAACAGCAGTAGTTCCCCGTTGCCGCCCTCGGGGTCCTCGATGTGGACGACGAGGCTGTCCTCGATCCCGGGAAGGTCCTCGACGACGGCGTAGAACTCGGCGGTGCCGAGCCGGACCCCGCCCCGGTTGAGGGTGGCGTCGGAGCGGCCGGCGACGACGCAGTGGCCCTCGGGCGCGAACCGCACCCAGTCGCCGTGCCGCCACACGCCCGGGAACTCCTCGAAGTACGCGGCCCGGTAGCGGGAGCCGTCGGTGTCGCCCCAGAAGCCGACGGGCATCGACGGCATCGGTTCGGTGATCACCAGCTCGCCCAGCTCGCCGACGACCCGCCGGCCCTCGCTGTCGTAGGCGTACGCGGCGACCCCGAGGCAGGGGCCGGAGATCTCCCCGGCGCGCACCGCCTGGAGCGGGCTGCCCTGGAGGATTCCGGTGCAGACGTCGGTGCCGCCGCAGCCGACGTTCAGGAGGACCTGGTCCCCGAACTGCTCTGCCACCCAGCGGAAGCCGTCGGCGGCGAGCGGGCTGCCCGCGGCGCCGAGCTGGCGCAGCCGCGGCAGGGCGAACTCCTCGGCGGGCCGGATCCCGGCCTTGCGGCAGGCCATGAGGTAGCCGGGGCTCACACCCATCAGCGTCGCCCCCGTGTCCTGCGCGATCCGCCACTGCTCCCGCAGGTCGGGGTGGACCGGATTGCCGTCGATCATGACGATCGAGGCGCGGACGAGCAGCGCCGAGACGAGGGTGTTCCACAGCATCCAGGCGGTCGTGCTGAACCAGAGCATCCGGTCGCCCGGCTTCAGGTCCCAGCTCAGCGCGTTGTTCTTCAGGTGCTCCAGGAGGATCCCGCCGTGCCGGTGGACGATCGCCTTGGGGATGCCCGTGGTGCCGGAGGAGAAGAGCACGAACAGCGGATGGTCGAACGGCACCGGCTCGAAGGCCGGTTCGCCCGGTTCGGCGAGCAGCTCCGGCCAGCCCAGCGCGTCGGGGAGGGCGTTCGGACCGTACGGGACGTGGACGACCCGTTCCAGGGTGGGAAGCAGGGCGGCGATCTCCGCCACCTCGGTACGGCGGTCGACGTCCCGTTCCCCGTACCGGTAGCCGGCGACGGTCAGCAGCACCTTCGGTTCGAGCTGGGCGAACCGGTCGACCACGCTGCGCGGGCCGAACTCCGGTGCGCAGGCCGCCCAGACCGCGCCGATGCTCGTGGTGGCGAGGAAGGCCACCAGTGTCTCCGGGATGTTCGGCAGGTAGGCGACGACCCGGTCGCCCTTGCGGACGCCGAGGCGCAGCAGCCCGGCGCGGGCCCGGGCGACCTGGTCGCGGAGCTCGCCGAAGGTCAGCTCGATGGGTGCCCGGGTCTGGGAGTGCGCGACGACCGCGACGGCGTCGCGGTCCTCCTCGCGGCCGAGCGCGTGCTCGGCGTAGTTGAGGGTCGCGCCGGGGAACCACTCGGTGTCCGGCATCGACCTGCGGCCCAGGGCGGCCGTGGGCGGGGTGTGGGGGCGGACGTCGAAGAACTCCCAGACCGACGACCAGAAGCCTTCGAGGTCGGTGACGGACCACTGCCACAGGCTGTCGTAGTCCGGGAAGGTGAGCTGTCGCCGGGACTCCAGCCAGCGGAGGTAGCGGCCGATCTCCGACTCGTCCCTGACCGCGGGGCCGGGGGTGCTGAGGATCTCGTTCACCGGGCGTCCTTTCCGTGGGAGCCGTGTGCGGCGGCGACCTTGGCGGCGCGGCCGTCGAGGAACGCCCGCATGCGCTCCTGGGCGTCGTGGCTTCCGGCCGCGACGGCCGACATCAGGGATTCGAGCAGCAGGCCGCCGGCCGGGGAGGCTTCGGCGATCCGGGGGAGTGCCTGGAGGACGGCGAAGTTGGTCAGCGGCGCGTTGGCCGCGATCCGCTCCGCGAGATCCAGGGCCCGGGCGCGCCCCCCGCCCTCCTCGGTGAGGTAGTGCGAGAGGCCGACGGCCTGGCCCTCGGGGGCGTCGAGGACGCGGCCGGTGAGCATCATGTCCGCCATCCGGTGGGCGCCGATCAGCCGGGGGATCCGGACCGAGCCGCCGCCGCCGACGAAGAGGCCGCGCTGACCCTCGGGCAGCGCGTAGAACGTGGACGGTTCGGCGACGCGGATGTGCGCGGCCGCGGCCAGCTCCAGACCGCCGCCGATCACCGCGCCCTTGAGGGCGGCCACGACGGGAACGCGCCCGCCCTCGATGGTGTCGAAGACGCGGTGCCACATGAGCGAGTGCTCCAGTGCCTCCTCGGTGGACCGCTCGGTCAGCTCGCCGAGATCGAGTCCGGCGGAGAAGTGGTCACCCTCGGCGTCCAGGACGACGGCCCGGACGTCCGCGCCCGGCTTGCGGAAGAACTGCTCGACGCTCAGCACGGTGGCGTCGTCGAGGGCGTTGCGCTTGGCCGGGCGACGGAGTGTCAGGACGGCCACTCCGTTGTCGCGGTCGATGGAAAGCGTGCTCAAGGGGGGCTCCTCAATTATCAGGAATCCTGAGTATCGGAGGGTGCGGCGCCGGCGGGCAAGGGGGTAGGGCTAGAATTTTTGACAGGTTTCCTGATGATGGAGGAGGGCTTGTGACGGACATGGCTCCGCCGTCGTTGCTGTACTCGGTGAAGCAGGTCGAGCTGGCGACCCGGGCCCGGCTCGACGAACTGCTCAAGCCCGCGGGCGTCACCGCCCTCCAGTACACCGCCCTGACCGTGCTCGAACGCCGGGACGACATGTCCTCGGCCGAGCTCGCCCGCAACTCCTTCGTCACGCCGCAGTCCATGGCCGACCTGGTCGGCGCGCTGGAACGGCGGAACCTCATCACCCGGTCCCCGGACCCGGCGAGCCGGCGCCGCCACGTCATCAGCCTCACCGACGACGGCCGCGCCCTGCTGGCCCGCCACGCCCCGGCCGTGCAGCAACTGGAGGAGGAGATGCTCACGGGCTTCACCGCCCGCGAGCGCACCGCCTTCCGCGGCTACCTCAACCGCGCCCGCGCCGCACTCGGCTAGGGCTTGTCCGGACCTGGACCGGGCGGCCGCGCGGGCGTCGACGGCACGGGCCCGCGGCGATCGCGGAGGCCGGGTCGAGGCGCTGCTCGGACAGGAGGACGCGGCAGTCGTGGGCGCCGGGCTCGGGCCGGTCGACGGCGACGTGCGGGCCGGCCGGCGGGTCGGGGATCACCGCCTTGCCGGTGAGGGGTGCAGGGGTGGTGGTGGGGGTGTGGGGGCGGGGGTGAAGTACGTGCCATGAAACCGGCGGCCGCGAGACACGTCAATCCTGTTGTCATAAGGGCCCGCGACCGTCCGCCTGGCCCGGGCCGCCGGTTGCGGTTGGTCGGGGCCCCGCGTCAGCCCCGGTGGCCGAACGCCCGCATACCCCTGGCACCGGCGATCGCCGACGCCGCGTCGGACCCGAGCAGGTCGAGGACCTCGCCGGCCCGGCCCCGTTGCCCGGACGAGGCCAGGACACCCCCACTGAACAGCGAGTCGATCGCGGTGTCGCCCGGCAGCGGCCCGACGACCACGACGCCCGGCAGGCCCGTCAGCTCGCTGCGCTGCTGAAAGGCCAGGTCGGCCCGGCCGGAGGTGAGCAGGCTGCCGGCGGGCACCCCCGTCGGTGCCTGGACGAGCCGCCCCGAGAGAGCGTCCGCCAGCCCCAGCCTGGTGATCAGTTCGACGAGAGCCGTTCCGCTCGGACCTGTGGAGTACGCGATCCTCCGCGCGGACAGGAGCGCGGCCCGCAGGTCGGACTCCGAGTCGAGTGCCGGTACCGGCCGTCCGTCCGGCAGGGCGGCCACCACCTGGGAGACCCACAGCGGCCGCACCGTCGCACTCAGGACGAGCCCCTCTTCCGCCAGCCGCACCAGTGCTCCCTCGGCGAGGACGAGCAGGTCGGCCTCCGCGCCCGCGCGCACCCGCCGGGCGGTCTCGACCCCGCCGGCGGACTCGAAGCGCACCGGGACGCCGCAGGTGCGCCGGAGGTGGTCGGAAAGGTCGGTCAGGATCGGCCGGGTCGCCATCGAGGACAGGCCGGAGATCTCTTGCTCCACATCGTCTCCTTCGGGATCCGGCAGCCGGTACGACGCGTGCCGGGGAGGCAGCGCGCCGGTCTGCGAGACTGGCCGGATGATCACACCCCGGAGCACGGCGGCCGGAAAGGTTCTCGAGGTCCTCGCGGCCTTCGACCGTGAGCACCCGTCGCAGACACTGTCGGAGATCGCACAGCGTACGGGCTTGGCGCTGAGCACCACCCACCGCGTGCTCGGCGAACTGGCGGGCTGGGGGGCGCTGGAGCGCGCGGAGGACGGATCGTGGCACGTCGGTCTGCGTCTGTGGGAGATCGCCTCGGGATGTCCGAGGACCCAGATCCTGCGCGACGCGGCGCTGCCGTTCATGCAGGACCTCTACGAGGCGACCCACGAGAACGTCCAGCTCGCGGTACGCGAGGGCACCGAGCTGGTCTTCGTGGAACGGATCGCGGGGCACGGGTCGGTCGAGGTGGTCACGATGGTCGGGTCGCGGTTCCCCATCGGCTCCACCGGGATGGGGAGGGTGTTGCTGGCGCACGCGCCCCGGGAGATCCAGGAGGAGGTCCTCGATTCGCCGCTGCGGGCCTGGACCCCGCACACCGTCACCGACCCGAAGGCGTTGCGGACGCAGCTGGACCGGATCCGCCGCGAGCAGGTGTTCGTCAGTGACCGGCAGCTCTCGGAGCGCTCCGTCGCGGTGGCCGCGCCGGTGCGGATCGGTCGGGCCGGCCCGGTGAGCGCCGCCCTGGGGATCGTCATCGCGGCGCGGGGAGCGAGCCGTGCGCGCGGGCTGCGCGAGCCGCTGCTGAGGGCTGTGCGGGGGATCTCCGACGAGCTCGGCCGGCGGGCCCGGACGACGGCCTGACAGCCGGGGCTTCCGCCTGACGGAAAGAGCGGCGACGGGCCGAGGGGCCGGATGCCAGCGTTCGGGGTGTTCGCAACCCCGCGCCACCGTTCAGGAGATTCCATGGCCGATGCCATCGTCGACACCGTCGCCTCGGTCCCCGTCGCCGTCGTGGGTGCCGGCCCGGCCGGACTGATGCTGGCCCACCTGCTCGGGCGCGCCGGTGTCCCGACGATCGTGCTCGACACCCGCACCCGGCAGGAGATCGGGACGACGCACCGGGCGGGCATCCTCGAAGCGGACGTGGCCCGGGACCTGGTCGAGACCGGTGTCTCCGAACGGATCCTGCGGGACGGCCACGAGCACGAGGGCGTCGAGCTCCGCTTCGGCGGCCGTCCGTACCGCGTCGACTTCAAGAAGCTGGTCGGCGCGTCGGTGTGGCTCTACCCGCAGACCGATGTGTTCACCGACCTGGCCGACGCCCGGGAGCGCGACGGCGGCACGGTCCACTTCGGTGTCAGGGACACCGAGGTCCTGGACGTCACGACCGACGCTCCCCGGGTCCGCTGGACCGCGCCCGACGGGGCCCGCCACGAGGTCCGGGCCCGGTTCGTGGTGGGCGCGGACGGATCGCGCAGCATGTGCCGCGACCTGGTGCCCGAGGACCGGCGGGTCCGGTACGGCAAGAAGTACCCCTTCGCGTGGTTCGGCATCATGGCCGAGGCGCCGATGAGCGCGCCCGAGCTGGTCTACGCCCACTCCGAGCACGGGTTCGCGCTGATCAGCCAGCGCACCGAGACCGTGCAGCGGATGTACTTCCAGTGCGCCCCCGACGAGTCCGTGGACGCCTGGCCGGACGACCGCATCTGGGAGACGCTCCAGGCCCGGGTGGCCGGTGAGGACGGCTTCCGGCTCAAGGACGGGCCGATCGTCGAGAAGACGGTGCTGCGGTTCCGCTCGTTCGTGCAGGAGCCGATGCGCTGGGGCTCGATGGCGCTGGCGGGCGACGCCGCGCACACCGTACCGCCGACCGGCGCCCGCGGGCTGAACCTCGCGCTGCACGACGTGAAGGTCCTCGCCGGCGTCCTGCTCCGGGCGCTCGGCCGCGAAGGCGCGGCCGCGCTGGACGACTACCAGCCGCGCGCCCTCCAACGGGTCTGGCGGGCACAGAACTTCTCGTACTGGATGACCCGGCTGCTGCACACCGCGCCCGGCGCCACGCCGTTCGACCTGCGACGCCAGCTCGGCGAGCTCGACAACGCGGTGGGCACCCGGGCCGGCCGCGCCTTCCTCACCGAGCAGTACACCGGCTGGCCCACCGGCACCCAGGACTGACCCGGACGCGCTTCAGGAGAGCACACATGATCATCGACTGTCACGGCCACTTCACCACCGCACCACCGCAGTTGGCCCAGTGGCGGGACCGGCAGGCGGCGGCGGCCGGCTCCGCCGCCGACGCACCCGACCCCGACGACCTGGTCATCACCGACGACGACCTGCGCCGGGCGATCGAGGACAACCAGCTGCGGCTCATGGACGAACGCGGCACCGACCTGACCGTCTTCTCCCCGCGGGCCAGCTTCATGGCCCACCACATCGGCGACCTCGCGGTCTCCTCGGTGTGGGCGCGGATCTGCAACGACCTGGTCCACCGCGTCAGCACGCTCTACCCCGACCGCTTCGCGATGGGCGCGATGCTCCCGCAGTCGCCCGGCGCCGACCCCGCCACCTGTCTGCCCGAGCTGCGCCGCGCGGTCGAGGAGCTCGGCGCGGTGACCATCAACCTCAACCCCGACGCCTCGGGGGGCCGGTGGACCGCACCGCCGCTGACCGACCGCAGCTGGTACCCGTTGTACGAGGCGATGGCCGAGTACGACATCCCCGCCATGATCCACGTCAGCACCTCGTGCAACCCGGCCTTCCACACCACCGGTGCCCACTACCTCAACGCCGACACCACGGCCTTCATGCAACTGGTCCAGGGCGACCTGTTCACCGACTTCCCGACGCTGCGGTTCGTGATCCCGCACGGCGGCGGCGCGGTGCCCTACCACTGGGGGCGGTTCCGCGGCCTGGCGATGGCGCTCGGCAGGCCGGACCCCGAGACCCTGCTGGACAACGTCCTCTTCGACACCTGCGTCTACCACCAGCCCGGCGTCGACCTGCTGACCCGGGTGATCCCCAGCCGGTCGGTCCTCTTCGCCAGCGAGATGATCGGCGCGGTCCGCGACATCGACCCGCGCACCGGCCACCACTTCGACGACACCAAGAGGTACGTCGACGCGGCCCCCGACCTCACGGACGAGGAACGGGCGGCCGTCTACGCGGGCAACGCCCTGCGTGTGTACCCCCGCCTCGCCGCGCGCCTCGCCGCCGGCCGCTGACCCCCGAGGAGAAGAAGGAATGGAACACACCGAGATCGGTATTGTCCGCACGGCGATCACCCGAGCCGACCCCGAGGCGGTCGCCGCGCTGTCGAAGTTCGGCGTCGCCACGATCCACGAGGCGATGGGCAGGGTCGGACTGATGCGGCCCTACCTGCGTCCGGTCCACCCGAAGGCCCGCCTGTGCGGCACGGCCGTGACCGTCCTGCTGCAACCCGGCGACAACTGGATGCTCCACGTCGCCGCCGAGCAGATCCGCGACGGCGACGTCGTCGTCGCCGCCTGCACGACCGAGAGCGAGGACGGATTCTTCGGCGACCTGCTCGCCACCTCCTTCCGGGCCCGCGGCTGCCAGGGCCTGGTCATCGACGGCGGCGTGCGCGACACGGCGGACCTCCAGGAGATGGACTTCCCGGTCTTCGCGCGGTCGATCAACGCCAAGGGCACGGTCAAGGCCACCCTCGGCTCGGTCAACGTGCCGGTGGTCTGCGCCAACGCCCTGGTCCGGCCCGGCGACGTCGTGGTGGCGGACGGCGACGGCGTCGTCGTCGTGCCGCGCGAGCGCGCCGCCGAGGTCGCCGAGGCGTCGGCCGCGCGTGAGGCGGGCGAGGCGGGCAAGCGCGCCCGGTTCCGCGCGGGCGAACTCGGACTGGACATCTACGACATGCGCGGCCCGCTGGCCGCGCTCGGGCTGCGGTACGAGGACCGGGGATGACGACCTTCGAGAAGACCCCCGGCTGGCTGGACTGGCACGCCGGGCCGAGCCGTCCGGAGCTGCGGTTGCCCGCGGGCGCCGTCGACGCGCACTGCCACGTCTTCGGACCGGGTGCCGAGTTCCCGTTCGCCCCCGAGCGCAAGTACACCCCGTGCGACGCGTCGAAGGACCAGCTCTTCGCCCTGCGCGACCGACTGGGCTTCGCGCGCACCGTCGTGGTCCAGGCGACCTGCCACGGCGCCGACAACAGCGCCATGGTCGACGCCCTGCGGGCGTCGGGAGGGCTGGCCCGCGGGGTCGCGACGGTGCGCCCCGGGATCGCGGACGCGCAGCTGCGGGAACTGCACGAGGCCGGCGTGCGCGGCGTGCGGTTCAACTTCGTCAAGCGGCTCGTCGACGCGGCCCCGCGGCAGGACCTGCTGGACGTCGCCGAGCGGATCGGACCGTACGGCTGGCACGTCGTCGTCTACTTCGAGGCGGCCGACCTCCCCGACCTGCGCGAGTTCCTCCTCTCGATCCCGGTGCCGCTGGTCGTCGACCACATGGGCCGGCCCGACGTCTCCGAGGATCCGCACGGGCCGCGGTTCGAGGCGTTCCTGGACTTCCTGCGCGCCAGGCCGGACATCTGGTGCAAGGTCACCTGCCCGGAGCGGCTGTCGGAGAGCGGCCCGCCGGCCCTCGACGGGGAGCGCGCGGCCTACCGCGACGTCGTCCCGTTCGCCCGGCGCGTGGTCGAGGAGTTCCCCGACCGGGTCCTGTGGGGCACCGACTGGCCGCACCCGAACCTCACCGGCCACATGCCCGACGACGGCCTGCTCGTCGACTTCGTGCCGCACATCGCGCCCACGCCGGAACTGCGGCACAGGCTCCTGGTCGACAACCCGATGCGCCTGTACTGGCCCGAACCGGACTGAAACGGCTCGAACCGGACTAAACCTGACTGAACCTGACTGAATCTGACTGAACCGGATTGAACCGTCCCATCAACGAAGGACCCACCCATGTCGCTGGACAAGAGCTACAAACTGGTCCCGGGGACGACCGTCTTCGACGCCGAGCAGTCCGCCAAGGGCTACCACCTCAACCAGTTCTGCATGTCACTGATGACGGCCGAGAACCGGCGCGGCTACCTCGCCGACGAGCGTGCCTACCTGGACGCGTGGCCACTGCGGGAGGAACAGAAGCGGGCGCTGCTCGACCGCGACCTCAACGCCGCGATCCGCGAGGGCGGCAACATCTACTTCCTCGCCAAGTGGGGGGCGACGCTGGGACTGTCGTTCCAGCAGATGGCCGGCTCGATGACCGGCATGACCGAGCAGGAATACCGCGACATGATGGTCGCCGGCGGCCGCTCCGTCACCGGCAACCGGATCGACCACGCCGTCCTCGAAGCGGCCCACGCCGACCGGACGCCGCCGGCCGAGCACGCCGTGATCACCGGCGCCGTCTTCACCTCGCACGTACCGGCGATCGGCGCGGCGATGGACCACCACAAGACCGAGGAGCCCTACTGGCGGTCGGTCTTCCAGGGCTACGAGTTCTCCAAGCGGTGGGAGGAGGAGAACCTCCCCGACGTGATCATCCTGGTCTACAACGACCACGCCTCCACCTTCGACCTGTCGATGATTCCGACCTTCGTGCTCGGCACCGGCGCGGCCTGCCCGACCGCCGACGAGGGCTACGGGCCCCGGCCCGTTCCCGGGATCGAGGGCGATCCGGAGCTGGCCGCGCACATCGCGCACTCACTGATCCGCGACGACTTCGACCTCACCCTCGCCAACGAGATGACCGTCGACCACGGGCTGACCGTCCCGCTGTCGTTGATGTTCGGCGACGTCGAGCGGTGGCCGTGCAAGGTGATCCCGTTCCACGTCAACGTGGTGCAGTACCCCGTGCCCTCGGGCGCGCGGTGCTTCCGGCTCGGCCAGGCGCTGCGCAGGGCCGTCGAGTCCTACGACAGGCCGCTGAACGTCCAGGTGTGGGGCACCGGCGGCATGAGCCACCAGCTCCAGGGGCCGCGCGCCGGCCTCATCAACCGCGAATGGGACAACGCCTTCCTGGACCGTCTGATCACGGATCCGGAGGGTCTGGCCCAGGTACCGCACCTGGAGTACGTCGAGGAGGCCGGCTCCGAGGGGATCGAGCTGGTCATGTGGCTGATCGCCCGCGGCGCGATGAGCGACATCGACGGATCCGGCCGGACAGAGGTCAAACACCGCTTCTACCACGTGCCGGCGTCCAACACCGCCGTCGGCCACCTGATCCTCGAGAACCACCCGCAGGGCGAGACGCCCGCAGTGAAGGAGTGACGACATGACCGACGAGCAGACCGTCCGGATCGCCCTGGTCGGCGGCGGCGCCTTCGGCGCCAAGCACGCGGCCGCGCTGCGCCGGATCAAGGGCGTCGAGGTGAGCGCCGTGGTCAGCAGCAGCCTGGAGAAGGCGCGGCGGTTCGCCGAGGAGCAGACCGTGGGCCGCGCCGTCGCCACACTGGAAGAGGCGCTGGCGATGGACGACGTCGACGCGGTGATCCTCGCGACGCCCACCCGGATGCACGCCGCGCAGACCCTCGCCTGCCTGGAGGCGGGCAAGCACGTCCAGGTCGAGATCCCGCTGGCCGACTCACTGGCCGACGCCGAGGCGTGCGACGCGGCGCAGCGACGCACCGGCCTGGTCGCCATGGTGGGACACACGCGGCGCTTCAACCCCAGCCACCAGTGGGTGCGCCAGCAGATCCAGGCCGGGGACTACCGGATCCAGCAGATGGACGTGCAGACCTACTTCTTCCGCCGCACCAACCTCAACGCGCTGGGCCAGGAACGTTCCTGGACCGACCACCTGCTGTGGCACCACGCCGCGCACACCGTCGACCTGTTCGCCCGTCAGACCGGCTCGCCGATCGTGCGGGCCAACGCGATCCAGGGGCCGGTCCACCCCGAGCTCGGCATCGCGATGGACATGTCCATCCAGCTGCGCGCGGAGAACGGGGCCATCTGCACCCTGTCGCTGTCCTTCAACAACGACGGTCCGCTCGGCAGCTTCTTCCGCTACATCGGCGACACCGGCACCTACCTCGCACGCTACGACGACCTGTTCACCGGCAAGGACGAGCCGATCGACGTGAGCGCGGTCGACGTCTCCATGGACGGCATCGAGCTGCAGGACCGCGAGTTCGTGGCCGCCATCCGCGAGGGCCGCGAGCCGAACTCCTCCATCGCCCAGGTGCTGAACTGCTACCGGACGCTGGCCGCCCTCGAGGAGCAGCTCGCGACCGCCGGGTCCTGACCGCGGAGCCGAACGCGGGCCCGGCCCGCCGCGCCTTGCGGCGGCCCGGGCCCTTCGACGTACTGTCCGACGATCATCGCCGGGCATTGCGGAGGCCGGGGGCGTACTTCCCCGACGGCTGCAGGTTCTAGCGGACGTGGTTGATGAAGACGCGGGATCCGTCGTGGAGGTCGAGGACCGCTCCGTGGCCGACGGCGGGCGGGGTGGGGCGGGCGGAGTAGAGGTCGACGGAGGCGATCTCGCCGGGGTCGGTGGCGAGCAGCCGGGCGATGAGGGCCCGTTCGACGGTGGCGGGGTCGGCGGTGGGTGCGGGGGCCTCCATCGCGGGGGGCTTCGCGCCCAGGACGGGGGCCGGCACGTCCTCACCGGTCAGGATCTCGCCCGGGGCGCTCATGACGGCGACCTGCCAGCGCGAGGTCCGGCCGTCGGCGTCGACGGTGATCCCGAACGGGTGCCGGGCGCGATCGCCGTCCGCGTCCTCGAACGTCCTTGCCGAGACGCCGGGGAGGCCGACCACAGCGTCGAGGAGCAACTGCTGAACGCGGGCAGGGCGCATGGGGGTCCGTCCTTCGGTGGGGTCGGCATCACGCTACTGGCCGCTGGCCCCGGTGCTCCCGAGGCGGTCGTGCGGCTGACGTTTGATCACCCCGTCGGCGTATCGAAGAACAGGTCGACGACCGACTCCGTCCGGTTCCCCCCCCCGTGTACCCGGCCCCGACGCAGGGTGACGTCGAGCGGGCGCCGCCGGAGCTGATGACGTTGCCCGGGACGTCGGGATGTGCGCAGGTGGCGGCTGCTGGAGGCGCGGATCGGCGGTGGTTGGTGGGCGGAACGCCCTGGAGCTGGTCCCCCGACACCCGCGCCCAGGGGCTGTCGAACCGGCAGATCCCCGACCGCCCGGAGGCGCCCGCACGCCGCCTCCTCTGTGAAGCGGATGGTTGTCACGCTCCGTGAGGCCCTGGGGGTCGAGAATCGCTCCCAGTGCGCCGGCCCCGTCCACGGAGCGGTGCGGTCCCGGGGCGGAGCGCCACCCCGGGACCGGCCGCCGCGCCGCGTCCGGGCCGCAGCCGGCCCGGGCGCCGGCTTGGCGCACCCGTCAGGAGGGCAGGCTCCAGTGCTGGTTGGCGCCGTTCAGGCAGTCCCAGAGCACCAGTTGGTTGCCGTTCGTCGGGTCGGACCCCGGGACGGTCAGGCACCGGCCGGACTGCGGGTTGACGATCTGGCCGTCCGGTTCCGGATACCACTGCTGGGCGGCGCTGCCGTTGCAGAGGAGGAGCTGCACCTTGGTGCCGTTGTCCGTACCACCGCCGGTCGCGTCCATGCACTTGCCCAGCGCCTTGTAGGTTCCGCCGACGGGCAGCCGCCAGATCTGGCCGGCGGTGCCGGTGCAGTCGCTGATCTGTACCTTCGTCCCGTCCTCGGGGCTGCCGTTCCGCAGTTCCATGCACTTGCCCGCGAGTCCGGTGATCCGTCCGGGCGGGCGGACCGGACCGGGCTGCTCCGGCGGCAGGCGGTAGCCGAGGAGGATGTCCACGTCGACGAACCGTCCCGCCTTGCAGTCCACGGAGGTGGTGGTGTTGCCGACGATCACCGAGCTGTTGACGTAGAAGTCGTAAGGGTGACCGTTGAAGCCAAAGTCGCAGTGGGCCCGGAGTGTCCAGGTCTGGAGCGGGTCGATTCCGGTGCATTCCCCGTACCACCGCGGTTCGCCGATGACGGCATAGGTGCGGCAGCCGACGGGCGCCGAGGCGGTCGCCGCAGGCGCTCCGGGTTCGGAGGCGAAGGCGGCCGAGGGTGCAGTGAGGGCGGCGACCACCGCCAGGAGGAGGGCCGCGAGCAGGGTTGGGGCACGACGCATCGAAGGATCCCTTCCGGGCCACGGAATGCCCAACTCAACACCTTGCCGGTTGAATTGACTGATCAACAGATTCCCCGCGGGCCGCTGGCCAGCTTCGGGGATCGACCGCGCGGCGTCAATGTGACCCCGCGAAATTCTTCGCCGGGCCGGTCCGTCCGTCCTCGGCGTCCGGACGGGCGGGACCGGCTGTCCGGCGGCTGCTGGCCAAGCTCCACGCCCATGACCGGGCCCAGCTGGTCGTCATCGCCTATGAGACCGGAGTGGTCGTGCCCGGCGAAGGGCCGGTGGGCCCGGTCGGCCGTGGAGTCGATCGCTACGGTCCACTCCGCCCGGCCCACCGCGTCGTCGCCGGATCAGGACGTGCTCCAGCAGCTTCGCCAGGGTGCCGCTCGACTTCCGGCGGGCGAACCGCTCGTTGACGCCCCGCCACGGCCCTTACCGGTCCGGGGGATCACGCCACGGGGCCCCGGTCCGGAGCCGCCGCGGGACGCCGTTGACCGCCTGCCGGTGATCACGCCACGGGCGGCCATGTCGGTCCAGATGCGGCAACAGGGACTCCATGCACTCCCGCGCCGCATCCGTCGACTCGCCTCGACCCCGCCACAAGATCAATTATTCGGGCACGCCTCAGGGTACGAGCACGATCTTGCCCTGGACCCGTCCGGTTTCGCTCAGCTCGTGGGCCTTCGCGGCCTCGGTGAGCGGGAGGGTCTCGGAGATCGTGGGTCGGATGCCGTGCGCGTCGACGAGCTCGGCGAAGGCGGCCAGTACGGCGGGGGTGGGCTCCAGGAAGAACTCCACGAACCGCACGCCGAGTTCGGCGGCGCGGGCCATGACCTCGGTGCGGTCGACGCCGACGCCGACAACGTCGACGAGGATGCCCCCCGGCTTGAGGGTGGGCAGGGAACGCGGGCCGTAGTCGTTGCTGACGGTGTCGAGCACGGCGTCGATGTCGCGCAGGGTCGAGAAGTCCCGGGCCGTGTAGTCGATCACCTCGTCGGCGCCGAGTCCGCGCAGGTACTCGTGCTTGGCGGCGCGGGCGGTGCCGATGACGTACGCGCCACGGGCCTTGGCGATCTGTACGGCGAGGTGGCCGACGCCGCCGGCCGCGCCGTGGATCAGCACCCGCTGTCCCGGCTGTACTTCGGAGAGGGTGATCAGGGCCTGGTAGGCGGTGAAGCCGGAGATCGGCAGGGCGGCGGAGCCGACGTGGTCGAGAGTGCGCGGCTTGGGCGCGATGCGGTCCTCGGTCACCACCACGTGGTCGGCGTGACTGCCCCGCGGCGGGACGGTCCACCCGTAGACCTCCTCGCCGATGGCGAAGCGGGTCACACCCTCGCCGACGCCCTCCACCGTGCCGCTGAACTCGTGGCCGAGGACGAACGGCGGCGGGCCGAAGAAGTCCACCTTGCCGACGCGGACCTTCCAGTCCGCGGGGTTCATGCCGGTGGCCCGTACCCTCACGAGCACCTCGCCGGGGCCCGGGGAGGGCGTGGGTGTCTCGGCGAGTTCCAGGACGTCGGAGCCGCCGATGGTCCGCTGGGTGATCACACGTGTCGTCGTCATGCCGAGCATTCTGCGCCAGATGATCATGAGAGGGAAACGGTTTCGCCGCCCGGCGGTCCCGCGGCGTTCCGGGCATCACGACCCGAGGAACCTGTTCGGTCGCAGCACTGGTGCTGCGACCGGGACGGCTCGCGGTGACCGGAGGACGGCTCGTGGGACGAGCGGACGCGAAGCGGCTGGTATTACTGGGGGCATGCAGGAAGAGACCGCACGCTCCGCGATCGACACGTTCATCTCCGCGTTCAACGCCTCGGAGGACAGCTATGTGACCGCCCTGCTCTCTCGGGCCCTGACCTCGGACGTGGTCTTCTGGGGACCGTTGGGTCGCAGCGAAGGAATCGCGGCGGTCGAGCGGTTCGTCCTGGACATCCGGCGCCACCCGGCGGGGCCCGGCACGATGGTGCGCTGCTCGGCAGTGGACATGCCTGACGAATGGGCCCGGTACCAGTGGGTCTACACCACGCCTGAGGGAGGCCCCCGCCTGGCGGGAACGGACGTCGTCCATCTGCGACGGAACCTCATCGACCAGTTCATCGTCTTCGCGGGGGAGATCGCGCCGTCCGGCTCCTGAGTGTCGAAATTTCCTCCTTCGCCCGGGGCCGCGTGACGTGCTACGCCGTCCCGGAACAGCTGAGGAAGGACTTCGGCGTCGGCGGCACCGTGGCCCCGAACCGGTACTGGACCCCTCCCGCCCCCACGGTCACTGCCTGAGCGGGTGGGCACCTGTGCTGTCGGGGCGCAGGACGGTGCCGCCGTGGAGCAGGCCGTCGAGTACCGCGGACACCCAGGTGTCCAGGTCGGCCCCGGGCGGCAGCGGCGGGGGCGTTCCGGCGAGGGCGCGCTGAGCGAAGCCGGTGTCCAGGTGAGGAAGGCGGGCGTCGAGCACCGTGAGTCGTTCCCGGCGGTGCTCGGCCCGCAGCGAATCGAGCCAGACCGCCAGCGCGGCCTTGGACGCCCGGTAGGCGACTGTCCCCGGTACGGGCCGATCGACGACCATGCCGGTGAGCGCACCGACCGCGCCGTCCGGTGCGAGGACGTCCAGCGCTCCTTCGAGCACGGCCATCGGGGCCGAGGCGTTCACGGCCATCAGATGCTCCTGGATCGCGAGCGGAACCTCGCCGGCCCGGCCGAAGGCGACCGCGCCGAACGTGACCAGTACCGCGTCCAGGCCACTCGTCCGACGCGCGGCCCGGGCGGCGAGGCCGCGGCAGCCCTCCAGGTCGTAGGCGTCGAACACCTCCCCCCGCTCCGCGCCCACCCGTCGTGCCACGCGCTCCAGTCGCGCCGGGTCCCGTCCCGCCACCGCGACCCGGGCCCCTCTCGCCGCCGCGGTGGCCGCGACCTCGGCCCCGATCACCCCGGTGGCACCCACCACCAGCAGTCGCCATCCGTCGATCTCCATCGTCGCCTCCGGGCCGGTCGTCGCGTCGGTCGTTGCCGTGCGAGCCGTCGTCGGGCCGGTCACCGTCGGGCCGGTCATCGTCGGGTCAGCACGCGCGGAAGCCGGTAGGCCACCGCGTCCGCGAGACGCTCGAACTCGGACCGCAGGAACGGTGCGGCGAGCCGTGCGGGGCCGTGGAAACGCAGCGAGGCGCGGTAGACCAGCAGCGTGTGGTCGGTGGACGCGCCGACCGTGATGTCGTCGGTGGCGGTGACAGTGCGGTTGCGCCCGACGAACACCAGCCGGTCGGGCCCGTACTCCTCCAACCGGTACTCCAGTTCGGTCCGCCGCCCCCTGAAGCGCGAGGCGTTGCGCCAGCGTGCTCCCGTCTCCACCGGCCCGGAGTCCAGGCGCACGCAGTCCTCGGTACCCGGGTCCCATTCGACTGTGTTCCCGAAGTCCGCCAGGTACCGAAGCACTTCGTCGGCGGGCCGCTGCACCGCCATTCGGCGCTCCACCTCGATCATCGCTCTCCCTTTCGCTCACGGGGCGCCGGGCGTGCGCGCCGCCGTCCTCCTGTTCGGCGCGGACGCGTCCGCGGATGTGTCTGGTGCCGAACCCGTACCGGCCGTGGTCCCGCCGGGGTCGGTGGTGGTGCCGTCGAGCGCGCCCCTCCCGTTGCCGTGGCGTCGCCAGGTCCGGTCGTATGCCGCGTCCGCCGGCCCGGGGCGGGGGCGAGGCGCCCCGGCTCACGATCGGACCCCGCTGTGTCGTTGGTGCGCTCGGCGATCGTGGGGGCCGTGCGCCGTGCCGGGGCCGGGCTGGGGCGGCGCGTCAGGACGGTGAGAAGGTCGCTGTCCGGTGGGTCGCAGGGGCGGGCGGCGTCGGCCCCGGGGCGGACGCCGGTTTGCGCGGCAGTGCCAGGTGTCGCAGGACGAGTGCCGGCACGGGCGCCGACGCGCGTGCCGGCTTCGGCGGTGTGGCGGATGGCGAGCGGCCCGGACTCGTCGAAGGCGAACACCCGGTCGGGGAGGCGTTCCAGGAGGTGCTCGATGCGGTCGACTCCGGCGTCGTAGCCGGGGGGTGGGGGTGCTCATGCGGGCGTGAGGGCGAGGCGTTTGATCTCTCGTAGGGTCATGGCCGTTTCGGTGTGGTGGATCCCCGGGAGTGGGCCGATGCGGTGGTGGAGGTAGTCGTACAGTTCGGCGGGGTCGCGGAAGATGCCGTTCGCAACCAGGTTGGACGTGCCGGTGGTGGCCGCGGCGAAAGCGATCTGTGGGTGTGTGGCGAGGGCTTCCCCGACGGTGCGCAGGTGCGCCGGGGCGACGTTGAGTCGGATGCGTGTGGCTGTCCGGTAGCCGAGGAGCCGCGGGTCGAAGTCGACCGAGAGGTTCAGGGCGCCCGCGTCGCGCAGACGGTCGAGGTGGCGCTGGATGCTGGAGGGGGAGCGGTGGGCGGCCGCGGCGAGTTCGGGCAGTGTCGCGCGGCCGTCGCGGGCCAGTTCCTGGAACAGGATGCGATCGGTGGTGTCCACGTCCAGCGGGGTGGTGGGGGGTGCGGGGGAGTGCGCCGCGGCCGCCGTGTTCCGGGGCCCGTACCGGGTGGAGTGCCAGGTGCTCGTGGCCCCGACGAAGACGTGCAGCATGCGGTGCGCGCCGGCGGTGAGCACCTGCGGGGTGCGCAGGAGCTTCTCCAGCAGCAGGGTGGCGGGTTCGTCGGCGGTGGGGGCGTCGAGTGCGCAGTAGAGCTCGGTGCTGTCGGCGGTGAGGGTGACCCAACTGGTGTCGGAGCGGCGGGCGAGGTCTTCGGCGATGGTCGCGGTGGCGGGCGGGGCGCAGTGCAGGCGCAGCAGCCAGCGGCTCAGGCCCAGTCGGTTGGAGACGGGTCGGCCGACGATGCGCAGGCCGAGGCCGCGTAGGCGCCGGTAGCGGCGGGCGACGGTGCGTTCGGACACGTCGTGCTCTCGGGCGATGCGGCTGAAGGGTGCGCGGCCGTCGAGTTGGAGAGCCCGGAGCAGGTGCTGGTCGAGCTCGTCGACGGTGTCGCGATCCACCGGTGAACCTCGCTTCCTCGCCGGAGCCTCCCGTTCTTGAGCGTACGGCTTGAGCCGGGGCGGCGGGGCGGCGGATGGTGAGCGGGTCGTTGTCCGTCCGGCGGGTGACGGCGGTGGTGGGCGAGTGCGACGAGGTCGCGCTCCCACTGATCGACCGCCCCGCTTCCACTGATCGACCGCCGTGCTCCCGCCTGCCGCCCCCGGCCCCGCCGACCGTCCTGCTCCGTCCGCCGACCTCAAGGAGGATCCACCCGTGGACACCGCCCCGATTCCCCTCATCGACCTCGGCCGCTGGACGCGCGGCCATCGTGCGGACCGGGAGCGGCTCGCCGCCCGGGTCGACCGCTCCCTGCAGTCCAGCGGCTTCCTCCTGGTGACCGGACACGGCATCGAAACGGAACTCCCGGGCAGGCTACGCGCCGCGGCGAACGAGTTCTTCCACCTGCCCCAGCCCGTCAAGAGGCGCTACGACCAGGACCGGCGCGGCTGGATCGGCCGGGACCGGGTGACGACCGCCAGGTCCGAGGGCACCCCCGGCCCGCCGGATCTGCTGGAGGTCTGGTCGTGCGCCGTCGACTCCTCCGTGCGCCCCGGCGGTCGGCAGCAGACCCCCGGCCGGTGGCCCGGGGAAGTGCCTGTCCTGCACCCGCTCGTGACGGCGTACACCGCCCGGATGCGCACTCTGGCCGACACGCTCCTCGCCGTCATGGCGACGGCCCTGGGCCGCCCGGCCGACTTCTTCACCCGTCACACGGCGCGCCCGCACTGGGACTTCACCATCAACTGGTATCCGGCGGCCGAGGAGACCGGTGCGCCAGCACCGGGTCAGTTCCGCGTCGGACCGCACACCGACTTCGGCCTCGTCACCCTCCTGGACCGGGAGCCCGGCAGGGGCGGCCTCCAGGTCCACGACGAAGTGGCGGGCTGGCGGGACGCCCCTTTCAAGGCGGGTGCGGTTACCGTGAACATCGGCGACCTGATGGCCCGTTGGAGCGGGGACCGCTGGCGCTCCGGGCGCCACCGCGTGCTGCCCCCGCCCTGCGGGGCGCCGCAGGAGGAACTCACCTCGCTGGTGTACTTCCACGGGTGTGCGCCCGACACCGAGATCACCTCGCTGCCGGCGCCGCTCGGGCGAAGGTCCTACGGCGCGATACGCGCCGGTGACTATCTGGCCGACAGGATGCGCGCCATTCTCCACTGACGGCCTCCTCCTTCCTCCCCCTCGTTCCCAACGCCCGCTCCGCCCGGTCCGCCCGATCCCGGCCCGGGGGGGAGCCGTGTCGTGGCTGTCGGCGCGCACCGCGGCGGAGAACAAGGGTCCGCCACGCCTTCGGGAACTTCCCGGCCGGAGCACGACACCGGCGACGACCGACGCACACACCCCTGCGGCACGATGCCCTCGCCCCCGGCCCCCTGGCGCTCCCGGCCCCGGGAGGGGCGCGTCCCCCGGATGACAGGAAATCTTGCGGCCGCGAGGCCCGGAATGGTGTATGCCCACCCCCGAGGGTGCCGAAGAATTTCCTGTCCCCGTCCGGTGCCGCAGGTGGCTGCGCCAGCGACACACCAGGGACCCGTGACCGGGGGGCGGGTGCGCGGGTGCTCGTCAGGCTCCCGGTGCACGCCGCCGGGGAGGACCCCGATCCCCCGAGGACCCGCGTCCGCGGCCGTAGTGCGGGGAGGGCACCGGGCACGGAAGGCCGTCGATCACTCGGGATCGATCCGGCTCGTACTCGGGACAGCGATCTGAGTACGAGGCGGTCAGAGGATGAGCGGGACGACTGCTAGACGGGTGATCCCCCATGCTTGACCAGTGACTTGAGCGCACCGGGCGCTCCTACGCCGAATGCGCCCACCAGGGAGTATCCGAGTGCGGCCTCCTGCGGTGCGACACGTGCCTCCGGCAGCCAGTCGACGCCGATCGCCCCGGACGGGTTCCGGTCGAAAGTCCCTAGCTCGATCCCTTCGCGGTCGAAACGGCTACGGATCCCTGACACGGGTACGAGCCGGTACGAGCGACCCTGGTATTCGACGTCCACTCGGAACGATCTGCGAGTGGCGAATCCCATGCCCGGGGCTGTCGTTCCCGAAACTTCTCCCACCGACAACAGCAAATTCCGCCGGTTGCGAGTTCCGATCGGCGAACAGTCCTCGGCGATGGCCCCGTCACGGCGCTTCACGCTCGCACCCGGCAATGAGGGCGAGCTGACATGGACCACTCCGCGCCGACTGTCGGAAAGAATCTCCACCCGCCCGTGACGCGGATCATTGACGACGATCATTCGCTCATCCCTCTTCGCTCGTGCCTTCGGCCGCAAATCCGGGACCCTGCCTGCCCAGCGGCTCGTGGGCGCGTGTCCCGCAGTGCTGGAGCTGAGTTCGCGCGTGACGGTGTGGTCCGCGCCGACCTGACTCGCGGACCGTATGCGGTTCCTGGCGTCCAGTCCGTCCTTGACGAAGAAGGTAGCCGGTTGAACCGAGGCCGCCGCCGGAGCGACCGCACCCGTACTTCCCTCGACAATCGCGACAACTGCCGCCCAGAGGATCCCGGTGCTGCGCAGAGTTTCGCTCCTGCCGAGAATTCCGGACAGGTATCCAGGGCTACTTGTGGCGTCCGAATACTGTGGGGCGATGCCATTCTCCATCTCGTGGCACGACGTCGGCCAGCCCTCTGTCGGCTGATTCTGATCCGCCACGGGGCGGCTTTCGACCCGCTGGCCGGCTGTCTGTAACCCCGCCGTTCGGCGGGTCGGCCCCCATCGTCCGGCGGAGGTGGCTCGGAGGCTGCCGAAGCGCTCAGCCGTCGAGCCGTCGCCAGTCGGAGGGGCTGTGTCCGCGGGCCCGTTTGAAGGCGACGCTGAACGCGAAGGCGTCCGCGTAGCCGACCGCGTGGGCGACGGCGGCGACGGTGTCGTCGGTGTCGCGGAGCAGGTCCGCCGCCAGGACCATCCGCCAGGTGGTCAAGTAGGTGAGCGGGGGCTCGCCCACGGCGGCGGTGAAGTGCGCGGCGAAGGTGGCCCGGGACTGGCCGACCTGTGCGGCCAGTTCGGCGACGGTCCAGCGGCGGGCCGGGTCCTCGTGCAGCAGGCGCAGCGCGTCGCCGACCGCCGGTGTGGTCAATGCGGTCTGCCAGGAAGGGGGTTCGGCGTTGGGGCGGGCGCACCAGGCGCGCAGGGCGAGGACCAGGACGAGGTCCAGCAGCCGGTTCAGGACGGCGTCCTGGCCGGGTTCGTCGAGGGCTGTCTCGGTGGCGAGCAGGTCCAGCGCGCCGCTGGTGCGGGGTCCGGCGGGGACGACGGCCAGGGGCGGGAGCATGGCGAGCAGGCGTTCGCCGACGTCGCCGCGCAGGTCGTAGGCGCCGCGGAGCAGGACCGTGGCGCCGGGCAGGCCGTCGCCGTAGGTCCGGGGGGCCAGGCTCTGCCGGCACGGGCCGACGGCCTCGAAGACGGGTGCGCTTCCGCCGCGGATCACCACCTGCGGCGGAGTGTCCGGGGCGTCGGCGACGGTGTAGCGGTGGGTGCCGCTGATCAGGGCGATGTCTCCGGCGGCAAGCCGTACCGGGGTGGCCCGCGGGTCGTCGTCGAGCCGGATCCACGCGGCACCGCCGAGTGCGGTCACGACGGTGAGCGCGGGGTTCTCCGCGAAGGCCATCGACCACGGCGGGCGCTGGATCATCTGCCGGACCAGTGCGCTGTTCGCGCGGGCCCGGTGCAGCAGATCGCTCAGCACGTCCATGCGGACCACGCTAGACGATGGCAGGGCTGGACGATGACAAAGGGATCGTCGACGATCACCCATGGAACATCCGGCTCCGCCGGGGTTGCCTGGAGGGCATGACGAACAACATCCTCGTTCTCGGCGGGACCGGCACCACCGGCCGCCGCATCGCCCGCCGCCTGACCGACCGGGGCCTGCCGGTCCGTACCGCCGCCCGTACCGGCGCTGACGTCCGCCTCGACCTGGACGATCCCACGACCTGGGCGCCCGCGCTCGACGGCGTTACCGCCGCCTACCTCCTGGAGCCCGGCGGGCAGTCCCGCACCCCGCACCTGGTCGCGGAGGCCGTCGCCGCGGGCGTCAAGCGCCTGGTACTGCTCTCCGCCCACGGCGTCGACCTGGCCGGCGACAGTCACCCGCTCAGGGCCGCCGAAGCGGCGGTGCGCGGGAGCGGCGTCGACTGGACCGTCCTGCAGCCCGAGTGGTTCGCCCAGAACTTCACCGAGTCCTTCTGGCGGGAGGGCGTGCGCTCCGGGACGCTCGCCCTGCCCACCGGCGACGGCCGGGTTCCTTTTGTCGACGCCGAGGACATCGCCGACGTCGCCGTGGCCGCCCTCACCGAGGACGGCCACGGCGGCCGCACGTACCGGCTGACCGGCCCCCGGGCGATCAGCCTCGGCGAGGCGGCCGACGTGATCACCGCCGCCACGGGCCGCACCGTGCGCCACCTCGACGTCACCCCCGAGGCATTCACCGCCCAACTGGTCGCCCACGGCACACCCTTCGACGTCGCCGCGGTGCTCACCGGCCTGCTGGTGAACATCCGCGACGGCCACGGCGCCGACATCTCCGACGGCGTCGAACAGGCCCTCGGCCGCCCGGCCCGCTCCTTCGAGTCCTTCGCCACCGGGGCAGCGGCCGCGGGTCTCTGGGACTGAGGCCGTCCGGGGCCGCGACCACGCGTGGCGGTCGGTTCCACGGCTTCGTGTCGGCCGGCCGGTTCCGTCGGCCCGGTGCGCACCGTCGCCGTCGATCCTGCCTTCGGGGAGGGAGCACCCCGGAGGCAGGATCGACACGGTGTCGGCCCGGGTCGAAGAGCCGGTGGGTGTTGCCGGAGCAGCACCCACCGGGAGCCCAGGAGCGGGGTTTGCCCGGATGTGTGGGTCGCTGTGGGGCCGGCCGGTGGCGTGCAGCGGCCTCGGCGGGGAGCCGGCGGAGCAGCAGGTCGACGTCGGAGCCGGTGTACGCACGGTCACCCCGTCCGTCAGGAGGGTGTGCCCCGTCGGCAGATCCGATCGTGGTCCAGGACCGCGACCAGGGCGGCCTCCAGGCGGGAACGCACACCGAGCTTGCCGAAGAGGCTGGAGACGTGCTTCTTGACGGTGCGTTCGGTGATGCCCAGGCGGAGCGCGATGGAGACGTTGCCCAGTCCGGACGCCAGGAGCAGAAGGACGGAGGTCTCCCGTTCGGTGAGCGCGGACAGGTCGCGCGGTGCCGGCCGTGCCGTCGGCGTGGGCTGTTCGCACAGGCAGGTGGTGGGTGTCGAAGGCCGGGGTCGGCTCATCGGTTCGGTGGTCCGTTCATCGGGGCGTCCGCCCGTCCGCGCATTCCGGGCGGACGGGGGAAAGCCGGGTGCTGTGGGAGCGAAGCGGCCACGACAGCAGGATTCGTCCTGCGGTTGTCGTGTATCGGTACGTCATCGTAGGCAGGCGGTGGGCGCCGGAACCGCGTTCGGGCGGGGGGATCCCACCCGCCAGGCGGCGGGTCTTTCCCGCCGTGCGGTGGTCTCCGTGTCCGCCCGGGCGAAGAGGCTCGCCGGCCCCGCTCGGTTTGTGCTTCATGGTCTGCTCCGGTCCCGTTCGGTGGTGTTCTCGGGGTGCCGGACGGCTTCTTCCTACGTCGAAGGGGGTGGCAGGGCGCTGGTTCTTCGAGCTGAGGGGCCTGCCGGGGCCCGGTCCGGTGGGTTTGGACGTACGGGGTGGACCTGGCGCCGCGTCTGCCGGTGGTCCTGTTGTCGGGACGGCGCGGATCGGTTGGCTGCGGAACGGTAGAAGTTCCTGTCGCGGGCCGTCCACGGACGGAGGGAAGGACTGTTGTCAGGACGATGGCTCCTTCCTGTCGCCCGCAATCCCCGCTCACCCGTCCGGCCCGGAAACGGACCCCCACGTGCCGCGCTGGGCGAGCGAACCGGCCGATGCGCGTTCCCGAGCCAGGAGTCGCGGCCGAGGACCTCGGCGAAGCGTCGCCGCCTCGCCGCCTCGCCGCCCTGGCGCGCAGGGTCAGTGCCACCAGCGTTGCCGCGGTGCAGAGACGGTCCGCGGCCGGGTCCAGGATCCGGCCGAGATCGCTCACCTGGTCGACCTTTCGTGCGAGGCAGCCGTCCGGACAGTCGGTGATTCCGCTGAGGGCAGGGACCAGAACGGCCAACAGATCCTTGTTGTCGCGCCCGTCGCGCCCCAGCAAGGGGAGCAGGGCGAGTCAGAGGAAGACGGGAACACCCGCGAGCCGCAGCATGCTCAGCACATTGGGAACCGTCAGGATCCGAGCTGCCTGTTCTCCTGCCCGAGGGCGTCTCGGCCCCGTTCTCGGTTGTGGCACGTGTGATCAGGTCCAGCGATTCCGGACGTGGACAGTTCACACGACCCGGCATCGCCCATGTGCCGTGGGCGGACGCCCTGGGAGCCACTGTTTCCGGTGGTCCGCCGACACCTCGGCCCACGCCACTCCCGCGCCGGCCCGCGCGGGTTCCGCGCGCGACGTCCACCGACAGTAGCCGCCCCGGTCCCACGGCAAGCCGTGTCGGACCGTGCTTCCGGGGGTGCCTCGCCCGTGGGCGAACACTCAGACATGGGGGTGGTCGGGGGCGTAGTCGCTCAGGTGGTCGAGCGCGCTACGGACGAGGGGTTCGTGCCGGTAGGGGTTCAGGCGGTTGCGGTACGCGGTGGTCAGGCCCGGGGAGAGCTCTCCGCCTACGGCGATGGCCCGGTGGACGGCCCAGCAGGCGAGGTCGATCTCGTTCAGCGCGAGGTAGGTGTCGACCGCGCGGAGAAGCCGACGGGCGGCGAGGGGCGAGGGAGGTTCGGGGCGGGGATCGGCGAGAGAGCTCGCGAGGGTGTCGAAGTAGCTTCTGGCCCGGTGGGGTTGGCCGAGGCTGAGCCAGGCATTGGCCCGCGCGCCGGCCAGGAAATGGTCGTCGACGTTGATGCCGAAGGGAGTGCCGGCTTCGTCGTGCTCGCTGGGGGCCGTGCGTGTGTCGGCGGCCAGGTCCATGGTCCGCGCGGTGTCGTCGGGCCGACCGAGCTGCGCACGGGCGAGGGCCTCCTTGATGTACAGGGAGGCTGTCGTGTGGGGTGACGGCCGGGGGTGCGTGGCCAGGGCGGCGCGAACGAGGGCCATGGCGTCCGTAGGATCGCCGGCGATGAGATGGCGCATGGACAGTTGAGCCAGTGCGGCCGAGACGTACTCCGGGTCCGCTGCCGCGGCGGCTGTGCGCAGTGCGGTGAGGTTGTGCCGTTCCGCTCGGGTTTCCTCGCCGAGCGAGCTGCTGAGCCAGCCGCAGGCGATGGAGGTCCGGGTGGCGAGCCGCAGGAGGCGTTGGCCGGTCGGGTGGTCGTATCCGGTCCTGGTCAGCAGGTGGACGATCAGCCGGAACTCGGCGTGCGCCGCCGTGTACAGTGCCGCGGCCGGCACGAGAGTGCCGTTCTCCTGTTGTTCGAGGGCCTTCGTCCGGTTCTCCGCCCAGTCCAGGTAGTCGTCGGGGAGCCCGGGGCCGTCGCGGCCGGGCCACGGTTGCGGGCGGGCCAGGCGTGCCCGGACGGCCCGCAGCTGGCGGGCGAGCGCCGGGCCGCCCACGACGAGAGTCGGACTGGCGTGGGCTTCGGGCAGACCGAGGGCGTTGTGGACAGTCTCGACGGTGCCTTCATTTGTGTACGGTGTTTCCAGCCAGTCGGCGTCCCCGGTGGCGATGCGCAGCCAGACGGGCCAGCCGAGCCGGTACACCTCGCTCGGCTCGATGCCGTGGATGTGGGCGATGGCGAGCTGGGCGGTGTGCTCGGGTACGGTACGGCCCGATTCCCAGCGCGACACCTTCTCCCTCCTGGCGGCCATGTGCCCGAAGCCGAGCTCGCTGTGGGTCTGGGCGACCAGCCGCGCGTAGTCGGGATGGGACAGACCTGCCGTTGCCCTGAGTCGAGCGAGTGGATGAGTCATCTGTACAACCTGGAGGGTCGTCGGGAACAGGAGCACCGGAGGGCCACCGCACGTCGGCGGGGATCCTGGACACGCCGCTTCACCTGTATCAGTACGCGAGGCCCCTGCCCGGGCAGCCCACGGGCTGCCGGTGCGGGGAGAGCAGAGCGAACGGTCCTCCGCCCGGCGTGCGACCCGTCTCCCTGTTGGGGGTGCGCCGGCTTCGTCGATGGAGTCGACCACTGTGCCTCTACCGCCGAATTTTACCGTCGGCCGGGTGTTCCTCGGCTGCGGCAAGGGTCGCTCGGGGCAACTGTGGCCCCGTGGCGGAGCACGATCCGCCGATCGGCGGTGGAACTGCTGGCCTCCCGTCGGTGGCTCTCCGCCGGACGGCGGACGCCCGACACCGGACGGCGCCGGCGTGCCCGGTCACTTCCGGTAGTCGGGCAGGGCGGCGTGCACGCGGTAGCCGCCGTCGGGCGCGGGGCCGCTGGTCAGGGAGCCGTCGAGGTTCTCGGCACGCTCCCGCAGCCCGATCAGACCGTGCCGGGAGCTGGGCAGTTGGAGGCTCGGTCGGGTCGGTGCGGTGTTCACCACACTCACCTCCAGGCCCAAGCCGGACCGGTGGATCTCGACCACGGCGCTCGCGCCGGGGGCGTGCTTGCGGACGTTGGTGAGGGCCTCCTGGACGATCCGGTAGACGGTGCGTTGCACCGTGGCGCTGGCGTCGGCGGGCACCTCGCCCACCAGCCTGGCGTCGAGACCGCTTCCCGCCACCAGCTCCGCGAGCTGTTCCGCGGTGGGCTGGGGGGTGATCTCGGTGTCCCGGCTGCCCGATGCCCTCAGCAGGGTGACCATGTGCCGCAGCTCGTCGAGGGTGGTGACGCTCAGCTTCCGGATCGTTCGGGCCGCCTCCTCGGTGTCGGCGTTGTCCGCACCGACCTGCAGGGCGCCGGCACGCACGGCGATCAGACTGACCTGGTGCGACACCACGTCGTGCATCTCCCGTGCCAGCTGCGCCCTCTCCCGCCCCAGGACAGCCTGGGCGTGCAGTTCGCGGCGGTGTGCCTGGGCCTCGTGCAGGTCGGCCACACTCCGGGTGAGGCCCGCGCGAATCGCGAGCAGTTGGCCCACGGCGACGGCAGCGAAGGCCGCCATGGCCGGAGGGGGCACCAGCCAGAGGTACTCCGGTCCGACGACGTAGTGGTGCGGAACCTTATGGGGGAGTGCCCAGCACTGGTAGGACGCGACCACCGCCAGGTACAGCAGCGCGCCCGCCACACCCCGGCGCAGCGACCCCTCGGCGACGGTCGACAGTGCCACCAGCACTGCCGGCGCGTCGTGGTGGTCCGCCACGGCCACGTAGACGAGGGAGAGGGCGAACACCGGGACCGGGAAGCGCCGGCGCAGGAGCAGCAGGAGCGCGGCTGCCGAGCCCGCTACCAGGCGCGTGTGGTCCAGTGTCGCGAACGACAGGTGCGGATCGAGACGATGGTGGGTAATGCCCAGGGCGTGTATCCACGTGGTCGCCAGGGCGATCGCCACCAGTAGGGCATCCACCGCCCACCTGGGCATTGTCGGCCGGACGCGCGCCGTCCCCGGACCGAGGGGATTCACTTGACCACGCCATCGACGAGCAGTCCGGCGCGCTGGGCCCACAGGGCGGCCTGGACGCGGTTGTCGACGGCGAGCTTGGCGAGCAACGAGCTGACGTGATCCTTGACGGTGCCGGTGCTCAGGTGCATGTGCCGTCCGATCTCGGCGTTGGTCAGCCCCTGGGCCAGGAGCGTCAGGACGTCGCGTTCGCGACGGTTCAGCGCGGTGCCGCGCGCGGGGTCGAATTCCGGGTCGCGATGGCGGCTGAGGTACCCGCCGACCACGACGGGGGCGATCCTCCGGTCCAGTACCACGGCACCTCCGATCAGTGACCTGACGAGGGGGGTGAGGTCGTCCGGGTCGGTGTCCTTGAGGATGTAGCCCGAAGCGCCCGAGCCCAGGGCCTGCGCGATGTACTCGTCGGAGTCGAAGGTGGTGAGCATGGCCGCCACGGGCGGTGCGGGCAGTGCCAGCAGCTGCTCCAGGAGCGCCAGTCCGTCGACGTCGGGCATCCGTACGTCCAGCAGGACCAGGTCGGGGGCGTGTTCCGTGACGGCCGCCAGTGCCTGTCCGCCGGGCACCGCGGCGACCACTTCGATGTCCTCGGCGACGTTGAGGATCAGGCTGAAGCCGGAACGGACGAGCGCCTCGTCGTCGACCACCACTACCCGGATCATTCTCGGTTCCCGCCCTCTGGTCCTGATCGTCGGGCCGGTCCACCGTGCCACGTCTGTTCGTCCGCGGCCGCCGCGCACCCGGCGGCGACCGGAACCAAGGTAACCGGCCGAAATGCGTGCGAAGCACCGTGGAAGCCGGGAGCAGAAGGGCGGCACCTTGCACCCCGGAGGGGGCTTGTGGACGTCCGGAGAAGCCGTTCCCCCTTGGGGCGCGGGGAGTCCGGCCCGGAGGAAGCCGGGTGCTCACGGGATCAGGGACCGGGAAACGCCTCCAGGAGGAGGCACGTCCGAGGCACGTGGAGGTGGCGTGGAGGCGGACCTCAGCAAAGGGTCCTGGGCCCGCCGCTCGGGTCGGAAGCCATAGGAGACCGGCTCGAAGTCGGCCTCGAAGATCGGCTGCAGCCAAGGTCCACCTGAGCGCGGACGGCCGCTGCCGCCCGCTGTCCCTTGTCGTCACCGCCGGGCAGCGGGCGGACTGCACCCAGTTCGAACCGGTGCCGGAGAAGATCCGCGTCCCGCGGACCGGCCCGGGCAGGCCCCGCAAGAAGCCCGACAGCATGGCCGCCGACAATGCCCACAGCAACGGGCCCTGCCGCGCGCACCTGCGCAGACGCCCCCGGTGCGGCCACCGGCGTCCTTGTGCTCCCCGCACCTGGCGGCCAGCAGGGCAAGTGGCCGGCGTTCCATGGGTGAGCGGGACACGGCTCCCGTCGAGAGCAGGCGCATGGCGATCTCGTTGCGGCCCACGTCGAGGCCGTAGGTCACGGTGGCAGGAAGTGGCGGAGGAGCAGGCCCGCAGGATGGTGAGCACAAGGATGCTCTTGCCGTGGGCGGGACGGAGCCCCCGTCCGGCGCCCCTCCTCCTCCGCCCGGTGCCGGCGTCAGCGGATCAGGTTCACCTCCGGGTGGGTGGGGGACGGCATGCTGAACAGGGGCGTCGGACGGTGACGCAGGTGGAGGTCGAAGAAGGCCGCTAGGTAGGCGCGCTGCGCGGCGACGGCGCGGGCCGGGTCGATCGTGCCGAGGAGGTGGTCGACCTCCTCGGCGGGCCAGCCCAGGACCGGCCGGGCGGCGCTCAGCAGCACCTCCAGGTCGGCGAAGCTCCCGTGTCCCGAGCCGTCCAGGAGGAGCTGCCGCCGCCAGGAGGTGAGGCGCGGCCAGAGCGCGTCCCACATGGCGTCGCGGACCGGCCGGTCGTCCGCGGCGCCGAACAGCAGCAGCGGGCGGTCCAGGCCGTCGGCGGCGACGGTGCCGAAGACCGGGCCGTCCAGGGAGGCACCGGCCAGCACGCGGGGGTCGTCATGCAGGATCTGGACGGCGGTGGCGCCGCCCATCGAGTGGCCGGCCACCCCGACGGCGGTGAGGTCGAGGGCCGCGCCGAGGCCCGGTGGGAGGGGCCGTTGCTCGGCGTCGGGGTTGGTGCCGGCGGCGAGGTCGGTGAGCCGGTCGAGGAGGAACCGGATGTCGGCGGTGCGGTAGGCGACGATCTCCTCGTCCGTCATGGCGAACACGGCCGGCTTGTTGCGGACCTCCAGCCGGCCGTCCGGAAAGGCGACTTCACCGGCGTCGAAGGTGTGGTCCAGGACACCGACCAGATAGCCCCGGGAGGCGAGGTCCTCGGCGGCGAGGGTGGCGAAGGAGCGGTCGGCGCGCGAGCCGGGGGAGTAGAGGACCACCGGGTGGCGTGTGGTGCGGTCGACCGGCGCGTCCTGGCGTGCGTGTGTGGCGGGCCAGGAGAGCCGGCCGGGGGCGACGCCGAGGTAGTCGGACTCCAGGTGGGCCCGTTCGGCTGCCCCCGTCCACGGCGCGAGCCGGCGGGCGGGGGTGCCATGGGCGGCGGCCGGGTACCAGAGCTGCGCCATCAGCTCGCGCGGACGCGGGGTGGGCGCCCAGCGGTCGGGGCGCTGCGGGTCGACCAGGTGGAGGGTGGTCGTGCCGACGGGCTGCGGGCCGGTCGGCGCGGGCAGGGTGAGCGTGATCGGAGCGGTGGCCGCGACGGCGACGGCGGCGGCCGAGGGCACGGTCAAGGTTCCGGCGAGCGCGCCGGTGGCCAGCAGCGCGGCGAGCGCGGCGGCGGCGGGACGGGAACGGGGGTTCGGCATGTGGGAGTTCCTCCGAGGGACGGGTCGGTCAGCCGTCCCCACTCTGGTGCCGGGCGTCTCCCGGCGCGCCCCGCCAGGGGCATACGACCGTGGTCGGATGCCGGCCCGCCGGGCCGTGGCTAGCCTGGCCGGGTGCAGAACGAGAAGCGGGTGGTGCCCGTCCCGTGGACCAAGCGGCTGGCGCCCGCGCACCGGGTGTGGACGGACCCGCTCGCCGCGTTGGCCGGTACGGCCGTGACCGCCGCGCGGGTGCTCGAAGCTGCCCGGCACTTCGACCCGCACGGGCGCGGCAACCCGCCGCCGGACAGCCCCGCCGTCGTGGCCGTCGCGCTGCTCACCACCGTGGTGCTGGGCATGGCGCTGGCCGTCCGGCGGCGGGAGCCGGCCGGGGCCTGCGGGCTCGCGCTGTTCGCCTGGGCGGCCACTGCGGTCGGCTGCCGGCAGCCTGCGATCGGGCTGGTCGTCGGGTTCTGGGCGGTGCTGGTGGGGGTGCTGCTCGGGTACACGGCGGCGGTCCGGAACCGGCGGACCGCCCGGTCGGCGCTGGGCGCGGCCGTCGCCGGCTGGATGGTCACCCTGGTGGCACCCGCCGAGGTAGCCGCCAACGTCCTGCTCGCCGTGCTCGGGCAGGCGCTCGGCTGGGCGGCAGGGCACGCGGTCCGCCGCCACCGTGCGCACACCGCCGCGCTGGCCGCCCGGGCGGCGGCCCTGGAGCGCGCCGCGGCTTCGGACGAACGACTTCGGCTGGCAAGGGAGTTGCACGACGTGGTGGCACATAGCCTGGGCGTGGTGAGCGTTCAGGCGGGCTTCGGGCGGTACGCGCTGGAGCGGGCCGGGCAGCAGGACGGGCCGGCCGGGGACGCGCTCGCCGCGATCCGGACGGTGAGTGCGGAGGCACTGCGCGAGACCCGGGTGCTGCTGGCCGTGCTGCGTGAGGACGCCGAGCCGGGCGAGCCGCCGCCCGCGCCCGGCCTGACGGCGGTGGAGCTGGCGCGGCTGGCGGAGCGGACCGGCGCGGCGGGCGTCGCGGTGCAGGTACGGATCCACGGCCGGGAGCGCGAACTGCCGCCCGGCGTGGGCCTGTCCGGCTACCGGATCGTGCAGGAGGCGCTCGCCAACGTGGTTCGCCACTCTGGCGCGGCTGCGGCCCAGGTCGAGGTGGAGTACCGGGACGGCGGGCTGTGGCTGGAAGTCACGGACGGCGGCCCCACCGACGGCCGTACCCGCGCTGCGACGTCGCCGGGCGGCACCGGCCTGGCTGGGATGCGCGAGCGGGTGGCCCCGTACGGCGGATGGTGCGTCGCCGGACCGACACCGGCCGGCGGGTTCCGTGTCACGGCGGGCCTGCCGCTGGACGCCGCGGCCGTGGTCGGGCCGTGACGATCCGCGTGGTGGTGGCCGACGATCAGGCCCTGGTGCGTGCCGGGTTCGCCGGGATCCTGCGTCTGGCCCCCGGTTTCGCGGTAGCGGGCGAAGCGGCCGACGGCGTCCAGGCCGTCGACCTCGCTCACCGGGAGCGGCCGGACGTGGTCCTGATGGACATCCGGATGCCCGGCCTGGACGGTATCGAGGCCACCCGGCGGATCACCGCTGGACCGTCCGGCAGCCGGGTACTGATCCTCACCACCTTCGAACTCGACGAGTACGTGCGTGGCGCGCTGCGTGCCGGGGCCGGCGGTTTTCTGCTCAAGGACGCCGAGCCGGCCGAACTCCTCGCCGCCACCAGGGCGGTGGCCGCCGGTGAGGCCGCGCTCGCGCCCAGCGTCACCCGCCGGCTGATCGCCGGAATGCTCGCCGGTGTACTGCCCGGCGGCCCCGAGGACCCGGCACGCACCCGGGCCCGCGCGGCCGTTGCCGCCCTCACCGCCCGCGAGCGCGAAGTTCTCGCCCTGGTCGGCGACGGCCTCACCAACCCGGAGATCGCCGCCCGCCTGCACATCACCGAGGGAACCGTTAAGACCCACATCGGCCGCCTGCTCCACAAGCTCGCCGCCCGCGACCGCGTCCGCCTCGCCATCCTCGCCCACCACGCGGGCCTGTCCCGCTAGGACTTGTCCGGTCGATCGTGTGCGGAGCCGGATGACGGGGGCGGCTGCGGTGACGGTGCCGAGGCAGACGTAGCCGCGTTTGTCGTATCCGGTGGCGACTGCTCCGGCGTGCTTGAGCTTGTTGATCGCCCGTTCGACGGTGTTCCGCTTCTTGTAGCGCCCCTCGTCGAAGGCCGGTGGCCGTCCGCCGCGTGGGCCCTTGCGTGGGCGGGCGGCCCGGCTGCCGGTCTTCTCCGGCACCGGTTCGAACTGGGTGCAGTCCGCCCGCTGCGATGTCGGAGAACGGCGGCACGGGTTCCGGTCCCGGCCGGCCCGGTGGAGCCTGCGGGGCTGCCGCCCTGGAACGAAGAATGCTGGACCCCGGGCGGTCACAGGTCCCGATGGGTGGCGCGCCGGGCGACGTGGCGCAGGGCATGGACCACGTCGGGCGGGAACGGGGCACGGTCCAGGGCGCGTTGGGCCCGGTCGTGGCGGTGGCGGATCATGCGTTCGGCTTCGTCGTGTGCGCCTGTTTCGAGGATGACGGTCCGGATGCGGTCGGCGTCGTGGTCGGTGAGACCGGGGCGGCCGACGAGTTCGTGCAGGGTCTTCAGCTGTGCGGGGTTCGCGCGTTGATGGGCGAGGGTCATCAGCACGGTGCGTTTGCCTTCGCGCAGGTCGTCCAGGCGGGACTTGCCGGTGCGGTCGGGGTTGCCGAAGACGCCGAGGAGGTCGTCACGCAGTTGGAACGCCTCCCCGAGGGGGAGGGCATAGGCGGTGCAGGCGCGGAGGACCGGTGGGTCGGCGCCGGCGAGGGCGGCGCCGATGTGCAGGGGGCGTTCGCAGGTGTACTTGGCGGTCTTGTAGCGGATGACGGTGAGCGGGACGCGGATGTCGTGGGCGGGGGTGGTGGGGGCCAGGAGGTCGAGGTACTGGCCGTACATGGCCTCCTCGCGCATCAGGTCGCTCAGGCGCCGGACCGCCCGGAGGCGGTCGGCGGGGATGTCGGCGGAGTGGAGGAGTTCGTCGGACCAGCACAGGGCGAGGTCCCCGACGAGGATGGCCGCGCCGGTACCGAGGTGCTCCGCCGCGGCGTCGGGGGTCCGGTCGGCGTACTGCCGGGCGAACGCGCGGTGGACGGTCGGGCGGCCGCGGCGGGTCTCGGAGCGGTCCATGACGTCGTCGTGGATGAGTGCGAAGGCGTGGAAGAACTCCAGCGCGCTCGCGGTGCGCACGACGGCCTCGGGCAGGGGGCCGGGGGAGCCGGCCGCGTACCAGCCGATGGCGCAGAGCAGCGGGCGCAGCCTCTTGCCGCCGGAGTCGAGGAAGGAGCGCAGGCTGCGGGCGGCCGTCGGGGGGAGCCGGCGCCGGGTCGCTGTTTGTTCCTTGGCGGTCAGGAACTCGTGGAGGCACTGTTCGACGGCCTCTCGGATGCCGGGGAGGTCCAAGGCCGCTGTGCAGTCGTCGGGGGTGCTGGTCATGGCCGGAGGCTTCCGATCGGTGTGCGTGGGCGCAGCCCGGGCGGCCCGTGCCGTTGTGGTGCGGCCGTGCGTCGGCCGTGCGGGGTTCTGCGGTGGCGGGGGCGGCCGTCCCCGTCGGCAAGGCGGTGCCGGTGTGGTTCGTGGACGGTGCCCCGTGTTCGGGGGCACTGCGCCGTCGGCTCCCTGCGGTCCGCGTGGTTCAGGCTTGCGATCCGGTGGGTGCGGGGTGTTCCGGGGTGGTCCGGGCGGCGGTGCGGGCCACCGCGCCGAGGCAGACCAGGTCGAGCACGGTGGTGCCGATGTAGAGCCAGGTCAGCAGGTGGGTGTGCGCGTTGGGGAAGTCGGGGGTCCAGCGGGTGAAGGCGAGGGTGATCGAGGCGGTGCCCAGGACCCTGACGACGGTGATCGGGACGGTCTGTCCACGGGCGGAGCGGCGGGCGATGAGCATGGCGAGGAACAGCCCGTCCATGAGGAACATCATCGCGTAGGCCGAGTAGACGCCCCACGGGTCCTGGAAGAAGGAGTTGACGGTCAGGACGGTCGGGAAGGCGATGGCCAGGGTGAGAAGGACCATGGCGTGGAAGACCGGTCGCGGGAGGTGGGGGAACTCGGCCGGGCCGAAGCGCAGGAGCTGGTACAGCAGCACGACGTCGAGCGTGAACCAGGCGGCGATCGCGATGCGCAGGAGCCCCGGGTACGGGGTGACGAAGGAGTAGACGAACTCCCAGGAGATGTTGGCGCAGAGCGCCACGAGCGGCATGCAGTAGGTCTGCTGGCGGAAGCCGAGACGGATCATGAGCGCGTAGGTGATGATCCAGGCCGCGCCGCCGGCGACGAAGAAGACGTGGAACACGGGTGTGCCCTTCCGGGGGTGGGGAGCGTGCGCCGGCCTCACCGGGGACGGCGGGTCACCGTCATCGGCAGACTGCTGGGGCTCAGGACGAAGCCGGCGACCTTGCGCACCCGCGCGCCGGGGACGAGGTGGAAGCGCCACCGCTGGAGGAGGGTCGCCAGGACGACGAGGAGTTCGGCGCGGGCGAGGCTCTCCCCGACGCAGGCGCGGATTCCGGCGCCGAACGGGATGAACATCGCGTCGCCGGTGGCTCCCGCGGGGGTGGTCAGCCAGCGGTCGGGGTCGAAGCGGTGCGGGTCCGGGTAGGCGGCCGGGTCGTGGTGGAGGAGGTAGGGGGAGTACCAGAGGGCGGTGCCCGCGGGCAGGGTGCGGCCGCCGACCTCGACCGTCCCGGCGACCCGGCGGGTGAGCATCCACGCCGGTCCCTCCAGGCGCAAGGTCTCGTCGACGACCCGGCGCAGGAGAGGAAGGGCGTCGAGGTCGTCGACCGTGATGTCGCGCGCTCCGAGGGCGGTGTCGAGTTCCTCCAGGACGCGGAGCTCGACATCGGGGTGGCGGGCGAGTTCGTACAGGGTCCAGGAGAGGCTGACCGCGGTGGATTCGGTGGCGCCGCCGAGCATGGTGATCACCTCGTCGTGGACCTGCTGGTCGGTCAGCCGGTCCCCGGTCGCGCGGTCCTGGGAGTGCAGGAGCACGGACAGCAGGTCGTGGTGGTCGTGTCCGTCGTCGCGGCGGGCCTCGACGATGTGCGAGACGACCTGGTGCAGGCTCGCCACCGCCGCGCGGTAGCGCCGGTTGGTGGGGGTCGGCAGCCGCTCCGCGAGGCCGAACGGTGCGGTCACCCGTTTTCCGATGCCGCGGACGACGGTCAGTCCGGCGTCGTCGATGACGGCTTCCGATCCGTCGTCGAGGTGGCTGTGGTAGAGGATCCGGGTGCCGATCGAGGCCGCGAGGCGGTACATCTGGCGGTCCATCTCCAGCGTCCGGCCGTCCTGCCAGGAGTCCACGCGGTCGGCGGTCGTCCGCGCGGCGACCCGCAGGTAGGCGGGGAAGCGGGAGCGGTGGAAGGCGGGCTGGACCAGGGCCCGCTGGCGCCGGTGGGCGCGGCCCTCCGCCGAGGCCAGACCGTCGCCGATGACCGGGCGCAACTTCTCGAACTGGGCGCCCTTGTGGAAGTGGCGGGCCTGTTCCGTCAGGACGGACCTGGTGAGTGCGGCCGTGGTGGGCAGGTAGACGCGTTGGGGGCCGATGCGCAGTTCGGCGAGGTCGGCCAGTCCGCGCAGGGACTCCAGGAATCCGAGGGGGTCGCGGCGCAGCGACAGCGCGTCGCCCAGCAGGGGCAGGCGGCCGGGAGGGCGGGGGTGGTCAGGGACGTGGGTCGGCATCGGGTGTTCCTCCCGGGCGGTGGGGCGTGGTGGGGGCCGCGGGGTCGGTGAAGCGCAGGGTGTCGCCGTGGTTCCAGGCCAGGACGCCGGCGAGTACGTCGCGGAAGGACACGATCACGTCCTCGTGCCGGGTGCGTTCGGGGCCGCGCAGGCCGGAAGCGGCGATGCGTGCGAGGGTGCGCCGCTCCGTGGCCGGGTAGTCGCGCACTCGTTGTCCGATGCGCCGGGCGACCTCCTCGGCGGCACGTTCGGGGGCCCAACCGCGCTTCCGGGCGAGGACGGTGACGAGGTTGTCGTTCTCGTGGCGGGCCGTCTCCCGGGCGAGGGAGACGAGGTCGTTGTCCCAGCCGGCGATGTCCGCCGCGCACGCGACCTGGGCGTGGTACTCGGCGCTGGTGTGGAGCAGGGGCAGGGTCTCGGTGTCGTGCGCGAGTTCGGCGAGGTCGGCGAAGATCCATGCGCAGCTGGTCCGACGGCGCAGGGCGATGTACTGGCCTTCGGTGGGCGGCGTGCCCTCGCGGCGGTGCTCCGCTTCGGTGGCGAAGGCGTCGAGGGTCTGGCGCAGGTGTGCGTCGAGCCGCTCGGAGAGGGTCCGCGGAACGAGGGCGCGGGTGCGTCGCCGGAGGTCGGCGAAGGCGCCGAGGAGTGGTTCGGGGGGTGCGGTCGACGGTGGGTGGCGCAGGAGCGCGGCAAGGTCGGCGAGGCTGCGCGAACCCGCCGTGCTGTCGGCCGGGTCGTGGTCGAGCCGGTCGTCGAGGACGAAGAGCCAGGTGAGGTACGCGGTGATCAGCGCGAGTGGGGGGCTCTGGGCGTCCGGGTACATGCGGGCGGCGGCCAGGTGCGGTGCGCAGTCGGCCAGCCATGACGCCCGGTCGGCGCGGACCAGGCCGACGGCTGCCGCCCACCGGCCGTTGGCCTCTGCGGTGGTTGCTGCGAGCGGGCTCGTGCGGCCGGGAAAGGGAAGGCCGTAGAGGTCGGGGGGAGCGGCGGGCCGAAGGGGAGCGACGTCGTCGGCGGGGCGCGGATCCTGGTGTGGCATGGCGGTTCCAACGGCTGTGCGGGGACGCGGCACCGTCGGTGGGGGGACGGTGGCGCGGCGGGGCGTTCCAGGGGTGGACCGAGGCGGCTTAGCGTGGGTGGCCGCGACGGTGACGTGAGCCGTGTGCAGCGGTCGGCGTCCGGTGCGGTGGCCGTGCGGGGGCGCGACCGGTGGCTCGGTCCCGCTGTCCCGCTGTTCCTTGTCCCGGGACGAGGAACAGGGTGAGTGGTGCTGGCTGTGCCCGGTGAGCGCGGCGGCGCGGGCCGGGCCGCGCCGACCCAGAAGGCCGCAGTCCGGCTCCCGTGCGCCGAGGAGCCCGGACCGGTGCGGCCGACCGCGCACGGCGGTCAGGCACAGGCGGAGGTTCGAGGCGTCGTCAGGCTGGTGGTGCGAGGTACCCGGGAGCGGCCGGTCACTGGCCGGCCCGACGAGGGCGGCGCCGCTCGTGCCGACCCGGGGGAACTGTCCCACAGAGGGAGGCCCCCGTCACCGGAGCGCGCTGGCGTGTGCGTCGTTCACCGGAGCGAGGGCACGGAGTGTGTGTCGGCCCGCCCGCCCAGGAGTGCACTCGGGGGCGGGTACCCGTGGTCGTGCGACGGTCACCGCATCGCGGCGAGCGCTTCCGTTGACGGGCCCGGCCCTCCCGGTCGGGCGTGGAGCGGTCTGCGCCTGTGGTGGTGGGTCGCGGCTGTCCCCGCTCCGGACACCTGATCCGGCCTGCGGAGCCGGTCGGGGACCGGTTCCGAGCGTGTTCCGGACGGGAGCGGGGGCAGGACTGCCCGGGGTGGGCAGGCTGCTGACGCCTGCCCCGAGTGGAAGAGCGCGGCGGTGCCGGGCACGTTCCCGTCCATGGGGCACAAGTACTGGAGGGGCGGCATAGGTGTCGGCCACGAGCAGTGGGAGTGGCCTTGGCGATCATTGGGGCCTGGAACCTGGAGAACTTCGGCCGACCCCTGCCGGCCGAGAGTCCACCCGACAGCGCGTTCTGATCTCCTGCGTCGGAAACGGCGGATACGTGTGGGAGACCGCGTCGATGGACGGCGGCCGCACCTTCGACGGCCGGCGCCGCCCGGCCGGTTCTCCGGCCCCGTCGGCCTCGGCACCGGCGGTGTTCCCGACGCCCGTGGGGAACACCGCGTGGACGATCACGACCAGGTGGAACGGTGTCAGGAGCGGCCTGTTCCCCGACAGCGCGGCGGTCCCGAAGCGCATCTGGTAGGTCGGCCGGACGTTGTGCGGGAAGCACGGCCGGAAACTCTTCGGCCGTGCTTCCCGTACTGCGGTGGATGCTCCCGGCGCCCGCCGACGAGTGGCGTACGGGTGCTGCGGTGAACCGCGTGGCGGTGGTCGGCCGCCGGACGGGACAACAGGGACGTCGTGGTCGGCAGGAGGAGTCCGGGGACGGGCGAAACGGCGTGGGTTCGGGCGGTCTCCTGACCTAGGCGATGTTCGGGTTGACCGGCTGTTCCGAGCCCGCTGCCACCCGGCGGCCCCTGCCGCGCTTGACGAGGACCACGGTCTTCATGGTGACGCCCTGGTAGTGCGGGGTGTAGTACGTGCCCGTCCAGTAGTCGTGGAAGGACTCCACCGTGCCGATCGTGTACGTCATCGGGTTCGCGGCGGTCTGGCCGCTTCCGGCGAACGCCTCCATCGTCACTGTGTCCTGGCCGTCCATGCCCACCACCGCTGCGGCGTGGTACTGCGACATGATCCGCTCCCCGGGGTTCATGGCGAGCATCAGGTAGGACTGTCCCACCACCGGGCTGGCGTTGCGGTCCGTCGCTCCCTGGAAGTCGCCCGCGCGGTCGCGGTTCTGCTCGTCCGACATGCCGAAGGCCCTGAGTCCGGCGCTCGTACGGACGTTGCTGTTCGCGCCGTCGGCCAGCTCTCCGACGGCGTTGTGCATGATCTCCTCCGCCGTGTGGAGGCAGTCGTCCAGGATGTTGCGCGCCAGCTCGTGTTCCTGGTAGAGCTCCGTGCCGCCGAAGAGGGCCTGTTGCGCCGTGCTTGTCGGGCGCAGGGCCGGGGAGTGGGAGCCCGCGGGCGCGCTGACGCGGATCCAGATCGAGGTGGCGTCGGCGTTCGGGACGGCGAAGACGCCGTTCGCCGAGACCGTCATGTCCTGCTGGTTCGGGTCGGCCTGTGTCGCCCAGCGCTGGACCGCCTCCTGGGCCGCCCCCCGACCGGCCCGGCCCGCCTGTTGTGCGTGCTGCTCGGTCCTCGGCGCCGCCCCGCTCATGGCGCGGCGCGCGTTGCTCTCCGCCTCCCGCTCGAAGCGGTCGGAGGGGTCGGAGACCCGCAGGCCCGCTCCGTTGTCCGTACCCGCCACGGGGCCCTGGCGCTGCTGGATCACGTGGGTGAGTTCGTGGGCGAGCGTGTGCTTGTCGGCGCCGCCGTCCCCGATCACCACGTGGTTCCCGCTGGTGTACGCGCGGGCGCCCACCTCGGCCGCCGACGCCTTCGCCGCGTGGTCGTCGTGGATGCGGACGTCGGAGAAGTCGGCGCCCAGCCGCCTCTCCATGTCCGCGCGTGTGCCGCCGTCCAGTGGCCGGCCGCCGGCCCGCACCACGTCGTGGACGGCCGAGCGCTGGACCGGCGTCTCTTCCGCTTCGTGGCCGCACCCCGCACCGTGCCGGTGCTGCTGCTTCAGGCGCTGGAGGACCACCGCGTTCCCCACCGTCGCCTGCAGCCCGAGGAGCCCGGCGGCCTGTGCGGGTGGTGCGGTGACCGGCCTGCGGACCGTCGTGCGGGCGTCCTCGGTGGCGTTCGACCTGGCCTTCGCGTGGTTCTGCACTGGCGCTTCCTTCGTCGGCGAATCGGAGCCGTACGTGCTGCCCATGTCCTGCGTACGTCTCGTGCAGGTCCTTGTCCTGGATATGCCGGGCGACCCCGCGCACGCCAGGTATTCGAGGGCAGAGTCGACCGGCGGTGAGGGCAGTCCCGGTTCCTCCTGAGGAACTCGACCTCCGCGAGCGCCGCACGACAGCCCGGGGCGAGCCGCCTCGCCTCGCGTATCGCGCCGGATGACGGGACCGCCGAGGGGCGGGCGGCAGTCGGGCGCACCTGACCGCCCGGGCGGCCGAGCCAGCATCGGTCGGGCGACCGGTGCGAGCCTCTGCCGTGGGCGAGTTGACTGCCGCGCACTATCTCCCACCAGGGCAGGCCGTTCGACGTCATCCATGTCGGTGACCCGGCCCGGTACCTCACTCGCTCCGCGTCTGCGTCCCGGCAGTAGCTTGCCGATCGGCCTGCGGGTGCGCCCCGGAGTGGCGGAGACCGGAGCCGCGCCGGGCCCGATCAGGGCCGACCGGTGTCGCCGTACGTCGCGTCAACAGCTCCCGCACCGTGCGCAGTTCACGAGGGCCGGCGCCAGTTGACCCGTTCAGTCACCGTCCAGCCGATCCGCACAGTCGACGAGACAGGAACCGAACGTCATGAGCACACCCGCACCCGCCCGAGCGATCCTCCGCACCGCCAACGCGTTACGGGCCGCCGTGGCGGTGGCCACCGCCACGGCCGCCGTCGCCTTCGCGGCGCCGGCCGTACCCAGCGCGGCCGCCGTCGGTCGCGGCACGGCACCTTCCGTGGCCGTCGTGCTGCCCACCCCGCCCGGCACGCCCTTCGGTGACCCCACCGGGGTGAACAGGCTCGGCGTCGTCATCGGGAGCGTGTCCTCCGGCAATCCCGGTGACGGCCCCCGCGCGGTGCGCTGGGACGACGACCACACCGTCGCCGTCCTCGACCCGCTCCCCGGCGACCACTACGGGAGGACCGTCGCGCTCAACGACGCGGGCACCGTGATCGGTGGCGGGACGGCGGATCCCGACTCCGGTGCCGGGCACGCCCTGGTCTGGGGCGCCGACCACAGCCGCCGGGACCTGGGCGCGGGCACCAGTGCCACGGTGCTCAACGCCTCGGGCCACATCGCGGGCACCGTGCCGCCCGCCGACCCGGACACCGCCCGGCGCGACGCGGCCCTCTGGCGGCCCGGTGGTGCGCGCAGGACGCTCGGGGCGCCCGCCGGCGTATCGGGCACTGTTCCCAGCGGCATCAACGCCGCCGCCGTCGTCGTCGGATACACCTGGAGCGGTATCCCCGCCCGCGAGTACCAGCAGGCGGTGCGCTGGAGTTCCGACGGGACGGCCACCGTGCTTCCGCTCGCCGGGGGCGAGCAGTACGCGGCCGCCCTGTTCGTCAACGACGCCGGTCTCGTCGCCGGAGTCCAACTGCTGCACGGAAGCGCCATGTACGCGTCCCACCTGGCCGTGGTCTGGCGACCGTAGTCCCTCGCGGTTGCGCCCCTGCGGCCGGTTCCCGCGTCGCAGGGGCGACGGCGGCTTCCCTTGCCGAGCCCCGGTGCGCCACCGACGGCCCGCCCCCGGAGGTCAGGGCGTTCCGGTGGGGCCCGGTCCGTGGCTCCGGCCGCGTCCGGCGGTCCCGGTGCGCAAGCGCTGCGGTCCGTCGGCGAGGGGGTCGTCCGGGAAACGGGTGAACCGGAACCGTGGTCGCGCACCGCGATCCGGACGCCGGTGGCGGTCACCTCGACGCGCGGCGTGCTGTGGTGGTGGGCGCACCGCTGGGACAGCCGGCCCGACCGTCACCCGTGAACACGCGCCCGATGGTGCGTCGAGCGGTTCACTGCTCGTCGTCGAGGCCCTCGACGTCGACAGGCTGCCTTCCGTCGAACGTCACGAGGATTCCGTAGGGGTCCGCCAGCCGGAGCCTGCTCTCCGTGAAACGGATCGCCCAGGTTCCGTCGGCCCACACGGTTGCTTCAGGAACTGCCAGTGGCAATTCCGGACGGTCGAGCCAGCTCAGTTCCTCGGTGGTGAGTTCGAAGTGCGCTTCCCGGAGTCGGGTGCGGCAGTACTCCAGAGCGTGGTCGACGAGGACATCGAAGTGGGTCACGATGTCGTGAGCGAATTGGAGGGTGGCCTCTTCCGGTGGGGCGGCCGGCTCGATCACCAGACTCATCGCGATCCCGACGGCGCCTGTCTGCTCCGGGAGGTAACCGGTCCAGCAGGCCAGCGACGGAGGGCTCTCCGTCCTGCCCAGTACCACCCCGGCTATACGCACGGTCGCGGGCAGCTTTGCGTCGACGCCAGGCTCTTCGGCGCCCGCGCTTCTCGTGGGTGCGCCGTTGTCGGTCATCGGCTCAGCATAGGTCAATCCTGGTCACGATCATGATCGACGGCCGAGGCACGTAGCCGCTCGTGCCCTGCGCCCCGAGCCCTGTTCGCCCGGTCTGTCGATCATTCGAACCAGGCCCATCGGCTCAGATCGGGGCGATCCTGCCCGGCCAACGCCCGACCGGCCGACGGAGGTGCTCGGTCACAGCCTGCTGCAGACCGGCCCGCACCGTGTCGGCGGCGCGGTGACCGACACGCCGCCGGCCCGGTCCGGGGCTTACCGGCTCCCGGTAGGGGCTGATCGGGCGTGGGAGCGCGCCGAGAGTCTCGACAGTCCGTTGACCAGTGGCGCCGTCCTCGACGGGGCCACCGGATTCGCGCTGGTCGCGGTTCTGGAACACGACCGGATCTGCCGCCGGCGCACAGCCTCCTGAGCAGTGGGTGGCCACCGGTACACCGGCCCCGACGTCCACCTGTTGCTCCCCGGCTCCCCCCGCGAAGCTGGTGCACGCCGCCGGTCGAACCCCTCAACGGGCCTGGAGCCCGGGAAGGACCCGGGCTCAGCGCGCCGGTCGGTCGTGAAAGGAAACACACCCTCCATGCACAAGCACGTCCGGCTCATCGCCGTCGCCGTCGCCGTCACCGCGTCCCTGACGGCCGCGGCGCCGCTCGCCAGCGCCGCCGCACAGCCCCGGCACACCCTCCAGACGACGGCGTCGGCGGCCACCGCCGACACGGAGACCGTCACGCTCACCGCGAACGAGCTCGCGCAGATCCGGCTCGTCGCGGCGGAATTCCAGGAGGAGACCGCCCCCGGTACCGCCGCCCCCGAGTACACCACCTACTCGGGCAAGGGCGACGTCGCCAAGAAGATCGTCTCGATGCTGAAGAAGTCCCCGAAGCTCTTCAAGTCGGCGATCGGCAAGGCCAAGGAGGGCAAGGGTGCGTTCGACGGGTGGATGGGCAAGCAGAACATCCTGGTCCGCGGGGCCTACTGGGCCGCCGGAGGCTACGCCCAGAGCGAGGTCATCGACTACCTCGCCTCCCTGACGAACTGACCGCCCGGTGGGGGTGGGCACGGCGGTGCCCACCCCCACCGCAACCGCAAGGACCCCCGGTGACCGTGCCCGAACGACCCTCCTCGACCCTCCAGGACCTCATCGCCCACACCGGCTTCCTCCTGGTGATCCCCGCCTTCGCCCTGAGGCTGCTCTCCCGCCACGGAGACCAGCCGGTGGCCTACCTGACGACCTCCTGGATCCTCCAGGGCCTCGCCCTGCTCGCGGTGCTCGCGGGCATGACCGTCGCTGTCACCCGCTCCACCCGCCCCTCTCCCGGCATGTGGGGCCTGCTGGTCCTGTGGACCTTCGGGACCGCGCTGGCCCTCCTGAACGCTGTGGCCTGAGCTTCGTACTTTCTCCTGCGGCTTGACGTCTACAGGAGCATCCCCCCCCGCCGCCCGTGTGCGGGACGTCGCAGCCGCCGGCTCCCGTACACGGCCCGCGTGAAGCCGCCGTCTCCGACGACGCCTCCGTGATGCGGGGGTCCGGACGTCGGCTCCTGCCCGGTCAGGGGAGGAAGTGAAACCCCGAGGATCCGTCACCCGTTGGGCACGGGACCGTCCTCGACCTCCCGGAGGCACCGTGAAACGCGTCCACGCCACCATCGCACTGGGCTCCGACCGCGCGAGCGACGCGGGGAGCGTCAGCACAACCCGCCGGAGGCGAGGCGCGGTGAGTCGCGTCGCACTTCGCGCGCGCGGGGGGCTCGGCTCAACAGTCAGCAGGCCCGGCGGGCGGGACTCACCCCGAAGCCGTTCCTCCCGGGTCACGCACGGTCGTACCCCCGGCACACAGCCGGACTACGGTACTGCTGTACTAGATTCGATCATGACGGCTGAACGGGATTCCCGGAGACAGCCGGGCGGACCGGCCGGAGCCCCATGAGGGAACGGCCCGGAACCGCTGCACACATCAACCGGCGGAGGACCGAGACTGCCATGCGCACTACTACGCACACCGACATAGTCGTCGTCGGAGGCGGGCCGGTCGGCATGCTGATAGCCGCCGAGCTGGGGGCATACGGGATCGACGTCGTGGTGCTGGAGGAGAACAGTGCGACACCCGATCAGCCCAAGGCCGGGACCGTCCACGCCAGGGCGGTGCAGGCACTGGTCCGGCGGGGCTACCTCGGACTGCCCCGGGTCTCCGACGCTCCGGTGACCGAGCAGTTCCACTTCGCCGGAATGCCCGGCCTGACGATCACGGTTCCCGCGGGCGAGCCGGAACCCGTCCTCAAGCGCGCACAGGCCGATCTGGAGCGGGAGTTCGAGGAACGGGCCCGCGATCGCGGAGTGACCGTGCTGCGCGGCCACCGAGTGACCGCGCTGCGCCAGGGAGACGACGGGGTCGAGGTGGTGGCCGAGGGGCCGGGGGGCAGCCGCACGTACAGCGCCGGCTTCGTGGTCGGGGCCGACGGCGCGCGCAGCGTCGTACGCCGGGAGGCCGGCTTCGCCGAGGACACGCATCCCGCGACGGTGTCGGCGATGATGGGTCTGGTCCGGCTGACCGAGCCCGACAAGGCGCCGCGGGGCTGGTGCCGTACCGAGCGCGGCTGGGTCGTCGCGAAGCCCGTTCCCGACGGGCACACCCTCGTCCGCACACTCGACTGCAGCGGGCCCCACCCCCACCGGGGCACGCGGGTGACGGTGCGGGAACTGCAGGACGAGGCGTCCAGGATCGCCGGATACGACATCCCGATGGAGGACGCGCTCTCCCTGACCCGGTTCAGCGACTTCACCCGGCTGGTGCGCCACTACCGCAAGGGCCGCGTGTTCCTGGCGGGGGACGCCGCGCACGTCCACTTCCCGATCGGGGGGCAGGGGTTGAGCACCGGACTGGTCGACGCGCTCAACCTGGGCTGGAAGCTGGCGCACGCCGTGCGCGGAACGGCGGGCGAGGGGCTGCTCGACACGTACGACGACGAGCGCAGGCCGGCCGCGCAGCGGGTCATCGACAACACTCGCGTCCAGCTGACGCTGATGCGACCCGGGCCCGAACTCGACCCGCTGCGCGCGATGGTCGCCGAGCTGCTGACGCTCGAACAGGCCCGTGGGCACATGGGCGACTTGATCAGCGCGCAGGAGACGGTGTACCCGGTCCGCTCGGGCCTCGCCTCCCGGTGGGAGGGGCGGTTCCTGGAGAACGTCCCGGTGCGGGAGGGTGCGGAGCCGCAGGACGTGACGGGGCTGCTGTCCGACGGCCGGCCGCTGCTTCTCCTGTCCGGCGAGCGGGCCGAGGCCCACGGCAGGTCGGCCCGGGGCTGGGCCCATGTGCTGAACACCGTTGCCGCGTCGCCGGATGCCGTCCTCCCGTGCGAGGCGGTGCTGGTGCGTCCTGACGGCCACATCGCCTGGGCACCGGACGCGGGTGACCTCTCCGACGCGCTGCGCCGGTGGTTCGGCGAGCCCCGGTAGCCGCCGGCGGGCCGCCGTCCGGCCGATGCCCTGTCGGGGCTCTGCCGGGGCGGCCCGCGCGGTCCTTCCGCCGTGCTCGGTCAGGCAGTTCACGTTGTCACGCCGCCGTCTTCCCCGCTGTGACCCGGATCTCTTCGTTGAGCAATGACCTGATCAGTGCATAAGATCATCCGCCTGGTTCGGATCTTGTTCCGGAAGCGGCTCACCCGCCGCCTGCGGGACCCATGGGGGAGTTCATGAACACGACGACGTTCGACACGGGAATCGACCGGGCGTCCAGCACGCCGGTTCCCGCGTCACTGGCTGAGCTGCATCGCGCCAGGGAGGCCGACGCCTTCCCCGTCAGCTGGGCACGGACCGGGGACGACCAGTACTCGGTCATCGCCCAGTGGCCCAGCGTGCACCCCTACTTCGTACCGGTGCACGGGCACCGCTTCGATCCACTGCTCGTCACCGAGACCATGCGTCAGGCCACCCTGCTCGTACTGCACGCCGGGTACGGCGTTCCCCTGGGCCACCACTTCCTCCTGACGGAGCTGCGGTTCACCTGCGAACCGGACCGGCTCGCCATCGTGGACGCCACGGCGGAGGTGGAGGTGCAGGTGGCCTGCTCGGAGCTGAAGCGGGCCCAGGGGCACGTCTCCCATCTCAAGGTCGACATGGTCGTCCACCGTGCCGGGTCGCCCGTGGCCACGGGCTCCATCCTGGGACGGATCGTCGGCCCGGAGACCTACCGCCGGATACGGGGCGACCGCGGCGTCCCGGGATTCGAGGTCCCGGGCACGCCTCCGGTGACCGCCGGGCTCGTCGGCCGGTCGCACCCCGAGGACGTCCTGCTCTCGCCCACCCCGCAGGACCGGCTGTGGCAGCTGCGGGTCGACACCGGGCACCCGGTCCTGTTCCAGGGCGAGAAGGACCACGTCCCCGGGATGCTGCTGCTCGAAGCAGCCAGGCAGGCGGCCGAACTGGCCACGCCCTCCCAGCCGTTCGTCCCGTCCTCGGGACGCGTGACCTTCCAGCGCTACGCGGAGTTCGGCATCCCCTGCTGGATAGAGGCCGACGCACTGCCCGCCTCGCGCGCCGGAACGACCGGCATCACCGTCACGGGGAGCCAGGACGGCAGCGCGGTGTTCCTCGCCGAGCTCTCCACGGACCTTCCCACCTGCTGACGAACGGTAACCCACACATGATCCTCGTCACCGGCGCAACCGGCACGACAGGGCGGGAGGTCGCCCGCCTGCTGGCCCCCGGCCACCCGCTGCGCATCCTCACGAGACGGCCCGAACTCGTCACCGCCCAGGGGCCCGCCGTCACCGTGGTCCGCGGCGGCTTCACGGACCCCGAGAGCCTCCACCGGGCACTGACGGGAGTCCGCGCCGCCTACCTGGTCACCAACCGGGTGACGGAGGACGACGACGCCCGCTTCATCGACGCGGCCCGGGCCTGCGGCGTACGGCATCTGGTCAAACTCTCAGCAGCCGCCGTGGAGGATCCGGAGGCGGACGACCTCATCACCCGCTGGCAGCGCGAGAACGAGCGGGCCCTGCGCGAATCGGGACTCGCGTGGACCTTGCTGCGCCCCCGGTCCTTCATGTCCAACACCTTGTCGTGGGCACCGGCCGTCCGTTCCGACGGCGTCGTGCGTGCGCTCCACGGGGACTCCGCCAACGCCTGCGTGGACCCGCGGGACGTCGCCGAGGTCGCGGTGCACGCTCTGACGCGGGACGGGCAGGAAGGCCGCGTGCACGCGCTCTCCGGCCCGGAGGCGGTCACCGCGCGCGAACAGACCGCCGTGCTCTCGAAGGTGCTGGGGCGCCCCCTGCGCTTCGAGGAACTCGGGCCGGAGCGGGCCCGCTCCGCACTGCTGGACCGCTACCCCGAGGCGGTCGTCGAAGCACTCCTGCGGAGCGCGGAACGCCAGAAGGCCGGCGCGAAAGCACGGGTGGACTCCGCGGCGCCCGCGCTGCTGGGACGCCCCTCACGGTCCTTCGCGACCTGGGCGGCGGACCACGCGCAGGCGTTCGCCTGACCGCTCCGCCGGACAGCGCAGGGCCGGACCGCCGGGCTGTACGCCGGGCCGGGTCCCCAGGGACGGCGGCCACGCCGTCCGGGCGGGTGCTCCTGCCGCTGCCCGGTGGCCTGAGGCACGGGGGTCGCGGTCGTCGCGGCCCCCGAGACCCTCGGTACCCGCCTCCGGCAGCGGTTCGCGGACTCGCCGACCACCGGGACCGTGCCGTGTCGGCGCCCGTGGAGCGGGGCTGTGCTCCCGGCTGCTGCTGCCCGCCCCGCGCCGACCCGGCTCAGCGCGGGGTCCACTGGAGGTGCAGGACGGCGAGGTCGTCGGTGTGGCGGCCGGCGTTGAGGGCGTGGGTCTGCTTGATGATCAGGTCGACGTGGGTCGCCGGGTCGGCCACGACGGCGGCGTTGATCAGAGCGAGCAGTCCCTCGACGCCCAGCCGTTCACCTGTGCTGCCGTTGTGTCCTTCGGTGAGGCCGTCGGTGTAGATGGTCAGCGCGCCGCTCGCCGGCAGCGGGAGGAGTGTGCTGGGCCAGTTCCGCAGGCCCGGCAGGATGCCGAGCGCGATGCCGTGGGCGGCGCTCACCTCGGTGGTGCCGGACGCGGTGGTGAGCAGCGGTTCGTGGTGGCCGGCCAGGTGGAGGACGGCGGTGCCCCGGGCCTGGTCGAGGGTGAGCAGCGTGCAGGTGGCGAAGTGCGACGCGCTGCCGCGTTCGGCGACCAGGACACGCTCCATCAGGTGCAGGAGTCCTTCACCTCGGTGGCCACCGAGGACCAGTGCGCGCCAGGAGACGCGGAGCAGGACGCCGAGGGCGGCAGCGTCGCGGCCGTGGCCGCTGACGTCGCCGACCACCGCGTGCAGCAGGCCGTCCTCGCCCACGACGACATCGAGGAAGTCGCCCCCGAGCAGGGCCATCGCGGTGCCGGGCAGGTAGCGGCTGGTGACGGTCACGGTGGAGGTGCCGAGGATCGGCGGCGGGAGGAGGCCGCGTTCGAGCCGGGCGTTCTCCTCCGCCCGCAGCCGGACGGTCTGCGCCTCCATCGCGGCCTGCTCGGTGTGGCTGCGGTAGACCGCGTAGCGCAGGGTTCGGCGCAGCAGTTCGGGGTCGACCTTGCCCTTGACGAGGTAGTCCTGCGCACCGGCCGCCATGGCGTCGGTGCCTGCCTTCTCCTCGGCCAGGCCGGTCAGCACGATGACGGCGTTGTGGGGTGCGAGTTCGCGCACGGCGGTGACGGCGGCGGTGCCTGCGGCGTCGGGCAGGTGCAGATCGAGCAGGACGCAGTCGATGGGCCGGGTGGCCAGGGTGGAACGGGCCTCGGCGAGGGTGGTGGCGACACAGAGGTCGAAGCGCAGGCCGGTGTCGACGAGAAGCTCCTCCACCAGGATGGCGTCGGCGGCGTCGTCCTCGATGAGCAGGACCCGGTAGTGCTGGTCGTTCACTGTCGCGCCGGGCGTGGTGATGGCGGTCATGGTGTGTGCGGCTCCGCTTCGGTTCCTGCGCGGGTGGCCCCGGTCAGGGGAGTGACGCGAGGGTCCTGGGGCGGTCGGGCGGCGAGGGTGAACGCGATGCGGGTCCCGTCGCTGTGGTCCGGGTCGACGGCGATGGTGCCGCCGTGGAACTCGACGATCTTGCGGCACATTGCCAGGCCGATGCCGCTTCCGCTGAACGCCTCCTTGGTGTGCAGGCGCTGGAAGATGACGAAGACCTTGTCGGCGAATTCCGGGGCGATGCCGATACCGTCGTCGGTGACCGCGAAGTGCCACAGCGGGCCTTCGCGCTCGGCCGTGATGTGGATGTGGGGCGGTCGGCCGGGGTGGTGGAACTTGACGGCGTTGCCGATCAGGTTCTGGAAGAGCATCCCCATCTGAGTGGAGTCCGCCACCAGGGCCGGCAGCGGGTCGTGGGTGATGTCGGCGCCCGCTTCCTGGATGGCGATGCCGAGCGCGTCCAGGGTGCGGTCGAGGGTCTCCTCCAGGTTCACCTCGTCGGTGGTGTTGAGGACCCGGCCGACCCGGGAGAAGTCGAGCAGGTCGTTGATGAGGGTCTGCATGCGGTTGGCGCCGTCGACGGCGAAGCCGATGTACTGGTCGGCCCGGGCGTCCAGTTGTCCGCCGTACCGGCGCTGGAGCAGTTGGGTGAAGCTGGAGACCTTGCGCAACGGTTCCTGGAGGTCGTGCGAGGCGACGTAGGCGAACTGCTCCAGCTCGGCGTTGGACCGCTGGAGGTCTGCCGCCTGGGTGTCCAGGCGCATCCGCGCCTCTTCGGTGAAGGCCAGCTCGTGGACCAGACGGCGGCGCATGGAGTCGACGTCGGCGCTCAGTTGCCGCAGGTCGGCCGGCCCGGTCAGCGCGATGGCGTGCTCGAATTCGCCCTTGGTGATCCGACGGGTGTCCGCGCCGAGCTGTTCCAGTGGGCGGGTGATGCCTCGGCGCAGGCCCTCGAAGACCAGGACGGTGAGCAGGGCGACGACTGCGGCGATCGCGGTGAACACCAGGTTGCGCAGGTCGAAGGTCGTGGTCAGGGCATCGCGGGCCTCGGCGCGGTCGGCGCGCAGGCGGTCCTGCTGGGCGGTCATCGCGGTCCGCAGCGCGTCGAAGGACGCCTTGCTGTCGGTGACCAGGCCGGTGGCCTGGGGGCTGGGCGTGCCCTGGGGTTGGGCGGCGATCGGTCGGGCGATCTTCTCCTGCCAATCCGCGATGGCCGTCTCGACACGAGCGAGGTCGTCGAGGGCTTCCGGGTCGTCGGGCAGCAGCTCGGTGAGGCGGGTGGTGCAGGTGGCCTGGTCGGCCAGTCCTTGCTGGTAGGGCTGGAGGAACTCGGGGTTGCCGGTGAGTCCGTAGCCGCGGATGCCGGTCTCCTGGTTGAGCATGGCCGCTTCCAGGCGGAACGAGGACGTCAGCGCCGGTGAGCGGGTGTCGACCAGGTCGACGCTGATGGTCTCGGTGCGCTGCAGGACCCAGGCCCCGGTGAGGCCGAGGGCGGCCAGGACGGTGAGGGACAGGGCGGCGCCCACGCGCAGCCACCGCCTGGTCGTCCACGTGGACAGGGACCGCGGACGCGGCGGCCTGTGGTCGTCGTGCATCGTGTTCGCCCTTCCAGGTGGCGGCCATCCGGGTGAGGCGGCCAGCGCATACTGTAGAGCCAGTGACGACAACCATTGTTGTCGAGGGTCGGATTGCGGCCTAAGGTACCGATCATGCCTGGCAAGAACTTCGTGCTCCGCTCCACCAAGGAGGAGACGGCCGCCATCGCGGAAGCGGCGGTGGCCCGGCTCGCGCAGCGCCTCGTGCGGCAGTTGCTGGAGGATTCTCCGGCTCCTGCGGCAAGTGGCACGGCGTCGGCGCTGAGCTTGCTCCATGTCCTGGACCACCTCGAGCGGGCCGCCGAACGTCTCCAGCGCGAGGCCGCTGTCGCCGCCACCCGGGCCGGCGCCGGCTACCCCCAGCTCGGCTCGGCCTGCGGGCTCACCCGGCAGGGCGCCCGGCAGCGCTGGCCGGGCATCTTCGACCATTCCGATGAAGAAGTACCTATGGAGACCTTGATGATGACCAGCCCCGACCGAGCGTTCGATGTCCTGCTGGTCGAGGACGACGCGGCCGACGCCCTCCTGATCGAGGAAGCCCTCACGGAGCGCGGAGCCCGCAATCTCGTCCAGGTCACTGACGGCATCGCGGCTCTCGAGTACCTGCGCGCCCCCGGAGCGGTCCGCCCCGACCTGATCGTGCTCGACCTCAACATGCCCCGGATGAACGGCCGCGACCTGCTGCGGGTGCTGAAGACGGACGAGGACCTGCGCACCATCCCCGTCGTCGTCCTCACCACCTCCGCCGCCCCCGACGACGTCAACGGCGCCTACAGCAGCCACGCCAACGCCTACGTCACCAAGCCTGTCAACCTCCCCGAGTTCGAGCAGGCCGTGCAGAGCATCGACGCCTTCTACCTGGACACCGCCACCCGCCCGCCCCGTGCCTGACACTGGGAGCGGCGCTCGCCGGACGGTCCTTCGCCGGTTCCGACGAGGTCACCCGGGCCACCCCGTCCCGCCACCGCCCGGCTGAATACCCGTGCCGGACCCCGGAACCGGGGCCGGCGCGTCCCACCCACCCGGACCCTACGGCGCGGCCGGGTCCACCTGCTTCGAGGAATCCGGTGCATCGGGCCACCCGGGCCGGTGGCCGGGTGGTCCCGCCGCGCCCATTGACCGTCGGGTGCGACCGTGACGCCGTGACGTCCCGGCCCGCCGCCCCGTGCGTACCTCACGCCGATGGAGCTACCGGAGGTGACGTACGGACATCAGGCGAACCGGTCCGACATCACCCGCCCGAGTTCACTGCTGCCGGCGCTGTTCGGGGATCTGCGTGTGCCGCAGGCGCTCACGGACGAGCGCGGGCACCGAACCCCGATGAACCGCTGCGAACAGCGAACGGCAGGCTCAGAGGAAGTGCCGGATCGGGGCGGTCGCCGCCTCCATCGCGCGCCGGGCCGGGCCGCGGCGGTGCCAGCGGGACGGTGTGAGGGCCCGGCTGCGCGTCAGGTCCCGGTCGAAGTCCCGGTCGAGCCGGGCGGTGAACTCCTCGTCCACCACGGCCAGCACCACCTCCTCGTCGTGGTCGAGCGAGCGGCGGTTGAAGTTCGCCGAACCGATCACGGACATCGTGCCGTCCAACGTGAGGACCTTGGCGTGCATCATGGTCGGCTCGTACTGCCAGACCGTCACCCCGCAGGCCATCATCCGCCCGAAATGGCGCTCGCCCGCCAGTTGGCAGACCCGCTTGTCGGTGTGGCGCCCCGGTACGAGGAGCTCGACGGTGACGCCGCGCCGCGCCGCCTGGCAGAGCAGGTCGACGAAGTAGTCGTCGGGGGCGAAGTACGCGGTCGCCACGCGGAGCCGGTGCTCGGCGGAGGAGATCACCACCCGCATCAGGGTCTGCAGGTCCTGCCATCCGACGGCGGCCGAGCCCCGGACGACCTGGACCACCGCGCCGCCCGGCTGCTCGTGCTCCTCGAACCGGTCGGCCCCGTCGTAGAGCGTTCCGGGGGCGCACTCGGCCCAGTTCTGCGCGAAGGCGGCGGCGATGCCGTCGACCGCGGGGCCGATCACCCGGACGTGGGTGTCGCGCCATTCGCCCGGGTGGCGGGCGTCGCCGCACCACTCCTCGGCGATGCCGACTCCGCCGGTGAACGCGGTCCGGCCGTCCACCACCATCACCTTGCGGTGGCAGCGGTGGTTCTGCTTGAACGGCGAGAGCCGAACCGGGCGCCGGAACCAGGAGATCCGGACGCCGGCCTTCTCCATCAGGTCGATCAGCTCGGGTTCGATCAGCCTGCTGCCGAACCCGTCCAGCAGCAGCCGTACCCGTAGCCCCTCGGATGCCTTGCGGGCCAGCGCGTGGGCGAACCGGCGGGCGATGTCGCCGCGCCAGTAGACGAAGGTCATCAGGTCGACGGTCCGCCGGGCGGCGTTCACGGCCTCCAGCATCGCCGGGAAGATCTCGTCCCCGTTGCGCAACGGCGTCAGCAGATTGCCTTCGGTGGCGGCGATTCCGATCAGGGCTTCCAGCCGACGGCGCAGCGTCGGGCCGCGGTCGGGTCCGGCGGCGGCCTGTTCGACGGGGCCGGGCCCGGAGGCGGCCGTAGCGTGTGCGACGGGACGGGGGCCGGGTGCGGTCTCGGTGGTCATCGGGGTGATCCGTCCGGGGGAGGGGCTGATGGTGGCGGACGCTCCGCTACCCGTTCTCGGCGGGTCCACGCCAGGGGATGAAATCCGGAGATCGGGGGACACGGCGTCCGTGACGAGAACTCGGGCGCGCGCCGTGCGGATCGGCGAACCGGTGCTGGCGGCGGCCACCCAGGGAGCGGTGCTGGTCGCGGTCGGGCTGCTGATCACCCACCCGCCGGCCGGCTGGTGGGATCCCGGTGAGCGGGGCCTGGTGGCCTGGCTGGCCGCGCACCGCAGCGCCGCCTTGACCGGGGCGAGCGACTGGTTGTCCGCGCTCGCCTTCACTCCGGCCATCGTGACGGTGACGGCGGTGGCGGTCGTCGCACTGCTGGTCGGGCGCCGTTGGCGCGCCGCGGTGCTGCTCCCGGGCGCGGTCGCCCTTCAGGCGGCCCTCTTCGTGACCGCCGCCCACCTGGTCGACCGGGCCCGGCCGGACGTGGTCCGGCTCGACGGGGCGCTGCCGACCTCCAGCTTCCCGTCGGGGCACGTCGGTGCGGCGACCGCCCTCTACGGAGGCATCGGTCTGCTGCTGCTGCGCCCGGGGCACGGGTGGCGGCGGGTGGTGTGCGCGCTGCTCTGGGCGGTTCCGGTGCTGGTGGCAGCCAGCCGGCTGTACCGGGGCATGCACCACCCCACCGACGTGGTGGCGGGCGCGTTGAACGGCGCGGCGGCGCTGTGGGTGGTGTCCCGGACGTTGCCCGCCCGGCAACGGCAACGGCACCGCGCCGGTCCGGTGGCCCGGGTGCGCGGATCCGTCGCCCTGGTCTACAACCCGGTGGGCGTGGACGACGCCCTGCTGGAACGGTTGTCCGCGGTCGTCACCGCGCACGGTCACCACCCTCCGCGGCTCCTGCCCGGGTCCTCGGAGGACTCCGGCCGGGCGGCGGCCGAGCGTGCCGTCGCCGGTGGGGCCCGCCTGGTGGCGGCCTGCGGCGGTGACGGCACGGTGACGGCCTGCGCCGACGCACTCGCCGGGACCGACGCGGCCCTCGCGGTCGTCCCGTGCGGCACCGGCAACCTGCTGGCCCGCAACCTCGGCCTGCCGGCCGACCCGGCCGAGGCCCTCGCCGCCGCCCTCGGGGGTCACGCCCGCCGGATCGACCTCATGCGGGCCGAGGGCGACGGCCTGCCCGCCCGGGCCGCCGCGACCATGGCCGGGATGGGCCTGGACGCCGCCGTCATGGCCTCCACCCACAGGGGCCTGAAGCGGCGCCTCGGCTGGCCCGCCTACCTGCTCGGCGCGATCCGGCACCTGGGTGACCGTCAGTTCGCTCTGACCGTGCGTGTCGACGGCGGCCCCCCGGTGCGGCGGCATGTCCGGATGGCGGTGGTCGGCAACGTCGGCAACCTCCAGGGCGGGGTGCGCCTGCTCCCCGGCGCCGTGCCCGACGACGGTCTGCTCGACCTCGTCCTGGTGCAGCCGCAGGGCCTTCGCGGCTGGAGTGCCGCTCTGGTCGGCCTGGCGACCGGCACCCACCGGCCCGGCCCGGCCGCCCCGCTGGAGCACTTCCGCGGCCACCGGATCGAACTCGCCGCCGACCGGGCCCGCCCGCGGGAGTGCGACGGCGATCCGGTCGGGGACGGCCGGCTGCTCGCACTGAGCGTCCGCCCGGAAGCCCTGCTGGTGCGACTGCCCGGCACCGTCCGGGACACGCCGCTCGAAGGGACGGGGACAGTACGCACGGACGAGGAACGGGAGACGGCATGACACGGACCGACCACGGCCTCCGGCACCGGCGGACGGAAGACCTCTGATGGGAACCGCCAGCCGCGTCGGGGCCGGCCACGAGCACCTGTCCGCCGACGAGGCAGTGCTGACGCTCCGTCGCAGCGCCTGGTGGCCCCTGGCCCGTGACGCCTTCCTGCGCTTCCGGTACGCCGACGGGTTCAGCCACGCCCGCGCCCTCGCCTTCCAGATGGTGCTCTCCCTGGTGCCGTTCGCGATCTCCGTGGTCGGACTCGCGTCCTCGGTGCACGGAGGGCCCTTCGGCCAACTGGTCGCGGCCGGCATCGAGCGGATGGCCCCCGTGTCCAGCGGTGATCTGGTCCGTGACGTGCTCGACCGCAGCCGCGACCGCACCGGCGGCACCGTCGCGCTCTGGTTCGGTGCCCTGTTCGCGCTGGCCAACCTGGTGACCGCCATGTCCCAGATCGAACGCGGCGCCAACCGCATCTACGGCATCGAGCGGGACCGCCCCTTCGACCGCAAGTACGGCCGGAGCCTCATGATGGCCGCAGGTGCGGGCCTGCCCCTCGGTACCGGCTTCCTCGTCCTCGTCGCCGGCCCGCAGGTCGCCGCGGCGGCCGACCAGGTCTTCGGCCTGGGCACCGACAGCACCACGGCCTGGACGCTGCTGCGCTGGCCGATCGGCCTGCTGCTCACCCTCGCCTCCACCGCCCTGATCTTCCGGCGGGCCCCGCGCCGCCGCCAACCCGGCTTCAGCTGGCTGGCCTTCGGAGCCGGTGTCCACCTGGTGCTCTGGCTCGCCGCGACCTGGCTGCTCACGCTCTACCTGCGCGTCAGCGGTTCCTTCGACGCCGTCTACGGGCCGCTCAGCGTCGTCTTCTCCTTCCTGGTCTGGGCCTACCTGACCGCGATCGCCCTGTTCCTCGGTCTTGCCTTCGCCGCCCAACTGGAGGCCGATCGCACCGGGCGGCCCGGCCCGGTCCTGCCCGATCCGGAAAGGAGCGAATCGTGATCCGCCGGCCCGGACGCCACCGCACCCCACTGCGCCCGTCGCTGCGTACCGCGGATCTCCGACTCGGGGAGCGCCTTCTCGCCGGCGTCGTCGCGTTCGGCGTCGCGGCGGTGCCGGTCGCGCTGCTGCTCGTGCTGATCGAGGCGAACTGGCCACCGCTGCGATGGCTCGACGCCGGAGCCGCCGGGCACCTGCACGCCTCCGTCCGTGATCGTCCCCGTGTGCTCGCTGCGCTGCGCGTCCTCAGCGACGGCGTGTGGGACCCGCTGACGATGAGGTTGCTGATCGCGGCGACCGTCGGCTGGCTGCTGTGGCGCAGGGCCTGGCGGCTCGCGGTGTGGGCGGCCGCCACCGTCACCGCGTCCGGGCTCACCGGCCTGGCCGTGAAGGTCACCGTTGCCCGGGCCCGCCCCGCTCTGCCCGATCCCGTGGCGCACGCCCCCGGCTTCTCCTTCCCGTCCGGGCACGCGATGACTGCCGCCACCTGCTGCGCGGTGCTGCTTCTGGTGTTCGCCCCGGTGCTGGGCCCGCGGTGGCTGCCGACGGCACGGACGGCGGCGGTGATCAGCGTCCTGGGGGTCGGGTGCACCCGGATCGCGCTCGGTGTGCACTGGGTCAGCGACGTCCTCGCCGGGTGGCTGCTCGGGCTGGCACTTGTCGCGGCGACGGCGTGGGCGTTCGAGGGGTGGCGCCGGGACACCGGTCGGTCCGTGCCACCGCCGCTCACGGAGGGACTGGAGCCCGAACTCGCCCGGCACGGGCCGGCCGGGCCCGAGGCGATCGGCGGCCGGTGAGGTCTGCTACGGCGTGGTGACGGGCCGGCCGCCGAGGGCGATGTCCTCGGCGGCCTCCTTCGCGTACGAGTGAAGAGCGGGGCCCGTCCGGTCGATCATGGGCGAAGCCGAATGACGAGGGCGGTCGCCGTGACGGTTCCGAGGCGGACGCAGCCGCGTCCGCCGCCCCCACGCGAGCCTTTGCGCAGGTGTCGCTTCTCCCGGCGGGATCGGTGATCCCGTCGGGAGCGCGACCGGGCCTCGGCGAGCCACCTCGACCGGAACGTCGTCCGCCGGGCCCCGACCGCATGGTCGGGGCCCGGCGGACGACAGGGGGCGGGCGTCAGGCGGCACCGCTGTAGTAGTCGCCGACCGTGAGGTGGTAGTCGAGGTCGCCGGCGTGCCGGTCCTGGTGGTACTCCGGCGCGTTCTCGATCTCGGCCTTCGTCCGGTTCACCCACACCGCCCGCTCCTCGGCGTCCACCCGCCGGACCGTTCCGGCGGGCAGGAGGATCTCTCGGCCGAAGATCCACGGGCCGGTGTCGACCACGATGTGCGCGAAGTCGACGTCCTGGCTGTGCCGATCGACCTTCCCGACGTACCCGTCCTCCGCCTCGACCCGGTATCCCGTCAGGTCCAGTGTCGCGCCGTACCCCTCGGCGTTGCTGTAGTCCCACAGTCCGCTGGTCACGGAAGCCTCCTGCGCCGTCGACAGTCTGCGTGGTGCGACGGTCGGCTTCCCCGATCGGACCGGAGCATGCGAACCCCGTGCCGTCCGGGGACCGCTTCCGGCACCGCCGTCGGCCCGCCGCCGGGTCGGTTCAGGGCTCGCGGCCGCTGCCGCGGTCCGACCGGTCCCGGCCGTGCGAGCGGCGCCGCCGCCGCAGGTAGTGGACCAGCACCGCGACGGCGACGACCGCGCCGATCGCGATCGCGGTGAGCCGGCCGACCGTGCCCTCCACCCTGGTGTAGGCGGCTCCGGCGAAGTAGCCGAGCAGGGTGAAGCCGATGCCCCAGGCGACCCCACCGAGGGCGTTGTAGAGCAGGAACCGGCGGTACGGCATCCGCGACATCCCGGCCAGCGAAGGGACCAGCGGCCGGAAGAAGGCGATGAACCGTCCGACGAGGACTGCGGCCGGCCCCCGCCGCCGGACCAGGTCCTGCGCGGTGTCGATCCGCTCGGCGTGGCGCCGCAACGGTCGGGTGCGCAGGATCGCCGGACCGAGGTGGCGGCCGATCTCGTAGCCGGCGGAGTCACCGAGGACGGCCGCGCACACCACGACCACGACCATCCAGCCGAGGGAGACCCTGCCCTGGTGGGCGAGGAAGCCACCGAGCACCGCGGCGGTCTCGCCAGGGATGAAGAAACTGAAGAACAAGGCGTCCTCGGCGAGGACCATGCCACCGACGATCGCGTACACGACAGGACCGGACAAGCCGCGCAGCCAGTCGGTGATCGAGTGCACGGGCCCACACCCCATCGGCGATCGTGTCTCTTTCCACCCCAATGTAGCGTTTCCTCCCCAATGCCTCCCCGCGCCTCGCCCCGCGGCGCGGGCCACTGGGGTGCCGCCCCCGAGCCGTACGGCGGAACCGTCCACGCCGACCTTCGCCTTCGCCCCGCTGTGGCCGGCGGGCCGATCCAGGATGGGTGGAGAGACGGCTTCTGGACCTGTGGTCGGAGTACTGGCGATCCGTGCGACAGGATTGAGGGGCCCGGTGCAATCGGCAGGAATGAGGTCCCATCCGCATGGACAGGAGAGACGCCGCCGACTGCCCCGATCCCGGCGGTGCCCGGCCGATGTACGTGCCACCCGCCGCGGCCGGGGTGAGGTGGCGGGCGAAGGGGAGTCCTCCTGGTGTCGTCAATCGATACGGTGTCATCGGCGCCTTGTTGGCGGGGGTGTCGACGCGGACCGGATACAGGTGTTCCACGACCCGGAGGACGGCGGCGTCTACTGGGTCGTCGCCCTTGACGGTGGGCGCACAGCCGTACTGACCGATGACACCGAGGACCATGTGGTCCACATGGAGGGGTTGTGGCCGTTCAAGGCCGTGCTCCTCGACCCGGACCGTGTCCGGACGGAGATCGACTACTCGATCGACGAGCTCACGGCTCGCGTCGTCACGTGGTGTACCGAGGCCGCGGGGTCTCCGGCGGGCACGGGAGGGCCGTCGGCCCACGGTGCTGTCCGCAGTGGCGTCGCCGAGGTGACGCACGAGGTGCCGTGTGATGAGGCGGTGAACAGCGACTACGTCGTCCTGGACTGCCGGCGGCCGTTCGAGGAGCGGCTCGGGGAGATCGTCCGGCTGTGGGTCGGTGGGGGGCGTGGGCGTGACCACCTCCTGACCGGCAAGGCGTTCTTCGCGGTGTACTCCTGGCACCTCGGACACCGAGCCCACCGCGACAACGCGTGGGCCGCGTTCGTGGCCGCCGCCTACGACTCCATCGGGGGCGACGACGGCTGGGAGACCATGCTGCGGGAGCGGGCCGTGTGCGGGGGCTGTGGTGACCGCTACCGGTTGGGGAACATCGGACTGTGCACCGGATGCATGCGCTACACCTGCTGTGGCTGCGGCACTCACGGGTCCTGCGCCGGCGAGACGCTCTGAGCCGAATCCGTGGGCGCTGGCGATGTCCGGAGGCGACAGACCGCCGGCGGCCGCGGTCCCGCGGGAACCGGGCTACCCGGTGGCTGCTGTCGGGCTGCCGTTCCCCGCGTGCTGGCCGAGTCCGGCTGGTAGCAGCAACTCGCGTCCGGGGCGTGGGAGATCGGTAGGTCGGGTCCCGGCGGCCGTGTCTGCAGTGCGAACCGCGGCTCACAGACATGTGGAGGGGACTGGGCGGGCGGCAGTAACTGACGATCGCCTGAACGGCGCAGGAGGGTGGACTGGGCCGATCTTGTGAGGCGCGGCGCCCCGTCGTTCGGTTCGGCTCCGCGAACCGGTGCGCGGACCGAGCTCGGTCTGGCGGGTATGGAGCGCGGGGGAGTGGTGGCGATGGCTGGCCGTGTTGCCGAGCCGCGGTCTTCTCCCGGAGACCTGTTGAGCCTGTCAGGGGCCGGGACCGAGGCCGGCGTGTTTCGTCCGAGGCCCGCTTCCTCCGTCGTCGCGACGTCACCTGCCGCGACGGGCGGGCCGGCCGCGCCCTGCCCTTGTGGCGCGGTCCGGTTCCCGCGGTCAGCGGCTGGAGTCCCGGCGAGCCCGAGGCGAGCCGAACCGTCCGTGCCGTCCTCCGCGAAGGCGGCCGGGCTCTGTCGGTGCGTTCAGCCCTGTGGTGCTGCGCGGGCGGGCGTGGCGGGGGCTGTCGATGGCGCGGTCGCTGCGGAAGACGGCCGCCTGAGGGCGGCTACGGCGGTGTGGCAGGCGGCGGGGGGCGGTGGCGGTCAGGATCATCGCGAGGGCGGGCGGGACGAGTAACAGGACCAGGGCCATGGCTATCAGCGCCTTCCAGGTGGAAGTGGACGTCTGCCGCGTGCCCGGCCGTGTCTGGTCCATGCCCGCGAATGCTGCTGCGCCGCCTGGTGCCCTGGCGGTTGGAGGTCGCCGCACCGGGCGGGTCCCTCCTGGGCGTGATAGCCGGACCGGCTACCCGGCAAGGAACAGCCGGACGGACCCAGGAATCCCTCTTCACCGTTCGGATGGGAGCCGGGGCTTCGGAGTCCGGGCCCGGGTGGCGCGGCCGACGCGGACCGGGCTGAGGCGCGTGTCGTTGCCGTACGCCCGCTCGACGTTGTCCGGCGGGGACCGGGCGACGTGGCCACCCGCGTCCGCCCCGTCGCCCGCCACGGCAGCTGCCCGGGCCGGCCGGCTGCCCGGAGGCGTCGGCGCCCGGCCCGATACGGTGTGCCTGCGGACATGCTGACGATCACCGGGAGTCCGACGGGGAAGCCGACCGGCGGCGGCGCGACACGTCGTGCTCCCGCTGTGCCCGCCGCCACGACCTGTTCGCCGGCAACGCCCGCAACGTCCGCCAGCACCCCTGACCGCTCTCACCTGGAGCCGAGATGTCCGAAACCCCCGCGATCACCATCCGCGACCTTGCGGCTGCCGACGAGAAGGACTGGCGCCGGCTGTGGGCCGGATACCTCGGCTTCTACGAGTCCACCGTGCCCGCGGGGGTCGCCGACTCCACGTGGCGACGGCTCCTCGATCCGGACCAGCCGCTGCTGGGCCGCGTCGCCGAGCACGACGGCACGGTGATCGGCATCACCAACAGCGTGCTGCACCACAGCACCTGGCTCACCGGCCGGGTCTGTTACCTGGAGGACCTCTTCGTGGATCCCGCCCATCGCGGGCTGGGCACGGGCCGTCTGCTCCTGGAGGACCTCTTCGACCTCGCCGCCGCCCGTGGTTGGGCACGCGTCCACTGGCTCACCGCCCATGACAACCCGGCCCGCCGCCTCTACGACACCTTCGTGCCGGCCGACCGCTTCGTCCACTACGAGCGGGACCTGCCCACAGGACCCGCCCCGGCCGACCGGCCCTGACCCGGGCCGGGTCCGCCGACGCCGTCGCGTTCCCCGGCGGGCCCGGTGCCGCGCCCTCGGGCGGCGCGCGGAAGGCCGCCGTGGCCCGGGCGGCGTGCCCGGACGCCGTACCGATACGTACGCAACCCGGTCGGCACATGCACATGGGCAGGAACCGTCTCCGCGGCCTCTGCGCCGGTCCCCGGGAGGAGAAGGCCGAGCGCCCGCGCCGCATTCGTCGCGCCCGGTCCATGCCCGCCGGCCGTTCCCGGTCGGGGCAGGTGCCTCGGTCGGCGGCGGAGCCCGGACGTCGGACCGGAGCCCGGGAGCGATCGGCGGACGTCCACCGCTTCGGGAGGCGTCCGACGCGGGCGGGTGAATCGGATCGCGCACGGCTCCGGGCGGCTCGCACAAGGGGCGGGCGATCCGGGAACGCGCGGGGGTGAGGTGGCGCTACTGGTGCCGGAGCGTGCGGTGGGGCATCCCTGCGGGCACCCCACCGCGGGCGGGTGGCGCGGGCCCGCGGTCGCCGCGGGCGCGTGCCCTGGCCGGTCAGGCCGCGAGCAGTTCGGTGACCAGGCGGACGGCTTCCGGTACCTCGACGTGGTCGTCCGGGGTGGCCCCGAAGTGGGCGCCGGTCGGTGTCAGCACCGCGGTCGCGCCGAGGCCGTCGACGAGCAGGCGGACGTGTTCGGTCGGGTCGGGCTGGTTGACCGGGTCGTCCATGGCCTGCAGGACCCGGAAGCGGCGGGCGGAGCGGCGGATCCGCTCCCAGTCGAAGCCGCCGTCGAAGAACTCCGCGAGTTCGTCGTAGCCGACCTCGTGCGCCGACGCCGCCACCAGCAGGACGCCCGCGAACGCGCCCTGGGTCTCGGGGTCGTGCTGTTCCAGGAAGCGCAGCACGTTGACCGCGCCGATGCTGTGGCCGACGAGCACGGTGGACCCGGCGGGGCCGGCGGCCAGGGCGGCTTCGCCGAAGGTCCTGCGCCAGGGCTCCAGTCGCGGGGCGGCGCTGTCCGGCAGGCGGGGCACGCTCACCCGGTGTCCGGCCGCCGCGAGCTGTTCGGTCAGGTACGGGAACCAGACGCTGTCGTCGCTCGCGCCGTAGCCGTGCGACACCACGATCTCGCTCATGATCGATCCACTCCCCTAAATCAAAACGATCCGTCGCGTTTCGATTTAACGTAGCACACTGCTAGCGTGTTCGCGTGCCTACCGGACAACCCCCAGCCCGCCGCACCGGCGGCCGGATCCGCAACGAGGACGCCCACGACGCCGTCCTCACCGCCGCGATCGAGCTCGTCGAGGAACTCGGCTACCAGCCCGTCACCGTCGAACGCATCGCCGCCCGCGCCCGCGTCGCCAAGAGCACCATCTACCGCTGGTGGAAGTCGAAGGCGCCCCTGGTCATGGACGCCTACCGCGCGACCGTCGAGCAGCGGGTGCCCGAACCGGACACCGGCTCGCTCGACGGCGACCTGACCGCCTTCGCCACCGCCCTGTACGGCGTCACCGCACACCCGCTCCGCGTGCGGGCCCTGCGCGGCCTGATGGCCGAGGCCCAGCTCGACCCCGCCTTCGCCGAGCCGTTCCGCGCGTGGGTGGAGAGCCGGCGCGCCGTCGTACTCACTCTGCTCGACCGCGGCGTGCAGCGCGGCGAACTCCCGCCCACCGCCGATCTGGACGCCGCCACCGACCAGCTCTTCGGTCTCTTCTGGTACCGCCTCCTGGTCGGCCATCAGCCCCTCGAACCCGCCCGGGCCGCCGAGCACATCAGCCAACTGCTCCACGGCCTGCGCGCACAACACCGACAGCAGGCCGGCTGACGGACACCCCCTCGCAGAGGTGGTCCCGGCCGGTTCGAGGGGCCGGTGCCCGTCACGGTGGCCGGGCAGGCGTGCGGCCTGTTGGAGGAGGACGGGGACGCGGTCGCGCAGTCGGCGGGTCCGGCGGTCGCCGCGGGACACGGTCGGCGTCGCCGCAGCGGCCCACTTGCCGGCCACCGGCCCGGGCTCCGCCTGCTTCCGAGCGCCGACAGCAGATCCCCGCTGGTCCCGGTCGAGCTCGGCCGGCCCGTTGCGCCTGGACCGTGTGAGGTGGTTGGTGGGTTCGGGCCCGGTGGGTTGTGTGCCGGGCGTACGCTGCGCTCGGGACGGCGTTCGGGTGCTCGCCCGGTTGTCCGTTCCGGGGCCCGGGGGTTGATGGCGTGGTGGCCGTGCGGGTGGGGGTGCCTGGCGGCGCCGGGTTTGCCGCGGCAGATGAAGGTGTCCTGTGCTTCGACGGGCCCGACGTGGGTGTCGCAGGTCCCGGACCGACCACTGTCGGCGGCCGCTGCCGCATCGATTCGAGGGGGAGGCGGCCATGACCCCGCCGTTCTGGCCGTGGGGCGGCGGGCGCCGGAAACGGAACGGGCAGGCCGACGTCTCCGGAACCGGTAGCCCGCCGGAGGCCAGCGGCAGCGCCTCCCCGGCGGAGGGGGACAGCGTGCCGGTCTCCAGTACGGGCGGCAGCGCGCCGGTCCTCGTTCCGGACGGCCCCGGTGCCGGGATGTCGTCCTCGGTGCGGGTGGAGGTGTCGGGGGAGGGAGCGGTCGGCGCGGGGCGTGATATCACCCGTTCCGCGATCGGGGCGGGCAGCCGGGTCGAGCACACCGAGGTGGACAACCGCATCGACAACAGCACCGTCAACGGCGACGTGGTCCAGGTTGGCCGCGACCTCACCATCAACAACACCCACCATCATCCCGCGCCCGCTCCGGCACCTGGGCCGGTGTGGCGGCCGGTGCGGGTGGGTACGGTGCCGCCGCTGGCCTCCGCGTTACAGCCCCGCGAGGTACTACGTCAGGAGATCGACCGGGCGCGGGAGCGCAGCGCGACCGTGGTGCTCACTCAGGTGCTGTCCGGTGGCGGGGGTGTCGGCAAGTCGCAGCTCGCCGCCGTGTGCGCCCACCGCGCCCATGCCGACGGGGTGGATGTGCTGGTGTGGGTGGACGCCACCGAGACCTCGCAGATCATCTCGACCTATGCGCGGGCCGCGGCGCAGGCCGGTGTGTCCGGTGCGGACGGGCAGGACGCGGAGCGCGACGCGGCGGCGTTCCTGGACTGGCTGGCCGTCACCGACCGCAGCTGGCTGGTGGTGCTGGACGACCTCACCGACCTCGAGGCCGCCGGCCCGTGGTGGCCCCGTTCGCCGGCCGGTTCGAACGGGCGGGCGCTGGTCACCACCCGCCGCCGCGACGCCCTCGTCACCGGCAACGGCCGCACCCGCATCGACATCGGCACCTACACCCCCACCGAGGCAGCCGCCTACCTGACCGAGCGGCTCACCGAAGTCGGCGCCGGGCATCTGCTTGACGACCGAGCCAGTGATCTGGCCGAGGTGCTGGGCGGGCTGCCGCTGGCCCTTTCCCACGCCGCCGCCTACATGATCAATGAAGACGCCGACTGCACCACCTACCTCCACCTGTTCACCGACCGTGCCACCCGCCTGACCACCCTTCTGCCACCGGGCGCCGACACCGACGGCTACGGCCGCCGGGTCACCACCTCACTCCTCCTGGCCCTGGATGCCGTCGAACGCCGCGAACCGGTCGGCCTCGCGGTCCCCGCGATCCGGCTCGCCGCTCTCCTCGACCCCGCCGGCCACCCCGAGCAGCTCTGGACCACTGACGCCGTCACCCGCTACCTCGCCACCAACCGCACCTCACTCTCCACTGGCGCCCCCCGCCGACGACGATCATGGCGACTGCGGCGCTCTGCGCCGGTCACCGCGGACCAGGCCCGCGCCGTCTTGCGCCTGCTCCACCACTACGCCCTGATCACCCACCACACCCACGACACCAACCGAGCCGTCCGCCTCCACGCCCTCACCTCCCGCGCCGTCCGCGAAACCACCTCACCCAGCCAGCTCCCCGCCACCGTCCACGCCGCCGCGGACGCCCTCCTCGAGACCTGGCCCGAGTCCGAGCACACCGCGCGCGAACTCACGACCGTCCTGCGCACCAACACCGACACCCTCGCTACCCACGCCGGCGACCTCTTCTGGAACCCCAACGGCCACCCGGTCCTGTTCACCGCAGGCCACAGCCTGAACAGCACTGGACTGATCCACATTGCCGTCACCTACTGGCAGAGTCTCGCAGCCGATGCTGAGCGGTTGCTCGGTGACGATCACCTCGACACCCTGATCTCCCGTGCCAACCTCGCACTCTCCATCCAGCGGGCTGGGCGCACGGGTGAGGCGATCGACCTGCTGGAGTGGGTGCTGGCCGACCGTGAGCGGTTGCTCGGTGACGATCACCCCGACACCTTGACCGCCCGCGGTAACCTCGCCTCCTTCTACGGGCAGGCGGGCCGTGTCGGTGAGGCGATCGACCTGCAGGAACGGGTGCTGGTCGGTGCCGAGCGGTTGCTCGGTGACGATCACCCCGACACCCTGATCTCCCGTGCCAACCTTGCCCTCTCCTATTGGCGGGCTGGCCGGGCGGGTGAGGCGATCGACCTGCTGGAGTGGGTGCTGGCCGACCGTGAGCGGTTGCTCGGTGACGATCACCCCGACACCCTGACTGCCCGTGCCAACCTCGCCTCCTTCTATGGGCAGGCGGGGCGCACGGGTGAGGCGATCGTGCTCGAGGAGCAGGTGCTGGCGGACCGTGAACGGTTGCTCGACAGCGATCATCTTGACACCTTGACCGCCCGTGCCAACCTCGCCCTCTCCTACTGGCGGGCTGGGCACACGGTAGAGGCGATCGGGCTCGGGGAGTGGGTGCTGGCCGACCGTGAGCGGTTGCTCGGTGACGATCACCCCGGCACACTGATCGTCCGCGGTAACCTCGCCTCCTTCTATGCGCAGGCGGGGCGCACGGGTGAGGCGATCGTGCTCGAGGAGCGGGTGCTGGTCGATGCCGAGCGGCTCCTCGGTGAGAATCATCTCGACACCTTGACCGCCCGTGCCAACCTGGCCTCTTCCTACTGGCGGGCGGGGCGCACGGGTGAGGCGATCGTGCTCGGGGAGCGGGTGCTGGTCGATGCCGAGCGGCTCCTCGGTGAGGACCATCCCGGCACTCTGATCGTCCGCGGTAACCTCGCCTCCTTCCACTGGCGGGCGGGGCGCACGGTTGAGGCGATCGACCTGTTGGAGTGGGTGCTGGCCGACCGTGAGCGGTTGCTCGGTAACGATCACCCCGACACCAGGGCAACTGCTGACCTGCTCAGGAACTGGCGCAGCTCCTGACACCGTAAGACCCCTCGCCGACCCGCCCATGGGTCGTACAGCCCGGGCCTCGGGTTCGTTTCGTCCCGGCGGGTCCCGCTCCTCGGCCCGCGGCGGGTGATCGGCAGGCCCAGGCGCGGGAGCTGTGGATTGACCTGGGTCTGGATCCGGTCGGCGAAGGGGCGCAGGACGGTGTCGTGGTTCGCGGGTGCGGTCGGCAGGTCGGCAGGTCGGCAGGTCGGCAGGTCGTCGGGGTGGCGGTTGATCTGGTCGGCGAGGACGAGGGCGCCGGTCGGAGCGGCGGAGGTTCCCATGCCGCTGCAGGGGGAGGCGCAGTGGGCTTCACCGGCCAGGACGACGGCCCTTGGACCAGGTGTGGGTGCGGACCTGGGGGTGGCGGCCGTCCCGGTCGGGGACGGCCGGGTGAGTACGGCAGCGCCGGGCATCCTTCCGGCAGAACCACCGATGGACGAACCCACGGACGCCTGGACTACCGGGTGCGCGAAGAGCGACGGGCTCCGGCCGGGACGTCCCGGCCCTCCGCCGTGTCGTCGAACGAATGACGACAGGCGGCCGGCGTGTCCGATGAACCCGGGCTTTCCGGAGCCTGACGGCGGCGCCTACGTATGGCGAAGGCGCGTACGGCACGACCGGTCGTGCCGTACGCGCCGGTCCTGTGGGGCTCAGCCGTTGGAGCCCGCGGGCTCTCAGCTGCCGGAGAGCTGGGCCGCGAAGATCGCGTGGTTGAAGTATGCCTTGGCCTCCTGGATCAGGCCCTCGCTGTTCAGCTGGTAGACGTTGATCCCGGACCAGTTGACCGGCTTGCCGTCCTTGGAGACGGCCGCGCCGTGCCAGGAGACGGCGGCGAACTCGCCGACGGTGTGGGCTTCCAGGGGGGTCAGCCCGAGGAACGGGTCGAAGTTGGGGATGACGGACCTGATGAAGGTCCGGATCGCCTCGCGGCCCTTGATGGGCTCGGTGCCCACCGGGTCGTGGAAGAGCGCGTCCTCGGCGAAGGCGTCCGCCCAGCGGTCGGCGTCCGCCGACTGGGATGCCTCGAAGAACTGCAGGACGGCCTTGGGCATGGCGGGGAGAGTCATGGACTCGCCTTTCTGTTTCGGTATTTCGTGATGGCTGCCGAACGGGCGTCGGGCCCGTCGGACAGGTCTGGTGGTCAGGAGCGGCGGACGTCCGCGGTGCGCGGATGCAGCAGGTCGACCTTCTGCAACTCGTCGGCCTTGAGGCGGTAGTAGAGCCGGGTGCCCTCCCGCCGCCGGGTCAGCAGGCCCGCGTAGAGGAGCATCTTCAGGTGGTGGCTGATCGTCGGCCCCGACTGCTGGAAGCAGTTCCGCAGTTCCCCGACGTAGCCCTCGTGGGCCTCCCGGTCGAGCAGGATGGCCACGATGCGCAATCGGATCGGGTCGCCGAGCGCCTTGAACAAGGTGGCCAGCTCGTCGTGTGTGTCCGCGTCGTTCATGGCGTTCGCCCGGGTCCCGACGGGACGACCGGCGGTGCACGGGAGGGGATCGGCGGGGTGGGGCATCTTCGCTCTCCTCGCGGGGCGGGTGTGCGGGGTGCGGGTCAGGCGGCCACCGGGTGGCGGCGGTCGTGCTGGCGCATCAGCGGGACCACCAGCAGGCCGATCACCGCGAGGACCGCCTGGACCGCGCAGACGCCGCCCCAGCCGTAGGAGTCGAAGCAGGCGCTGGCCACCGCCGCCGAGACCGCTCCGCTGAGGAAGACCGCGACCATGTAGACGGTGTTGGCGCGGCTGCGGGCATCGGGGACGTAGGCGAAGATCCGGGCCTGGTTGGCGATCTGGCTCCACTGCACCCCGACGTTGGCGAGCACGATGCCCACGATCAGGGCGGCGAGCAGCGAGCCGCCCAGTGCGTAGGCGCCGGCCGAGAGCAGGGTGAGTACCAGCGAACCGATGATGATCGGCTGGGCGCCCTTGCGGTCGATGCGGCGTCCGGCCCAGGGCGCGCACAGCGCGCCGGCCAGGCCCAGCAGGCCGAACAGTCCGGCCGCCGCACTGCTGTAGCCGTAGTGGTTGTTCGTCAGCACCAGCACCAGGGTGGTCCAGGTGGCGCTGTAGGCGCCGAACAGCGCTCCGTGCAGGGCGCAGGCGTGCCGTACGGCCGGTTGGTCGCGCACCAGACGGGGCAGCGAGGCCAGCAGGCTGCGGTAGCTCATCGCCGGCCGTGCGCCCTCATCGGGCAGCAGGTAGACCGTGAGGGCACCGGTGAGCGCGGTCAGCACGGCGGCCAGTACGTACACGGCGCGCCAGCCCGCCAGCTGTCCGACCGCGCCACCGATCACCCGGGAACCGACGATGCCGGTCATCAGGCCGATCTGGACGTTGGCCACCACCGCGGCGCGCTTCTCCGGCGGAGCGAGCTCGGCGGCCATCGGCACCAGGACCTGGGGGATCACGGTGGCGGCGCCGATCGCGGCGGTGGCGGCGGCCAGCACTCCGAGGCCGGGGGCGGCGGCGGCCAGCAGCAGGAGGGCGGTGGTGACGGACAGCATGGTGGCGAGCAGCGGCCGGCGTCGGCGGACGTCGCCCATCGGGACCAGGAAGAGGATGCCGCCCGCGTAGCCGAACTGGGCGCAGGTGACGACGATTCCGGCCGAGGAGTGCGAGATCCCCAGGCTGTCGCTGAACAGTTTCAGCAGTGGTTGGGCCAGGTAGACGTTGGCGACGGTGGCTCCGCTGCACACCGCCATCACCAGGAACAGCAGGGGGCGGACGGCGGTTTTGCCGGGCGGTCCGTCGACGTCGCGGGGAAGAACCGGAGTGTCTGTCATGACAGATCCTTGGTCACGGGTCACGCGGATTGGGTGAGCGAGCGGATGGTGCGCGGGCGCCGGGGGAGGAACGGCTCCCTGTCACGGCGGAACACTGAGTCGGGCCGTGGTGCCGGCGGAAGGAGAAGCCGACTGTCACGGCGGTGTCACGAGGAGTTCTACACCAACCAGATGGTTTAATTCAACCGGTTGGTCTCGCCTGATCGGCCGCCTAAACTGATCAGTCTCCCTGCCTCCCCCTTCCAAGACCCGAGGTGCCTGGCCGATGACCTCACGCTCCGAGCAGACCCGGAACCGGATCTACCAAGCGGCGTTGGACGAGTTCGCGAAGTACGGCGTCGCCGGCGCGCGCGTGGACCGGATCGCCCAGGAGGCGAAGGCCAACAAGCAGGCGATCTATCTCTACTTCGGCGACAAGGAGAAGCTCTTCGCCACGGTGCTCAGGCGTTCGCTGGGCGAGCTGGCGGCCGCCGTGCCGCCGCCGACCGCCGAGGGCGAGGTGGACGTCGCCAACTACCTGGACCGGCTGTTCACGTACCATCAGAAGCACCCGGAGGTGACCCGGCTGTTGCTGTGGGAGGCGCTGGAGTACGGCGACCGGGCCGTTCCGGACGAGGAGTCGCGCCGGGCGCACTACCAGCAGAAGGCCGCTGACCTGAACACGGTCCGGTCCGCCGCCTCCGAGCGGATCACCGCGATCGACGCGCCGACCCTGCTGCTGATGTTCACCGGACTGGTGGGCTGGCCGCTCGGACTCCCGCAGGTCCGACGCATGATCGTCGGCGAGGACGAGGGCGCCCTGGAGCGCGTGAAGGCCGCGGCCATCGCCGCGGCCGTGGCCATCGCCGACCAGAAGTGACCCGGCCCGGGCCCGTCGGCCGGTCGGTGTCGCCCGGGCTCGGCGGCCGAACTCCCGTTACTTCCACGTCCATCGAAAAGCTTGTCCGGGGGCGGGACCGCTCCTAGGTTGGGGTCGCAGCCGCGGCGGCGCGTGGGTTTCGCCGGCCGGCTGCCTCCAGAGCCGCTCCCCGGGATCTCCGGGTCGAGATTCCGCCTGTCCGGACGACCCCCGCGGGGCCCCGTTCCCGGTCCGGCCGTGCGGGACCCGGCCCGGCCGGGGAGCGGCGCCCGTGTGGTGACGGGTCCATGACCGAGAGACAGGTGGACATCCCATGAGCAGGGCAGATCAGACCCTCATCGGCCGTCGCGAGGCCCTCGGCTTCGGCGCGCTGCTGGGCGCCGGCGCGCTGACCGGCACCCTGGCCGCGCCGACCGAGGCCGTCGCGGCGCCCGCCGGCGGCGCGGGCGTCGCGGAGGCGAAGCACCACCGAGCGCCGCACCACTACTGCGGGTTCCCCGCCATGCCGGCCTCGGTGCTGCGGTTCTTCGACGCCTCCCGGCGGGCCGATGCCGATGCCTGGGCGGCCGCCTTCGCCGAGGGAGGGGTCCTCAGTGACCCGGTGGGCCGGCCGCCGATCACCGGCCGCGCCGCGATCCGGGCCCGCATGGCCTCGATCCTGGCGAATTTCCGCCCGTTCCTGGGCATCACCCCGCTGGAGGCGCACGCCGCCGCCGACTTCGTCGCGGTCTCCTGGCGGGGTGCCGCGGTGACGCTGTCCGACCGTCCGGTCAACTGGTCCGGAATCAACGTCTTCCGGCTGGATTCGCAAGGTCTGATCAAGGAGTGCTCGGCCTACTTCGAATACGCCGTCTTTCGGGCACAGTTGGACCCGAAATAGGAGAAAGCCCCCGGTTCCCCCACCGGTCGTCCGTCACGGGAGCTCTCGTGGACTGTCCGCGCCGCCCTTTCGGGCCGGCGCCGCGGTCTGCGGGAGCTCCTTTTTGGGTTCCGGGCCATTTCGACCGTTTCCGGTCTGCTTCGGCTGCTTTCGACCCGTTTCCACGGCATATTCCGGTATACGAACGGTAGGTCGGCGGTAGGGCGGAAGAACGTTCCACTGTTTCGATGGGTACCACCCCCGAGGGAGCTGTTGGGCCTTTGGTGGCAGGTTGTCGCGACATCCCAGCCCTGGACGGCGCTCAGTCCGGCGCCTCATCGACAGCTACCGGAGGAGCCCTCCCCATGCGAATTCTGGTGACCGGCGGTGCCGGATTCATCGGCAGCAACTACGTCCGCCGACTGCTCACCGGCGACCTGGACACTTATGTGACCGGTATCACCGTTCTGGACAAACTCACCTATGCCGGGAATCTGGAGAATCTCGCTCCGGTCTCCACCGACAGCCGGCTGCGTTTCGTCCACGGCGACATCGCCGACGAGACGCTGGTTCCCAAGCTGGTTTCCGAGGCGGACGCGGTGGTGAATTTCGCCGCCGAATCCCACGTGGACCGCTCGATCGGAAACTCCACCGAATTCGTGCACACCAACATAGTCGGTGCGCACAACCTGCTGCGGGCCGCCCTGCAGGAGGGCCTGGCGCGTTTTGTGCACGTGTCCACCGACGAGGTGTACGGCTCGATCGCCGAGGGATCCTGGACCGAGGAGTGGCCCCTGGAGCCGAACTCCCCGTACGCGGCCGCCAAGGCGAGCGCCGACCTGCTGGTGCGCTCCTACGCCCGCACTCACGGCCTGAACGTCAGCATCACCCGCTGCAGCAACAACTACGGTCCGCACCAGTACCCCGAGAAGGTCATCCCGCTGTTCGTCACCGCACTGATGAAGGGCGGCACCGTCCCGCTGTACGGCGACGGCCTGAACGTCCGCGACTGGCTGCACGTGGACGACCACTGCCGGGGCATCCAGCTGGTGCTGGAGCAGGGATCCCCCGGTGAGGTCTACAACATCGGCGGCGGCCGGGAGTTGACCAACCGCGAGCTCACCGAGGTCCTGCTGCGCGCGATGGACCGGGACTGGAGCTCGGTGCGCCCGGTCGCCGACCGCAAGGGCCACGACCGCCGCTACTCGCTCGACGACAGCAAGCTGCGCCGCCTCGGCTACCGGCCGCGGGTCACCTTCGAGGACGGCATCGCCCGAACCATCGCCTGGTACCGGGAGAACACCGCCTGGTGGCAGCCGCTGCTGGCGAACACCGGCTGATCCCGGCCGGGTTCCGCAAGACACGCCCCTCCGCAGCAGGAAGGAAGAGCACATGCGTGGCATCATCCTCGCCGGCGGGTCCGGCACCCGACTGCGTCCGCTGACCAACGTCCACTCCAAGCAACTTCTGCCCGTCTACGACAAGCCGATGATCTACTACCCGCTCTCGGTGCTGATGCACGCCGGGATACGGGAGATCCTGGTCATCTCCACCCCGCACCACCTCAGGGTCTACCGCGAACTGCTCGGCGACGGCAGGGACCTGGGCATCGATCTGCACTACGCCGTCCAGGAACACCCCGGCGGGCTCGCCCAGGCGCTGCTGATCGGCCGCGAGTTCGTCGGCACCGAGGATCTCTGCCTGGTGCTGGGCGACAACATCTTCTACGGCAACGAGCTGCCGTCCATGCTGCGCCGCGAGGTCGAACGACTCGACGGCTGCACACTGTTCGGCTACCCGGTCAGCGACCCCGAGCGCTACGGCGTGGCCGAGACCGACGAGCACGGCGCGATCGTCGGCCTGGAGGAGAAGCCGGCCAGGCCCAGATCCAACCTGGCCGTCACGGGTCTGTACATGTACCGCAACGAGGCCCTGGACCGGGCCGCCCGGCTCACCCCGTCGGCCCGCGGCGAGCTGGAGATCACCGACCTCAACCTGACCTACGTACGGGAGAACCGGGCCCGGCTGGTCAACCTCGGGCGAGGCGCGGCCTGGTTCGACACCGGCACCCACGACAGCCTCCTGGAGGCATCGACCTTCGTCCAGATCCTGGAGAAGCGCCAGGGCATCAGGATCTCCTGCGTGGAGGAGGTCGCCTACCGGATGGGCTTCATCGACCGGGAGCAGCTCGCACTGGTCGGCAAGAAGCTCTCCCCGTCCTCCGGTTACGGCCAGTACGTCCTGGAACTGGCCGGCGTATGACCTCGCCGAGCGACACCGTGCCGCACGACACCGCACTGGTGGAGCCCGGGGCCCGTACCCACGCCTCGACCGTGGGGCCGGGCTGCTGGGTGCGCCACGGCGCGAGCCTGCACGACAGCATCCTGGCCGCCGGAGTCTTCGTCGGCTTCCTCGGCGAGATCGCCGCCGCCGACCTCGGGCCGGGCGCCATGGTCGCCTCCCTCGCCCGGGTCGGGGCGGTGGGCGGCGCCCGGGTCACCGTCGGGCCCGGCGCCTGGATCGCCGCCCGCGCCGTGGTCGCCCCCGGCGTCCGGCTGGGCCGGGGCGCCGTGGTGGCGGCCGGCGCCCATGTCACCGGGGACGTCGCCGACGACACCGTCGTGGTGGGCCGCCCGGCGCGGATCCTGCGCCGCCGGACGCCGGTGGAGGACGGCCTGCCGGACCCCGCGCCGATCGTCGCCCTGGTCCGCCGCCGCGGCCCCCGCCGGGTCACCCTTCCGCCGACCTGGCGGGTGGGCCCGGGCGGGCTGCTGGACGCCGAGTTCAGCGGAGGCGACGGCGTGCGGATCGGGCCCGGCCTGATCGCGCTCGGACGCCCCGACGGGCCGTCGCCGTTGGGCGGCATCGTGCTCGGCCCCGGCGTGCGGATCGGCGCCCAGGCCGTCCTGGAGGGCGGCGGCGGAATCGTGGTCGGCGCCCGCAGCGTGCTGGGAGCCGACGTCCAGATCCTGTCCAGCGGCCACGACCTGGACCGCCGCTCGCTGCGCTGGCAGGCCGGCCCGGTCTCGATCGGCGCGGACGTGCGGATCGGCACGGGCGTGACCGTCATCGGCCCCCGCACTATCGGCGACCGGGCCCGGGTGGCCGACGGCGCGATCGTGGTGGACGACGTGCCGGCCGGCCGTACCACCTCCGGCGTTCTCGCCCCTTCCGACATCAGGAGTCCGCGATGAAGATCCTCCTAGCTCCCGCCGCCACCGGCTCGGGACACAACATGCGCGTCCTGTCGCTGGCCCGGGAGATCCGCGCCCAGCAGCCCGACGCCGAACTGACCGTGCTGCTCGGCTCCCTGCAGTCCACCTTCACCCCGTTGTTCGCCGAGGCCGGGGTGACGGTGGTGGACCTGGAGGCCGGCCGGCCGGTGGACTACGCGACCAAGAGCAACCTGGGCCACCGGATGGACTGGGACGGCTACATCGGCGGCTACCTCGCCCCGGCCTTCGTCAACGGCGAGCGCATCCTGCGGTACCTGGCCGTGATCCAGGACCACCGGCCGGACCTGGTGGTCAGCGACTACAACATGTCCGCCAGCATGGCCGCCGAAATCCTGGGCGCGCCGCACGCCCTGATCACCGAGCGGTACGACTTCACGCTGTACCAGCTCGACGACCGGACCCTGATCGACGGCGGCTTCGACATCGAGCCGGAAGACCTTCGGCGTGGCCGGCAGGCCCTGCACGCCTGCTTCGAGTGGATCGTCTCGGGCGCCGAGGTGGTGCTCACCGACAAGCCGCTGGTCGCCGAGCTGGACGAGGGCACCGCGCTGGCCCGGGCGCTGGGCCCGGGCGGCAACGCGGTCTTCACCGGTCCCATGGTGCGCCGGGTACCGCCGCCCGGGAACGGCGCCAAGGTCCGGGCCGACCTCGGCATCCCCCAGGGGCCGCTGATGGTCGGCTCGGTGGGCGGCACCACGATGTTCCTGGAGAACAAGCAGAAAGTCATCGACTGCTACCTGGCGGCCTACGAACTGCTCCGCGAGCAGTACCCCGACCTGCAGTTCGTGCTGCTGGGCCGGGAACCGGTGCCGGCCCCGGAGTCGGTGATCCAGCTGCCCTACCTGCCGGAATGGATGCCGCTGCTGCGCGAGTCCAACGTGCTGCTGTCCGCCCCGGGGTGGATCACCGTCACGGAGGTGGCCACGATGCGAATCCCGACCGTGTTCGTGCTCGGCAGCCTCAGTGAGTACCACGAGGTGGAGGCGGCGCGCCGGCTCGACCGGCTCGGCTTCCCCACCTGTGTCGAGCCCACCGCGGAGCAACTGGCCCGGACCGTCGCCCCGCTGCTGGCGGTACGGCCCGACCACGACGCGCCCACGCCGGCCCAGCTCGCGGTCGCTCCCGACGGCCCGGGCACCGCGCTGGCCGCCCGGCACCTGCTGGCGGCCGCCGGCCGCGCCCGGTGATGGCCGCGCCCACCACCGTCCAGCTGCCCGTCGCCACCCGGATGCTGCTGGCCAGCGACGGCTCCACCACGGTGCTGCTGGAGTCGCTCCTGGGCCGCCGGCTGGCGGTGCGGGTCTCCCTCCAGCACCGGGTCGGCGCCCGCCAGGCGCCGCCGCGGGCGGTCGCGGCGCTCGGGCTGGGCCCCGAGCGCACCGCGGTCGAGCGCCACTCGGCGCTGGTCACCGACCAGGGCGAGGTGGTCAGCCGCAACGTCGTGGTCTTCACCGCTTCCCCACGCGGCTGGTCCGTCACCGCCGAGGACGCCGTGCCGCTCGGCAACCGGCTGCGTGACGCCCGGATCCTGCAGCACCGTCAGCTGCTCGGACGCGGAACCGACCGCTGGAGCCCGGACGACGAGCCGTGTGCCTACAAGGAGTACCTGATCCGCAGTGAGGACGGCGCACACCTGTACGTCCACGAACGCTTCAGCCCGCGGTACGTGCCGCTTCCCGACGCCGCCTGAGACCCACCGAGGAGTCCCGATGACCCGACCCCCGTCCCTGCGAGCCTTCTTCACCGAGAACTTCCTGGACGCGCAGAGTCACGTCCCGGCCGTCCTGGGCCGGGACGCCGCCGACCCGGTCACCGTCGACCGCACCCTGCGGGACGCGGCACTGGCCCTTCTGGTGCTCGGACGCGCCGAGGACGCCGAGCGCACCCGCGCTCTGCTGGCCGCCCTGGGCCGGTTCCAGGACGAGCAGGCGCCCGGCTTCCACGAGCTGCTGGACGTCACCGGCACCCCGCACCCGGTCGGCGACGTGCGCACCCCGGCGGCCCAGGCGCTGGCCTGGTGGGCGCTGCACCACGCGGGCACCGCGCTGGCCGAGCCGGCCTCCGTCGAGAAGGCCCGCGCGGGGCTGCGCCCGCTGGCCGAGGCGGTGCTCGCCACCGACTGGCCGGCCCGCCTGCACCGCGACGGAACCACCGTGCTGGACGGCGCGACCCTGCTGGAGCAGGTCGCGGTGCTGGTGCTGGCGGTCCACGCGGTGGACGACGGCGATCCGTTCTGGGCCTCGTTCCTGACGGCGGCCACCGACCGGCTGACCGCGTTCGACTCCGCCGACGGCGCCTGGTCGGCGCTGACCCCGCGCGGCGAGCCCGACACCTTCCACGGGTACCGGCTGCGTGCCGGCGCGCTCGCCGTACTGGCCTGGTGCACGCTGCACGAGCGCACGAGCGTCGCCGGCTCGCCGGAGCGCGGCGCCCTGGAGCGCGCCCGCAAGGTGCTGCGACACCTGGGCGTCCACGAACACACTCGCGGCCGTGGCCTGTGGGACCGCGTGGACGCCGGTTCGCAGACCCGGGTCGACCCGCTGCTGGCGCGGTACGGCCGCCCCGATTCGCCGTTCCCGGCCAAGCTGATGCCCGACCACGCGCTCGTGGTGCTGGCCGCCGACCGGGTCGCGGAGCTGTCCGACGACGTGTGGGCCAAGGGGCTGTCGGCACTGGCCGCCGCCGAGCTGTGGCGCTACACCGACTCCGAGGCGGGCGGGGTCTTCCAGGGCCAGGGCAGCTGGTTCTCCACCCCGGTGGAGGCCAGTGTCCCGCTCGCCCGCCACGTCATGGTGCCGCCGCGCTCGACCGGAGCCTTCTCGGTGGGCAACACCGCCTACGTGCCGTTCCACGAGAAGCACGCCACCACCCAGCTGCTGGCCCTGGCCGCCCTGGGAGAGCGCGAGCAGCCCGCGCCGGCCCCGCCCGGCCCCGCCCCCGCCCTCAAGCCCTGGCCGCTGGAGCGCGACTTGTCGTACGTCTCGCGCGAGCCGCTGTCCGAGGGACTGATCGACCTGCCCGCCTACCTGGCCTGGCTGCGCTCGACCGCCTCCGGCCTGGGCTACGGGCTGACGCCGTACCGCGCGCCGCTCGGCCTGCGCTCGGACCGCACCGCGCAGACCTTCTCGGTGCTGCACGTGGTCTCCGACCTGATGGCGCTGAACGAGCCGATCGCCGACCGCGAGCAGCTGCTGGCGGGCATCTGCGCGACCCAGAACCCGGACGGCGGCTTCGGTGAGCAGCCGAGCCTCCTCTCGGAGGCGTTCACCACGTACTGCGCGGTGCTGACGGCGACCGTGCTCGGGGGCGCGCACTACGACACCGAGCAGTGCGCGGCCTTCCTGCAAGCCTGCCAGCACGCCGAGGGCGCCTTCGGCAACGCCCCCGGTTACCCGGGCGACGCCTGGCACTCCAACCTGGCCGTCCTGGCCCTGCTGACGCTGGGGCGGCGCCCGCGGCGGGAGGCCGACCTGGTCGCGTACTTCACCGCCTGCCGGAACCAGGACGGCGGATACGGCAACCAGCCGGGCCACCCCTCGGACACCTTCGCCACCTTCCGGGTGGTCGACACGCTGATCGCGCTCGGCCTGGAGCCGCCGCGCCACGAGGAGACCGTCGCCTGGCTGCGCGGCCTGCAGACCGAGGCCGGCGGCTTCCGCTATCGAGCGTCGGGCCCGGAAAGCTTCGTCGGCTCGTACCACGCCATCGCCTCGCTCTACGTGCTGGGCTCGCGGCCGGTCGACCCGGTCGCCTGCACGGCCTGGATCGCCGCCCGGCAGAGCGCGGACGGCGGCTTCGGCCGGCTGCCCGGCGGCCCCTCGGAGACCACCGACGAGGGCTTCATCGCGATCCAGGCGCTGCACATGCTGGAGGGCAAGCTGAACCCGTACTGGGCCGTCGTCATGACCTGAGCGCCCGTCATCCCGTCGATCTCGCACGCCGATCCACCACGACCCGAGGGACTTTCCGATGATCTTTGACTGCCACCAGCACGTCGTCCTGCCGACCTCGGCGCAGATCGCCGCGATGGACGAGGCGGGCATCGACCGCGCGGTGCTGCTGTCGACCCTGCCGCACATCGAGCGGGCAACCGACATCGCCTCGCTCAAGCGGGAGATGTCCGTGCTGCACCGGGTGCTGCAGGGTGAGGCGGACGGCCGCGAGCAGCCCGGCCGGGAGGTCCGGGAGGCGCTTGCCGAGGGCGGCGAGCGGTTCGTCGCCTTCGGCAAGGTCCAGGTGGGCCTGCCGTACGAGGAGACCGTCAAGGCGCTCCAGCAGGAGGTCGTCGAGCCCGGCTACGCGGGTGTCGGCGAGCTGACCTTCGGCGCCGACGAGGCCGACCGGCTGGAGCCGGTGTTCCGGGCCGTCCACGAGGCGGCGGTGGGCGGACGGGCACTGCCGCTCCTGGTGCACGGGTTCGTGCCGCAGACCGCCGGGGACATCCGGACCACCGCCGCGCTCGCCCGCTCCTTCCCTGCGGTACCGGTGATCATCGGCGTGCTGGGCGGCCTGAACTGGCTGGAGACCATCGAGCTGGTCAAGGAGATCCCCAACCTCTACCTGGACCTGGGCTCCTCCTTCGTCTCGCTGGCCCCCCGGCTGGCCGCCGCCGAGGTGCCCGAACGCTGCCTGTTCGGCTCCAACACCCCGTTCGCCGACATGTACAGCAACCGGATCCTGGTGGAGCGGATGATCCCGGACGCCGCGGCCCGGGCCCGGGTGATGGGGGAGAACCTCGCGGAACTGCTCGGCATCACGGGCTGACGCTCGGCACGGCCCAGCACGGCCCAGCACGGCCCAGCACGGCCCAGCACGGCCCGGCACGGCCCGGCGCAGGTCGGCAAGGAACCCTCGCGGGGGTGGACGGATATCCCCACGTCCGCCCCCGTTGTCGTGTGGGTCACATTCGACCGGGCGGGAGCCAGTCGCGCGCACATCGGCGCACGCCATCGCGGTCGTCACGGTCCGTTATTTAAACCAACCAGTTGCATTAAAACCATCGATTGAGTAAGTCTTGAGCATGGCATCCTCCATGAAAGCTGACGAGCCGTCACCATCGTTGCCAGGGCGCCGCCTTGGCCGGTCCGGCCCCACTCTTCCCTGCGTCGGGCTCGGCACCTGGCGCCGCTTCGACCTCCCCGTCGCACGCGAGCACCTGGCTCGGGAGGTCGTCGAGCTGGCGCTGACCCACGGAGTGCGGGTCTTCGACACCGCGCCGGTCTACGGGCGCTCCGAGGAGGTGCTCGCCCGCGCCCTGGGCGCGGCCCGGGAGCATGCCTTCGTCGCGACCAAGATCTGGGCCGACGGGCCCGCCGACGGCCGGCGCCAGTTCGAGAACCAGCTGCGTCTTTTCGACGGCCGTGTCGACCTGCTCCAGCTCCACCACCTGATCGGCTGGCGCAACCACCGCGGGTGGCTCCAGCAGGAACGCGAGCGCGGCCGGATCGGCCGACTCGGCCTGACGTACTGGCGCGACCACGCCTTCGGCGGCGGCACCGCGGCCGAACTGGAGCAGGCCATGCGCACCGGCCTCTTCGACGCCGTGCAGATCCCGCTGAACCCGCGCGAACGCGCCGTCGAGCGGCGCATCCTGCCGCTGGCCCAGGAACTGGGCATCGGCGTGCTGGTGATGCGGCCCTTCGCCGAGGGCGGACTGCTCGGCCGGACCCCGGACCGCCGCCGACTGGCCGCGGCCGGCTGCGCCGGGCCCGCCGAGGCCCTGCTCCGCTGGGGACTGTCCGACCAGCGGGTCAACGTCACCCTGCCCGCCACCATCGACCCCGTGCACCTGCTCTCCAACATCGCGGCGGGCTCCGCGCCACCGCTGACCGAGGATCAGCGCACCGCACTGGCAGACCTGTTCGCCTGACCCTGTCCATCGCCGCCACTGACGGAAGGATCGATCCCATGAACGGTTCCACCGCCGCGCTCGCCGCAGCGGGCTCCCCGCCTCCTGTCCACGCGGGCCCTGCCCCGGCCCTGGTCGCCGTTGGGGCCGCGGGGGCCGCCGAGACCCCCGCGAGGGAGACGTTCTACGTCAGTCTGCTGGGCGCGCCGGCCATCTGGATCAACGGCGAGCCCGTCCAGATCCGGGGCGAGGCCACCAGACGGGTCCTGGTCCACCTCGTGCTGTCGTCCCCGCACGTGATCCCCAACCACCGCCTGATCGAGTCGACTTGGGGCGGAAGCGAGCCGGAGAGCGCGATCGAGCAGATCCGCAAGATCATTTCCAAGCTGCGCCAGGGCCTGCCCGGCGGCAAGGACCTGATCCGCACCGAGCCGGGCGGTTACCGCATCATGCTCAATGCCCAGCAGAGCGACGTCGTGCTGTGGCGGGACGCGATCCGCCGCGCCCACATCCTGCTCCAGAGCGACGGGGAGGAAGCGGTGCTCGAACAGTTTCGTGACGCGTTGGACCTGTGGCGCGGGCCGGCCCTGGACGGCCTGGAGGGCCACCCCTTCGCCAACGAGTCGGTGTCCCTGCACGAGGAACGCAACGCCGCGCTCGAAGCATGGTGCCAACTGGCCGTCAAGAGGCTCGGCGCGCCCTCGGTGATCGCCCGGCTGCGCCGCGAGGTCACCCAGCGGCCGCTGGAGGAGCGGTTGTGGGACCTCCTGATGACCACCCTGGCCAACTCCGGCCGGGTCCTGGAGGCGCTGGACGAGTACAACAACCTCTGCAAGATCCTCTCCAGATCGCTGGGCGTGCGGCCCTCTCCGCGCCTCCAGGCGCGATACCGCACCCTGGGGGCCACCGCCAACAACCTGGCTCCGGACCTGTTCCCCCTCCTGCCCAGAGTGCGCCGCCCGGCCGACCGGACCACGCCACAGGTGCCCGACTGGATCAAGGACCTTCTCCGCGGCCAGGAACCGAACCCCGGCTACGTGATGGACTCCCGCTGGAACGTGCTGCACTGCAACCACGCGATGGAGCGCTGGTTCCCCTGCATGGCCGCCGAGAACGCCAACATCATGCGGTGGGCGCTGACCGACCCCCTGGCCCCGGTCACCCTGCACGACTGGGACAGCCACGTCCTGGTCTGCCTCGGCATGCTGAAGCTCGCCCTGGCCAAGTACCCCGGCGACCCGACCCTGAGCTCCATCCTGCGCACGTTCAAGGACACGCATGGAACCTCCGCCGCCCTCATAAGAGACGCGATCGAGGTGGAGACCCGGGAGAACCACAAGTACACCGTCAACGTCCCGCATATCACTCCGGCGCCCGTACAGGTGGTCTCCCACCTGCTGATGCCCGCCGGCAACCCGAACCTGCGCGTCGTGATGCTCACCCCGCCCCAGGGGCGGGTCATCCTCTGATCCGCACATGGCTCTGTCACGAATCGGCTCTCCAGCCGGACCCTCTTGTGAGGACCGCCCCTGACGGATCGTCCATTCCGCTGCACTCCCCATTCCCCGGCTGTCGGCCGGCGGAAATGGAGAAGCAGGGTCCCGGGGTGGGCGATTCCGGCCCGGGCCCATGGGCCCGGCGGGTCGCCTGCCGGCGCACGGGGTGCCGGCTGGAGTCGCCCGAACGGCCGCGCGTCCGGGTCGCCCGGCCGTCGGCCCCGCCCTCGCCCTTGCCCCTGTCTGCGCCTGCGCCGAGCCCGGACCGGAAGAATCGAACCTTCTGAACCATCAGCACCTTGGTTATCACATCCGGAGCGGGTGATTCACCTGCGAAGGCCAGGCTTGGCCACTAGAGTCGCGCCCATCACCACTCGCCCACGGCACGCCCCGTACCACCGCACCACCGGCCCGTCCTGCGTGGCTACCGCCGGACGGGGCCGACACGTCGCCGAGCAGACAGGGAACCCGTGTCATGACCACCCGGACCACCCGGACCGGCCGCCGAACGGCCTTCGCCGTTGCCGCCGCCCTCACCGCCGGAGCGCTGCTGGGGGCCGCCCCCGTGACGGCGTCCGCCCGCACCGCTCCCGCCGCCCCCATCACTCTGTCCACGGCAGCCGCCGTCCCGACGCCGACCGTCCTGCAGTCCGGTCTGCCCGGCAAGGTGTACAGCGATCCCACCGGGGTCAACAACGGCGGCTTCGTCGTCGGCTACGCGTACGGGAGCGGGCAGGTCCGGGACGACGCCGCGATCCGCTGGAGCCCGGACCTCACCCCCACCACCCTGCCCCCGCTGCCCGGCGAGGACCACGCGCAGGCCCGGGGCGTGAACGACGAGAACCTCGCCATCGGCATCTCCTGGCCCGCCTCCCGGGACTACTCGCGGGCGACCGCCGTCCGCTGGGCCGCCGACGGCACACCCACCGCCCTGCTGCCGCTGCCCGGCGACCTGTACAGCAGGCCGACGGCGATCGGCGCCAGCGGCATCGTGGTCGGGATCTCCGGTGGTGGAGCCGCCCAGCGTGCCGTGGCCTGGCGCCCGGATGGGACCGTCGTCGTCCTCGCCCCGCTGCCCGGGGACGCCACGAGCGAGACCGTCGGCGTGAACAGCGCCGGGGTCGCGATCGGCCGCTCCTGGACCGGGACGGGCAAGTTCCACGGAGTGCTCTGGAGCCCCGACGGCACGCCCGTCCCGTTCCAGACCGGCCCGACCGGCGGGTCCGGCGACTGGCCGGTCGGGATCAACGACGCCGGCACGGTGATCGGGGTGGCCGACCGGCCGCTCACGACCGGGGTCGTCCGGCACGGCCTGGTCCGGTCGTCCGGCGGGGCGATCCTCGACCTGGGGGCGAACGCCGAGCCGCTCGCGATCAACGCCACCGGCGCCGTCGTGGGCCAGTACCGGCCCGACCCGGGCTCGCTCCGTACGTCCGCCGCGCGCTGGAGCCCGGGCGGTACGCTCACCCCGCTCGCCCTGGGCGCGTCGTCGGCCGCCAAGTCGGTCGCCGTCGGGATCAACGACTCCGGCACCGCGATCGGCTACGCCTGGGACGGCATCCCGGCCCGGCAGTACCAGGCGGGCAAGATCTGGGCCCCCGACGGTACCCTCACGGACCTCGACCCGACCGGCACCACCAACACCACCCTGTTCGTCAACAACGCGGGGCTGGTCGTCGGGCTCACGCTGGTCCGGTGGGGAGGGAGCCTCTACCCCGCGCACCTCGCCACGGTGTGGCGCTCCTGAAGCTCGTTCCGACAGGTCGGGTGCGGGGTGTTTCTCCGGTGTGGGTGGGGTTCTCCGGGCCGGGCCGGGCCGGTGTGGGTGGAGACGTTCACGGGGCCGCGTCTGAGGCGGTTCGAGGGCCTGGTGCGGGTGGAGCGCGAGCGGGGCGGCAATGGCCCCGGACTCGGCAAAGTGCGCTGGGTCGTGGAGCGCGCGTTCGCCCGGCTCCACCAGTTCAAGCGCCTGCGCATCCGCTACGAGCGACGCGCCGGCCTCCGCCGGGGACTCCTCGAACTCGCCTGCGCAATCATCTGCCTGCGGCGGCTCTCGCGATCGTTCTGAAACGATCAGTCAGCCGATGGCGGTCAGGGCCTCGATGGCCCGGCTCTCACCGGTGGTGCCGACCAGCACTCGCGCACCGGCACGCTGGCCCTGCCAGCCGTAGCCGCTCAGGTGCGCGTTGAGCACCACCGAAGCGCTCTGGGTCTGGACCTCGAGCGCCTCGATCGCCAGCGACTGGCCGGTGGTGCCGACCTCCAGCGTGACGTTGTCCGGCACGCAGACCCACGGCTGCCAGCCGACGGTGGCCACGTGGGCCCGCGCGCAGAGGCCGCTCATCCCGAACGGGACGAACCGCAGGGCCTCGATCGCCCGGCCCTCCCCGGTGGTCCCCACCATGGTGCCGGTGCAGGTCTTGTCGGCCTGCCAGCCGATGCCCGCCACGTGGGCCTGGACACAGAGGTAGCGGGAGTTCAGACCCTGCCCCACCGGCGGGGCAGGGCGGATGCCGGAGTCGGCGCCGGCGGCGCCCGCAGCGCCTGTGGCGGACAGCGAGCCGACGAACAGGAGGGCGGCGGTGAGCACCTGGGCCAGTGGCCTGCGCATGGCGGGAAACCTCTCGGGTACGGGCGATGACGACCGATCCGCCGGGGCGGCCCGGCGCCTGACGGTGCGATGACCGCCACATCTTCACCATTTCATTGACAGACCGTCAAGTGCGTCTCTGCACGGCTGACTTGAGTGGTGCCGCGGCGAAGTCCGGGCTCTGCCGACCCATCGCACCCACCTTGCGAACGGCCTCGGCGCGCTCGCCGGGGCCATGGTCGTACTGTCGATCAACGTCCGGTGGTCTCCTCCCTCGACCTGGAGCTCGGGACCTCCGGGTGCCGGACCGCCCGGGAGTACGGGTGCGGACCCTGGTCGGCGTCCTCGCGTTCGCGCGTCCTCGCATTCGCGCAAGCCGACGTGCTGTGCGTCGGCCGGGCTGCGGCGCGGCTGCGCCGGGTGCAGGCGCGGCCGGCCGGAGCTGTCCGGGATCTCGTGGAGGACCTTGGTGGCGACGAGCAGGGTGATGACGTCGTCGACGGTCTCCAGCGGCGGCACGCCTGAGAGCCCCCTGGTGACAGCCCGCCCCCGCTGTCGGCGGGCTGTCGGGGCTGTCAGTGGGATGACAGCGGTCTGTCGGCGCGCTCCCGCAGGCTCTGGGGAGACGGGCGGCAGTGCGGACGGCATCGATGCACCGCGACGCCCACCGACACCCGTCCTGACACCCGTCCCGAGAGAAGGCCGCCATGACCGGCACCGAAACCACCATCGCCGCCGCCCCAGCAGCGGCGCCGCGCACCTATCCGTCGCTGCGCGCGGCGTGGATCCCGATGGCCGCGCTCTGCCTGGCCTTCTTCGTCGAGATGGTCGACAACACGCTGCTGTCCATCGCCCTGCCCACCATCGGCCGCGACCTGGGCAGCGGCACCACCGCGCTGCAGTGGGTCACCGGCGCGTACTCGCTGACCTTCGGCGGCCTGCTGCTGACCGCCGGATCGATGGCCGACCGTCTCGGCCGCCGCCGCGTCCTGCTGGTCGGCCTCGCGGTGTTCGGCCTGCTCAGCCTGTGTGTCGCCCTCGTCACCGGCGCCGGGCAGCTGATCGCCCTGCGCGCCGGCCTCGGCATCGCCGCCGCCGCCATGGCCCCGATCACCAACTCCCTGGTCTTCCGGCTCTTCGACGACGCGGCACTGCGGATGCGGGCGATGACCGTCATGATCGTCGTCGGCATGTCCGGCTTCGTCCTCGGCCCGCTGCTCGGCGGCACCGCCCTGGCCCACGTCAAGTGGCAGTGGCTGCTGCTCGTCAACGCCCCGATCGCACTGATCGCCGCCATCGGCGTGCGCCTGGGCGTCCCCGCCGACCGGCCCGAGGACCTCACCCGCGACCGGCTCGACCTGCCCGGCGCCGTGCTGAGCGTCGCCACCATCGGCCTCGCCTGCTACTCGCTCACCAGCGGCGTCGACCACGGCTGGGCCGCCGCCCCCACCATCGGCTCGATCCTCGGCGCCCTCGCCGCCGGCCTCGCGTTCGTCCGGCACGAGCGCCGCAGCGCCGCCCCCATGCTCGACCTGAAACTGTTCACCAACGGCACCGTCCGCGGCGCCGCCATCGCCCAGATCGGCACCGCCATCGCCATGGCCGCCGTCATGTTCGGCCTGATCCTGCACTTCCAGTACGCCTACGGCTGGAGCCCGGTCAAGGCCGGCCTGGCCAACCTGCCGATCATCGTCACCATGCTCGCCGCCACCCCGCTGTCCGAGTGGCTCGCCAAGCGCTACGGCCACCGCATCGCCTGCCTGGTCGGCGCCGCCTGCCTGGCCGGCTCCCTGGCCGGCCTCGCCTGGGGTGTCTCGCACGGCTACGCCGCCATCGCGGTCTGCATGGTCGTGATGACCGTCGGCCTGCGCACCGTGATGACCATCTGCGCCATCGCCCTGGTCGAGAAGATGCCGGAGAACCGCACCTCGATCGGCACCGCCCTCAACGACACCGCGCAGGAGGTCGGCAGCAGCTTCGGCACCGCCGTCGTCGGCACCCTGATCGCCGCCCTGGTCACCACCCAGCTCCCCGCCGGCACCTGGGACAGCGCCCTCGTCCACTCCTTCTTCCACGGCGAGCGGATCACCTACGCCGTGCTGGCGGTCATCGTCGGCCTGGTCACCGCATTCGGCGCACTCACCCTCACCGACTCCCACAGCGCCGAGGAGCACCCCGCCTGACCCCTCCGGTGCCTCGACCGCGACCGGCGGCCCCGCTCCTCCCGACGGGGCGCCGGTCGCGGTCGGATGCCCTCCCGGGTCACCCGGTCTGCCGGAGGAGGATGAACAGGAGGACGACGCAAAGGACCAGGAAGGCGGGCAGAACTCGCCTCATGCCGTGGGCGTCGAGTCCCAGGTAGTCACGGATGGTCACCGGGACCGTGCGCCGGGGGATTCCGGCGGGGTGCGGTCTGCGTTTCGCGCGAGAGGGCGGGGCTGTGGGCGCAGGCCGGTGAAGAACGTGCGGCGTGGCCAGGGCGTCGGGGGCTGCTTCTGTCCCGGTCCCTATTGGCTGCGGTGGCGGGCTCCCAGGAGACGGCGGTTCCGGAGGGCGGGCAGTGCCGCGAACAGGCCGCGGGAGTGCAACGACAACTGGGTGAGGGGCGGGAGGGAGGGAAGGTTCCGCAGCCGGTGTGACACGCTCCTGGGACGGATTTCCTGCAGGAGGGCTCGCGGCGGCGGGGCCGGGGGCTTCGTACCGTTGCCGCGCGTCGGCCAGTGCGGTGCGCCAGATGTCGTGCGCCGGGCCGGACAGCTTCTTCAGCAGGTTCTGGGCGTCCTCGTGCAGTAGCGCCGGGCCGGAGGCCACGGCCTCGGCGGCTACGTCGACCAGGCCGGGTCGGCTGAGGATACTGCGGCCCACGATGGCCAGGCAGTGGCGACGTTGGGACGGTGACAGAAGCGGGTCGGTGAGGGTCCGGGACAGGAACGTTCCGTTTCCGGGCCCGCCGCTGCTGTCCTCCTCGACGTCGTTGACGAGTTCGGCGGTCAGGGCGTCGGGGCCCACCCCGCCCCAGTAGGCACGCCCGGTCGGTGGGTAGACGGTCGAGAGGAACCGGCGTTGGAGCCGTACCGCGTCCGACGTCAGCCGCGGCGCGTCGGGGCCGTCGCCGTAGTGGGCGGCCCACGCCGCACGGATCGCGGCGTCGGCTTCCTGCTGGTCCGTCGCACCGGCCAGGCGCTGCACGGCGACGAGTGCCTTTCGGTAGTCGGGGTCGAGGGGCTGGGAGAACAGTGCTGCCGAGGCCCGGTCCCAGTACCTCTCCTCGTGGAAGAGCAGGACCTCTCGCGGATCGAGGTCGCCCTCGAGCGGCCTGTCGACCAGAACCCAGGCCAGGCTTTCCATGTGCAGGGAAAGGACGGTTGCCTCTTCACCCTCCGCCTGGCCCCCGTTCGAGGGTCCATGGTCGCCGACCCGGTCGAGAAGGTTGTCGGCGTCCCAGTCGCCGGGCACTCCTGACCATTGCAGGGCGGAGATACGCCGGGCGAACGAGATCCGTGCGTGCTCACGCAGCTCCTTCACGTCCAGCTGGCGCAGCAGATTGTCCGTGGCGAGGGCGATGTCCGTGCCTCCGACCATCGCGGGGAACCGGGCCCGCAGCTTGGGCCACCAGTCGCGGGTGGAGCGGGCGATCAGGAGTACGCGGATGCGGTGGGCCGGGGCGCGGTGGCCGGCCAGGGCCTCCAGGAGTGCCGTGATCTGCTCGAGGTGGTACTCGGCGTAGTCGATGACGACCAGGGCGGGACGGATCAGGTGCCGCAGCATCGGGTAGTCGTGGTGGGGCGTGGACTTGGTGCTGGTGTCGAGGAACCCGGTCGACCATGCGAAGTTCGCGGTGTCGGCTGCCGATTCGGCCTGGGGTCTGCGGTCGGCCAAGCGGCGGGCCAGCTCGACGGCCAGGCGTGTCTTGCCCACCCCTCCGGAGCCGCGTACGACGGCCACGTCGACGGCCTGCGTGCCGTGGCACCAGTCGTGCAGGAACTGCAGCTCGGTGTCCAGGCCGGTGAACTCGACGGTCTCGGAGCGTGCGGCCAGAAGGTAGGAGGCGGCCGCGGCGGGCTGTGGAGTGCCCTCGAAGAGGGCGTGCAGATCGGCGGGTTCCAACTGCGGGCGTGTGCCGCCGGCTTGTTCCACGATGTCGCAGAACCTGCGGTCGTCCAGGAGGAGGCGGGCGGGGACGGCCTCCAGGCGGGCGTTCGCCCGCCCCGGGAGGGCCTGCTGCACGACGGCGACGAGAAGGTCCTCGTGGAACACCCCGGCGCCGGACATGCCGGCCCACGGAGAGGTGCCGGACGCGGGGCTGTCGGCGGGGACAGCGCTGTCGGCCTGGAGGCTGTAGAAGGTGCCGCCCGTGTCGACCGCGTTGATGTGTCCTTCCACGACCTCGGGTTCGCGCCGGCCTTCCCCGCGTCTGGCCGCGTCGGGAATGCCTACGGCGACGCAGCGTGCCTGTCGTGACGGGCTGATGCACACGATTTCGCCCCACCGGACCGGAGCGAACTCGCGTGGCAGGTCACCCGGCCGGAATCGAAGCAGCGCGGCGTCGCCGAGGTGCCAGGCGATCTCGGCCGCCGCACGCCCGTGTCCGCCGATGAGGCTGATGGTGCAACACCCCGGTGCCTGACGGGACCCGGCGCTCCTGACCACGTGAAGCGCGGTCAGGACCAGGCCCGGGGCGACCACACACCCGGTGCCGACCCGCCCCGAACACTCCACGGCAACGGCCCGTTCCCAGTACACCGACGACGCCCCTGCTACCGCAGCGAGTAGCCGCCCTCCGGCAGGCCGACTTCTCCGCTACCGCTGATCGGCACCGCATCGCCACCGACGACCCCCAGCGTCACGGTCAGCCGGTGAGTCCGCCCGTTCGACTGCTCGGCCCGGGCCTCGCCGGAGAAGACGAACGCCTTGACGCCGCCACCAGCACCGCCAACGCGGCGCAGTTCCAGCCCCAGGTCCACCACGACATCCTTCACCGTGAACCGGATCTCGGAGTCCGCTCCGCTGCGCTGAGCGGCGACCAGCCCCGCGCGGACGGCGGCGATCGCCTCGGACAGTTCCGTTCCGTCGAATTCCATGATCCCCCCATGATCTTCACCTGTCCGGACCCATCAGCGTATCTGTGGCGTGCACATCACACTCCGAGAACCGGAGAACCCACACCGCACAGCGGTGCCTGAGCCTGTGGTCGGCCCGGCGGGTCCTCGGGGCTCACCGTTCCGTCACCGTGGCCCTGCACGGAGCGCGGGCGTGGACATCGGTCTCGCCGTGGCGGTGGATCGGTATCCCGCAGCTGGCGGACCGGTCCGTTTGGTGGTTCGCCGTCCGGGTCGTGGGACACTTGCGGCCACGGGGGCTGTGCGGTCGGGGAGTCGGTGAGGGGGCGGGTGTGGATGCGTCGATGGGTGTGGTGGGCGGTGGCCGGGCTCTGCGCGGCGGCCGGGGCCGGACTGGTCGCGGTGGCGTTGTGGGTGGATCTGGAGACGGCGGACAAGGTCGCGAGCGTGGTCGGCGCGGTTCTCGCTCTGGTGGGTCTGGCGTTCACGGTCCGGACTCCGCTGCGCGAACGCCCGCCTGCGGCGGGTGTGGCGGCTGTGTCGGGGACCGGGGCGCCGGACACGGGTGACCGTGGCGGTTCCCCTGCGGTGGCCGGCGGTGGCGACGGTGCCGGGGATGGTGTTGTGCGGGAGGTCCGGGTCCGGGTCGAGGGAGGCGGTGTCGGTGCCGGGGGCGACATCACCGCGGCCGGGACCGTACGACCGACCGCGCCCGACGACAACGGCGGTGTCGCGCCGCGGATCGACAGGCGCGACGTCCGCGTCACCGGACCCGGCTCCGTCGGGGCCGGCGGCGATATCCACGGCATCGACCTGAACGGGAACCGGCCGTGACACCACCGCCTTGGCCGTGGCGCAGGAAACCCGGCGAACACACCGGCACCCCCGCTGCCGGCGACCCGACCGGCACGACCGGCCACGTCCACGCGGCTGGGCAGGGCGAACCGGCGCCCCGAGTGGAAGGCGATGCCGCGACTCCTGCCCCGGCCGGCCCCGGCGACGCGCCCCCGACCCCGGCGGGCACAGGGAGCCCGGCGACGTCGTCCTCGGTGCGGGTCGATGTGTCGGGCGAGGGATCCGTCGGTGCCGGACGCGACATCACCCACTCCGCGATCGGGGCGGGCAGCCGGGTCGAGCACACCGAGGTGGACAACCGGATCGAGAACAGCACCGTCCGCGGTGATGTCTACCAGGCCGGGAACATGACGGTCACCCACCACCACAACCACCCGGCGCTGCTGCCCGGGCCGGTGCGGCGGCCGGTGAGGGTCGGCACCGCTCCGCCGCTCGCCTCCGCATTCCAGTCCCGCCCCGGCCTGCAGGAGAAGATCGACCCGGCCCGGGAACGCAACACCACCGTGGTCCTCACCCGGGTACTGTCCGGTGGCGGGGGTGTCGGCAAGTCGCAGCTCGCCGCCGTGTGCGCCCACCGGGCCCACACCGACGGGGTGGACGTGCTGGTGTGGGTGGA
>NZ_JBIWIF010000020.1:0-171566 GCF_044764505.1 Kitasatospora sp. NPDC094019
GGGGGGGGGGGGGGGGGGGGGGGGGGGGGGGGGGGGGGGGGGGGGGGGGGGGGGGGGGGGGGGGGGGGGGGGGGGGGGGGCCCCCCCCCCCCCCACGCCGGTCAGGCGGCCGCCTCGGTGTCCGGGTCGGCGGTGGCGTCCGGATCCTCGGGGGCGTCCGGATCACCCGGATCACCCGGATCGTCCGGGGAGGTGTCCGGCGGTTCGGGGATGTCGAGGTGGACGCCCGGGGTGAGGTGGAAGCGCTCGGGGGCCTCGGCCCGGGGGCGTTCGGCCGGGGGCATCGCCGCCCGCCGCTCCAGCCACGCGCGCAGGCGGGTCAGCGAGTTGCGGTTGCGCTCGGACGGATCGCCGCCCGATTCGCGCAGCAGGACGCAGGCCGGGCGGTCGCCGTCGGCCGGCACCTGGCCGACCACCGTGAAGGCCGTGCCGGGCGGGAACGCCGCCTGGGCCGGGCCGTCGGCCGGGTCGAAGACGGACGTGCGCCGACCGGTGGCCGACCAGACGAGGAACTCCACGGACGAGCCCGGGAGCTCGGCCCCCGGCGCGGTCAGCCCGGCCAGCGGGGCCGGCTCCCGGAACTGTCGGCCGGTCGGGTAGTGCGCCAGCACGGACTCCGGGTCGAGACCGGCCCCGGCACCGAGCAGCACCGCGCCGTGGTGGCTCGGCAGTCGGCGCAGGCCGGAACCGAGGCAGCGCAGGAACGGCCGCAGCTCCGGGTCGCCGGACCGCGCGGCCGCGACCAGGGCGGCGCGGCTCACGGGCACGCCGGTGCCGGTGTGGTGGAGCAGGACGGCGGCCAGCTCGGGTTTGAAGTCGTCCTGGGAGGTGGTGCGCAGGCCGGGGAGCCGGGTGGCGAGCAGTTCGAGCCGGCCGGTGCAGCGGTGGTAGTGGTCGCCGAGCTGGGTCCGGACGGTGTCGCGTTCGGCGGCGCTGCTCGCGGTGACCGGGGGCGGGCTGTCGTCGAGACCGAAGTACCGGGCCGGGGCCGGTTGCGGGGCCGACGGCGGCGCGGGTGCCGGGGCGGGGGCAGTCGGGGCGGGGGCCCCGGCGGCGGTCACCGGCGGTGCGGTGGTGGGCCCGGCCGGGGCGACGGCCTCGGGCCGCGGCTCGGCCTGCTGCTCGGACGGCACCTCGGGCTCCGGTCCGGGCCGAGGCGCGGACGGCGCGACCGGGGGTACCTCGGGGGTGCGGACCGTCGGGCCGTCCGGCCCGCCGGTCCGGGTCTCCCGGTCGGGACCGGGGTCGGACCAGGAGCCGGAAGCGGAGCCGGACGCGGCGCCCGCGCTCCCGGCCGACGCCGGTGCGCCCTGGTCGGTGGCCGGGTCGGCGCTCGCCAGGGGCACCCGCCGGGGCGGCACCCCGGCCCCGGCCCCGGCGGCGCTGCCGGTGGCGGGCGCGGCCGTGGCCCGGACGGGTGTGGGCAGCGGGACCGGCTCGGCCTCGGGCAGGGGGTCCGGACCGGGAGCGGTGCCGGTCCCGGCGGGGATCCGCTGCCGGGCCCGGGGGTCGGCCTGGGAGGCGTAGGGCGGCGCCTCCCCCGGTCCGGGACCGGGGTCGGTACCGGGACCGGGGTCGCCGACGGGCGGGAACGGCGGCTCGGCCCCGGGACCGGTCCCGGCCTCGGGCACGGGCGGCATCCGGTGCCGGAGCGGGGCTTCGGCCCGGGGCGCGTACGGGTGCTCCTCGGTACCGGTACCGGTACCGGTACCGGTCTGGATCTGGGGCTCGGTGTCGGTCTCGGGCTCGGCCACGGGCGGCACCCGGTGGCCGGTCGGCAGCTCGCCGCGCGAGGCGGTCCGCGACCCGCCCTGGGCGGGCGGCCCGGGGACGGCCGGAACGCGGTGCGTGGAGGGGCCCGCCGTACCCGGTCCCAGCGCGGCGGGAGCCTGCGGGCCCGGTCCGCCGACGGCAGCGGCGCCGACAGCGGCAGCGGCCGCGCCGGACGCCGCCACCGACGCGGCGCGCCGGGCCGCGTCCGCGCCGCCGATGCCGTAGGACACCGGCGCGACGGCGGGCGGTCCGGCCGCCGGCTGTTCGGCGCCGAGCCACTCCAGTTCGTACGTCCGGGCCATGAACCGCCCGACGCGTTCGGCGGTGGGTTCCAGCAGCCCGTGGACGAGCAGGCCGAACCCCTCCGCGCCGACCGCCGGCAGCCGGTCGAGCAGGGCTCCCAGCTCTTCGAAGGCGTCGGCGGGCACCGGGCGGTCCCGTTCCCCGACGATCAGCAGCGGGCGGCTCGGCTCGGGCCGGCGGAAGCGCGGGGTGAGCACGTGCGGAGGCTCGGGGCGGAGCCAGAGCCCGGCCGGGACGGCCTCCAGCGCCCAGTACGGGAACGCCTGGAACACCCCGGGCCCGGCGGTCCGCCAGTCGGCGCCGCCGTTGCGCCAGGCGGCGGGGGTGGTGGGGCGGCCGGGGGCGGAGGAGAGGCGCAGCAGGAACGGCTCCCAGCCGATCCGGCCCTCGCGGTCCAGCACCCGTGAGGTGGGGCCGCCGTGGCCGAGCACCGGCAGGCCGATCGCGGCCTGCACGGGGCGGGCGGTCCGGGCGGTCAGCGCGCCGATGAGCGCGGAGAGTTCGTCGGGGGCCGCCCACGGGGCGCTGATCAGGGGGCGGTCGGAGCCGAGCGGCAGGGCGAGCACGGCCTCGGCGAAGTCCTCGGGCAGCACGACCGGCCGGGTCGGGGTGCCGATGACGATGACGGCGGTGCCGGGCGCGGCGGCCGCCAGCCGCAGATCGGGCAGCGGGGTGGTGGACGGGTCGGACGGGTCGGTGAGCCAGAAGCCGGCCGGCAGCCGCAGGACGCGGACGGCGCCCGCGCGGCCCCGGGCGGCGGGGGCGGGAACGGGCGGCGGTTCGACGAAGGCGGTCGGCCGGGTGCGCCGCGATTCCACCGGGGCGACGGCGCCGATGGTGCCGGCCACCCGCCGGGGCTGCTGGCCGGGTTCGCAGCGCCACCAGGAGGCGCGGGCGGTGGCGCCCTCGGGGTCGTTGACGGTGAGGTGGCCGGCCGGGGTGATCTCCACCAGGCCGTCCGGGGCGACGACGGGCACGCCGGAGCGTTCGGCGACCACCTCGGCCGGGCGACGGCCGTTGGGCGCGAGGGCGGCCAGTCCGGAGGCGGCGAGCACCAGGTGGGTGGCTCCCCGGGCGCGGGTGATCACACCGAGGTCGGTCATCCGGTCGCGCAGGACCTTGGCCGAGTCCGGCGCGACGGCGATCACCACGACGGCGTCGGGGACGGGTCGCAGGGCGCCGATCGCCGCCTTGAGCTCGCCCGGTCGGGCGCCGGCGGGGGCGATCACGAAGTGCGGGCCGACCTCGCGGAGCACCGACGGGCCCGGCTCGGCCGGGTGCGCGGGCACCGGCAGGGGGCGGGGCGCGGCGGGGCCGGACGCGGCGGGGGTGTCCCCGGCGGGCAGCGCGCGCTGCGGCCCGCGCCGCAGTCCGAAGCGGCGGCGGGGCTCGGCCGGGGGTGCGGGGTCGCCGGAGCGCGCACCGGTGCGGGAGAGGCTCATCGTCCTGGACTACGGCCCCCGCCGGGCGCCCGGTTCACCGGGAGCCCGGCGGCCTCGGCCGGGAGGCGTCGGGGAGGGGGCGCAGAGGCGTCGGAAGGCACCGGGCGCGACGTCGGGGAGGTACCGGGAGAGACCGCCGTCAGGCCCGCGCCGACGGTTCCGCCGTCCCGGCCGGGTCCGGCTCCAGCGGCTCCGGCTCGGGCATCAGACCGGTCTGCAGCTGGACCGTCCGGCGCCGGGTGATGTGCAGGGCGCGGCCGGGCGGCAGCACCCGCGGCTTGACGCTGCCGAACAACGTGCCCTCGCTGGGCGGGCAGGAGAGCAGGGTGACGGGCGTGTTGATGTCCTGGAGCCGGCGCAGCACCTGGTCGCTGTAGGCGCGGCCGATGCCGTTGGCCGAGCGGGCGACGATCAGGTGCAGGCCGAGCTCGGTGCCCTGCGCCAGGTGTTCGAGGATCGGACCGAACGCGCCGGCGCCCGCCTGGCCGGGGATGAGGTCGTAGTCGTCGACCACGATGAACAGCTCCGGCCCCGTCCACCAGTCGCGCAGGCGCATCCGGGCCGGGCTGATCTCCTCGCCGGGCAGCCGGGCCTCCATGGCCCGGGCGGCGCCGGTGACGACCTGCCTGAGCACGTCCACGGAGACGGCGTAGCCGAGCCGGTACTCCTCCGGCACGGCCTCGTAGAGCCCGCGCCGGAAGTCGACGAGCATGATCCGGGCCTCGGCCGGGGTGTAGGCGGAGGTGATGCCGTCGACCACCAGGCGCAGCAGGTTGGTCTTGCCGCTCTCGCTGTCGCCGACCACCAGCAGGTGCGGGGACTCCTCGAAGTCGTGCCAGAGCGGCGAGATCGAGGAGTCCTCCAGGCCGAGGGCGATCCGCAGCCGGCCCTCGGGCGAGGGCAGCGAGCCGGCGTCCAGCATCAGCGGCAGCATCCGCACCTCGGGCGCGCGGGGGCCGCTCCAGTGCTCGTTGAGGGCGTCGACGAGGTCGGCGACGCCGTCGGCGAGGTCGTCCGCCTCGCCCTGTCCGTCGATCCGGGGGAGGGCGCCGAGGAAGTGCAGCCGGTCCTTGGTCAGACCGCGGCCGGGGACGCGCGGGACGGTCTCGGCGGCCCGCATGTTGATCATGGAGTCGATGGCGTCGCCGAGCCGCAGCTCGAACCTGGTGCCGAGCTGGTCGCGCACGCCCGTGGAGATCTCGCCCCAGCGGGCCGCCGCGACGACGAGGTGGACCCCGTAGCTGAGGCCGCGTCCGGCGATCGGGGCCAGGGCGGCCACCACGTCCGCGAACTCCTGGCGCAGGGTGCCCCAGCCGTCGATGACCAGGAACACGTCGCCGTGCCGGTCGTCGGCGAGCTCCGGGTCGCCGGCGGCCTTGCGGCGGCGGAAGGTCGCCATCGAGTCGACGCCCAGCTGGGCGAAGCGCACCTCGCGGCGCGCGATGACGGCGTTGACCTCGGCGATGGTGCGGCCGACCCGCTCCGGGTCGTGGCGCCCGGTGACGCCGCCCACGTGCGGCAGTCCGCGCAGCGAGGAGAGCGTGCCGCCGCCGAAGTCCAGGCAGTAGAACTGGACCTCCTGCGGCGTGTGGGTGAGCGCCAGTCCGGTGATCAGGGTGCGCAACAGGGTGCTCTTGCCGCTCTGCGGGCCGCCCGCGACGCCGACGTGTCCGCCGGCGGCCGACAGGTCGGCGGTGAGCAGTTCGCGCATCTGCTGGAACGGGCGGTCCACCACGCCCACCGGCACGGTCAGCGTGCCGACGTCGGGGCGGCCGTCGGGCGCCAGGCCGTGCCGGGAGGTCGGGGTGAGCGGCGGCAGCAGCTCGTCCAGGGTGGGCGGGGTCTCCAGCGGCGGCAGCCAGACCTGGTGGGCGGGCGGTCCGGCGTCGAGCATCCGCACGGCCGCGAGGTCCAGCAGGTTGGGGGCGTCCTCCTCGGCCGCCTCCCGGGCCTCCTCGGCGGCCAGCACCTCCGGGTCGGGGTCGCGCGGCGCGACGTACTCGGTGCCGTAGGCCACGATCTGGCCGGCCACGGCGGCCTGCTGGACGGCGCCGCGCCGGCGCCGGTAGGGCCCGGAGACGTACGCGGCCTTGAACCGGGTGAGGGTGGCGATGTCGCTGCGCAGGATGCCGTTGCCGGGCTGGGAGGGCAGCTGGTAGGCGTCCGGGACGCCGAGCACGCCGCGGCTCTCCATGGCGGAGAAGGTGCGCAGGCCGACCCGGTAGGAGAGGTGGGACTCCAGCGCGTGCATCCGGCCCTCGTCCAGCCGCTGCGAGGCGAGCAGCAGGTGGACGCCGAGCGAGCGGCCGAGCCGGCCGATCATGATGAACAGGTCCATGAAGTCGCGGTGCGCGGAGAGCAGTTCGCTGAACTCGTCGACGACGACGAAGAGCGTCGGCAACGGGTCCAGCTGGGTGCCGGCCGCCCGCGCCGTCTCGTAGTCCAGCAGCGAGCTGTAGTTGCCGGCCGAGCGGAGCAGCTCCTGGCGGCGGTTCATCTCGCCGTGCAGGGCGTCGCGCATCCGGTCGACCAGGGCGGCCTCGTCGGCCAGGTTGGTGATCACCGCGGAGGTGTGCGGGAGCTGGTCCAGGCCGAGGAAGGTCGCGCCGCCCTTGAAGTCGACCAGGACGAAGTTGAGGGTCTCCGAGGAGTGGGTGAGCGCGAGCGCCAGCACCAGGGTGCGCAGCAGCTCGGACTTGCCCGAGCCGGTGGCGCCGATCAGCATGCCGTGCGGGCCCATGCCGCCCTGCGCGGACTCCTTGATGTCGAGCTCCACCGGCTTGCCGTCCGCGCCGACGCCGATCGGCACCCGCAGCCGCCGGGCGCGCGGGCGCTCCGCCCAGCTGCGGGCGATGTCGTGCTGGTACAGGTCGTTGATGCCCAGCAGCGAGGTGAGGTCGAAGTCGGTGCTGAGCGGCTCGGAGACGTCCATCGCGTCGCCCAGCCGGTACGGGGCGAGCGTGGTGGCGTAGCGGCGGGCGGCCCGCGCGCCCAGGGCGTCGGGGCGGCCGAGCGGGGTGATCTCGTCGCGCCGGTTGCGGTCGGCGGTGACGAGGTCCAGCCGGTCCCCGGTGATCCGCAGCCGCATCCGGAACGGCGCGTGCTTCCACTCCACCGCCCCGGAGACGTCAAGCAGCACGGCGTTGCGGTAGCCGGCCAGCAGGGCCCGGCTGCCGCTGGGCAGCTTCACCCCGTCCAGGACGATCAGGGTGAACGGCTCGTCCCGGCCGGGCTGGGTCTCCGGCTCGTACGGCGGCCGGTCGCCGAACTCCGGGCCCAGCACCTGCTCCAGTTCCAGCAGGGAGTCGGCGACCAGGCGGACCGGCCCGGCGCCGTCGGTCTCGGTGGGGTGCAGCGAGTGCGGCAGCCACTTCAGCCAGGACCACTCCTCGCGCAGCGCGGGGGAGACGGCGGCCGCGATCCGCAGCTCGTCCGGGGCGTGGAAGAACGTGAGCTGGGCGATCATGGCCCGGGCCAGCGCGCGGGCCGGGCCGGGGTCGGCGGCCTCGCCGGGCTCGGTGCCGGCGGGTGCGGGGGGCACGAGGTCCTCGCCGTCCGCCGGGTCGCCCTCCGGCTCCGGCGCGGGGTGCTCGCAGCGCAGCAGGACGTGGGCGTAGCCGCGGACGTGGACGGCGATCGGCTGGTCGTCGATCGAGCCGTAGGCGTGGATGAAGCGGCGCAGCGCGTGCGCGCACAGCGGTTCCAGGTCCTCCACCGGCTGGGTGGCCAGCGGGGCCAGCTTGACCGCCAGCCGCTGGGAGCCGGTGGCGATCCGCACATCGCCGAAGTCGGGGTGGGCGGCGCGCCGCTCCCACAGCCGGGTGGTGCGGACCAGGGAGCCGAGCGAGGCCGGGTCGGGGTGGCGCCAGGCCAGGGCGAGCCGCTGGTTGACGATGTGGCGGCGGACCTGGCGGCGCACCTGGGAGAGGTAACGCAGGTAGTCGCGGCGCTCGCCGCGCAGCTGGCGCTTGCGGTCGCTGGCGCCGCGGATCAGCTGGGTCACCAGCATGCCGACGGCGGACAGACCCATCATGCCCATCGCCACGTAGGTGAGCGGGCCGCCGCCGGACTGCGGGTTGAGGAAGATCATGACCATCGAGAGCGAGCTCAGCGCCATCGGCGCCATGGCGATCACGTTGGACATGCCGCTCTGCTGCTCCGGCAGGACCGGCGGCTCCTGGAGCTGGAGCTCGCCGTCCGGCATCGCCGGTCCGGGGCGCCGGGGCGGACGATCGACCAGGACCACGCTCAACGGGGCTCTCCTCTCGCGGCGCCGGGGGCGCCGCCGGTGACGGGGGGTCCGGCGGCCCGGGCCGTGCCGCCCGCGGACCACGCCGCACTCGGGCCTACGGCCCGCGGGGGCCCGCCGGTTCACCGCGCCCGGCCGCCCGGGCGGAGCACCGGCGAAGCACGGGCGGAGCACGGGCGGGCCGGTGACGGGCCGGTGGCGGACCGTCCGGTGAACCGTCCCCGTGAACCGCCCGGTGAACCGTCCGGCCGCCGCCGTCCGTACCTGTGACGGGAGAGCGGGCAGGATTTCCACAGGAGGACGCGACAGGTGAGCAGCACCACGGTGGCGACAGGGCTGGTCCGGCTGAGGTTCCGCGCCCCCGGGGCCGCCTTCGAACTCGCCCTCCCCGGCGACGTCGTCCTCGCCGACCTGCTCCCGTCGGTCCTCGGCTACGCCGGCGCCGACGTCACGGAGAGCGGCACCGAGCACTCCGGCTGGATCCTCCAGCGCCTCGGCGGCGCTCCCCTCGACGAGGAGCGCACGCTGGAGGAGCTCGGTCTCCCCGACGGCGAGGAGCTCTTCCTGCGCCCGGGCCAGGACGCGCTGCCCGAGGTGCACTTCGACGACCTGGTGGACGGCGTCAGGACCGGCACCGCCGCCCGCGGCGACTCCTGGCGGCCCGCCGCCACCCGGCGCCTCGCCCTCGTCCTGGCCCTGGTCGCGCTGGCCGGCGGACTGCTGCTGCTCGCCCTGCCCGGCCCGGAGGCGCCCCGCTGCGCGGCCGCCGCGGTGGTGGCGCTGCTGCTGCTGGCCGGGGGCGCGGCGGCGACCCGGCTGATCGGCGACTCCGCGGCCGGTACGGCGCTGGCCGCCGCCGGGGTGGCCCACGCCGCGGCCGCCGCCGCCCTGGTGCCCGGGGTCACCGGCCCGGCCCGGCTGCTGGCGGGCGGTTCGGCGGCGGTCGGCGCCACCGTGCTGGCACTGGCGCTGGTCGGCGCCGGGCCGTTCTTCGCCGGGCTGCTGGTGACGGCCGCGCTCTCGCTCGCCGCCGGGGCGCTCGCCGCGTCCGGAGCGCCCACGACCCACATCGCCTCGGCGCTCGCCGCCGTCGCCGTCCTGTTCGGCGCGTTCGTCCCCGGCCTGGCGTTCAAGCTGGGCGGGCTGCGGCTGCCCGCGCTGCCCCGCAACGCCGACGAACTCCAGGAGGAGATCGAGCCGTTCCCGGCCGAGGACGTGCTCGCCCGCAGCCTGGTCGCGGACAGCTACCTGGCCGGGTTCTTCATCGCGGTCGGCGCCGTGTGCGCGGTCACGGTCTCGGTACTGGCGCTGGCCCGGGACGGCGGCTGGGGCCCGACCACGATGGCGGCCGACCTGGCGGTGCTGCTCCTGCTGCACGCCCGCGACATCGGCGGGCTGCGCCAGCGGCTCGCGCTGCTGCTGCCGGGCGCGCTGGGCCTCGGCCTGCTGGCCGCCCGCACCGGCTGGGACGCGGCTCCGGGCGCCCGGCTGGTCGTGTTCGTGGTGCTGCTGCTCGCCGCCACCGGCCTCTGCGCGGCGGCGTGGACGGTGCCGGGTCGCCGGCTGCTGCCGTACTGGGGCCGGGCCGGGGACATCCTGCACTCGCTCGCCGCGCTGGCGCTGCTGCCGCTGGCGCTCCAGGTGTTCGGCTTCTACGGGGCGATGCGCGGCCTGGCGGGCTGACCCGCACGGCCCCGCCCGCGGCACCCGTCGTACCCGGCGGCCCCCGAACCCGCACCCACCGCCGCACCCGGCACCGCCCGCCACCCCGCACCGAGGAGGAGCACCGCATGCAGTCCCGACGGGACCAGGTGCAGGCCCACCTGTTCGTGATGAGCCGGGTCGCCGCCGGCGTCCTGCGCGCCGAGCCGGACGCCCCCGACACCCCCGTCGGCCGGACCAACCGGGGCGCCGCGATCGGACTGGCCGTCGCGCTGCTGATCGGGGCCGGGGCCGGCGTCTACGGCCTGGTCAAACCCGGTGGCGCGACCGGCTGGAAGCAGCCCGGCACCCTGGTGGTGGTCAAGGAGTCCGGCGCCCGCTACGTCTTCGCCGGGGGCCTGCTCCACCCGGTGCTCAACGAGGCCAGCGCCCGGCTGCTCGCCGGTGACCAGCTGAAGGTCGCCCAGGTGTCGGCCCGTTCGCTGGACAGCGCCCCGCGCGGCACCCCGGTCGGCATCGTCGGCGCGCCCGACGGCCTGCCGGCCCCGGCCGCCGCGGCCGGCGCCGACTGGCTGCTCTGCACCATGCGCGCCGCGACCGCGGGCAACGCGTCGGCCAAGGCGGCGCCGCAGCTCTCGGTCGCGATCGGCACCCGGCAGACCGGTCGCGCCGCCGGTGAGCAGGGCGTCCTGGCCGCCGGTCCGGACGGTGCCGTGCACCTGCTCTGGCACGGCCGCCGGTTCACGGTGGACGCGGCGGGCGGCGCCGTCCGGGCGCTCGGCTGGTCCGCCGCCGCGCCGGTCCCGGTCACCGCCTCCTTCCTGGCCGCGTTCCCGGCCGGTCCGGAGCTGCGGGCCCCGGAGGTGCCGGGCCGGGGCAAGGACGGCCCGGCGCTCTCCGGCCGCCCCACCAGGGTCGGCCAGCTGTTCACCGGCACCGGCGAGGAGCGGTACGTGCTGGCGGAACAGGGCCTGGTGGCCGTCACCGCCACCCAGTTCGCCCTGCTGCAGGGCGATCCGCGGACCCAGCAGGAGGCGTACGGCAGCGGCCAGGTGGCGCCCGCCCCGGCCGGCGCGGCCGACCTCGCCGCCCACACCGCGCCGGCCGCCGCGGCGGCGGCCTTCGCCCCCGAGGGTCTGCCGGGCCGGCCCCCGACGCTGCTGCCGCCCCGGGCCGAGCAGGCCCTCTGCGCGGCGCTGCGTCCGGCCGCCGACGGCGGGGACCTGGACGTGTCCGTACTGGACGCCTCGCCCGTGCTCGGCCTGCCGCCGGTGCTCCAGCCCGGGGTGCTGCCCAGTTGCACCCCGGCGGACCGGATCGCGGTGCGGCCCGGCGGCGGCGCCCTGGTCCGCGCGGTGTCCGGGGCTGGCTTCGGCGGCACCCTCTACCTGGTCACGGACACCGGGGTGAAGTACCCGCTGGCCTCGGCGGCGGTGGCCGAGCGGCTGGGCTACACGAAGGCCGCGCCGACGGCGGTGCCGGGGCGGGTGCTGTCCCTGCTGCCCACCGGTCCCAGCCTCGACCCGGGGCCGCTGGCGGGCGGCATCGTCCAGCCCGCGGTGACCGGCGAGGGACGCTGCACGCGCTGAGCCGCGGCGTCGGCGGCCGGGGTGAACCGCCGGACCGGCCGCTCCCGTTCACCCTGGCGGGCCGGTCCGACCGGCCCGCGGCGATTCCCGCCGGCCGGGAGCGGCCGGCGGCACCGGAGGAGGTACGCACGTGGCGCAGCAGACGACGGTCAGCCAGCAGGTCCTGACCGACATCAGGACCCAGGTCGAGGCGAAGTACGGGGCGATGAGGCAGACCGCCATGCACATCGAGGACATCAACTCGGCCATCCGGGACAGCTTCGAGGGCGCGGCCAGCACGACCTTCCAGAACAACATCAACGACTGGCTGGCGCAGTACGCCCAGGTCAGCCGGGACTACGACGCCTTCCACGGGAAGTTCGGCGACACCGGCCAGATCTTCGCCGCGACCGACGACCACACCACGACGATCGCGAACAACAGCCTGGGCGGCGACCCGGGCCGCGCCGCGTACGTCGAGGGCGTCCTGAACCCCAAGTAACCGGCTGACCTCCGCACCCGACCGCTCGACCCGAAGGGAACCATCATGACCGACGGCCACATGTCACTCCACTACGCCGGTGTCGACACGGCGATCAACGATCTGGAGGCGCATGCCAAGACCATGCACGACCAGATGGAGGACCTGAGGACGTACCTCAACAGCAAGATCAACGTCGAGCTGGTGGGTGACTTCTCGGTCGCCGCGGGCACCCTCGCGACGACGCTGCACGACGCCGACGTGGCGATGGGCGGCAAGATCGTCAACGCTCACAACGCGCTCACCGAGATCCGCACCGCCATCAGGGACGCGGACATGCGGGCGAGCACGCACTTCGACCACGTCCAGGGCTGACCGACGTGGCGGACGAAGAGGACAAGGAAGACAAGGGCGACGGCGGTACCGTCAAGGTCACCGACAACTTCCTGAAGAACTTCTCCGAGACGGCCATCAAGAAGTTCCTCGACGACGTCAAGGCGTCGCAGCCGGTGCGGGAGCTCAGGGCCTACGCCGACGGCAGCACGCCGTTCCTGACCGGCAACAACTCGGGGAACTTCACCGCGCCGGGCACGCTGGCCACCACGCTGAAGACGTACGACGACTCGGTCGCCAAGCTGCTGCAGGCCGTCGTCGACCAGTTCGGGACCCTGGTCATCGACCTCCAGCTCGCCGACCGCTGGCTGAACAACGCGCTGGACGAGTCCCTGGACTACGCGCAGTTCATGAAGCTGGCCGGGCGGACCCTGAACCCCGGTAAGTAGATCCGGCGGGGGATCCCCCGCCACCACGGCGGAGCCGGCCCGGGTACGGGCCGGCCCCGCGACACGTCCGGTCGGGCTCGGCCGCGAGAGGGGATGCCATGGGGCACATCTGGGAGGACGCGCTGACCTTCATCGGGTCGACGGCCGACGCGAAGCCGGCCACCCGTGAGTCGGTGCGCGACGACGAGAAGCCGTGGGTCAACACCGACGTCCGCAAGGTGCAGGTCCACGACGGTTTCCAGGGCATCCTGGAGGCGGGCTACAGTGACGTCCCCCTCGACAGCTGGGTGGCCTGGTACTTCACCTACACCGTGGGCGCCGCCGCCAAGGAGTGGCACGCCAGTTACATCATCGGCACCGATGTGATCTACGCGAACCTCGACGGCGCGGGCGCCAAGTTCGCGGCCTTCACGGCCAGCAGGGCGCCGCTGGAGCGGTTCATCGACGGCACGACCAAGGCGAACGACCGGCTCGACCCGGCCGGCTTCGCCAAAGCGGCGAAGAACCTCGAAGACTTCACCTACTTCCTCGACGGCTGGATCACCAAGATCGGGACGGCCTGGGTGAAGGGGATCGGGGAGGAGGACGGCGACTGGCAGGGCAGCTCGGCGAACGCCCTGCGGGCCCTGCTGCTGGCGTTCCGCAACGAGATCGACGCGGACAACCGGATGATCCGCCTGGCCAACGTCGGTTCCTTCCTGACGCCGGTCAAGGGCATCCTCGACACACAGCTCACGGCGCTGTGGAAGGGTTTCCAGGCATGGTGGAACTCGCCCCTGGCCTGGCCGACGAACGCGGTCACCGCCGCACTGATGGAGGGGGTCAAGGACGCGACGTTGAAGATCGACTCCAGCGAGCGGACGCCGATCTGGCACAGCCGCCAGGACATCGGTAACGGTACGGGGGCCACCTACGGCAGGGCTGACCAGCTCGGCAAGCTGAAGTTCACCCTCACCGGGGCCCCGTTCGGCGACCCCAGCACGGTCGACTTCTGGAAGAAGGTCGACAAGCGGGCCCGGGAGATCTGGGTCGCCCACGTCGTCAAGATGCTCGACAAGACGGCCGACGACGCGCTCACCGCCATCGGCACGGCCTACGGCAACATCACCAACGCCGCCACGCCCCTGAAGCCGTTCCCGCTGATCATGCCCGATGCGAAGACCCCCTCCCCGGACGACCCGACCAAGGACCCGACGAAGGACGGCGCCCCCGACACCAAGGACATCGGCGGCGGTCCGGACACCAAGGACATCGGCGGCGGTCCGGACACAAAGGACCTCGGTGGCGGGCCCGACATCAAGGACATCAAGGGTGTCGGCGGCGGCGGTGGCACCGGGGGCGACTCCGGGGGCCTCGGCGGCGGCAGCAACAAGCCGAACCTCGACCTCGGTGGCATCGGTGGCAACAGCGGCAGCAACAACCCGAACCTGAACCTCGGCGGCGGCAGCGGCAACCTGCCGAACCTCAACCTCGGCAGCGGCGGGTCGGGCAGTTCCGGCGGCAACTCCGGCTCCGGCAACGGCCCCAACCTCATCGGAAACCCGTTCCCCGACCTGAACACCGGTCCGCTGCCCGACTACCTCCTTCCCGGCGCCCCCGGCTCGTCCCGGCCCGTGGTCGTGCCCCCGACCTCGATCATCACCAAGGACGGGCGGATCGTCGACGAGAGCGGCAACCCCGTCCTGGACGCCGCCGGCAACCCGATGGTGGCCGGCCCGGGCTACACCATCGGCCCGGACGGCGTCCTGCGCGACGGTGACGGCAACACCGTCTCGCAGAGCCGGCAACTGCTCGCCGACCGCTACTCCGCCGCGGGCGACGACAGCGGCGCCGACAACCTGCTGTCGCCCAACAGCTTCGGTTCCGGCGGCTTCTCGTACAACACGATGGGCCTCGGCGCCGGCGGTTCGGGCGGCGGGAGCTCGCTCGGCCTCGGCGGCGGCCCGATGATCACCGGGATGGGCGGCGGCCTCAGCAACCGGGCCCTGGCCGCCGGCGGCGATCCGAACGCGACCAAGGCCGTCGTGGACCAGGCCAACGCCGAGCGCGTCGCCGCCGAGCGGGCCGCCCGCGCCGCTGCCCAGGAGCAGGCAGCGCTGACCGGCCAGCGGACCGCGACCTCGTCCGGCGGGATGCCGATGATGCCGCCCGGCGGCGGCATGGGCGGCGGCGCGGGCGGACCCGGCAACGACAAGGAGCGCCGCCGCACCACCTGGCTGGCGGAGGACGAAGAGGTCTGGGGCACCGACTCCGGTGCCGTGCAGGGCGTCATCGGGCGCTGAGCACGCCGACCGCACCCGGGTGCCGCCCGGTCCGCCCGCCCCGGCGGACCGGGCCGCACCCGATTCCGAGGAGAGAGAAGGAACAGCGCATGAGCAACCCGTTCGCGGACCAGATCGCCCAGGCGATGGCCGAGATGCAGACCGAGCTGGCCAGGGCCGAGGAGATGCAGCAGGAGATGAACGAGCTCACCGGCTCGGTCACCTCCAAGGACCGGATGGTGACCGCCAAGGTCGGCTCGCAGGGCCAGGTCGTCTCGCTCACCTTCCACACCAACGACTACCGCGACATGGCCCCCGCCGAGCTCGCCAAGATCCTCACCGATGTGCTCAACGAGGCCCGGGCCGACGTCGGCAAGCAGGTCGCCGAGCGGATCTCCCGCTTCGACGGGATCGGCGAGACGCTGCGGCTCTCGATGACCGGCGGCAGCGAACTGGACGAGATCCTCGAACCGCTCTGGGCCATGCGCCCGGGCTTCGACGCGGACCAGAAGAAGAAGGCCGACCGGCAGGAGGAGTTCCGTGGTTAGCCCGAACACCACCTCCAAGACGGCGATGCTCAAGAAGAGCTTCGCCGAGTTCTTCGAGCTCAAGGACTACGTCGCCAAGCTCACCCACGAGGCCGAGCACATCAACTCGATCAACCTCAAGGTGGGCGGCAACGACGAGATCGGCAAGCAGTACCACACCCAGGTCGACGACGGCACCAAGAACCTCTACGAGCTGCTCCTGAAGATCGGCTCCACCGTGGGCTCGGTCGGCGAGAACGGCGAAATGCTCGCGGTCACCCTCGACCGGGCCGGCGACCACGCCAACGAGCTCGCCAACGGCGGCTTCTGACCGACCCGTCGCCCGACGGTCCGACCCCTCGCACAACCGGAAACGGCAGGCAGTCCCCGTGGCCCACTCCTCGATCGAGGTCAACGAATCGACCGCGCGGTTCTTCACGATCATCACCGGCATGCCCTGGCCGGAGGTGCGTGAGGGGGACCTGCGCGAGGTCCGGGACGCCTACGAGCAGCTGGCCACCGAACTGCCGGAACTGCGGGCGCTGATCGAGAAGGTGGCGATCTCCTGCGCCCGGCAGTTCAAGGGCCAGGCCGCGATCACCTTCGCGTTCCAGATGAACTCGTTCATCGGTCGCTCCAGCACCGGCGCCAAGTCGGGGGAGGACTACGTCACGGCGGCGGCCAAGACCGCCAAGGCGCTGGCGAACTGCGCCGGGGACGTGGCCAACACGGTCGAGTACACCAAGTGGATGGCCATCGCCCAGCTGGTGCAGCTGATGATCGAGATCGCGCTGGCGATCCTCTGGGCGCCGTTCAGCTTCGGTGCCAGCCTGTCCGGACTGGTGCTCAAGAAGCTGCTCACCAAGGCCGCGCTCACGGCCCTGATGAAGTACCTGCTCAAGACCATCGCGATGCACACCTTCTCGGGCATCGTGGGCGGTCTGCTGATGGACGGCGTCATCCAGAACCTCCAGATCGGCCAGGGCAACCGCAAGGAGATCGACAAGGAGCTCCAGAAGCAGGCGGTGCTGTTCGGTGTCATCGGCGGTCTCCTCGGCGGTCCGCTCGACCTGCTCGGCCTGGGCCTGGGCAAGCTGCTGGGGCGCCTGCTCGGCAAGAGCGGCGGCCGGCTGCTCGCGGACCAGCTCAGCGACTACCTGGTCCACGGCGAGCTGAACGGCCTCAAGGGCACGCTGAAGGCCGCCACCGAGGCCGCCGCCAAGGCCGGCGAGAAGGGCCCGCTCGGCGCGATCGGCAAGAAGACCTCGAAGGAACTCGCCGAGGAGGCGCTGAAGAAGTCGGAGGCCAGGGCGTTCGCGCGCGAGCTCGGCAGTCTGTTCGAGGCGTCCGCGGAGCAGTTGCAGGCGGGCTTCGGGAAGACCACCAAGGGCTCGCTCGGCTCGACCTTCGTCAAGGAGATGGAGAAGACCTTCGTCAAGCACCTGGGCGAGCAGCTCGGGAAGAAGGAGGCCGGGAAGCTCGGCCGCGAGCTGGGCGAGGCGTTCGCCGAGAAGTGGGTCGGCAAGTCCCAGCAGACCGTACTGGCCCGGGGTGCGGCCAGCGACGGCCTCAAGGACGCGCTGGGCACCGTCCTCAAGCAGGAGGGCAACGCCGGGAAGGGTCTGACGGCCCATCAGCTCGAAGCGCTGGGCAAGCATCTGCCGGACCTCGCCGACGGCATGAAGGCGCAGGGCAACAAGATGTTCCAGCTCGGCCTGGCGCTCGGCAACTACGTCCAGTCCGGCACCCAGAACGTGCTCAGCGAGGGCTTCTACAACCTCATCTTCGGCGAGAACCACGAGTTCACCGTCACCGCGGGCAGCTTCGTCGGCGGCATGATGACCGCGATGATGGGCCACGTCATGCACCTCGGCTCGGCGCCGCTGATGCACCGCTACGCCGACCTGGTCCAGCGGACCCAGTTCCAGGCGGTGAAGGACGGCGAGGGCAAGTACTTCCCGCTCTACCACCCGATCACCTTCGCCGCGCTCGCCACCATGGCCTCCGGCAAGATCGTGCCGTTCCCGGTGCCCCGGATGGGCCACCCGGACGCCTTCGAGTTCGCCAAGAGCTTCCGGGTCGAGTCGCTGGAGGACGTCGCCAAGGGCCTGTCGCACGCCTCGGGCCTGGACATCAAGACCCCGCCGGCGGACCGCGAGGTGGCCGAGTGGATGCAGGAACTGCTGCCCTACGTCGACTTCCTGGCGGAGGAGCGCGGTGACCACGCGCCGTCCCTGCTGGAGACGCTGACCCGGACCGTCGGCGGCAGCACCGACACCCTGGTGCCGGTCCACGACGAGCCCTCGGCCCGGCCCGAGCCGGGCGGCAAGAAGGGCGGCGAGGAGCAGGCCGGGGAGGAGCACGCCCCCGCGACGCCGGTCAAGGTCCAGTCGGAGGACACCCCGGTCGTTCCGCCCAAGGCGGAGGCCCCCGCCGTCCCGCCGAAGCCGGAGGCCGAGCAGAAGGCGCCCGAGCGCAAGCCCGGCGAGGCGGCGGGCCAGGAGGCGCCGAAGAAGAGCACCCCGGGCCGGCAGCGGCCGGTGCCCCCGGTGTCGACCGAGTCCTCGGGCGACGGGCTGACGGCCCCCCGGAACCGCAACGGCGCCAACGACACCGTCGCCCAGGGCCCCGCCACGACCGCCAACGCCACCGCGAACGCCACGGCCGGCGCCAACGCCGGGGGGCGCCCGACGACCAGCTCCGCGCCCGCCGCCGACCACACCGCGCCGAACCACAGCCCGAACCACGTCCCCGAGCACGAGCCGAAGCCGCCGGTCGCACCGCGCCCGCCGGTCGGCACCGACGAGGCCGGCCGTCACGACGTCCAGGAGCCGACGCCGAGGTCCCCGCGGCAGACCACGAGCCTCGGCTCGCTGCTCCTCGGCGAGGACACCCCCGTCACCCGCGTCACCCGCGACTCCGACCGGTCCGAGGCACCGGCGCAGCCGCCCCGGACCGGGACCGACGACCTCCCGTCCCAGCCCCGGACCTTCGGCGAGGACGAGACCGCCCTGCCCTCGGCGCCGCGCAACGGCAACGGGCCGGACCCCGTCCCCCCGCACGTGCCACCGCTCGCGCCGACGGTCCCGGTGCCGCTCGCCAACTCCCTCACCGAGCTCCGCCCCAACCCGGCCACCCGGCGGGTCGAGCCGCTCGCCTACCTCCGGATCGAGGGCGCGCCCGAGCCGCCGCCGCTGCGCCCGTACGAGGTCCGGCGCGGCCAACTGCTGAACGGCGACCCGGTCACCGAGCTCGTCCTGCGGCTGCACCTCGACCACCGCGGCGTGCCGCAGGACCAGGCCGGGCGGGTCACCGCGCTGCGCGAGCGCGTCGGCCTGGCGGTGAACGCCGCCTACAACGGCGGGCACCGACTGCCCGACGGCAGCCGGCTCCAGGTCCGGGTCGAGTTCGCCGACTCGCCCGCGAACGCCGACCACACCGTGCGGGTACACCGGGACACCGTCCGCCAGGACGAGTCCAACTGGGGCCTGCGGGCCGGCCGGGACGTGATCGGGCATGAGCTGGGACGCGTCCTCGGCCTGACCGACGGCCCGCGCGAACTGCACCGCGCCCCGGGCGCCGACCGCACCGTCGCCGACTGGCCGCGCCGCCTGCGCACCGTCGGCGCCACCGTCGACGACGCCTTCGCCCCCGAGCACACCACTGAGCACACCACCGTCGCGGCCGCGACCCCGCGCCGGATCACCGACCAGGTCCGCGACAGCGCGTTGTACGGCGCCGACGGCGGGAACGGCACCGGCGGCACCCTGCTGCGCCCCTCCGTCGACGAGGCGTTCCCGGGGCGACTGCGCACCAACCCGAACGACACCGTCCGGCTGTCGGCCCCGGTCGGCGGCGGCCCGGCCCGGACCTTCTTCCCGCGGCACTGGACCGTCGACCAGATCACCTACGCCGTCGAGCAGGCGCACCTGGACTCCCGGCGCTTCGGCACCGACGACTCCTCGCCGCTGTGGACCGGCGAGTACGCCGGTGTGACGATCACGGGCACCCAGCGCGACGGCGTGGTCACCGGCTTCCGGCCGCACCACGAGCAGGGCGACGCGCCGCCGCCGCCGTACGCCCCGCACCGCCCCGGCCCGCGCCGCGCGAACGAGTTCGACCTCCCGGAGGGGCTCGGCGACCGGCGGACGCTGCGGCCGCTGCACCACGCCGTCGACCGGGCCACCGGTGACGCGTACGGCGTGCGGACCGAGACGGTGGGGGCGCCGCACCGGAACGGCACCCGCGCGGCCCGCACCTGGTACCTGGACCCGTCGGTGCCGCCGGACTCCCCGCTCGCCGACCTCCCCAGCCGCTGGCACCGCTCCGCGGAGGGTCCGGAGCCGCGGCTCTACCCCGAGCACTGGACCCGGCAGCGGACCGAGGAGACGGTGCCGCCCGCGCTGCTGGACGGCCGGCCCCGCCGCGAGGTGGTGCTGCCGGACGGCCGGACCCGGCACGTCGTCACCGAGGTGGACGGCGTACGGGTCGAGGGCCTGGTCCGGGACGGGCAGGTGCTGGTCCACCGGCCGACCGAGCGGCAGCCGGAGTACACGCCCGGCTTCGTCCGCCGGTGGGACGACGCCCCCGTGCTGGCGCACTCCGAGCCGGTCACCCGGCCGGTCACCGAGGGCGGCCCCGAACTGACCGCCCGGCGGGTGGTGTTCGCCACCGGCCAGGAGGGCATCGAGCTCACCGTCCGGCTGCACCTGACGCCCGGTGAGGGCATGACGGGCCCCGAACTCGCGACGTACCGGCGCCGGTTGCAGGAGGCCGCCGACGACCTGGTCGCGAACGAGGACACCTTCACGCCGGTGGCGCTGCGGCTGGAGTTCACCGACGACCCGGCCGGGGCGTTCACCAGCGTCCCGGTACCGGTCGGCCGGCCCGCCGTCCTGGACCGGCACCTGCGGCCGCTGCTGGCCGCCGTGGACGAGCACGGCCTGGAGACCGCCGCGGCGATCCTGGCCCCGGCGCCGGGGGCCGCCCGGCACGAGTTGCCGCTGCCGGAGCCGGTGGCCGGCACGCTGCGGCCCCCCGGCGCCGAGGACCCGTCCGCGCCGTCGGCCTCCACCGACCGGCTGCGGGCGAACCTGACGGCCGTGCGGGAGGTCTTCACCGACACCGCCTGGGACCGGCCGGTGCTGGGCGTGCCGTCGACCTGGACACCCGCCGACGCCCGCTACGCGGCCTACCGGACCCTGCTCGACGGCCGGCCGGACGAGCAGGGCCGGCTGTGGGGCGAGCACGCGGGCCGGACCGTGGTGGTGCACACCGAGGACGGCCTGATCACCCGCTTCCTGGTCGCCGTCCCGCTGGCCGGGGAGGGGCCGGTGCCGCCGTCCGGCACGCACCGGGTGCTCGCCACCGCGGAGGTCCGGCCGCCCGCCGACGACTTCCGGCGCGGGCTGTCGGCCCGGTCCCTGCAGTCCTTCGAGGCCACCCGGATCGCACGGCCCGACGGGGACACCGAGACGGTGCTGGGGATGCGCGTGCACCTCGGTACCTCGAACCTGTCCGGCCTGGCGCCGGCCGACCGGGAGGCCGGGCTGCAGACCCTGCGCACCCGCACCGCGGCCGGTGTCGACGAGCAGTTCAACCGGGGCCAGCGGCTGCCCAACGGCGACCTGCTGCGGGTCGAGGTGACCTTCGTGGACAGCCCCGGGGAGGCGCACCACACCGTAGAGCTGTATCCGACCCACCCGCGCGCCAACGCGCTCAACTGGGACCTCGGGCTGGACCGGACCACGATCGCCCACGAGCTGGGGCACCTCATGGGCCTGCCGGACGAGTACCGCGAGGCGGCGCGCCGGTCACGGCCGGTGTACCGCGACGGCGCGCTGATGGGTAGCCAGAGCGTCGACCGCCACGGCCGGTTCCTGGTGGACCACGACAACTCCACCGAGCCGGTGGGCATCCACCCCGCGCAGGGGCTTCCGGCGCGCTACCTGCGCGAGCTCGGGAGTGCGGTCGACGAAGCGTTCGGCCCGGCCGGCGAGCCGGTCGCCCCCGGAGCGCCGCCGGCGCGGGCGAACTTCGGCGAGGACGTCGTCAGGACGGTGCTGCACGGCGGCCGGGACGGCGCCGGGGGACACCTGTCCCCGAGGACGGGTCCGGACCCGTCCGGCGTGCGGCAGACCGTGGGGCCGGACCACGCCAACGGGACCTTCCGGATCTCCCGGACCGAGTCGGTGCCGGAGCGGCACCTGGACTCGGGCGGTGACCTGATCGTGGGCGCCGCCAACCGGAACCGGACCAGGACCCGCACGATGTTCCCCCGGCACTGGGGCTCCGACGACGCCGTGTACGCGGCCGAGCAGGCGTACCACAGCGCCCTGCGCACCGGCCGGGTGACCGAGCGGAACGGCACCCACCACTGGACCGGCGAGTACGGCGGGGTGCGGATCGAGGGCGAGGTGGTGCACGGCGAGTTCACCGGGTTCCGGCCCGCCCGAAACCAGGACCGGGTCCCCGTCCCCGCCTTCGAGCCGCCGAACCCCGGTGTCCGGCAGTTCGGCGACCGGGCCGAGGACATCGCCCTGTTCGGCGACCGGGGCACCCTCACCGGCGGCCACCGGCGGCCGTCGCCGGCCCTCGGCCGGGAGCACGGCCTGATCGTGGAGCGGCTGCACGAGCCGCACGACAACGGCACCTACCGGTCCCGGGTCTGGTACCTCGACCCGCGGGTCGGCCCCGACGCGCCGCTGGCCCAGCTGGAGTCGCGCTGGTTCCGCCGCGCCGACGGCGACACCCACGTGATGTACCCGGACGCCTGGTCGGAGTCCGAGATCCTCGACGCCGTGCGCGCGGCCTACGCCGTCCGGCACGACTCCCGGGTCGCGGCCGACGGGACCGAGAGCTGGACGGGTCGGCACAACGGGGTGGTGATCGAGGGCCTCAGCCGTGACGGGGTCCACCTGGTCCACCGCCCGTCGATGGACCAGCCGGTCTCCACGTGGCGGGCGGAGGAGATCGTCCAGCAGTCCGCCCCGCGGCCGGTGGACTTCGGCGGCGGGTTCGGGGCGATCGTCCGCCACGTCCGCTTCGCCGACGGCGGGACCGGCCTGGGGCTGATCACCCCGATCCGGGTGCACTTCGGCGAGGACATGTCGCCCCGGGACCGGGCCGAGTACCGGGCGGCCTTCCAGCAGCGGGTCGACCGGGAGCTCGGGAACCTGCGCGACGCGGACGGCGCGCTGGTCCGGGTGGTGGTCGACCTCGTCGAGAGCGACCACCCGCGCGCGCCCCTCGTCAGCCGCACCAGCATGCCGGGCCCGCGCACCCTGCTGCCCGGGTTCGTCGGGGAGCACGCCCCCCGGGCGCAGATCGTCGAGCACGCGCGCCGGACGGCGCCGGCCGAGGGCTGGACGGCCACCGACCGGCCCACCGCGCCGCCGTTGCGCGAGCCGGGCACGCCGGGCACGGACGAGCGGCCCGCGACGGTCAGCCGGTCCGCGACGCTCGATCCCGGCCTGGAGCGCGGCTTCGCGCTCGCCGACGGCTGGACCGCCGGGGACTCGCGCCTGCCGTCCGTGTGGTCGCGCGAGGACGGCCTCGCGTTCCTCGCGGACGCGCGCCGTCACGGCGTCCCGTTCGTCGCCGACGGGCCGCAGCCCCCGGTGCCGCCCGGCCGCACCGTGCGGCTGGTGGAGCACCTGGGCGTGCGGCTGCGGCTGGAGCACGACGCGCACGGCCGGATCGCCGTCGCAGAGGTGCTGGGCGAGATGCACTACCCGCCGCAGTTCCGCCGCCCGGCGGAGGTCGTCGCCCCGTTGCCGAACGCGCCGCGGAGCTTCGGCGCGGACGGGCAGGGCGAGCTGCCGGCGCCCGGGCATCCGTTCGACGACAGTGCCCCGACCAACGACACGGTCCTGACGAACGACGCGGTCCTGAGCAACGACGCGGTCCTGACGAACGACACCGGTCCGTCGAACGACAGCGCCCTGACCAACGACGACGCGCCGCAGGTCCCGGCCTCCGCCTGGCAGTTCGCGGGCCCGGACGGCGCGACGGAGGATCCGGTCCGCCCGCCCAGCGCCTCGGGCGAGCTGCGGCAGACCGTGCTGTCCAACGGCACGGTGCGGGTCTTCACCGGGCTGCGGTCCGCCGGCATCGAGCCGGGCGCGCCGATCGAGGACTTCCCCTCGCGCTGGCACCGCCCGCTCCAGGACGCCGGCACGGTGTACTACCCGACCTCCTGGACCGCCGCCGACGTGGCCGCCCACGTGGACGCGGCGGTGCGCACCGCGCCCGTGCAGAACCGGCTTCCCGACGGCTCCATCCAGGTGGTCGGCCATTCGGACGGCGTCTGGATCGAGGCCGTGTTCCACCCGGACGGCAACCTGCGGTCCCACCGCCCGTACCCGTGGCAGACGGACGCCCAGCACACCGAGGGCGTCGAGGTCCAGGTGCCCGAGCTCGGTCACGTCCGGACCCGCCGGGACCGGATGATCGACGGGACGGAGGTCCTGCGGGTCACCGCCCGGGTCCGGCTGGTCGGCGACGAGCAGAGCGGACCGGCCGAGCTCTGGCAGGCCCGGACGGCCCTGGAGGACGACGTCGCCGGCTATCTGGCCGGCCACCAGGACTTCAGCGACACCCGGCTCGACTTCCGGCTGGAGTTCACGACCGACCAGGACGCCACCGAAGTGCGGATCGGCCCCGGCGCCGACCTCACCGTCCGGGGCGCGCTGCCCCTGCTGCGCGCGGCGGCGGGCCGGCACGACCTGGCCATGGTCCTGGAGATGACGCCCCATCAGGCGCCGGAGGCGCCGTGGACGGTGTCGGGCGCGTCGCTGGTCGACGTGCCGCGGCAGCACTTCGCCGACGCGGCGTGGGAGCACCCGACGGCGGGCCGCAACCTGCCGCGCGAGTGGACCGCGGAAGAAGCCCGCTACGCCGCGCACCGGATCCGGTCCACCGCGCAGTCCGTCGAGGCCGGCCCGGTGCCGCCCGGCGGCATGGACCGGCCGGTGCTGCACCACGGCGAGTTCGCCGGGGTGCGGCTCACCGTACGGGTGCAGGACGGCCGGATCACCGACTTCTGGGGCGAGCCGGACCAGCGGGTGCCGCACCAGCTGGCCACGCCGGCGCCCGAACAGCGCCGGCTGCTCGGGACCCGTGAGGTGGTTCCCCCGGCGGATGCCTTCGACCGCGGCCTGGAGTCGCGGCGGAACCAGGGCTTCGAGGTGAGCCGGAACCGGCTGCCCGACGGCGACACCGAGGCCGTGATCACCGTCCGGGTGCGCCTGGACACCGGGGACCTGCCCCTGGTGGAGCTGCGTACCGTCGAGCGGTTCGAGCAACTGCTCGACCGGGCCCGGGCCGCGGTGGCGGCGACCTACGACGTCGGTCAGCGGTTGCCCAACGGTGACCGGCTGCGGGCGCGGATCGAATTCGTCGGCGACCCCGGCGCCGCGCACCACACCGTGAGGATCAACTCGATCCAGGACCGGGCGAACCACCGTACCTGGGGCCTGGACACCACGGGCGACGTCATCGCCCACGAGGTCGGCCACCTGTTCGGCCTGCCCGACGAGTACCGCGAGGCGTCGAAGGGCAGTCGTCCGGTCTACCTCGACAGTGGGCTGATGGCGTCCCGGCACGTGGACGACCACGGCGTTAGCGCGGTCGACCAGGACCACTGGTCCCGGGGCTCCTATGCCCGCGACCCGCACCAGGTCCTGCCCGCGCGCAACCTGCGGCAGCTGGGCGCCGTGATCGACCTCGCCTTCGGCGCCGACCGCGGACCGGTCGCGGACGGCGTCCACCCGCCGCGGCCGCAGGTGAACGAGGACGCCCGCCGCACCGCGCTGTTCGGCGACCGGCAGGGCGGCGGCGGCCACCTGTTCCCGCCGCCGGGCTCCGACCGGCCGCGGCCGGAGCGGCTCGCGGAGCCGGAGCACCGCAACGGCACCTTCCGGGTGCGCGGCGGCCCGGCCGGTGATGTGACGACGGAACACCACCGGCTGGCCGGCGACCTGGCGGTCCGGCCCCGGGACTTCCGCACGATGTTCCCGGAGCACTGGACCTCCGACGACGCGGTGTACGCGGCGGAGCAGGCGTACCAGCACGCGCTGCGCAGGGGCGACGGGGCGTTCACCGCTTCCGGCACCCGCGGCTGGACGTTCACCGGCGAGTACGGCGGCGTGCGGATCGAGGGCCGGGTCGAGGTCCGGTCCGAGCTCCGGCCGCCGAACCCGGCCGAGAACCGGCGCGGCGGCCTGTTCGACGTGGCGGAGATCGTCTCCTTCCGCCCGGCCGACGACCAGAGCGGTCTGGGCGCGGCCTCCCACCTGCCGTGGCGCCCGGCCGACGGGCCCTTCGGCCGGCGGGTCGAGGATCTGGTGCGCTACGGCGACCGGCACACCCTCACCGGCCTGCACCACGAGCCGGTGGAGCGGGCCCGGGCGGCGCACGGGATCGACGTCGGGGAACCCCTGCACACCAACCCCAACGGGACCTACCGCGCCCCGGTCTGGTTCCTCGACCCCGTCGCCGCTCCCGGGTCGCGGCTGGCGGAGTTCGACTCCCGCTGGCACCGGCGCGAGGACTCCCCGGCCAACATGTTCTACCCCCGGGACTGGGACGGGCTGCGGGTCATGGACGCCGTCGACACCGCCCACCGGCGCGCGACCGAGCGGCGCACCGTGAACGGCGCCGTGCACTGGACCGGCGAGGCCGACGGCGTCCGGATCGAGGGCATCACCCGGGACGGGCGGCACCTGGTCCACCGCCCGGCGGACGACCAGCCCGGCGCGCCGGCGGCGGCCGGGCAGCGCTCCCACCCGCTCACCGAACCGGCGCCGCCCGGCACCGGCGAGCGTCCGGCGACCGTCGCCCGGCCGTTCACGGACCCGGTGACGGCCGACGTGGTCAGCCCGGATCTGCGGCCCGACGCGGGCCGGGGCCTGCCGCCGCAGTGGACGCGGGAGGAGATGATCCGCGCGGCCGCCCGCGGCGAGCAGATCGGATCCGAGCGGCGGGACGGGGACGTGCTGCGGCAGCAGGTGCGCTTCGGCGACGTGCTGATCACCGTGGTGCGGGACTGGGACAGCTACCGGATCGTCGACTTCCACGCCGCGGACGGGCACACCCCGCCGCCCCAGGGCTCCCGACCGTTGCCCGAGCGCGGCTCCGGGCGGCTGCCCACCATCGACGGCGAGGGTCCGCTGCTGCACGCGCCGGGACCCGGTGACGCCGGCGTCCCGGTGCTGCCGCAGGCGTTCCCGGGCTCGGACGCGCCCGCGCCGCCGTCGGCCGCCGCCGCGGTCGGGACCGTCCCGCCGCCGTCCCGGACCAACCCCTGGCACCCGACCGCGACGGACGGCACGGTGCAGGACGGTCCGCGCCGCCCGCCCGTCCTCCAGGACGGCGAGCGGCAGGAGACCCTGCCCAACGGCACCGTCCGCGTGTTCCGGGCGCAGCTGGACCCCGCGGTCGGGGCGGGCGCGCCGGTGGCGGCCTTCCCCTCGCGCTGGAGCCGCTCGCTGCTCGACCCCGGCACCGTGTACTACCCGAAGTCCTGGACCGCCGCGGACCTCGGCGGGCGGGTGACCGAGGCGCTCGGGAACACGCGGTTCACCCGGGTGGAGAACGGCGTCACCTTCCGGCTCGGCCACGTGGACGGCGTCTGGATCGAGGGCATGTACCTCGCCGACGGCAGCTTCATGGGCCACCGGCCGTCCCCCCACCAGTCGTCCCGGGACCCGAGGTACGACCTCGGCCCGGCGCAGCTGCTCGGCCGCGGCGAGGAGGTGGAGCTGGCCGGCTTCGGGCCGGTGTCGGTCCGCCGCGACCTCATGTCCGACGGCTCCGAGGCCGTCCACCTGATCGCCCGGGTCCGGGTCGTCGGCACCGAGGGCGTCGCCCAGCCCGACGTCCTGCGCGCCCAGATGGCGCTGCACCGCGCCGCCGGCCAGTTGCTGGCCGGGCACCGGGACGGCAGCACCCGGATCGAGCTCGGGCTGCGGTTCACCCGGGACGCCGACGCCACCGAGGTCCGCTTCGTCCCCGGCACGGGCCTCGACCTCCGGCAGGCCCTGCCCCGGCTGCACGAGGCGGCGACGGGGGCCGGACCGGCCTCGGTCCTGGCCGCCGCGCGGGAGCAGGCGCCGCCGCCCCCGCACACCGTGTCCGGCGAGACGATGCTGGACGGCGCGCGGCAGCTCTTCGACCCGGCCGTGTGGAACCGCCCGACCGAGGGCCGCGGCCTGCCGCGCGAGTGGACCGCCGACGAGGCCCGCCACGCCGCGAGCGTGGTCGCGCGCTCCGCGTTCCGGGCCCCGGTCGGCCCGGTGCCGCCCGGCGGCACCACCGCGCCCACGGTGCGCCACGGCGAGTTCGCCGGTGTGCGGCTGACGGTGCGGGTGGAGAACGGCCGCATCACCGACTTCTGGGCCCAGCCGGACCAGCGGGTCCCGGACCAGCTGGCCTCGCCCACGGCCGAGCGACGGCGACGGCTGGGGACCCGTGAGATCGTCCCGCCGGCGGACCTCTTCGAGCGCTCGCTGGAGGAGCGGCGGCTCCAGCGGTTCTCGGTGAGCCGTTTCAGGCTCGGCGATGGTGACACCGAGTCACTGGTGACCGTCAAGGTGTATCTGGACACCAATGACCTGGACATGACCAAGAGGGCCACCAAGGACGGCCTCAAGGAGCTGACCAGGAACGCCCGCACCCGGATGGCCGAGATCTACGACCTCGGCCAGCGACTGCCCGGCGGCGACCGGCTGCGGGTGCGGATGGAGTTCGTGAAGTCCCCCGCCGACGCGCACCACACCGTGTTCGTCCACCCGACCCAGCCCCGGCCGAACGCCTTCAACTGGGGCCTGGACACCCCGGCCAAGGCCGTCGTCCACGAGGTCGGCCACCTGCTCGGGCTGCCGGACGAGTACCGCGAACTCTCCCGCCCCGGCCGGGTCCGCCCCGTCCACGACGACGGCGGGATGATGGGCGCCACCACCCGCGACCTCCGCGGCCGGACCCTGATCGACACGGACAACCCGTACGGTCGCCCCAACGTCGAGGACCCGCGCCCCGTGCTGAAGGCGCGCAACCTGCGGCAGCTCGGCGACGTGATCGACTCCGCCTTCGGCACCGACCGCGGACCGGGCCGGGACGCCACCCGCCCGCCGCGGCCGCACGTGAACGAGGACGCGCTGCGCACCGCGCTGTACGGCGACCGGCGCGACGGCGGCCACCTGTTCCCGCCGCCCGGTTCCGACCGGCCGCGGCCGGAGCGGGTCCCGGGGTCGGAGAACCGCAACGGCACCTTCCGGGTGTTCGACGCCCCGGCCACCCCGGCGACGACGGGCTCCGGAACGACCAGCCACCACCTCGGCGGCGACCTCGCGACCGCCCCCGCTCCCGTTCCCCGGGCCGGCGACCGCCACCGCACCATGTTCCCGGAGCACTGGTCCTCCGACGACGCGGCGTACGCGGCGGAGCAGGCGTACCAGCACGCGCTGCGCCGCGGCCCGGAGGCGTTCACCGAGATCGCGCCCGGCGTCCGGACGTTCACCGGCGAGTACGGCGGCGTCCGGATCGAGGGCCGGGTCGAGAACCGGACCGAGGTCCGGACGCCGAACCCGGACGAGAACCGGCCCGGCGGCCGGGTCGAGGTGGTGGAGATCACCTCCTTCCGCCCCTCCGACGACCAGGGCGGCCTCGGCGCCGCCCCGCACCTGCCGTGGCACCCGTTCCCGGACGGGTTCGGGCAGCGGGTCCTGGACCAGGTGCGCTACGGCGACCGGCAGACCCTCACCGGCTTCCACCACCAGCCGGTCCTGGCGGCCACCCCGGAGGGCGGGTTCTCCAACGTGGAGGTGGCCGGCCACCGACGGGGCGTCAGGATGGGCGCCCGCTCCTTCAACTCCAACCCCAACGGGACCTACCGGGCCACCGCCTGGTTCCTCGACCCCTTCGTCGCCCCCCGGGCGCACCTCGCGCAGTTCCCCTCCCGCTGGTTCCGGCACGCGGACCACCCGGGGCGGATGTTCTACCCCGCGAGCTGGCGCTCCGGCCACGTCCTCGACGCCGTCCAGGAGGCATACCAGTACCGGGAGCGGTTCCTGGACCGCGTCGTCGACGGTGCCGTCCACTGGACCGGCACCGCCGACGGCGTCCGGATCGAGGGCATCACCCGCGACGGGCGGCACGTGGCCCACCGCCCGGCGGACGACCAGCCCGACGCCCGGGTGCGGGGCAGGTCCGCCCCGCTCACCGAACCCGCGGCGCCCGGCACCGGCCGTCGCCCGGCCGTCGTCGCCGACCTGGACGGGATCGCGGTGCCCACCGGCGAGGTCGGCGTGCTGCGGCCTTCCGCCGGCCGGGGCCTGCCCGAGGAGTGGACGGCGGGGGAGCGGCTCTACGCCGCCTACGCGGGCCGGCACCTGACGGCCGCGACCCCGCTCGCCGACGGCGGCACCGAGGTCCGGGTGCGGTTCGCCGGTGTCGAGATCACGGTCGTGCGGGACGCCGGCCGCCGGATCGTCGACTTCGCGGTCGCCGACGGCCACACCCCGCCGCCCCAGCGGGCCGTGCCGATCCCCGAGCGCGGCACCCGGCAGCCGCTCCAGCGGCCCGTCGAGGCCGAGCCGCTGCCGCACTTCCCCGGCTCGGACGAGGGCTCCGAGCACGACCTCGGTTCGCCGGGCGGCCACCGCCGCTCCGACGAGGACTCGGACATGGAGCTGTACCCGGACACGGACGAGGAGGAGACCTCCTCCCGGGCCGACACCCTGGACCTGATCTCCGACGACGAGGACATGGACTGGGAGGGCGGCTCCGCCTCCACCGGCCGCCGCTCCGAGGACCTCGACGCGGACCTGCTGATGGACCTCGACGAGGTGCCCGTGGCGCGGCCCGTCCGGCCGGCCCACGAGGCGCCGGCCCCGGACCTCGGGTTCGCCGCCGTGCTCGACCCGGTCGAGGTCACCGCGTCCGCCGACCCGGCCCTGCACAACAGCGTCTCCACCCGGCTGCGCCGCTTCCAGGCCGCCCGCGGCTTCCTGCTGGACGGCTCGCTCGCGGTCGAGGTCGTGGTGCGGGTCCGCCTGGACACCTCGGGCCTGCCGACCGACCGGGACCACACCGCGGACCTGGCGGACCTGCGCGACCGGGCCCGGCGCGCCGTCGACGAGTACTACAACACCGGCCACCGGCTGCCCGAGGGCGAAGTCCTGGTGGTGCGGCTGGAGTTCACCGACGACCCCGACGCGGCGCACCACCTGGTCCGGGTCGAGGACGGGGACGTCCGCGAGCACAGCGACCTCTGGGGTCTGCACTCGGACAGCACCGTCCTCGGCCACGAGTTCGGCCACCTGCTCGGCCTGCCCGACGAGTACCGCGAGCGGCGCGTCTACGAGGAGTCGGTCGACGAGGACGGCAACCCCGTGGTCGTCTCCCTGGAGGTCCGCCCCCGGGCGGTGTACACCGACGCCGGGCTGATGGCCGGCACCGTCGCCGCCGAGGGCCGCCCCCGCGTCGACATGGACGCCGCCGTCGGCCAGGACGACACCCCGATGCGCTTCACGCTCCAGCCGCGCAACCTGCGGGAGCTGGGCGCGGAGATCGAGCAGGCGCTCGGTCCCGTGCGGGCCGAGCCGAGCGCGCACGGCCTGCCGGGCCGGGCGTCGTTCGACCTGGACGCCCGGCAGTCCTCGTTGTTCGGTGGGACGCGGAACCCGGGTGGGCACCTGTTGCCGCCGGCCGGCTCGGACCGGCCGGCGCCGGAGCGGGTGGTGCGGGTGGAGCGCAACGGCGTCGTGGTCGCCGACTTCCCCTCCGACGCGCCGCTGCCGCTGCGGCGGCGGGCGTCCACCGTCTCCTCCGCCGGCGACCTGGCCGGCGCGGACAACCTGCTGGGTGTCGAGCCGACGCACCGCCGGATGTTCCCGCGCAACTGGACCGGCGAGGACGCGGTGTACGCGGCCGAGCAGGCGTACCTGCACGCGCTGGACACCGGTCAGGTGGTCCCGCTCGGCGGCTCGCGCCGTCGCTGGACCGGCGAGTACGCCGGGATACGGATCGAGGGCGAGGTCCGCGGCGACCAATTCCTGTCCTTCCGGCCCGCCGACACCCAGCCCGACATCGACCCGCCCCTGAACGCCCCGCACCGGCTCGGCCCCGACGACCCCGCCCACGGGTTCGGCACCTTCGGCCAGCGTGCCGAGGACATCGCCCGCTACGGCGACCGGCAGCACCTCACCGGCGTCCACCACGAACTCGACCCGGCGCACGTCGCCGACCCGGCCAACACCCTCCGGGCGCACGGCGTCCGGATCGTCGAGACCAGCCCGCCGATCCACAACGGCACCTACCGGGCCAGGGTCGCCTTCCTCGACCCGGCCGTGGCGCCCACCTCCCCGCTCGCCGAGTTCCCGACCCGCTGGCAGTTCCGCGGCAACGCCGACGGCGGCAGCGCGCGCACCATGTACCCGCGGGACTGGCGGTCCGAGGAGCTGCTGCGCCGCGTCGACGAGGCGCACGACGGCGTCCCGGCCGAACAACGGGTGTACCTGGACGACGGCCGCACCTACTTCTGGACCGGCGAGGCCGACGGCGTCCGGATCGAGGGACTCTCCCGCGACGGCGCCCACCTGGCCCACCGCCCGACCGACTCCCAGCCGATGACCGGCTGGGACGAGCGGCGGGTGCTGCGCGTCTCCCCGGACACCGGGACCTCGATCGGCGGGCGCCCGTTCTCCGCCTCCCGGGTGCTGTTCGACTCCGGGCAGGAGGGCCTGCGGATCACCGTGCCCGTGCGCACCCTGGTCGAGGGCCCGGTGACGCCCGAACGGCTGGCGTTCACCCAGGACATCGTCCAGCAGCGGGTGAACGACTACGTCCGGGACCGGACGCTGGAGACGGCGGGCCCGGACGGGGTACCGCCGAGGCTGGTCGCCGTCCTCCTCGACTTCACCCCCGGACGTCCGGACGTCTTCTCCGACGTGCTGGTGCGACCCGACGCGGTCTCGGAGGTGTCGGCGGTCCTCGGGCCGCTCGCCGTCCAGGGCCAGGACCACGTGTTCAACGCGGTCGCCGCCGCCGTGAGCGACTTCACCACCCCGGTCGCGGACCTGGTCGCCGAGCACGGCGCCCCCCGTGTCCCCGCCGACCTGCGCGCACCCGGCCCGCTGCGGCCCGGCGAGCACCGGCCCGCCGGGATGGCCGGCTGGGACCAGTCGACCGTGACCCAACTGCGCCACCTGGACGCGCGGTTCAGCCCGGAAGCGCTGGCCGCCGACCCGCGCGCCCTGCCCGTCACGCACAGCCTGCCCCGGGAGTGGACGGCCCTCGACGCCCGATGGGCCGCCGTCCGGATCCTCGACGAGCACGGCGCCGCTTACGGCCCGACCGTGACCGGCGTCGTCCACGGCTCCTACGGCGACGTCCACCTCACCGTCCACGTCCAGGACGGACAGGTCGTCCTGGTCGCCGGTGCCGGTGACCAGCGGGACCTCCCGCAGCTGCACGTCCGGCCGCTGGAGGGGAACGCCGAGCCCGAGCCGGCCCCCACGCTCACCCCCGCCGGGCAGCGGGCGGCCGCCTCCGCCTGGCAGTCGGCCGACCTCGACGGCACCGTCACCGGGACCCCGCGCCGCCCGCCCGTGGCCACCCCCGGCCAGATGCGGGTGACCCTGCCCAACGGCGCCGTCCGGGTCTTCGACGCCCACCTGGACCCGGCGGTCGCCCACGGAGCCCCGGCCGCGCAGTTCCCCTCCCGCTGGCACCGCTCCGCGCTCGACCCCGGGACGGTGTACTACCCGGGGCACTGGAGCGAGGCGCAGCTGACCGCGCACGTCACCGCCGCGCTCGACCACCCGCTCCGCACCCGCGACGAGGCCGACGGCTCCCGGGTCGTGCTCGGCCGGGCGGACGGGGTGTGGATCGAGGGCCGGTTCGGACCGGACGGCGACCTCTACTACCACCGCCCGGCCCCGCACCAGACCTTCGACAACCCCGACTACCAGGGCGCCGCCTCGACGACGGCCCACCGGGGCACCGAGGTCCGGCCGACCGGCCTCGGGCCGGTCCGGGTCCGCCGCGACCTCATGTTCGACGGCTCCGAGGTGGTCCGGGTCACCGCCCGGGTCCGGCTGGTGGGCGGCGAACACACCACCCCCGCCGAGCTGCGGCAGGCCGAGGCGACCCTGCGGCAGGCCGCCGCCGGGTACCTGGAGGGCCACCAGCGCGCCGCCGCCACCCCGTTGGACCTCCGGCTGGAGTTCACCGGCGACCCCGACGCCACCCCGGTCCGGCTCGTCCCGGGCCAGGAGCCCACGATCGAGCAGGCCCTGCCGAGGCTGCACCGGGCGGCCGGGACGGACCGGCTGGCCGAGGTGCTGGCCTCCGAGCGGCAGCCGCAGGCCCCGGCGGCCCCGCGCACCGTCTCCGGCGAGACGATGCTCGACGGCTGGCGGCGGTCCTTCACGGCCTCCGCGTGGGACCGCCCGACCGAGGGCCGCAACCTGCCCCGCGAGTGGACCGCCGACGAGGCCCGCTACGCCGCCGGCGCGGTCGCCGGCTCGCGCTCGGCGCACCGGCTCGCGGCCGGCCCCGTGCCGCCCGGCGCGACCACGGCGCCAGAACTGGTCCACGGCATGTTCGGCGGGGTACGGCTGACCGTGCGGATGGAGGACGGCCGGATCACGGACTTCTGGGGCCAGCCGGACCAGCGGACGCCGAACCAGCTGACCCGGCCCGGCCCGGAGCACATCCAGGTGCTCGGCACCCGCGAGGTGCACCCGCCGACGGACCGGCTCGAACTGGCCATGGAGGACCGGGACCTGCAGCGGTTCACGGTGAGCCGGATCCGGTTCGCCGACGGCGACACCGAGGCGCTCGTCACCGTCCGGGTGCACCTGGACACCAGGGCGCTGGACCTGGCCGACCCCGCCACCGTGCGGGGCCTCGACGAGCTGGCCGCCCGGGCCCGCATCGGGATGGCCGCCACCTACGGCGGTTCCCAGCGGCTGCCCGGCGGCGACCGGCTGCGGGTCCGGGTCGAGTTCGTCGGCGACCCCGGCGCCGCGCACCACACTGTGGCCGTCCACCCGGTTCAGGACCGGGCCGACCTGCGCAACTGGAGTCTCGACGTCCGGCCCGAGGTCATCGCCCACGAGCTGGGCCACGCGCTCGGGCTGGCGGACGAGTACCGCGAGGGCTCCGACGACGGCCGGCTCCGGGCGGTCCACGACGACAGCGGCCTGATGAGCTCCACCTGGATCGACCGTTTCCACCGGCCCATGGTCGACGCCGACAACCACCCCGACCCCCAGGGCCACCGTGACCCGAGGCCGGTCCTGAAGGCCCGCAACCTGCGTCAGCTCGGCGCCGTGATCGACCTCGCCTTCGGCGCCGAGCGCGGACCGCTCCCGGACGGCGTCCACCCGCCCCGGCCCCGGGTGAACGAGGACGCCCGGCGCGCCGCGCTGTACGGAGACCTGGAGGGCCGGCGGCTGTCCAGCGGCGGCCGCGACGGCGGCGGGCACCTGTTCCCGCCGCCCGGCTCCGACCGGCCGCGGCCGGCCCGGATTCCGGGTTCCGAGAACCGCAACGGCACCTTCCGGGTCTTCACCGGCCCGGAGGACGGCCCCACCACCGGCCACCACCGGCTGGCCGGCGACCTCGCCGGCGGCGACCGCGGCACCGGCCCGGCCGGCCGCGACCGGGGTCGCACGATGTTCCCCGAGCACTGGAGCGGCGACGACGCGGTGTACGCGGCCGAGCAGGCGTACCAGCACGCGCTGCGCCGCGGCGGCGACGCGCTCACCGAACTCGGCCCGGTCTCCTGGGCGTTCACCGGTGAGTACGGCGGCGTGCGGGTCGAGGGCCGGGTCGACCTCCGGACCGAGCAGCGGCCCGGCGGGCCGGTCGTGACGGCGGAGCTCACCTCCTTCCGCCCGTCCGACGACCAGAGCGGCCTCGGCGCCGCCGCGCACCTGCCCTGGCACCCCTTCCCGGACGGCTTCGGCCAGCGGGTCGAGGACCTGGTGCGCTACGGCGACCGGCACACCATGACCGGCGTACACCACCAGCCGCCGGAGCCGCCCGGGCACCTGCCCGGCGAGCCGTCCGCCGTCGAGCTGGCCGGCCAGCGCCGGGGCGTCCGGATCGGGCCCCCCTTCGCCGGCCACCCCAACGGCACCTACCGCGCCGCCGTGTGGTTCCTCGACCCCGTGGCCTCGCCGTCCTCCTACATGACGGACTTCCCGTCCCGCTGGCACCTGCGCGCCGACCACCCGACCAACACCTTCTACCCGAGGGACTGGACGGTCACCCGGGTCCTGGAGGCGGTCCGGACGGCGTACGAGAACCGGACCGACACCCGCCTCGTGAACGGCGCCCAGCACTGGACCGGCGAGGCCGACGGCGTCCGGATCGAGGGCATCACCCGGGACGGGCGGCACCTGGTCCACCGCCCGGCGGACGAGCAGCCCGGCGTCGTCCTGCGGCCGGACGCGTACCGCTCCGCCCCGCTCACCGAGCCCGGCGCGCCCGGGACCGGCCGCCGCCCGGCCACCACCCCCTCGACGGCACCCGACGCGGTGCCCGCCGACCGGGTCTCCCCGAACCTCAGCGCCGACGCCGGCCGGGGCCTGCCCCGGGAGTGGACGGCCGCGGAGCGCCTCTACGCGGCCCACCACGGGCGGCCGATCGCGATCGAGGAGCTCGTGGGGGACGGGTTCCGCGGCCGGGTGCGGTTCGCCGGGGTCGAGATCACGGTGTTCCGGGACGCGGACCACCGGATCGTCGACTTCACGGTCGCGGACGGCCACACCCCGCCGCGCCAGACCTCCCCGGCGGTGCCCGAGCGCGGTACCGGCCGGCCGGCGGCCCCGGGCGAGGTGGCGTCGGCATCGGCGCCGCGCGCGCCGTACGTCGCGGGTTCGGACGGGGGCTCCCGGCCCACGACCCCGGGCCGCGACGACAACTCCCTGCCCCGGACGCCCGGTCACGACGAGGGTTCCGTGCCCTCCACACCGGGTGAGGACGCGTTCGTCCTGCCCACGACGCCGGGCGGCGACGAGTCCACCTGGCCCGTCACCCCGGGCCGGGACGACGACATGGACATGGACGTCGACCTGTACCGGGACTCCGACGAGGACATGGACGCCTACACGGACTCCACCCTCGACTACCTGTCCTCCGACGACGACGACATGAACTCCGTGCACGGCTCCGACTCCGGCCGCTCCGTCGACATGGACTCGCTCCGGGACACCGACAGCGAGACCGACAGCAGCACCGACGGCGACGATTTCCGGGTCCGCCCCGCGCACGAGGCACCGGCGCCGGACCTGCGGATCGCCCAGGTCCTCCGGACGGAGCAGGTCACCGCGCCGGCCGACCGGACTCTGCACCCCAGCACGGCCACCCGGCTGCGCGGCTTCCAGGCCGGCCGGGCCGTCCTGGTGGACGGCTCGCCGGCGATCGAGGCCGTGGTGCGGGTCCGCCTCGACACCTCGGGGCTGCCGACCGGCCGGGACCACACCGCGGACCTGGCGGACCTGCGCGACCGGGCCCGGCGCGCCGTCGACGAGTACTACAACACCGGCCACCGGCTGCCCGGCGGCGAAACCCTCGTGCTACGGCTGGAGTTCACCGACGACCCCGACGCGGCGCACCACGAGGTCGAGGTCCGGGCCCCGGAGCGGGGGAGGCCCATCCGCGAGCACTCCGGCCTCTGGGGCCTGGACACCGACCGGACCGTCCTCGCCCACGAGCTGGGCCACCTGCTCGGCCTGCCCGACGAGTACCGGGAACGGCGGGTCCACCAGGACACCGTCGACGAGGACGGCAACGCCACCTTCACCCACGCGATCCCGCCCCGGCCCTCGTACAACGACGGCGGGCTGATGGGCGGCACCCACGCCGGCCACAACCGGGTCCGCTTCGACCAGGACGCCGGGATCAGCACCGACAACACCGACATCCGGTTCGCCCTCCAGCCGCGCAACCTGCGCGAGCTGGGGGCGGCGGTCGACCGGGCGCTCGGCGCCGCGCCGCTGCCCGCCCCCGGCCGGGCGGTCGCGGACGCGCACGGCCTGCCGGGCCGGGCGTCGTTCGGCCTGGACGCCCGGCAGACCTCGCTGTTCGGCGGGACGCGGAACCCGGGCGGGCACCTGCTGCCGCCGGCCGGCTCGGACCGGCCGGCGCCGGAACGGGTGGTGCGGGTGGAGCGCAACGGCGTCGTCGTCGCCGACTTCCCCGCGGACGCCGCGGTGCCGCCGCCGAGGCGGCGGGCGTCCACGGTGACCGCCGCCGGGGACCTGCTGACCGGCACCGCCGGACGGACGGCCGACGCCGCCCCGACACACCGCCGGATGTTCCCGCGCAACTGGACCGGCGAGGACGCGGTGTACGCGGCCGAGCAGGCGTACCTGCACGCGCTCGGCACCGGCCAGGTGGTCCCACTCGGCGGCGCCCGCCGCCTCTGGACCGGCGAGTACGCCGGGGTGCGGATCGAGGGCGAGGTCCGCGGCGACCGGTTCCTGTCCTTCCGGCCCGCCGACACCCAGCCCGACACCGACCCGCCCCTGAACGCCCCGCACCGGCCCGACCCGCTGGACCTCACCGACCACGACCCGAACCGGAGCGCGAACCCGGCCCAGGGCTTCGGCGCCTTCGGCCAGCGCGCCGAGGACCTCGTCCACTACGGCGACCGGCAGCACCTCACCGGCTTCCACCGCGAACCGGACCTGTCCCCGTCCGAGCGGGAGAACGCGCTCCGGGCCCACGGGGTCCGGGTCGTCGAGACCACGGCCCCGGCCCACAACGGCACCTACCGGGCCCGGGTCGCCTTCCTCGACCCGACCGTGGCGCCGACCTCCCCGCTCGCCGAGTTCCCGACCCGCTGGAGGGTCCTGGACGCCGACGACGGCCTGCGCACCATGTACCCGCGCGACTGGTCGTCGTTGGGGCTGCTGCGCCGCGTCGACGAGGCGCACGACGGCGTCCCCGCCGAACAGCGGGTGTACCTGGACGACGGCCGCACCTACCACTGGACCGGCGAGGCCGACGGCGTCCGGATCGAGGGACTCTCCCGCGACGGCGCCCACCTGGTCCACCGCCCGACCGAGGACCAGCCGGGCGCGCCGCTGAGGGCCTGGGACGACAGCCGGGTGCGCCACACCGTGCGCGGCGACGACGTCGAACTCGACGGCCGCACCCTCACCGTCTCCCGGGTGCTGTTCGACTCCGGGCAGCTCGGCCTGGAGATCACCCTCCCCGTCCAGGTCTCCGTCGACGGCCCCCTGACCCACCGGGAGCAGCTGGCCGCCCGGGGCGAACTCCAGCGCCGGGTGGACGCCTACGTCCGCGAACGGGTGCGGGAGACCGCCGACCAGGACGGCATGCCGGAGACCCTGGTCACCGTCCGCCTCGACTTCGCCGACGACCACGAGGACCCCTACGCCCGGGTGATCGTCGACCGCGACACCCTGCCCGAGCCGGAGGACATGGCGGTGGTCGACACCGCCGAGAGCCTGCGGCACCTGCTCGGCCCGCTGGCCCACCGGTACGGCGCGGACGTGTTCCACGAGACGGCCGTCCGGCTGGAGGAGGACGCGCCCACCCGGGTCGACCTCGTCAGCGACCTGCGCACCGCCGACGGCGGCCCCCGCGTCCCCGCCGACCTGCGCGAACCCGGCCCGCCGCGGCCCGGCGAGCAGCGGCCCGCCGTGACCGCCGGCGCCGACCCGGAGACCCGGCGGGCCATCGAGGCCATGGACTTCCGGTTCACCCCGGCGGCCGCCGACCTCGACCCGCACGGCCTCCCTGCCGACCAGAGCCTGCCCCGCGAGTGGACCGCCCGCGACGCGCGCTGGGCCGTCACCCGGCTCGTCGAGCAGAACCGGGTCGGCCCGACCGACACGGGCGTCGTCATCGACGCCTACCGCGGCGTCATGCTGGAGATCGACGTCGTCGACGGCCGGATCACCGACTACCGCGGCATCGGCGACCAGCGGGACCTCCCGCAGCTGCACGTCCCGCCGCTCGGGAACCCGGGACCGTCCCACACCTCCGGCCCCGCGGCTCCCGCCGTCCCGCCGCACCTCGTGCCGCCGGACGGCCACCCGCTGCTGGACGCCGTCGTGGACGCCTCGCCCGAGCTCGTCGAGGCCCTGCTGCGGCACCACGGTCTCGACCCGGACACCGGGCGGCCGGAGCTGCGCCGGCTGATGACCACCGAGGTGGCCGAGTACCTCCAGCGGACCGGGCCCGCGGATCTGCCCGCGGAGGCCCTTAGGGCCTTCCGCCCCGGCCGGGAACCGAGCCTGGACACCGCCCGGGAGCTGCACGCCCTGCGGCACGCCCTGGCGGCCTCGGACGGCACCCAGGACGCCGGACTCGGCGGGGCGCTCGCCCCGCTGCTGGCCCACGCCCTGCACGTCCGGCTGGAGGTGACCGACCAGCAGGGGAACACCGCGCACCACGGCCCCGACAGCGAGACCGTGGTCCGGATCACCGACGAGCACGCGGAGCGGGACACCGCGCTCCAGGACGTCGAGATGCAGTCCCAGCGGGAGTCCTCCCCGGCCGGGACCGACCACGGCGACGACCTCACCCTGCTGGTCGACCCCGCCGAGACCGAGCTCGCCCTCGTCACCGGGGCCCGCGAGGTCCGGGCCCCCGCCGACCCGTTCGGCCGGTCCGTCTCGGCCGCCCGTCTGCGCGGCTACGAGGCGCGGCGCGGCTTCCTGGAGGACGGCGAGCCCGCCACCGAGATCGTGGTGCGCATCCACATCCGCCGCGACCAGGGCGAGTTCGACAGCGACCTCGACAGCGAGGACGGTCACCTCTACGACGCCCCCGTGGAGCAGTTCACCGACGAGCAGATCGGGGAGGTCATCGACCGGACCTGGCGGGGCGTCAACGCGGCCTACAACACCGGCCACCGCCTCCCCAACGGCGACCTGCTGCGGATCCGGCCCGAGTTCGTCGAGCACTCGGCCGACGTCAACCACCACGTCCACATCGTCGACCTCTTCACCCGCCCGCTCCACGAGAACAACGAGACCTGGTCGCTCGAATCCACCCCGGAGGTCCTCGCCCACGAGCTCGGTCACCTGCTCGGCTTCGACGACGAGTACCGCCGCCACCAGAACCGGCACACCATCTACACCGACGCCGGGATGATGGGCTCCGACCACGTCGAGCTGGGCCGGATCTCCGCCGACCAGCTCGCCGGCATCGGCCCGCAGCGGATCGAGGGCGCGCCGACCCTCGCCGCGCGCAACCTGCGCGAACTGGGCGCCGCCATCGACGAGGTGTTCGGCACCCAGCCGTCCCGCCTCACCCCCACCCGGCACGCCCCCGACGGCCACCCGCTGCCGCCCCGGGCCGCTTTCGGCCTGGACGTCCGGCAGACCGCCCTGTTCGGCGACCGCCGCGCCGAGGGCGGCCACCTGCTCCCGCCGCCCGGCTCCGACCGCCGCCGGCCCACCGGCATCGTCGAGCAGCACCCCAACGGCGTCCTGCACGTCGAGTACGGGACCGCCCCGGCCGGCCCGCGCCGCACCGTCACCGACGTCCGCACCAGCGGCACCGCCGGGGACCTGCTCACCACCGGGCCCGCGCCCACCGCCGACCGCACCCGGCGGCGGCTGTTCCCGCGCAACTGGACCGAGGACGAGGCGGTCTACGCCGCCGAGCAGGCGTACCTCGACGCGCTGCGCCACAACGGCGTCGTCCCGGCCGGCCCCGGCCGGTACCGCTGGACCGGCGAGTACGCCGGGGTGCGGATCGAGGGCGAGGTCCGCGGCGACCGGTTCCTGTCCTTCAGGCCCGCCGACACCCAGCCGGACCCGCAGGCGCCGCCGGCCCCGGCCGCCCCGCCGGTCCGTCCCCGCCGGGCCACCCCCTGGGACGGCCTGTCCGACCTCGGCCCGCTGCCGCCGCGCGGCGAGGGCCTCGACCACGCGCCCTCGCGGCCCGACGGTCTGCTCCGCTACGGACAGCGGGCGCAGGACATCTCCCGCTACGGCGACCGGCAGTCCCTCACCGGACTGCACCAGGAGTTCACCCCGACCGGGGAGCTGGACCTCGCTGCCTGGCAGCGCCAGCGCGGGGTCGAGGTGATCGCACGCGGCGACCTCCACCCCAACGGCACCTACCGCGCCCGGGTGCGCTTCCTGGACGCGACCGTGGCCCCCGACGCGCCGCTCGCGGAGTTCCGCAACCACTGGTTCGAACCCCAGGGGACCTCCGCCCGGACGATGTTCCCGCGCGAGTGGGGCCGGACGGCCGTTCTGTACGCGGTCGAGACCGCGCACGCCCAGGCGTTCCACCGGGTCCGGATCGACGAGCGGACCTACCGCTGGATCGGCGAGGCCAACGGCGTCCGGATCGAGGGCCTCAGCCGCAACAGCCAGCACCTCGCCTACCGGCCCACCGGGCTCCAGCCCGGCGCCCACACCGAGGTCTGGAACCGGCAGCAGGTGATCGCCACCGGTCCCGTCCGGCCGGTCACCGTCGGCACGGGACAGCTCCACGTCCAGCGGGTGCTCTTCAATTCCGGACAGGAGGGCGTCGACATCGTCGTCCCGCTCCACGTCGAGCGGACGGGCGGGGTGACGGACCAGCAGGTCCGCGCCTTCACCGACCAGCTGACCCAGCAGGCCCAGCAGGTCTGGGCCCAGGCCAACGGGAACCGGCAGCCGCTGCTGGTCAACGTCACCGTGGTGCCGACGGACGGCCCCGCGGGCGCCTACCGCAGCCTCACCGCGCCCGAGGCCGCCGGCACCACCCTGCCGGCGCTGCTGGGCGGCCTGCTGCCCGGATTCGGCTGGAACGCGCCCGGCAGCCCGCTGCAGCAGCTGTTCGACCGGGCCGGTACGGTCACCACCTACTCCGATCTCGTCCTGCCGACCGGCGGCCCCGAGGCGCTGCGCGAGCCCGGCCCGCGCCGACCGGGGGAGCAGCTCCCGCCCCTCGTCCCGCAGTTCGACGTCCGCGCGCTCCGGCCCGAGTTCACCGAGGACGCCTGGCGGGACCCGCGCGGCCCCGGCCTGCCGCGCGAATGGTCGGCCGACGACATCCGGCTCGCGGCCGGCGTCGTGCTCGACCACGCCCGGCGCACCACCGGGCAGCAGCCGCCGGCCGACGGCGTGGTGCACGGCGCCGCCGGCGGTGTCACCGTGCACGTCCGGCGCGAGGGCGGCCGGATCGCCGAGGTCTGGGGCGAGCCGGGTCAGGAGGGCTCGCGGCAGCACTCCACCCCGGTCGGCGAGGGCGTCACCGTCCCCCGCGACGCCGTCCTGCCGGAGCAGGAGCCGGTCGGCTCGCAGCTGTTGCGCGCGCTCGTCGAGGAGGACCCGCGACTGCTGCGGGACCTGTTCGGCGAGGAGGAGGCCGGGCGGCTCGCCGCCGACCCGGCCGCCGCGGAGCAGGCGCTGCGCAACCTGGTCGATCAGCGGTTCCGGGACGACCCGGACCTGGCGCGGGAGGCGCACGAGCTCTACACCGCCTGGGCCCGCCGAATGGGGAACGAGCCGGCCGACTGGCCGGCGTTCGTGGAGGACCTGCGGCGGGAGGTCACCTCCTGGCACGAGGACGGGGCAGGTGCCACCGATCCGCGCGCCGTCCGCGACGCCTTCGCCGTGCTCAGCGCGGCCGCGCTGAACCTGCGGGTGACACTCGTGGACGTCGGCGACAACCGGGCGCCGCTCGCCGAGTTCGGCCCCGCGAACGGCCGGCGGACCACGCTCGACCACACCGAGCAGGACGGCTACTCGACCGTCGCCGCCGCGGAGCGGCGGCAGGAGCAGGAGCAGGGGCGGCTCCGGCGCGAGGCGGAGGAGCAGGACCGGCTCCGGCGCGAGGCGGAGGAGCAGGAGCAGGACCGGCTCCGGCGCGAGGCGGAGGAGCAGGAGCGGCTTCGGCGGCAGTCCTCGGAGTCCTCGGAATCCGAGCTGACCGCGGAAGAGCAGCGGCAGATCCGCGAGAGGGCTGCCGGCAAGGCCAAGGCCACCACGACCGACGAGAGCGAGGACGCCGGCCTCTACCCTGCCGACGAGAACCTTGCGCCGGGCAAGCGGGAGACCGACGAACTGGACCTGCGCGAGATCAACCGGCGGTTCGAGGAGATGGAGGACGCCAAGGCCGCGAAGAAGGCGGTGACGGAGGGGGAGAGTTCGAACACCAGGCCGACGAAGCCCGCGGCCAAGGACGAGGAGCAGCCGAGGATTCCGTCCAACGACGAGATCGAGGAGCAGCCGAGGGTTCCGTCCAACGACGAGATCGAGGTGGCGCCCCCGCTGAAGGACGAGTCCCTCGTGGTGCCGCCGCCCAACCGCGACGAGCGGGCACCGCTGCTGCCGCCGCGCACCGTCACCGAGTCCGGCATGCTCTCCGGCTCGCACATGGTCACCAGCGTCGGCGAGCCCAACACCGCGCTGGTCGTGAACCTCGCCGCGCGGATCGCCGACGTCCTTCCCGAGGGGACCGTCAACCGGCAGGCCCTGGCCAGGACGCTCGCGGAGAGCCTCTTCAGCGACTCCGGCCTGCGCGCCCAGGTCTCCTCGCTCTCCCGGGGCGAGGTCCTGCACATCCCGGTCGGGACCGACGCCCGGCACGGCACCGTCACCGTCCGCGGCGAGGTCGCGGACCTGGTGCACCGGGCCGGGGACAAGGCGAAGGCGAAGTTCGAGTACGAGGGCGGCAGCGACCGCGTCGTGACGCTCGGCACCACCACCGGTGGCCGCAAGCGGCTCGGACTCGGCCTGCAGGGGCGGTTCGACTTCTTCAAGCTGTTCCGGGTCCAGGCCACCGGCGGCGTCCAGGGCGACCTGATGTCCTGGGAGGGCCTGACCACCCGGGCACGGTTCTTCTCCCGGTCCAAGACCACCGAGCTGACCGAGATGTTCGACGGCCGGCTGCACCTGGAGGTCGGTTACCAGCCGACCGGCCGACGCGGGACCGAGGACCTGTCGACCCGACTGGACCCGGCGGCCGCGAACGTCGTGACGACCCCGATCCGGGTCGGCATCCCCCAGCGCGAGACCCGGGCCACCGCCGACGCCCTCGACCCCGCGCACCTCGGCTGGCCGGACGGCTTCGACCCGGCCCGCCGGACCCAGGCCCGGCTGCACCTGTCCCACGTCATGCTGGACGTCCACGCCAAGGGCGAGCCCCGGCTGCGCACGACGCCGGGCGAGGACGCGGGCGGCGGCGTCGAGCTGCAGCCCCTGAACACCCCGCCCGGCCGGCCGCTGAAGCGGCAGGTCATGGCGGGCGTGGTGGACCTCCTCGCCGGGAACGCCGAGGTCAGGGCCGCGCTCGGAAGCGACCGCAGTTCGCTGTCCGACCGGCTCGTGGCGGAGTTCGGCTACCAGCGCCTCCAGCAGGACTTCAAGGGCATGACCAACGGCGAGTCCGTCGTCCTGCGGATCCCCGGCAGTGACGTCCGGATCGAGGTGAGGGCCGCCAACCGCGAACTCAACGTCCTGGCCCTCACCAGCGAGACCGAGTTCAACACCGGCGCGGGCGACGTGGTGACCAGGCTCCGGCGGAAGGTCGTGAGCGGGCTCCGGCAGCTCCAGGGCGGCGGCCGGATCGGCCTCGACGACCGCAATGTCAACGCCTCCTACGGCGGCCGAAAGGGGTCGGACTCGATCCACATCTCCGGCCGGACGCTGGAGACCGCGGTCACCACCAAGACCAAGGAACCCGGCGCCGTCCTCGACGGCGACGGGTACCTGGAGGTCGTGGTCCACAAGGGCGACCAGCAGCTCGGCGACGCCGTCGAGGTCCCGGTCGGGTTCCGCACGGTGATGCCGCGGTCCGACCTGCTGACGCCGACGAAGCACGATTCGGCCGAGGCCACGGCCGCGGTGGCCAGGATCGTCGAGAACGGCCTGCCGGAGTCCACGGTCGTCCGCGACATCGGCTCCGTCGACAAGCTGCGGGCCGGGCTGGAGAAGAACGGCGCGGAGTACTACGGGAGCCTCTGGCCGACCGTGCGGGACGAGGTGATGCAGCTCGTCACCCAGCCCGCGCTGGCCTCCCGGCTCAGCGCGATGACCCGCGGGGAGGCGTTCGAGCTGAGCTCCTTCGACCAGAGCAAGCCGGGCGTCCTCAAGGACACGGTGCTGGGACGCAACCTCAAGGTGACCGTCACCGCCACGCTCGAGCCCGATCCGAAGTACCTCAGGCAGAGCGCCAACGCCGACCTCAGCCGGCAGAACGAGACCAGCACCTTCAGCTCGGAGCGCCGGCAGACCGGGAAGCACGAGGTCAAGCAGGGCGGCATCGGGTTCCCCATGGTCGCCGACCAGCCCTACGGCAATACGGACCTCAGCTGGCAGGAGCGGGTCCGGGTCGGCACCCGCGACTCCGCCGCGGACAAGCTCTACGCGAACAGCAAGATCCGCGACGCGCAGGACATCCTCGGCGGACAGGTGAGGCTGACCCTGACCCTGGAGGGCAGGGGTGATCCACGCTCCGTCACGAGGTTCCTCGACACCGAGTTCAGCGTGCGCGCCCCCAAGGCCGAGCTGCCGCTGGAGCCGCACCTGCGGACCCACACCGTCCTGCCGCGCAACCAGCTCAGCGCCTCCTCGGTGGTCTCGTTCAAGGACCTGCCCGACGGGCGGAGCGGGGGCGCTCAGGTGCTCACGGACGTCCGCGCCGCCCTGAAGAAGCGCTTCGCCGCGCGCGGGGGCGTCTCCCGGCAACTGGACCGCATCCTCGCCGAGGAACTCGGGCCGAGGACGCTCCAGGCCAACCTGTCCCAGCTCACCCGGGGCGGCGTGCTCAAGGTGCCGGTCGGCGGCGCCGGCTGGTCGGCCGAGGTGATCGTCCGGGCCAGACTGAGGGAAGCCCCCGTGCTGCGCCGCGAGGTGAACGACGCCGAGATCGAGGTCGGCACCCAGAACCGGACCGGTCACGGCGTCTCCTACGACGAGCGGGACCGCATGACCGGCACCGCCGGTCTGAGCGGCAAGCCGGGTTCGGACGGCAAGAGGGTGCTGACAGTCGACTACTCCTACCGGCACGACTCGGCGACCGGCATCGCGCTGGAGACCGCGGGCAGCACCGTCAACCGGGCGAAGAACGTGTCGAGGGCCGCCGTGTCCGACGCCGACGTCACCTTCGAGGTGGAGATCCGGGGCTGGAGGGGCGGCCTGATCCCCAGTACGACGAAGCTCCGCGAGATCCGGGCGGGGGCGGAGGTCATCACCCCGCAGTACAGCCCGGTGGACACGCCGCGCGCCGTTCCGGACCGCATCTGGCAGACGCATCGGCTCGGGTCCTCGGACGTCGTCACCAATGTGTTCGTGCCGGAGGCCGTGAACAACGGCCCGGCGTCGTCCCACCGGAACACCGGATCGGTCTCCTCGGACCGCAACCCCGGCGCGGGGCACGCCAACGAGAACAGCGCCGCCGGGAACAGCCTCGGCACGGACGGCCTCGGCACGAACAACACCAGTACGAACACCATCGTCGCGAACAGTGCCGATGCGAACCGCGCCGGCGGGAACAGCACCGCCAGGACCCCGGACTTCGCCGAGGCCCTCCTGCGCGGAGCGGGCGACCCGGGGGAGTTCGGCGGACGGAACATCACCAAGTGGCTGGACGGCCTGGGCAGGTCCGGCCTCCGGCAGAAGCTCTACGACACCCTCACCCCGAACACCCTGCACGACCAGCTCAAGGCCATGATGTCGGGCCGCGAACTGGTCGTCTCCGACGGCGGCGTGACCATCCGGATCGGAGCGTCCGTCCGCAGGCTGGCCCATACCGGCAGCACCACGACCACCGAGTTCAACACCGGGACGCAGACCGAGCACTCCCACTCGGCGGCCGACGGGGCGACCGGCGGCGGGTCGGGCTCCGGCCACCAGCTGCGCACCACAGTGGCCGTCAACGGCGGTGCCTGGTACGCGGGCGGGGCGCTGACCGGGTCCACCGGTCACGACACCCAGGAGACCTGGTCCCACCGCACGGGTTCCGGCAACACCACCAAGGTGAAGCCCAAGAACGCGAGCGTCTTCAGCGGTGAGGCGGACCTGCACTTCCGGGTCGAGTGGAAGGAACCGGTCGGCACCACGCCCCCGTTCGTGATGGCCACCAAGCACGCCTATTTCCGGCGCCCGCTCGGCATGGAGACGGTCATCGACGTCGCCGAGACCAGGGCGCAGGCGCCGGTCGGCGCCACGCCCAACCCGGGCAACGTCTTCGACTCCGCGACCGCGCCGCGCGGGGCCGGACTGCGCGGACTCACCGACCGCACGGCGGCGGACACCGTGGTCCGGATCCCGCCGGACCGGGTGTGGACGCACGGGCTGGTCGACACGGACGTGGTCCGGGGAGTCGACATGGGAGCGGACGCGCGGCAGCAACTGACGGCGGGGGCGGCGGAGTTCCTCGGCCCCGACGCCTGGGGCCGGTTCCAGGGCATGGTGGACCGCATGATCGACCCGGTGGCGCTGGCGAGCCGCCTCGGCGCTCCGCTCACTCCGCTCGTCCCGCGCACGCCGGTGGAGAACGCGGGCGGGGCCCCCGAGCCCGGGGCACCGACCCTCACCGACGGCCCGGGGAACTCCACCCTCCTGGTCGGACCGCCCGACCTGGCCGGCGACGTCCGGGTGGAGGTGCGGGTGAGGATCAAGCAGCTGGAGTTCGTCCGGACCGACGCGGAGTCGGAGTCCAACCCGACCAACACCACCTCGGTCACCGACGGCGTCAACGCGCAGCGTTCGGTCCAGGCGGCGCTCCGCGTCACCGGCGGTGGCAAGGGCGAGTTCAACGACTACGTCGGTGGCCGTATCGGCGGCTACCTCGACGGCGCCTACCAGCACCGCACCGACCTCGCGACCGGCGAGGGCGGCCAGATCGTCAACAACGCCAAGATCAAGACCGACACCGCGCGCTACCAGGGCTTCGCCGAGGTGGAGGTGCTCTACCACAAGGACGGGAAGACGCTCACGCGCAAGGAGCTCATGGCGATCGAGATCGACATCCCGGTCGATGATGTGAAGGGGAGCATCGACGTCCCCGCCGGCGGCTACCTGCGGTTCGACGGGCGTACGCCCGTCGAGGGTATGTCCGACGGCGAACTCCTGCTGCACGGCGCGCCGAGCACGGCGGTGCGGTCCATCGCGGAGGCGCTGGGCCTGGAATCGGGCGACCCGGCCGCCCGTGCCCGGATCCTGGATGTCGGCCGCGCCGCCCGGGAACTGCTCCCCGGCTCCCTCGGCACCGAGGGCGACCGGGCGGGGCGGTGGCTGAGGGGCCTGGACCGGATGCTCGTCCTCGCCGGGAACGAGTCGAACGGAGGGGCCTTCGAGCACCTCCGCCTGGTACGCGACGGCGGGGTGATCCCGGTGGAGGAGCGGCGCCGGCTCCAGTACCTGGCCGAGCAGGTCGGCGCGGACCTCGACCTGTCGGCGGCGGACATCGACGCCCGCTGGAACGCCGAGGGCCCGCGCCCGTCCGTGGATCTGAGCCTGCGGGAGCCGGCGGTCGGCCCGGATCCGACGATCCGGCTGGCGGCGGACGCCCGTAGGACCGACGACATGAACAGGCTGCTGCAGAACGTCCGGCGGACGGTCCTCGGCGCGGAGGGCGACGCGCCGCAGCGGGTGGAGATCACCCTGGACGTGTCGGCGGACCGGGCCATGAGGGAGGCCGACCGCCTGGAGCAGCGGCTGCGCGCGGTGCTCCGGACGACGCCGCGCGAGGTGGAGGTGGTCATCGTGACCACTGCCGCCCCTGTGCGGCGCGCGGAGCAGGCCGGAACAGAACCCGCCAGCGGACCTGCGGGCGGAGTCCGGAGGTTCGTGGTCGGTCCGCCGTCGCGGGACACGGGGGAGCAGATGCAGCCGTCGACCGTGCGGCGCGAGCCGGTGGTGCAGGAGCAACAGCAGCAGGTGCAGGAGCAGCAGCAGGAGCAGCAGCAACAGCAGGTGCAGGAGCAACAGCAACAGCAGGTGCAACAGCAACAGCAGGAGCAACAGCAACAGGAGCAGCAGCAGGTGCGGACGGCGGAGGACGCGCCGGTGGAGCAGATCCCGCCGGCTGTCCCGATCCAGCCCGGTCAGGTCCCGCTGCCGCAGACGCCGCCCCCGCCCCCGTCGCGTCGCGCGTCGGTGGAGGAGCTGCGGCACACCTCGGAGGACGAGCACCTGACCTCGGAGTCGGAGTCGGAGCCGAAGGCCGACACGTCGTCGCGGCGGGGTTCGGACGACGACATGCCGGAGCTGGAGCAGGACACCGACGGGTGGACGCCGGGCATCGGGCCGTCGTCGGTCCGCCCGCCCCGGCCTTCGGCCCTGCGGACGGAGCCGCCGCAGAACCTCCGGTCGGCCGTTCCGCTGCCGGCCGACGGGCCGCGACGCGACATCCCGGCGGGTCCGTGGCACGAGCGCGAGACGACCAGTGCCACCTATCGGACGGCTCAGGAGGAGTTCTACCTGCACCCCAACGCCCGGTTGGGGAGCGAGTCGGACAACCTCTCGGTCGACTCGGACCTGTCGGGTCCGTGGCACGAGCGCGAGACGACCAGTGCCACCTATCGGACGGCTCAGGAGGAGTTCTACCTGCACCCCAACACCCGGTTGGGGAGCGAGTCGGACAACCTCTCGGTCGACTCGGACCTGCTGGACTCCGGGAGCGAGGTGTCCGACGACTCCTGGGTGCAGGTCCCGCCGCCGGACCAGCAGGTCCCGCTGCCGCTCCCGCCCCAGGGCCCGAACCCGCCGCTGCCGCCGCACGAGGCCGACGGGCCACCGCAGCACGAGGAACCGGAGCCCATGGAGAGTCTGGAGGAGAGCATCTTCAGCACCCTGACGCAGCTGCTCGGCGGCGGCGGTGGGCGCTCGTGAACCGTACGGCCGGGTCCGGCCGTAGGAACGGAGTAGGAGCACCCGAAGTCCAGTCGGCGGGGTGGTCCTGTCGACTGGGACTGCATGCGAGGCCGGAGGAGCTGCGGTGAGCACGAGTACGGGCGGGAACGGGGCTCGGGGCGGGGCGGCGGGGATCCAGCTGCCGTCGATGGAGTGGGAGATGGAGGAGGAGTCGGCGCCCGCGGGTGCCGCCGTCTCCGCCGGCGGCGCCGCCGCTGCCGTCTCGGCCGTCCCCGCGGCGGCGGAGGCACCGACCGAGCAGGTCGCCGTGCCGCAGTACGGGCCGGTCACGCCGGTGGTGACGGCCGCCGCCGTGCCGCCGGTCGCGGTCGTCCGCGCGTCCATGTCCGCCGACGGCTTCGGCCCCGGTGAGGAGCCTGGGGCACCGGAGCCGGTCGGGGCCGAGCAGGCGGAGGGCGAGGAGCCGGAGGAGACGTCCCGTCGGCCCCGGTTCCGGCGCCCCGCGCTGGTCGCCGCCGCCACGGCGGGCGTGGTGCTGATGGGGCTGCCGTTCCTGATCACGGACGGCGCGGACAAGCACGGCGACGACCGGGGCGTGAACCGGGCGGACCCCCAGCTGGTCGACGGACCGGAGATCGACGACGTCCAGCCGCCCGTGCCGACCGACGCGCCGACGACCGGACTCCCGCTCCCGGCGCCCGTGGACCCGCCCGCCACCGGTGACCCCGCGCTCACCGCGCCTTCGCCGGACGGCTCGGGCACCGTTCCCGGGATCGCCCTCGGCGGCGGCAACACCGCCGGTGCCCCGGTCGTGCCTGGCGGCCAGCCGGCCGGCACGACCGCCCCGGTGGGCAAGGCACCGCAGAGCGGGACACAGAGCGGCAGCACCGGCGGCAGCGGTACCGGCAACAGCAGGACGACCCAGCCCGCCGCGGGCCAGCCCGCCGCGCAGCAGCCGGGCGCGGGTCAGCCCGCTCCGCAGCAGCCCGCGCCGGGTCAGCCCGCTCCGCAGCAGCCGGCGCCCCAGCAACCGGCCCCGCAGCAGCCGGCGCCCCAGCAGCCCGCCCCGCAGCCGCCGCCCGCCTCCCAGCCCCCCGTTCAGCCGCCCGCCGCCGCCAAGGCCACCTACAGCGCCATCGGCGGTGGCAACTGCAGCACCGCCTCGGTCGCCTACGCCCAGCACGGCTACTGGGAACAGGGCTCCACCGGCTGGCTGAGCAGCTCGACCGGCGGGTACAGCGGTTCGGGCTGCAACGGCAAGTACGTGTCGCTCCCGATGTCCGGCTCGGACACCAAGGACGACAAGGACAACTCGGTGGTCTGGACGTTCTCCACCGCGCCGGTCACGACCGGCAGCTGCACGATCGCCGTCCACGTGCCGAACAACAGCGACTACAAGCTGGTCGGCGGCAAGCCCGCGTACTACACCGTCCAGAACTCCTCGACGCCGAACTCCGGTGTCATCGGCGACTTCTCGGTCAACCAGACGAGCAGCCGGGGGAGCTGGGTGACCAGCAAGGCGTTCGCGGTCTCCGGCGGCAAGATCTCGGTGATGCTGCACTCCCGCGGCCTCGACTGGGCCGGTACCGCCACCGACAAGGCGCACATCGCGGCCTCCGCCGTCAGGGCGGACTGCACGGCCTCCTGACCGCGCGGGGGCGGCCCGGATCTCCGCTCCGGACCGCCCCCCGTCCCGTCCGGACCCGCTCCGACCCGTCCGACCCCGTCCCGACCCGCCCGACGACGTACCCATGAAGACCCAGGAGAGGACGGCCATGTCGCGCCATGTGCTGACGGTGTGCCCGGAACAGCGGGGCGGCCCGTACCGCACGATCGGCGACGCGCTCGCGGCGGCCCGCAGCGGAGCGGTGATCTCCGTCCGCCCGGGCCGCTACGAGGAGAACCTGGTCATCACCAAGATGGTCACCATCACCGCCTCGGAGCCGCGCGGCAGCGTCCGGATCACCGCCCGGCGGGGCTGCGTCGTCCAGGTGGTGGCCGAGGCCGTCCAGCTCACCGGCCTGGTCGTCCAGGGGCAGGACGAGGAACTCCCCGCCGTCGACGTGCCCCGGGGGCAGGCCGCGCTGTCCGACTGCGAGGTGGTCGGCGCCTCCTGGACCGCCGTCCTCACCCGCCAGCAGGGCTCGCTCGCGATGCGCGACTGCCGGGTCACCAACCCGGCCGGCGCCGGCATCGTCGAGACCTCCACCGGCACCAGCGTGATCGAGGACTGCGTCATCGAACACCTCGGCACCTCCGCCGTCGTGGTCGGTGAGCGGGCCAACCCGCTGCTGCGCAACTGCGTCCTGCGGGACGCCCGGGGCAACGGCATCTGCGCCAACGGCGAGGCCCGCGGCACCTTCGAGGACTGCGAGATCTCCGTCACCGACAAGCCCGCCGTCGCGCTGGAGGAGCGCTCCACGACCCGGCTGGTGCGCACCGCCGTCCGCGACACCGCGATCGGCGTCTACATCAGCTCCGCGGCCCGGGTGGTGCTGGAGGACTGCGTGGTCAGTGCCACCACCGGCCACGGCATCGCACTGGCTTCCGGCACCGACCCGGAGCTGCGCCGCTGCTCCACCGCCCGCACCGCCGGGCACGGCATCCACATCACCGGCCGTTCGCGCGGCCACTTCGAGAACTGCGAGGTGGCCGACGCCGAGGGCACCGGAATCTGGGTCGGCGAGCATTCCGGTCCGGTGCTCAAGGGCACCGTGGTCCGCGGCTGCGGCGGGGCGGGCGTCGAACTGGCCGAGGAGAGCGCCGCCGACATCGACCGGATGGAGGTCCGCGACGTCACCGGGCCCGGCCTGTCGATCGGCGGCGGCGCCAACCCCCGGGTGCGCCACCTGACCGTCACCGGCGCGGGCGCCGACGGCGTCGAGGTGCTGCGTGACGGCCGGGGCCGGCTGGAGGGCGTCGAGGTGACCGACCCCGGGCGGGCCGGCCTGCGGATCACGGACGGCGCGGACACCTTCGTCGGCGCCGGGGTGGTGCGCGGCGCCAAGGGCTCCGGCGTGGTGGTCGGCAAGGTCGGCCGGGCCTCGCTGCGCGACTGCGAGGTGAGCGGCTCGGGCGAGGACGGCCTCGCCGTCGAGGACGGCGGCGACCTGACCTGCACCCGGGTCCGCAGCCACGGCAACCGCCGCCACGGTGTGCGGATCGGCGCCGGCGGGCGGGCCGCCCTGGCCCAGCTCGACGCGGTGGAGAACATCGGTGACGGGGTGCGCCTCGACTCGGTGGAGGCGGTCCGGCTGACCGGCTGCACGCTGTCCCGCAACCGGGGCTCCGGCCTGCGGCAGACGGCGGCGAGCGAGCGGCTCGCGGTGGAGCAGCTGACCAGTGAGGAGAACGGCCTGCCCGACGCCCACGGCACGGCCGCGGCCGCCACCGGCAGCCCGCGCGGGGAGGGAGCCGCCGCCTCCGGCCCGGCCGCCGCCGCGAACGGCGCCCCCGATCCGGGCGGGGAGGCCGGTCGCGCCGCCGTCCCGGCCGCGCCGCCGGGACCGCTGGAGGTGCTGGAGTCGCTGGTCGGCCTGGCCGGCGTCAAGGAGCAGGTGGCCACGCTGGTCAACCTCAACAAGCTGGCCCGCCGCCGCGAACTGGCCGGCATGCCGGCCCTGCCGATGAGCCGTCACCTGGTCTTCGCCGGTCCGCCCGGCACCGGCAAGACCACGGTCGCCCGGCTCTACGGCGCCGTCCTCGCCGAACTGGGCGTGCTGCGCAGCGGGCACCTGACCGAGGTGGCCCGGGCCGACCTGGTCGCCTCGATCATCGGCGGCACCGCGATCAAGACCACCGAGGTGTTCCAGCAGGCGCTCGGCGGCGTCCTGTTCATCGACGAGGCGTACACCCTGTCGGCCGGCTCCGGCGGCTCCGGTCCGGACTTCGGGCGGGAGGCGATCGACACCCTGGTCAAGCTGATGGAGGACCACCGCGAGGACGTGGTGGTGATCGTGGCCGGCTACTCGGCGGAGATCACCGAGTTCCTGGCCTCCAACCCCGGTCTCGCCTCCCGGTTCAGCCGGACCGTCGAGTTCGCCAACTACGAGGTCGACGAGCTGGTCACCATCGTGGAGCGGGCCGCCGCCGGCCACGGCTACGAGCTGGCCGCGGGCACCGGCGACGCGCTGGCGCTGCTCTTCGAGCGGATGCCGCGCGGCGAGGACTTCGGCAACGGCCGCGCGGCCCGCAAGGTCTTCGAGGAGATGGTCGACCGGCAGGCGACCCGGCTGGCGGAGCAGCCCGAGATCAGCGACCAGGACCTCGCCCTGCTCGTCCCGGCCGACGTCGGCGTCGACCTCGAACCGCCGGTGAAGGAGGCCGACGGCACCGAGCCGCTGGCCGAACTCCAGGCCCTGGTGGGCTTGCCCGCCGCGAAGGAGCAGGTCGAGGACCTGGTCAACCTGATCCGGCAGGTCCGCCGCCGGGAGGAGGCCGGGCTCCCGACCGCCACCATCAGCCACCACCTGGTCTTCGCCGGTCCGCCCGGCACCGGCAAGACCACGGTCGCCCGGCTCTACGGGCGGCTGCTGTCCGAGCTGGGCGTGCTGCCCGGCGGCCAGCTGATCGAGACCGCCCGCGCCGACCTGGTCGGTCGCTACGTCGGCCACACCGCCCAGCTCACCAAGGAGGCGTTCGACCGGGCCCGGGGCGGCGTCCTGTTCGTCGACGAGGCGTACACCCTCACGCCCAGGCACGGGGGCGGCGGGGACTTCGGCCAGGAGGCCGTGGACACCCTGATGAAGCTGATGGAGGACCACCGGGACGAGGTGGTGGTCATCGTGGCCGGCTACGAGGACGAGATGCGGCACTTCCTCTCCTCCAACCCCGGTCTCGCCTCCCGCTTCTCCCGCCAGATCGACTTCGGCCACTACTCCGACGCGGAGATGGTCACCATCGTGCGCAACCACGCCGTCAAGGCCGGGTACGAGTGCGCGCCGAAGACGCTGGCCGCGCTGGAGCACCTGTTCGCCGGCGTCGCGCGCGACCGTACGTTCGGCAACGGCCGCTTCGCCCGGCAGACGCTGGAGGGCATGATCACCCGCCAGGCCGGCCGGCTCAGCCGGCTGGACGTCGCGGACCTCTCGGAGCTGAGCCTGCTGCTGCCCGAGGACATCGCCGTGGACCGCTCCGGCAGCGCGGTGTGAGCACCGGCCGCCGCCGCGTGCGGCTCGCCCGCCCCGCGGCCGCGGTGGCCTGCGGCCTGGCCGCGCTCGCCGCGCTCGCGCCGGAGGCGGCGTCCGCCGCGGCGGCGGCCCCGTCGGTCGGCGGTGGGGCCGGGGTCGAGCCCGCGGCGGCCGGTCCGGTGGCCGTCGGTCCGGTGGCGGCGGGTCCTGCGGCGGCGACCACGGCGCCGGCCGTCGGGAACGCGGTACCGGGGACCACCCCGGGTGCCGCCGGTGGCGCCGCCGCCGCCGGTGGGGCGGGGACACAGCCCGCGGAGTTCCCCCCGATGGGGCAGACGCTCTCCGACGTCCGGCAGAACGGGTGCCGCAAGCCGTCCGCCCGCGCCGCCGACCGGCCCAGCTGGTCGCAGGTCTTCCTGCGCCCGGACGCCGTCTGGCCGCTGAGCCGGGGCGCCGGGGTGACGGTGGCCGTGATCGGCTCCGGTGTGGACGCCGGGGCCGGTTCGGGCACCGGTGCGCTGGCCGGGCGGCTCACGCTCGGGCCCCGGCTGCACGGGGACGGCGACGCGGGCCGCGACTGCGTGGGCCACGGCACCGTGCTCGCGACGCTGGTGGCCGGACGCCGGCCCGCCGACGGCGGCCCGTCCGGCGTCGCCCCCGCCGCGAAGGTGCTGGCGGTGGCCGCCACCGACGACGCCGGCAGCACCAACGCGGACCTGCTCGCCCGGGGCATCCGCGCGGCGGCCGACGGCGGTGCCCGGATCGGCCTGGTCGCGGCGCCGATCGCGGAGCCCGCACCGGCCCTGGCCGACGCGGTCGCCTACGCGGCGGTGAAGGGGATGCTGCTGGTCGCCCCGGTCGGGCCGGACAGCCAGGTGGTGAACGGACCGGTTTACCCCGCCGGATACCCCGGGGTGCTCGCGGTGGCCGCGATCGGCACGGACGGCGCCCCGGCCGGCGGGCCCTCCGACTCCGGCGGCGGATCGGCGGGCGCCTCCGGCGCGGCGGGCCAGGCGGCCGCGGCCGTCGCCCCCGGGCGGACCTCGCGGGTGGACGTGACCGCGCCGGGCGAGGGCCTGCTGGCGGCGGGCCCCGGCGGCGGCACCTTCACGGTCTCCGGGCCGAGCTACGCCGCCGCGCTGGTGGCGGGGACGGCGGCGCTGGTGCTCGGCCGGTCGCCGTCGCTGACGGTCGAGCAGCTCGCCGACCGGCTGCGGTCGACCGCGTACCGGCCCGGGACGGCGCTGCCGGACCCGGTCGTCGGCTGGGGAGCGGTCGACGCGGTGACGGCGGTCGGCGCTCCGGCGGCCGCCGGGGCCGGTGCGGCTCCGGCGGCGGGCGCGGTCGCGACCGCCGATCCGGTGGTCGTCCCGCCGCCGCCGGACGGGAGGCCGGTGCGGTTGGCGTCGGCGGTCACCGGGGTGAGCCTGGGCGGCGCGGTGCTGCTCGGCCTGGCGGCGGCTGCAGCCAGGGTCGGCCGCAACCGCGCGGCCGGGCGTGCGGGTGCGGGATCCGGGCCCGGTGATGGTGCCGGTGCGGGTGGTGCCGGTAGCGGTGGCGAGGGCGGGACGACGGCGTGACCCCGTCCCCGGGCTGACCCCGTCCCCGGGCCGGCTCCGCCGGTCGCACCGGCACCGCCGAGGCCCGGCGGGCCGGCCAACGTCCCGCCAACGCGGGCGTTCGCGGCCGCGTTGGCCGCGCGTTGGCGGGGGCTGTCAGCGTGGCACCGCCCGGGGAGCCGTCCGATCGCGGTGGCATGCCCCGGTGCACCGAGACAGCGATCGACCCCGGTACCGACCGACCGAGGTACCGATGAATGGTGTGAGGGGCTCAACAGCCGTGGCCATCGACGCAACCGCCCGGGCCGGGACGACCTCCGGGGACGCCCGGGTATCCGCCGTGCCCGCCCAGCCCGCCGCGCCCGCCGTCCGGCCCACCCTGGACCAGGACGTTCTCGCCGAGCTGTACCGCCTGCACGGCGGTTACCTGCTGCGCGCGATGCTCCGGGTGACCAGCGGCGACCGGGGCAAGGCGGAGGACATCGTCCAGGAAACCCTGCTGCGCGCCTGGCAGAACCCGGCGGCCGTGCAGCGCGGCCCGGAGCACAGCCGTCCCTGGCTGTTCACGGTGGCGCGCCGGATCGCCATCGACCACTACCGGATGCAGGCCGCCCGGGCCCAGGAGGTCGCGGACGAGACCCCGGAGGACCACGCCGGCGCCCACGACCCCTACGACGAGGTGCTCGTCGCCCAGGACGTGGCGGTGGCGATGGCCGAGCTCCAGCCCCACCACCGGGACGTCCTGGTCGAGTTGCACATGAAGGGCCGGTCGATGGTCGAGGTGGCGCAGGTGCTGGGGGTGCCGGTCGGCACGGTGAAGTCCCGCAGCTTCTACGCGGTCCGCGCCCTGCGGCCGATCCTGGAGGCGCACCGGCTGGCCTGGGTCGGCTGACCGCCTGACCGGCCGGGCGGGGGAGCGCCCCTTATCGCTGCCCTTTCGGGAAGCCCCGGCCGGTCCGGCCGGACCCGAACCGGAAGGGGGTGAACCGCTTCCGATCCACCGCCCGTTGATCACTGTGGCGGCACCGCCACCGGCGCACGTACCCCCGTTCGGGCGCCGGGCCCGCGGCCGCCCCGGCGTTCGCACTTGTGGGAGAGCGGACGCCGGGGCGTCGCCGCTCGGGGCGCCGTGCGGCCCCGGCGGTCGGTCGGTCCCCCCAGAATCGACCGACCGCCCGGTTCCGCCGGCGGCCGTCGTGCCGCTCCCGTGCCCGCTGCCGTCGCGGCCCGCCGTGACGCCCTCACCGGGCCCCCGCGCCCGCCCCGGTCTCCTCCCGGGGCGGGCGCCGCCGTTTCACCAGCCGAGCAGGTACGCCCCCCGGCGCAGCCCCGCCAGCACCGTGTCCGCCGTGGCCTCGGCCGCGTCCGTCGGCGTCCCGCCGGCCTGGGACGCCCCGTCGGCGTGCGGCACGGGCCCGGCCGCGGCACCGTCGGCCGTGCCTCCGTTGAGCACAGTGCCCCCGTTCAGTACCACGTAGTGCAGCGCCGCGCCCGTCGCCCGGCTCTCCCGCCGGAAGGCGTCCAGGGCGGTCGGCGCGACCGAGCCCTCCACCACCACCTGGTAGCCGCCGGAGGCGAAGGCGAAGGCCGCCTGGGCCGTGGCCGCCAGCGCGGTCACGTTCTGCCGCCGTGCCTCCGGGCGGTCCGGGGCGACGAAGCCCTGCCGGACCGCCCGCCGGAAGTCCTCCGCGCGCAGGTGGACGCTGGGGTAGAGCGCGTCCGCGACCAGGGGGGCCACCGCGCCGCTCCCGGCGCCGGCGGCCGGGTCGGAGAGGACGACCACGCTGCCCGCCCCCCGTCCGCCTCCGAGCTCCGGCCCACCTACGGTCGTACGGTTCACAGCTGCTGATCCCTTCGCGGGCCGGGGACGGACGGGGCCGGGGCGGGACGGGCGGAACACGAGGGGGCCGGCCGGAGCCGGAACACGAACCGGCCGAATCCGGCAAGGCGGACAGCCGACCGCCTCGTCCCTACGAGTGAACTGCTGTCGAGGATCAACCTAGTCCACGGCGCGCCCCGGAGTCCTCCCCTCCCCGGACCTCCCGCCGTCCCCCGCAGGCTCCCCGCCGTCCGTTCGCCTTCCCGCTACTCCCGCTGCCACGGTCGGGTCCGCTCCCGCTACGTCCGCGCCCGCAGCACGATCGGATTGGTGAGCGCGGCCATCGGCCCCCAGGGGAGGTCCGGGCCCATCGCGTTGCCCCGGCCCGGGGTCCCGTCGGCCCTCGGGTGCCGCACCTCGGCCCGGACGAACGCGGCGAGCGAGGCCGTCGTCCGCCAGACCACCGTGCCCGCGCCGTCGGCGGGCAGCGACTCCTGGTGCAGCTGGCCCTCGTCGGTCAGGAACCGCACCGTGCCGTTCGGCACCCCGGAGACGGCCAGCCGGACGTCCACCGGCGCGTCCCCGGGCACGGTCAGCACCTCGCCGATCCCGGCCTGCCGACCGTGTCCGGTCGCGGTGAACTCCAGCCCGACCGTCGCCGATTCGGCGAGCCAGCTGCGGCCGGCCCGCAGTCCGTCGAGGACGGCGTCGCGGTCGAGGTCCTCGGCGAGCACGACGGTGTGCGGGGAGCCGATCACCTGCGGGGCGCTGTGCGCGTCGCTGTTGCCGATCGCGGGAAGCCAGGAACGCCCTTCGCGCAGCGCCACCGCCAGCTGGGCGTCCCAGCCGTCGACGGCCGACTCGTCGTCGTACGTCCAGGGGCCGTTCCACACCTCGACGGCGTCGGCGTACTCGTACCCGAACTTCCACTGGCAGGCGACGTACGGGCAGAACGGGTGCGCCGGCACCACCAGGCCGCCCTGCCGCCGCACCTGGCGGGCGAACCGGGGGAGGGCCTCGTCGCGGGAGCGGTAGCGCCAGTCGACGAACTCGCCCGGCCGCAGGCCCAGCGCCAGCCAGTGGCCGTTGCGGGTGGTGACCTCCTCGCCGAGCAGGATCAGCAGGTCCGGTCCGGCCAGCGGGCCCCAGGCGCCGTGGGCGGAGGTGGTGTTGTGGTCGGTCGAGACGACGAAGTCCAGCCCGGCCGCCCGCGCCCCGGCGGCCACCTCGGCGGGCTCGCGGCGCCCGTCGGAGTGCACGGTGTGCAGGTGGCAGTCGCCCCGGTACCAGGCCCGGCCGCGTCCCCGGGCGCGCTCCGGCGGGTAGGCGGGGGTGTACTCGCCGCCGGGCACGCCGAACCGCAGCGTCACGTCGACCCGGTACTCCAGCCCCTGCGGCGCCACCTGGTACGGCCCGAGGACGACGTTCCAGCGGCCCGGGCGGACCGGCCCCGGCAGGTAGCCGGGCGTGGCCTGCTCCCGGCTCACCGCGAACCCGGTCCGGAAGCCGCCCGACCAGCCGCGGAAGCCCCGGCCGCCGAGTTCGGTGCCGCGCTCGTCGAAGAGCCCGATGTCGCAGGAGTTGCCCGGGGTGCCGGCCGGCACGGTCGGCCTGTCGTACTGGTACGAGACGGCGATCTCGCGGACCCCGGACGGGACGTCGAAGGGCAGGTACACGAAGTCGGGTGCGCCGGTCGGCAGCTTCCCGGTCAGGGTGATCGTCCGGTCCGGCGCCGCCGCCGGGGCGCCTTCGGCGCGGGCGCTGCCCGCGCCCGCCACCACCGCGCCGAGCGCGCCCGCCGCGCCCGCGGCCAGGAGTCCGCGTCGGCCCGGCCGGGCCTTCTCGTCGTGCACGTCCTCCGCCATCGGGTGCCTCCACTCTCGCCGGGGATGCTCGCGGCCCGGTACCTACCCGCCGGGCGTTCGGCCGGGTGAACGCCCGGTGAGCCGGACCTCACCACCGTGCGGCAGCCCCGTGAAGACGGGCCCGGGTTGCGCCGGGGGGTGTGGCGGGCCCTGAATAGGAGGTAGTCAGATCATCTGACAGTCAGGCAGATTCGGAGCGTATGCATGTCACTCAGTCGGCGGACCCTCCTGGTGGCCGCGGCCGGCAGCGCCCTCGCCGCCTGCGCGCCGACGACGAGCGCCGCGCCGCCGGTCCCGACGGTGTCGCCGCCCGTTCCGACCGCGACCGCCGAGGTGCCCGCGCCCGCCGCGCCCACCCCCGAGGTGCCCGCGCCCGCTCCTGCCCCCGCGGCCCCGGAGGCTCCGGCCGCCGCGGCCCCCGTCCCTGCCGCCCCCGTGCCCGCCGCCGCTCCCGTCGCCGTCCCCACCCGCGAGGTCGTCGCCGCCCGCTACGCCGACGCCGCCCCCGCCGCCTGGGGCCTCGACGTCCCCGGAGTCGTCACCGCCCTCCCCAGGGCCGTGACCGCCACCGCCCTCACCTTCGACGCCTGCGGCGGCCCCGGCGGCTCCGGCTACGACGCCGCCCTCGTCGACACCCTCCGCGCCCACGGCGTCCCCGCCACCCTCTTCCTCAACGCCCGCTGGATCGACGCCAACCCCGCCACCTTCGAGGACCTCGCCGCCGACCCGTTGTTCGAGATCGGCAACCACGGCACCACCCACCGCCCCCTCTCCGTCACCGGTCGCTCGGCCTACGGCATCGCCGGCACCCGCGACCCCGGCGAGGTTCACGACGAGATCGCGGGCAACCTCGCCAAGCTCACCTCCCTGCTCGGCCACCCCCCGGCCTTCTTCCGCTCCGGTACCGCCCACTACGACGACGTGGCCACCCGGATCGCCGCCGACCTCGGCCAGCGGATCGCCGGCTTCGGCACCAACGCCGACGGCGGCGCCACCCTCCCCGCCACCCAGGTCCACCGGGAACTCCTCGACTCCGACCCGGGCGCCATCGTCATCGCCCACATGAACCACCCCGCGGCGGGCACCGCCCGCGGCCTCGCCACCGCCCTCCCGGCCCTCCTCGCGAGCGGCCGCACCTTCACCCGCCTCTCCGACGCCTTCCACTGACCCCGGCCGCCGACCGTGCCGCAGCGGCGTCGCGGACGCGCCCTAGCGTCGCGGTGTGACGAAGACGTCGTTCACGACGTACCCGTCCAGTCCGTGCAGCTCGCCGTAGGCGATCAGGTCGCTGCTCCGGTTGATGAACCCGCGTCCCGAATAGTTGAGCGAGGTGTTGCAGAGGACGCTGAATCCGGTGAGTTCGCCGAAGGCGGTCAGCAGCGCGCCCATGGCCGGGTTCGCGGCCGGGTCGACGGTCTGGGTGCGGGCCGTTCCGTCGACGTGTGTCACCGCGCGCAGGTCGGCGGACTCGACCCGGCTGAAGTACAGCATGTAGGGGTCGGGGAGACCGCCGCCGAACCAGCGGCCCGCTTCCTGCTCCAGGCAGATCGGGGCGATGGGGCGGTAGCTCTCCCGCTGCTTGATCCTGTTGAGCCTGGCCGTGGTCTCCTCGGTGAAGGGAGCGGCCAGGATCGACCGGTTCCCGAGGGCGCGGGGGCCGATCTCCCAGCGGCCCCGCGCCCAGCCGATGATCCTCCCGTCGCGGAGGTGGCGGGCGACCTCACCGTGGTCCAGCGGGCGGATCTCGTAGCGCCGCGGGTCGAACCCGACGTCCTCCACGAACTCGCCGCCCGCGTAGACGTCCCACTCCAGGTCGGCCGACCCGGTGTAGAAGTGCTGGGCGTCGATGGCGGTGCCGATCGCGGAGCCGCTGTCGTTGGGACACGGCGGAACGAAGACCGCGGGGAAGAGCCCGCACTCGCGCCAGCGTCGGTTCCACTCGCAGTTGAGCCCGCAGCCCCCGGAGACGAGCAGCGGGATTCCCTCGGTCAGGTACTCCTGGGCGTACGCGTGGAAGCGGTCGAAGATCGCGTCCGAGAGCCGGGCCGCCAGGTTCTTGTACGCGCTCGATTCCACCCCGACGTTGTGGAAGGGGGAGTCGGTCATCCGGTCCTTCAGGCTTCCGGTGATGACCTCCTTCTGGCCGAGGACGAAGTCGACGACGTCCTGTTCCGCCCGGGTCGCCGGCCGGTCCTCGGCGAATCCGGCCAGGGCCATCTGCTTCCCCGCGTCCTGGAACCGGACGAACTCCTGGTGCGGACTGAACTTCGGGTCGGCGAGCGCGAAGCCGTAGGAGTACTTGTTTCCCGGGTAGTTCAGCACCTCCTTGAGATGGGTCACCTTCCCGCGCTCGTCGATCCGGTAGAACGAGCCGATGTTCCCCTCCCACACCAGGCTGTAGAAGGGCTGGTCCCGGCGGAGCGCCGACATGCCGTAGGACGTCATGATGTGGGAGCGCTCGTGGGTGGACGAGAAGACGCGCACGGCCTTGCCGAAGAACCGGCCGGGCTCGTCCGTGATCGCCGACGCGCCCACACCGAAGTACCCGGCACGCGAGGGCTGGTCGGTGCACTGGGTGCCCTTGATCCAGCCGCTCAGGGCGACGACGTCCGGCTGCCGGTCCAGCCGGTCCGCCGCCGTCGCGAACAGTTCGGCCGTCGGATTGCTGTAGCGGAGGAACGAGTCCTTCTCCGCTTCGAGGGAGAAGAGCAGTCTGCCGTCGTCGACGGCCGCGATCGCGCCGTCATGGCCTTCCTTGAGGGAAAGAATCAGCATGATGGTCCGTTTCTCGGTGGATCCCGCGTCCGACGGTTCGGGGCGGGCTCAGGGTTCGGGCGCCCCGGGTGCCGCGGGCGGCGCCGCGAGGGCCGCCAGGGCGAGCCGGTGCAACCGCGGGTTGGCGGACAGGGCGCCGGTGCCGCTCCGGGGCGAGGCGCCCAGGAGATCGGTGCAGAGGCCGCCGGCCTCCTCCACGAGGACCTGTACCGCGGCGATGTCCCAGGGGTTGACCACCGGCTCGGCCGCGATGTCGAGCGTTCCCTCGGCGACCATGCAGTGCTGGAGGAAGTCGCCGAAGGCACGGTCCTCCCAGCAGGCTTCGGCCAGGCGCAGATAGGCCGCGCGCGAGTGGAAGACGTCCCAGGTGCGGGTGCTGGTGGTGGAGAGGTACGCCTGGTCGAGGCGGGTGCGGCCGGAGACTCCCAGGCGCACGGGGGTGCTGCCGGCCGGTCCCCGCCGCAGCCAGGCGCCCCGGTCCGCCGCCGCCCACCAGCGGCTGTGCAGGGCGGGGGCGCTGATCACGCCGACCGTGGGGCGACCGTCCTCCAGCAGGGCGATCAACGTGGCCCAGACCGGCACTCCGCGCAGGAAGTTCTTGGTGCCGTCGATGGGGTCGACCAGCCAGGTGCGCCCGGACGAGACGGAGCCGCCGGTCTCCTCCCCGGCGAACGCGTCATCGGGGCGGGCGGACCGCAGTTCCTCGCGTACGGCCGTCTCGACGGCGGTGTCCGCGTCGGTCACCGGCGTCCGGTCCGGCTTCTCCCGGACCCGCAGGTCGAGGGCGTGGAAACGGCGGACGGTCAACCCGTCGGCGAGATCGCCCAGACGCAGGGCCAGTTCGAGGTCCTCCTCCGGCGGCACGGGCTGCGTCACCGGATCACCTCGTGCGCAGTTCGAGCAGGTGGTACTCCATGACGCCCACTTCCTCGATCCGGCGGACCCTGCGCAGCATCTCGATCCGCAGGCCGGCGGCACCGGCGAGCACGTCGAGCCGTTCACGGTCCCCGAGGTCGGCGGTGCCCAGCAGCAGTCGGCCGCCGTCGGTCAGGTGCTGGTGCGCCCCGGCGAGGTAGCGGGCCTGGCCCCGGTAGCCCGGGTCGAAGACGGCGGAGTGGATGTCGCTGGAGAGGGCGAAGTCGTCCTCCACATAGGTCCAGGGCACGTTCCAGAAGATCGTGTCGAAGCGGCTCCGGGGATCGAGCGCCGTGTACAGGTCGCTGTGGAGGGCGCGGACCCGGTCGCCCACACCGTGCCGCTCGGCGTTGGCGACGGTATTGGCCACGGCCTTCTCGTTGATGTCCAGCGCGGTGACGGAGGCACAGCCGCTGAGTGCGGCGGTGACGGCGATGACACCTGTGCCGCAGCCGACCTCCAGGAACGAACCGTCCCGGGGGTAGGGCACCACCGAGGCCATCACCTCGGTGGCCGCGCTGAGCGTGCTGGGCCAGACACCCCGGTGCAGGCTCCACTCCCGTCCCAGCAGGGTGAAGGTGTCCGGCAGGTCGTCACCGGCGAGAGCGTGCCGCAGCGCCCTCGCCACGTCCTCCGGCGACTCCTCGACAGTCATGCCCACTCCCTCTTCGGTGTCGCGGTTCCGGTCATCGGGGCAGCCCGGCGGCGTGGCGGACCAACGCTTCGCGGTGACGCCCGATCTTGCGGAACGCTTCGGCGTACTGGTCGATGAGCGCCGTGTCGTCGGGCCAGGAGGTGAAGGTCGGCAGGGAGAGCGCGTGCTGCTCGACGTGCTCGGCCTGCGAGCCGGCCCCCGGTGCGGTGGCCTTCTTCGGGACTCCGGGGAAGAGGGGGTTCTCGGGGCGGGAGTAAAGGGGCAGGGTCGACAGCCGGGGACCGGAGGGGGCGCCGACCTCCATCCCCTCGGCGCGCAGCGCCTCGATGAGCACGGACCGCGGCACGCCGCCCAGGGCCTGGGGCCGGTAGAGCGGCTTGTAGCCGTACCAGGCGCCCATGTCGACGTCATCGGCGACATGGACCCGCTCCAGGTACTCCACGTCGGCGAGTTGCTCGCCGAGGTGCCGCAGGCAGCGGTGCCGGGCCTCCTTGCGTGCGGGGAAGGCGGCGAGTGCGTGCCGGGCGACGATGGCGTTGAACGGTGACATCCGCAGCTTGAGTCCGAAACCCGTGACCCAGTGCGCCCGCAGGTCCTCGTCGAGGACGGAGACCCGGGAGCGGTCCCGGTAGTGCCCGAGGAGGGTGGCGCGGTCCTGGACCCCGGGGTCGCTGGTGACGAGGATGCCGCCCTCTCCGGCGAAGACGGCCTTGTTGGCCTGGAGGGAGAAGACGGCGGCGTCGCCGAAGGTGCCGACCGGCCTGCCCTTGTAGCGGCTGCCGTGCGCGTGGGAGCAGTCCTCCAGGACGCGCAGCCCGTACCGTTCGGCGATCGACAGGATCGCGTCCATGTCGCAGGGGTGGCCCCACTGGTGGACGACCGTGACGACCCTGGTGTGCTCGGTCAGCGCGGACTGGAGTGCCTTGGGGTCCAGGCCGCGGGTGTCGGGGTCGATGTCGGCGAGGACCACGTCGCCGCGCAGCGCGAAGACGGGGCTCAGCGCCGCGTGGTAGGTGAGCGCCGGTCCCACGACATCCACCCCCTCGCGTACCCCGAGGGCGAAGTAGGCGGCGAGGAGCGCGCTGGTACCGGAGTTGAAGGTGACCGCGTAGCGGGCGCCGCCGTCCAGGAAGGCGAGGAAGTCGGCTTCGAGCCGGCCGATGGGGCCGCTGTTGCCCTTGATGGAGATGTCGGTGTTGCGCTGCTCGGCCAGCTCGGCCAGCTCGGCCCGGTCCGCTGGGGGCGGCCAGACCTCGTGGGGCAGCGGCCGCGAGATGGCGGGTGCGCCCCCGAGCAGGGCGAGCCGTTCGTCGGTGCTCATGTGTTCTCTTCCTGTCCTCACGGGGTGGGTCAGGCGCATCGGTCGGTGAGTCCGCTCGTCCCGCCCGACCGGGCCCGGTAGATTCCGTCGATCGTCCGCACGGTGGCGAGTTGACGCAGGAGGTGCTCCCGGCGGTAGTCGCGGTCCTCCAGGCGGTCCAGATAGTGGATGAACATCGACCGCGTGATGTCGGCCCTGGACCCTCCCGGGGCGTAGCGCTCCAACTGGGCCCCGCCGACGGCGTGCAGGGTGGCCGCCCCGGGGGCGACGGTCAACGCGCCTTCCGAACCGAGCACGCAGAGCTGTTCGGTCTTCGCGAGGCTGTGGCGCGAGATGCGCAGCGAGCCCGCCAGCCCCCTGGACGGGTAGCTGCACAGGAGGCCGGCCACGTCCTCCAGCCGGCGGTCCCGTGTCTCCTGGTACTGGTGCACGAAGGCCGAGTGCACCCGGGGGGCTTCGGGGAACATCCCGTTGAGCACGTCGACCAGGTGGTAGCCCATGTCGAGGAGCACACCGCCCCTGGCCTGTTCCCGGGACGCGCGCCAACCCGTGGTCGGACGCGCCAGGTTGAAGTGGTAGTCGTAGGAGAACCAGTAGGGCCTTCCGATCCGCGCGAGGTTGTTCCTGGCGAACCGGAACACCGGGTCGAAGTTCCGTTGCAGCAGCGTGAAGACGCTGCGGTCGGCCTGCTGCGCGAGGTGGATCAGATGGCGCGCTTCCGGTTCGGTGACCGCGAACGGCTTCTCCTTGATGACGTGCCGCCCGTGCGCCAGCAGCCGTGTACAGACCGGGAAGTGCTCGCCGTGCGGCACGGTGACCACCGCGGCGTCGAAGTCGACGGCTTTCAGCGCGTCGTCGAGGCTTCGGTAGTACGGGAATCCCCATTCGTCGGCGAGTGGCCCGGCGGGCGGGGCTGAGTCGACGCCGCCGACGATATCGGCACTCTCCTGGACGACCGGCAGGTATTCCTTTCCTTGATGCCCGGCAAATCCGATCATCAGGACTCGTGGTCGCGGACGGATGTTCTTCAGCCTGTCGCCGGGCATGCAGAATATTCCCCTCGCAGAACACCGCTCGACGATGACGTGGGAAGTCGGGAAAGAGTGGTGCGGCCCGGATCGGACTCCCGTGTCCGCAGACGGTTCAGGGAGCCGTGCGGCTCTCCGGAGGATCAGCGCGCCAAGCGTGTGCCGCGGCCACGACGTCCTTGACGAAGGTGCTTCCGCTGCGCGGTGTGTTCTCGTCGAGCAGCGTGATGTCCTCGGCGGCCAGCCAGACGAACTCGGTGTGTTTGTTCGGTTCGAGTGCGGGCGAGGAGAGGTCCCCGTCCACCTCGACGAGGTAGTCCGACTCGATGTGCCGGATGCCGTTCCCCGTCCACTCCGTGTGTGCCACCCGGGCGAGAACGCGGCGCAACCGCCACCCCGTCTCTTCCGAGATCTCCCTGCGGAGAGCTTCCAGGAGGGACTCCCCTGGTTCCACGGCTCCGCCGACCACGTCCCAGCAGCCGGGGAAGAGCGAGCGGTCCGCCGAGCGGCGTTGGACGAAGATCCGGCCGGCCGGGTCGCGGATCAGCGCGCCCACCACCGGTCGGGGCTCGGCTGCTCCGGTCATGAGGGTCGCCCGTCGGGCTCCGACGGGTGCGGGGACGGGGAATCGGTGTTTTCGTACGAACGGTCGGACGAATGCGGGACCGAACAGCCCGAACGGTGCTGTCGGGGCGGGAGGAGGCGACCTGGGTTCGAACTGGAGAATGGACGATCTGAAGCTTTCGTCTCCACTCCGTGAGGCTACCTGAATTCCGGAGGACAAGTGCGGGGACGAAGTGATTCGAGGCGCCCCGAGTTCCACTTGACGCGGCGAACGGTCGTGTGCTGCGGGATTTCCTGCCGAGGGGCGCCGTGGATCCGGCCCGGCGGAATCGCCGGGCCGGGCCCTGTCCGTGCACGGTCCGGGTGCCGGCCCGGTCCGCCGGCTCCATGGTGACGGGTCGTCGGCCACGGATTTCTGAGCGATTTTTTCCTGCCACCACCGATGGATCGTGGTGGAACTTCATTGGCCGGATCGGCCGCCTGCCGAGCTCCGGCGACGCCGTTCTTCGGCGCCGCCGACCCGGCCGGCGTCTCCGTTCACCGGCGGCGCGCGACCACGAAGGCGTAGCCGACCTCCGGGAGCGCGCCGAACCGGGGCAGGGACCGGGCGAAGTCGAAGAACTCGTAGTGCGGATCGTCCACGGAGGGGGTGACGTTCGCGAAGGCGTCGGCGAACGCCCGGTAGGTCGGTCGGACGTGCTCTCCGATGTCCTGGAACTCCAGCACCTCCAGGCCGGCGCGGTCGAGGGCCGTGCGGAGCTCCGCCGGTTCGGGGAGCGCGGGAGACCCGAACGCCCGGCAGGTCCGGCGGACCGTCTCGGCGGCCTCACCGGTCACCGGTGACCGGAGCAGCACGTCGGTGACGACCAGTGTGCTGCCGGGGCGCAGGGTCCGGGCGATCTCGGTGAGGGCGGCGGTCCGGTCGGGGATGTGCATCATGGACTCGATCGCCCAGGCACCGTCGAAGGACGCCGACTCGAACGGCAGCGCGCAGGCGTCCGCGTAGCGGAAATCCACCCGGTCGGCGAGCCCGGCGGCGTCCGCCCGGGTCCGTGCGAGCGCGATGTCCTCGGCGCTGACCGAGATTCCCGACACCTGGCCACCGGTGGCCCGGGCGATGCGCAGTGCGGGCCTTCCCGTTCCGCAGCCGACGTCCAGCAGGCTGCGGCCGGGTGCGGCGGCCAGCCGCCCCGCCACGAGGTCGGTGAGCCGGTCGGTGGCCTGGTCGAGCGTCCGTCCGTCCGCCGGGCTGTCCCAGTAGCCGACATGGATGTTCCCGTCGACGGCCGCGCCGTCCACGGTCTCGGTGTGCTCGTCACGGAGCGGGTCGGGGTCGAGTGCGGACGGGACGCCGTGCTGCGGGGGCGGGTTGTCGGTCATCGCGATCTCCCGGTTGCGAGGGGTGGGTCGGCGGGTGACGGGGGCCGACGGCGACGTTCGCGGGGAGCGGGCAAAGGTCCTCCCCGCGAACGCGCCGCTGTTCCGCTCCTCCTGATGGACTTCCCGTGCGACCGGTGGTGGGAACCGCTTCTCCGCGAGTGGTTACCGCAGGACGGTGATGGCGGTGGCGAGGTGGCCGTCATGGACGTGCCAGCGGCCCTCCAGGGTGGGGAGGGGGGAAGGGACGAGGAGGGTGGCGGTGAAGGTGCCGTCGGGGTGGAGGGAGAGGTCGGCCTCGGAGAAGTCGAGGAAGGTGTGGGTGAGGGGGAACCAGGTCTTGTAGACGGATTCCTTGGCGCTGAAGAGGACGCGGTCCCAGGGGGTGCCGGGATGGGCGGCGGTGAGGGCGGTGTTCCGCTGCTGCTCGGCGGGGAGGGCGATGGCGTCGAGGACGCCCTCGGGGAGGGGGAGGGCGGGTTCGGCGTCGATGCCGAGGGAGAGGACGTCCTCGGCGCGGGCCACGGCGGCGGCGCGGAAGCCGGCACAGTGAGTGAGGGAGCCGACGACGCCCTCGGGCCAGCTCGGGGCCCCGCGCAGGCCGGGGACCAGCGGCCGGTAGGGGACGCCGAGGCGGCCGAGGGCGAGGCGGGCGCAGTGGCGCACGGTGGTGAACTCGCGGCGACGGGACTCGACGGCGCGGGCGACGGCCGCCTCCTCCTCGGGCTCCAGGCGGGCCTGGGGCGGGTCGGAGTAGGCGGTCTCGACGACGACGGACGCGGGCAGGAGGGCGCTGATCACTGTTCCCCCGGGACAGGACGGACGACAAGGTGCTGCGGGAACAGGTTATTCGAACGCGGCGGCGGCCTCCCGCAGGGCACGGGCCACGGTCTCCGGGTCGTCGGGGGCAGGGTCCCCGGGCCGGTAGGTGACGGCGCGCAGGCCGCCGGCGTAGCGGAAGGAGCGGTGGCGTTCGTACACCGGCCAGGAGACCGGGGACTTGCGGTCGACGCCGACGCTGATGCCCTGGAACGGGGCCATGCCGATGAGTTGGTGGACGGGGCCGAGGCGGCCGGTCGCCGCGCCGTCGACCAGCACCCGGAACTCCCAGCGCAGGCCCGGGACGGCGGTGGCCTCGACGGTGAGCAGGTGGGGGCCGGGGGCGAGCGGTCCGGCGTCGGCCTCGAAGAGTTCGCCGTACTGGTTGTAGGCGAGGCGCAGCCGGCCGTCCTCGACGTAGAGGCTGTAGCCGCCGCCCTGGTCGCCGTGGGAGACCAGGACACCGGTGTCCCCGGCGGCGTGGTGGGCGAGCTCGACCTCGACGGTGAAGGAGCGGAAGGAGATCAGCCGGGAGGAGCGGTAGCGTTCGAGTTCGGGGGTGCCGGCCAGCAGCCGCAGCGGGCGGCGCAGCCGGGCGTCGTCGGGGTGGCGGCGGGCGATCGCGCCGCTGCCGTCGGCGAGCGGGAAGACGCCGTTCCGACGGGCGGCGTTCTCCCAGGCTTCGGACAACTCCTTGACCAGCTCCGGGTGTTCGGCGGCGAGGTCGTGGATCTCGGTGGGGTCGGTGCGCAGGTCGTGCAGGGCCCATTCGGCGTCGTCGTAGGGCGTGCCGGGGCGGTGCAGGGTGACCAGCTTCCAGCCGTCGCGGTAGTAGCTGCGGTTGCCGGTCATTTCGCAGTACTGCTCGTGGTGGGTGGATCCGGCGGCGGGGTCGCGCAGGACGCGGGTGAAGGGGAAGCCGTCGAGGGACTGCACGGGTTGCCCGGCGCGGTGGGCGGGCCGTTCGACCCCGGCGAGGTCCAGCAGGGTGGGCAGCAGGTCGGTGACGTACTGGTACTGGGTGCGGATGCCCGGGTCGCCCTCGGCGCGCGGGAGGCCGGCGGGCCAGGACAGGACGAAGGGGACGCGTACTCCGCCGGCGTGGGTCTGGCCCTTGTAGAGGCGGAACGGGGTGTTGGAGGCCATCCCCCAGCCGCGCGGGTAGTGGACCAGCGAGCGCGGGCCGCCGATGAGTTCGACCTCGCGCTCGACGTCGGGGTTCCAGTCCTCGGGGAGGTTCGGGTGGTGGACGAAGCGGCTGAAGTAGCTGCGGGTGCCTTCGGCGCCGCCCTCGCCGGTGCCGCCGTTGTCGGAGGTGAACACCACGATGGTGTTGTCGAGTTCGCCCAGTTCGGTGAGGGTGTCGAGCAGCCGGCCGAGGTTCTGGTCGACGTTGTCGACCATGGCCGCGTAGACCTCCATGTACCGGGCGTACAACCGCCGCTCGGGTTCGGTGAGTTCGCTCCAGGGGCCGACCTCGTGGCCGGACTCGGCGTTGCGGTCGGGCAGTTCGGTGCCGGGCGGGAAGTGGCCGGCCGCGAGCTGGCGGGCGAAGCGGGCGGCGCGCAGTTCGTCCCAGCCGCCGTCGTAGCGGCCGCGGTGGCGGGCGAGGTCGGCGGGCTTGGCCTGGAGCGGGCCGTGGACGGCGTTGTGGGCGAGGTAGAGGAAGAACGGCTTGTCGGCGTCGTGGGCGCGCAGCGACTTGACCATGTCGATGGCGCGATCGGTGATGTCGTCGGTGTAGTAGTAGTCGTCGGGGAACTCGTCGATGTCCAGCGGGCTGTTGTCGCGCACGAGTTGGTGCGGGTGGAAGAGGCTGGTGAGGCCCTCCAGCACGCCGTAGTACTGGTCGAAGCCCTTCTGCAGGGGCCAGTTGGCGCGGTTGTCGGCGGCGTTGGAGGCGGAGTCGCGGGTGAGGTGCCACTTGCCGACGGCCCAGGTGGCGTAGCCGGCGTCGTGCAGCAGCTCGGCGAGGGTGGGGATGTCCCCGGCGACCTCCATGCCGTAGCCGGGGAAGCCGGGGTCGGCGTTGGCGACGAAGGAGTAGCCGACCCGGTGCGGATTGAGGCCGGTGAGCAGGGCGGCCCGGGCGGGCGAGCAGAGCGGCATGGTGTGGTAGTTGGCGAGTTTGACGCCGCGCTCGGCGAGGCCGTCCAGGACGGGAGTGGGGACTTCGGCGCCGAACGGGCCGATGTCGCTGTAGCCGAGGTCGTCGACGAGGACGACGACGATGTTGGGCGCGCCCTCGCGCGGGCGGACCCGGTCGGGCCAGGCGGGCGTGGAGTCGGCGAAGGTGCGGCCGACGGTGCCGGGGAAGCCTTCGTAGGGGTCGCGGTGGAACGGGTCGGTGCTCATGCGGTGCTCCGGAGGGTCAGGGCGGGGGCGGTCGGCGCGGCGAGCGCGTCCAGGCGGGGTACGGCGGCGAGGAGTTCGGCGGTGTACGGGTGCTCGGGGGCGGTGACGACCCGGTCGGCGGGGCCGGTCTCGACGATCCGGCCGCCGTGCAGGACGGCGATCCGGTGGCTCACCTGCCGGACCACCGAGAGGTCGTGGGCGATGAAGAGGATGGCGAGGCCGAGCTCGCGCTGGAGCCGGGCCAGCAGGTCGAGCACCTGGGCCTGCACCGAGACGTCGAGCGCGGAGACCGGTTCGTCGCAGATCAGTACGCTCGGTCCGGGGGCCAGCGCCCGGGCGATGCCGATGCGTTGGCGCTGTCCGCCGGAGAAGGCGCGGGGGTGCCGGTCGGCGCTCGCCGGGTCGAGGCCGACCTGCTCCAGGAGTTCGGCGACCCGCTTCGCCCGCGCGGCCCGGTCGCCGAGGCCGTGGGCGATCAGCGGTTCGGCGACGATCTGCCCGGCGGTCATCCGGGGGTTGAGCGAGGAGTACGGGTCCTGGAAGACGAGTTGCACCTCGCGCCGGGCGGCGCGCTCGCCGCCCCGGCCGAACTCCTCGCCCCGGAACCGGATCGCGCCGCCGCTCGGGGCGTGGACCTGGACCAGGGCGCGGGCCAGGGTGGACTTGCCGGAGCCGGACTCGCCGACCAGGCCGAGGGTCTCGCCGGGGTGCAGTTCCAGGTCGACGCCGTCCAGCGCGGTGACGGCGCGTCGGCGCGAGCCGTAGGTCTTGCGCAGGCCGGTGACGGTGAGCAGCGGTTCCGGCCCGGGGACGCTGTTGGCGGCCGCCCCGGAGGGTGTCTCCAGGCGGGGGACGGCGGCGAGCAGCTGCCGGGTGTAGGGGTGCCGGGGCGCGCCGAGGAGTTCGGCGGTGGTGCCGGACTCGACCACCTTGCCGTGGCGCATCACCAGCAGCCGGCGGCAGGTGCGGGCGATCACCCCGAGGTCGTGGCTGATCACCACGAGGGCGGTGCCGGTCTGCCGGTTGATCCGCGTGAGCAGGTCCAGGATCTGCCGCTGGACGGTCGGGTCGAGGGCGGTGGTGGGTTCGTCGGCGACCAGGACCTCGGTGTCGTTGGCGAGCGCGAGGGCGATCATGACGCGCTGGCGCTGCCCGCCGGAGAACCGGTGCGGGTGGTCCCGCAACCGGTCGGCGGCGTCCGGGATGCCGACCAGGTCGAGCAACTCGACGGCGCGGGAAGCGCGTTCGCGGCGGTCGGAGCGGGCGCCGTGGGCGCGCAGGGCCTCGTCGAGCTGGCGGCCGACGGTGAGGACCGGGTTGAGCGAGGACATCGGATCCTGGAAGACCATGGCGATCCGCCGCCCGCGCAGGGCGCGCACGGCCGGTTCGGGGAGGGCGGCGAGGTCCTGCCCGTCCAGCTCCACCGAGCCGCCGGTGATCCGGCCGCCGGGCGGGAGCATCCGCAGCAGGGCGAGGGCGGTGGTGGACTTGCCGGAGCCGGACTCGCCGACCAGGCCGAGGGTGTCCCCGGCGGCGAGCTCGAAGCCGACGCCGTCGACGGCGGTGGTGCCGTCGAACTCGACCCTGAGGTCGGTGACCTTCAGGACGGTGTGGGGAGGGGCGTCGGTGTCTTCGGGCGGGACCTCGCCGGTGCGGGGCGCGGCGTCGGTGTCTTCGGGCGGGACCTCGCCGGTGCGGGTCGCGGCGCGCTCGGCGCGGTGCGTGGTGCGGGCGGTCATCGGCGGATCCCCCGGTTCAGGGCCTCGGCGATCAGCGTGAAGCCGAGCACCAGCGCGGTGGTGGCGGCCAGCGGGGCGGCCGCGAAGGTCGGACGGGTGGCGAGGTAGCCGACGGACTGGCTGAGGATCGAGCCGAGGGTGGGTTCCGGCGGGCGCACGCCGAGGCCGAGGAAGCTCATCGCGCCCTCGATGAAGACGCCGACGGACAGGGCCACCGCCGTCTGCACGATCAGCGGATCGACGGCGTTCGGCAGGACGTGCCGCAGCAGCACCCGGTGCCGGGAGGCGCCGCCGACCCGGGCCGCGAGTGCGTACTCCCGCTCGCGCTGGACCAGGATCCCGGTCCGCAACTGGCGTCCGAACAAGGGGATCTCGGCGAGGGCGATGACGATGAACACCGGCCAGCGGCCGGGCCCGAGCACGGCGGTGATCGCCAGGGCCAGGATCAGTCCGGGGAAGGCGAGCACCAGGTCGAAGGCCCGCTGGACGGCGGTGTCGGCCCAGCGGTGGGTGGCCGAGAGCAGGGCGAGCGAGCAGCCGGCCAGCGCGCCGACGGGGACGGCGGAGAGGATCAGCGCGAGGTCGGTCGTGATGCCGTGCAGGACCCGGCTGAAGAGGTCCCGGCCGAGGTCGTCGGTGCCGAACGGGTGCGCGGCGCTGGGCCCGGCGAGGGCCAGCGGGCCCTGGGCGTCGGGGTCCCGGCCGGTGAGCAGCGGGGCGAGCAGTCCGGCCAGGGCGACGGTGCCGACCAGGGCGAGCCCGGTCAGGCCGCGCCCGGTGAGCAGTCCGGCGAGGTAGCGGTTGCGGGCGCGGGCCGGGAGGGCGCGCGCGGGGGCGGCGAGGGCGGTCATCGGTTACTCCCACCGGATCCGGGGGTCCAGCCAGGCGTGCACCAGGTCGGTGAGCAGCTGGACGGTGACGTGGACGGCGACGATCAGTAGCAGCAGGTCCTGCACCACGGGGTAGTCGCGGCGCAGCACTCCCTGTTCGACGAGCTGGCCGAGTCCGGGCCAGGCGAAGATCCGCTCGACCAGCACGGCCCCGGCCACCAGGTGGCCGATCTGCAGGCCGAGCACGGTGACGGCGGAGGGCAGCGCGTTGGGCAGGGCGTGCCGCCACACGATCCGGCGGCGGGAGACGCCGACGGCGGTGGCGGTGCGAACGTAGTCCTCGGCGAGGGCGCGTTCGATGCCGTCGGTGAGGTAGCGGGCGAGGACGGCGGCGCTGGGCAGGGCGAGGCAGACGGCGGGCAGCAGCAGGTACTGCAGGGCGAGGTCGGGGGCGTCGAGCAGGGATTCGTGGCCGCCGGCCGGCAGCAGGCCGAGGGTGACCGCGAACAGCAGCACCAGCAGCACGCCGGTGACGAACGGCGGCACGGCGAGGACGGCGGTGGTGAAGGCGCGGACGGCGGCGCCGACCGGCCGGCGCCGGGCGGTGGCGCCGAGGACGCCGAGCGGCAGGGCGATCAGGACGACCAGCAGCAGGGCGGCGGCGGTGAGTTGGGCGGTGGCGCCGAGGCCGTCGGTGATCAGGTCGGTGACCTGCCCGCCGATCGCGTAGCTGGGTCCGAGGTCACCGCTGAGGAGTTGGCCGAGCCAGTGCAGGTACTGCTCGAACAGCGGCCGGTCCAGGCCGAGTTGCGCCCGGATCGCGGCCACGGCCGCCGGTCCGGCGTCCGGTCCGGCGAGCGTGGTGGCCGGGTCGCCGGGGATGAGGCGCAGGATCAGGAAGACCAGGAAGGAGGCGAGGAGGAGGACGAGCAGGGCGGAGGGGAGCCGCTTGAGGAGGAAGGTGCGCATCGGGGTCCGGGTCCTCCGGTCAGGCCGTGAGGTAGGCGTCGTCGAGGTTGAGGTAGCCGAACTTGTTGAGGGTGGCGCCGCGGGCCCTGCCGACCGCGACCTCGGTGAGGCCGGCGATGGCGAGGTCGATCACGAACTGCTCGTCCAGCAGCACGTCGGTGATCTGTCCGTAGAGCGCCCTGGCCTCGGGGCTGTCGCTGTCGGGTCGCTGCCAGGCGCGCCGGACGATGTCGGTGTAGGCGGGCGAGGTGAAGCGGGAGCTGTTCTTCGCCTCGTTGAACGGGTAGGCGCTCACCGCCAGGGTGGCGGGGTGGAGTTGGGCGAAGCCGTGGCTCAGGGTCCACAGCGCGGGCATGCTCTGCGCGATCAGCTGCTTCTGCATGGTCGGCGAGTCGGTGGGCTGGAGGACGGTGTCGATGCCGACCTGCTTGAGGTCGTACTGGAGGATCTGGGCGACGGCGGTGTTGCCGGGGTCGTTGCTGTGGCCGAACGGCAGGCTGATGCCGGTGAGTCCGGCGTCCTTGAGCAACTGCCGGGCCCGGTCGGGGTCGTGGTGGTAGTGGCCGGCGGCGTCCGCGCTGTACGCGGGGGAGGACCTGGGCCACGGGGTGGCGGAGACGGTGCCGTAGCCGCCGAGCGCCTGCTCGACCAGCCGCTCGCGGTCGACGGCCCAGGCGATGGCCTGCCGCACCCGCTTGTCGGAGACGTGTTCGGCGGTGAGGTTGGCGCCGATGTAGTAGGCGCCGGAGCCGGTGTCGTAGGGCGTGATGCGGAACTGCGGGTCGCTGCGGAGGGTGGCGATGTCCTTGCCGCGGATGCTGTAGGAGAGGTGGGTCTGACCGGTCCGGAGGGAGGAGAGCAGCGACTCCGCCTGCGGGATCACGCGGATCTCGACGCCGTCCAGGTAGGGGCGGCCGGGGTTCCAGTACTTCTCGTTGCGGGCGAAGGTGATCGAGCTGCCGGGCTTGCGCTCGGTGAAGGTGTAGGGGCCGGTGCCGATCAGCTTCGTCCCGGCGAAGGCGTCCTCGACGGTTTCCGAGTCCGGGACGATCATGAACTCGAAGAGGTCGAAGAGATTGCTCACCGGATGGGCCAGGACGAGGGTGAGCTCGAAGTCGCCGTTCTTGCGGAAGTCGGTGACGGCGGCCGCGGTCGACCTCAACTGGGCCGAACGGGCCGGGTTCTGGAGGTTCCTGACGGCGAACACCACGTCGTCGGCGGTGAACCGGCGGCCGCTGTGGAAGGTGACGTCCTCGCGCAGCCTGAGCGTGACGCTCGCGCCGTCCGGGGCGACCTGCCAGGAGGTGGCGAGCTCGGGCTGCGGCCGGAGCCTGTCGTCGTAGCGGGTGAGGGTGTTGAAGACCAGGCGCTGCACGAGGGTGTTGGCGCTCTGGGCGAACAGCAGGGCGGGGGTGAAGTCGACGCCGGTGCCGACCGTGAGGACGCCGCCGCGGCGCGGGCCCGCCGCGTCGCCGGTGGCCTGTCCCGCGGCGGTGTCGGCGGCCGAGCGGCAGGCGGCCAGGGAGAGCAGGCCGGCCCCGGCGAGGCCGCCGCGCAGCAGTGTCCGGCGGGACAGGGCGGGGGCGATGGGGAAGCTGGTCACGAGTGGGGTCCTCTGCGGGAAGGGGCGTGCGGTGTCGGCGGGTGAGGGGTCGGCCGGTGCGGCCTGGCGGCGGCGGTCAGGGCGTGCACCGGACGGGCGTGGAGGGCGGTGAGCGCGGCGGCTCCGGCGGCCACGGCGAGAACGTCGGCGCCGCGCTGCTGGGCGATCAGCAGATCGGCGTCCCGCCGCAGGTGCGAGCGGCGGGCGAACTCGGTGCGCACCACGTCCAGGTAGGCCGGGTCGAGCAGGGCGAAGGTCTCGGTCAGGACGAGCAGGTCGGGATTGACCACGTCGGCCAGCAGGGCGAGCGCGCGGCCGATGGTCTCCGCGCGCCGCCGCACCAACCGGTCGGCGCGCGGGTCCCCGGCCCGGACGGCGGCCATGAAGGCGGCGCGGTCCGGCTGTTCGGTGATCCCCTCGGCGGCCGCCGCCTCGAACAGCGTGGTGTCCGAGGCGGCGACCGCCAGACAGCCGGTCCGGCCGCAGTGGCAGAGCCGGTCGCTGTCCGGCACCGGCAGATGGGCGACGTCCCCGGTCGGTGACGCCGGGCCGACGTGCACGGTGCCGGCCACCGCCAGGGCCGCGTCCACCACGTGACCGACGAACAGGTGCACCATCGAACGCCGGGCCGCCGGGTGTCCGAACAGGATCTCCGCCCGGGCCAGCGCCCGGGCGTGGTTGTCGACCTGGACGGGTAGTCCGGAGGTCTCCGCGAGCAGGGCGGCGAGCGGCAGGTCCTGCCACCGCAGCGGATCGTGGCGGACGACCAGTCCGCGTTCCCGGTCGACCGAGCCGCCGGTGACCGCGCCCAGGCCGACCACGGTCCGGCCGTCCGGCACGGCGGCCAGCAGCCGGGGCAGCCGCGCCAGCAGGGGTCGCAGCACGGCCCGGCCGGTGCGGCCGCGATTGCCGAACTCCTGCCGGTGGAGCACGTTTCCGCGTGGATCGAGGAAGGCGAAGGTGGAGTACGGCAGGCCGATGTGCAGCCCGGCCACGGCGATCCGGCCGGTGTCGACGTCGACCGGGAGCTGTGGCCGGCCCACCGCCCCGGGGCCGGGGGCGGTCGGCCCGGGCCGCTCGCGCAGCAGCCCGAGCCGGACCAGGTCGACCACCTGGCGGGAGACCGCGGCCGGGCTCAGGCCGGTGAGCGCGGCCACCCGGCCGCGGGCCACCGGACCGTGGTCCAGTACCGCCCGCAGCACGGCGGCGGCGTTGACGTCCCGCCGGGCGTCCCCGGTGCGCGGCCCGCCGACGGATGTGGTGGGGGCGGTCTCGGTGGCCATGCTTCGCCTTCCCCGGTTCCGGTTCCCGCTCGGCCCCTCTCAGCCCCGGTCGGTGGCCGGGGTGACCGCGGCACCGGCTCCGGCGGCCTCGGCGGCGGCGACCTTGGCGGCCTCGGCGGCGGCGGTCTCCAGCTCCTCGGCCGGCACCAGCCCGGCCACCCGGGGCGGCTCGGCGGGCTCCAGCAGCCGGCTCGGCGTACCGTCCACGCCCACCGGCAGGTCGCCGTCCAGGGTGATCCGGCGGACCAGGCGCGGCTCGTCGCCGTAGTCGTTGACGGCGTAGTGCTGGGTGGCGCGGTTGTCCCAGATCGCGACGTCGCCGACCTGCCAGTCCCAGCGCACGGTGTTCTCCAGCCGCTCCACGTACCGCTGGAACAGCGCGATCAGCGCCTTGCTGTCGGCACCGGAGACACCGTGGATCCGCTGGGCGAAGGCGCCGAGCAGCAGGTTCTTCTCACCCGTCACCGGGTGGACCCGGACCACCGGGTGCTCGGTCCTGAACGCGGTCGAGACGAAGACCTGCCGGAACAGGTTCGCGATCTCGGCGTTGTCCGCCAGCTCGGGGCGCAGGGCGAGGCTGGCCGCGTAGTCGTAGTCGTTGGTGTGCACGGCGCGCAGCGACTCGGCCAGCACCTTCAGCGGCTCCGGCAGGTCCTGGTAGGCGGCCGCGGTGTTGGCCCACACCGTCGAGCCGCCGGCCGGCGGCAGCTCCAGCGCCCGGAGGATCGACGCCTTGGGGTAGGAGGGGACGAAGGTGACGTCGGTGTGCCAGTTGTTGGCGCGCACGCCCTTGGTGGCGTCCAGTTCGAAGACGTACCGGCCGTCCGCGCTGGGGACGGTGGGGTGGCCGACCGGGTGGCCGAGCAGGCGGGCGAACGCCTCGTGCCCGGCGTCGTCGAGGTGCTGCTGGCCGCGGAAGAACAGCACCTTGTGCTCGTGCAGGGCGGCCTCGATCGCGGCGACGGTGTCGGCGGGCAGGTCGCCGCCGAGGTGCACGTCGTGGACGATCGCGCCGATCCGGCCGGCGGCCGGGGTGAGGCGGAGCTCGGTGGTGGTGGCAGTGGACATGGCGGATCCTCGACTCTCTGAAGGAGGTTGGACGTGGAGACGGTGGATGCGGCGAACGCGCGGGTGAAGGGGGAGCGGGTGCGCGGACGCGGCCCGGCCGGTGCGGACGCGGGCGGGGCACGGCGGGGTGGGGCGGGCCGCGGCGGGGTGGGGCGCGACGAAGGGCGCACGGATGCCGTGGCGGGGCAGGACGGCCGGAGTGCGGCCGGGACTCAGCGGGCGAGCGCCCCGCGACAACAACAGCGGCGGCGGGCCGGGGCGACACGGTGAACGGTGCGGGTGATCATCGGCCCTCCTTCCGCTGTCTCGGGGTGCTGCGACGGGTGCCGCGGTGGGTGCCGCCACGGGTGCCGCGGTGGGCGCCGCGACTGGGCTCGGCGCTCATCGTGCTGAAGCCCGCGGTTCCCTGTCAATCACCCGTTCCGCCTGCTGGGAAGGGGTGTTGCGGCCGGGTGACGCCGCGTTGCGGGAGGCTTTCGGGCGATGACGCGGCCGCTGCGACGGCGTGTTCCCGCCTGTCGCGGGCGTGTCGGGAGGACTAACTTTCGCAGCGGAAATAATCGTGGGCAGTCGAAGGGCCCGCCCGGACAGTGTCCGGACGGGCCCTGCTGTCGCGAGGGGTGCCGGTGGTGGGCCGCACGACCGCGCGGCCCACCACCGGTGTGGTGCTTCGGCTCAGTAGAAGACGACGGAGAGCCGCGCCGGGCCCGTCTCGGTGGTGGTGTCGCAGAAGTAGACGACGGCCTGGTGGCTGTTCACGTACGCCTGGCCGGCCGCGTGGCAGGAGGCGGCGGTCGGGTAGATGCCGATGTAGGTGTAGGTGGCCGCCTGGGCGCTCGGGGCCGCGATCAGGGCACTGCCCGCCATGATTCCGGCCACGGCAACGCTGGAGAGGGCCTTGCGAAGCGACATGAGTGGTCTTCCTCCCATTGGTGAGCGCCGGGCCGGTGCCCCTGCGCTTCGCCGAGGAGCCTCCTCCGAATGTGAACGCCGGGCAATGGTCGAGACCAATTCCGACCGGAATCGATGTGGTGTTCCTGTGACGATGCAGGTCACAGGCTCGCCTGGCAAGCTGACGATCATCTTCCGGACAGTTCTTGCACTGTCCGGCACCTGACAGGCGGTCGCGGTCGCCCCGGTCGCGGGCGGCTAGGCTCCCATCAGCCGGGCGAAGTCCAGGCCGAGGCTGCCGAGGACGGGGAGCGCGCCGAGGTCGGTGACGGCGCCGACCGGGATGCTGTATCCCTGGTTGACCTCCCGGGGCTCCGGTGCGGCGGCGGCCGGACCGGCGAGGGCGCCGGACAGTACGGCGGCGAGGGTGGCGAGCAGGGCGAAGGTGCGCAACGGGGCCTCCGAGGACACGGGATCGGGCGCCCTGCTGAACGCGCGGGGAGTGGTGCGGTCACGCATCGTCCCTCCGTCGGCCGAGCGAGTAAAGCATCCTCACTTGTGTTCATGACAACATGTCAGATGTCTGTACCAGTTGTGGATGCTCTGCCTACTGTCCTTTCCAGTCACCGAACTGGGAGGGTACACATGCGAGTTGTCCCGAACCTCCGGATCCTGGCGGGCGTCCCGCTGGCCGCCGCCGCGCTGGTCGCGCTCACCGCCGGCACCGCGAGTGCCGCGATACCGATCAACAAGCCCATGAGCGGCAAGGCCACCTACTACAACGACGCCGGCTACGGCGCCTGCGGCACCCAGATCAACGCCGGCAACCAGATGCTGGTCGCCGTCTCGCACACCTGGTGGACCAGCGCCAACCCCAACAACGACCCCCTCTGCAAGGGCATCTCGGTCAAGGTCAGCTACCAGGGCAAGACCGTCACCGTGCCGGTCAAGGACAAGTGTCCGTCCTGCGACGCCTCCCATCTCGACCTCAGCCAGCCGGCCTTCGCCCGGTTCGCGCCGCTCGGGCAGGGCGTGATCAACGGTCTCACCTGGCAGTTCGTCAAGACCGGACTCGCGGGCGAGAGCATCCCGCTCTCCGAGCCGATCACCGGTTCGACCATCGGCTGATTCGGCGCACCCCGGTCGCCCGCCCCCGCCGCGGCCCCCAATGTCGGCGGGTGCGGGCACAATCGGCACCGACCGCGACCGGCGCGACCTGACCGGCCGGCGCGACCCGGACGATCGGCACGACCCGGACGACCCGGACGACCGGCGCGGCCGGAGTGACGACGGAGGAGCGGCGGACATGGCGCGGTACATCACGGTCACGGCGGCCGTCACCATCGCCGAACCCCGCCTGCGGGCCTATCTGCGCGCGCCGCTCGCCCCGGCCTCCGCCTGGCCCGAGTCCGACTGGGCGGCCCTGTGCACCTCCTGGTCCGACCGGGCCCTGTGCGGTCGGTACCTCGCCGAGCTCCCGGCCGCCGTCGCCGAGTGCGACAGCTGGCTCGACGGCGACCACGCCGACCACCTCCTCGACCTGGCCGGGCACGACGACCTCGGTCTCCGTCACGACGCCGCCACCGGCGCGCTCACGCTCGACCTCGACACCCGGGTCGACTTCGAACTCCCCGGCATGATCTGGGCGTTCACCGTCCTGCGCGGACTGGCGGAGGTGATGGCCGAGGGCGACGGCGGACTCCTCGAACTCACCCCCGACTGGACCGGAGGCACCTCGTCGATGCTCCTGTCACCGCGGCGCTCCACCTTCCTCGACCCGGCCCGCGACGCCGCCGCCCTCGCCCTCGCCCGCGACACCGCCTTCGACGTGCGCTGCGCCGTCCCGGAGCGGGGGGAGGACGAGTCGGCGGCCGGGCTCCTCGAACGCCTCCTCGGGGCCTGAGTCCCGCACCCGCCCCTGCCCCTCCGGAGCCGGGCCCACCCTCGCCGCGCACCTGACAGGGTGCAGCGAGCGGGCACCGGATTCTTCCAAGCTGGCGGTGGTTCGACCCCGTCCTCCGGGCATAGCGTCCGGGAAACTGTCGGCGTGAGAGCGAGGTCGGGTTCCGTGGTGTCCGGTGGCACGGGTGTGAACGGCGGAGTGTCCTTCTGGTGGGGTCGGCTCGGGGTGCCCGACACCCGGCCGCCCCTGCCCGGCAACCGCGAGGTCGACGTCTGCGTGGTCGGCGGCGGCTACACCGGCCTCTGGACGGCGTACTACCTCAAGAAGGCCGACCCGGGCCTGCGGATCGCCGTCCTGGAACAGCGCTTCTGCGGCTACGGTGCCTCCGGGCGCAACGGGGGCTGGCTCTACAACGGCTTCGCCGGCCGCGGCGCCTTCGCCCGCCGCTACGGCCAGGAGCCCGCCGCCGCGATGCAGCGGGTGATGGACGAGGCGGTCGGCGAGGTCGCCGACACCCTCGCCGCCGAGAACATCGACGCCGATCTGGTGCGCGGCGGCGTCCTGGAGGTCGCCCGCACCCCCGCCCAACTGGCCCGGCTGCGCGCCTTCACCGAGGCCGAACGCGCCTACGGCGCCGACCGCGTCCAGGTGCTCGACGCCGCGGACACCGCGCGGCGGCTGAACGTCGCCGGGGCGCTCGGCGGCGTGTGGAGCCCTTACGGCGCCCGGGTCCAGCCGGCCAAGCTGGCCGCCGGCCTCGCCGACGTGGTGGAACGGCTCGGTGTCGAGCTGTACGAGAGCACTCCGGTGACGGAGATCCGCGGCGGCCGCAGGCCCCGGGCCGTCACCGCGCACGGCACCGTCACCGCCCGGTACGTGCTGCGCGCCACCGAGGGCTTCACCTCCGGCCTCGCGGGCGAACGCCGCACCTGGCTGCCGATGAACTCGGCGATGATCGCCACCGAGCCGCTCCCGGCCTCCTTCTGGGAGGAGACCGGCTGGGAGGGCCGCGAGGTGCTCGGCGACTTCGCCCACGCCTACATGTACGCGCAGCGCACCGCGGACGACCGGATCGCCCTCGGCGGGCGCGGCGTCCCCTACCGCTTCGGCTCCCGCACCGACACCGACGGCGCCACCCAGCCCGCCACCGTCCGCCAGCTGCGGGAGATCCTGCACGAGTTCTTCCCCGCCGCCCGCACCGCCAGGATCGAGCACGCCTGGGCCGGGGTCCTCGGCGTCCCCCGCGACTGGTGCGCCACCGTCGACCTGGACCGCCGCACCGGCCTCGGCTGGGCCGGCGGCTACGTCGGCAGCGGCGTCACCACCACCAACCTGGCCGGCCGCACCCTGCGCGACCTCGTCCTCGGCCACGACACCGAACTCACCCGGCTGCCCTGGGTCGGCCACAGCGTCCGCCGCTGGGAGCCCGAGCCCTTCCGCTGGCTCGGCGTCCACGCCCTCTACGCCGCCTACCACCTCGCCGACCGCCGCGAAGCCACCACCCGCCGCCCCACCACCTCCCCCCTCGCCCGCCTCGCCGACACCATCGCCGGCCGGTAGTGACGAAGGAGGACGCCCGGCCCCGCCGCCACGACGGGGCCGGGCGCCCGACCTCCGGCTACGGCAGGTAGACCTGCTGCCAGTCCAGGGAGGTCATGGTCAGGGCAGCCTCGGCGAGGCGGCGGGCGGACTCGGTCTTGAGGCCCGCGAGGCTGCTGTCGATCCAGGGCTGCACGTTCCGGTAGCCCTGCTCCCGGTACTCGACGGCCTGGAGCAGGCATTCCAGCTTGTCGGCGTCGTGCGCGACGACGACCTCCGGGCTCTCGCCGTTCTCGTACTCCTCGACGATGCCCCGGACCCCGTCCGCGACGGCGGGGTGCGCGGCACTCACCTGGTCGGCGGTCACCCGCTCGTTCGAAGCGGCGGTGAGGTAGCGGCGGCCGATGTGGGGGATGTCGCCGACGCGGGTCTCCTGGGTGTCGTGGAACAGGCACATCAGCGCGACCTTGGCCGGATCGGCCCCCTCCATCATGGCGAGCACGGCACCGACGACGCCGGCCCGGAAGGAGTGCTCGGCGATCGTCTCCGGATCCTTCACCCCGGCGATCCACCATCCCGACCGCTTCGCCCGCTTGAGCATCCCCGCTTCCAGGAGGTACCCCGCGGTGCCCTTGGCCTGCCTGTCGTCCGCCTGCGTCTCGTCCGTCATCGCCGTCCTCTGCCGAGTCTGATCACGTACCGGTGCAGTGACCGCCTACCCGCAGACCGTAGTGCACAGACTCCAGCTCCCGGCGGGACTCGGAGGAGAGCGATCCGCCGTCCAGCAACGCGGTCACGGTGTAGGCCAGTTCCCGCGACACCTGTGGGTCGGCATCGAACAACCCACGACGCGACAGAGTGAGGGCCCACAACGAGTGGACGTAGAGGTCGGTGTACTCGACCGCGCGGTCGAGCCGCTCGGCGAAGGCGCGGAAGAGGGAGGAGGATCCCCAGGCGGGCCGCTGCCGCTCGGCCATGAAGGCATCCGAGGTCTGTGGCCGGCAGTCCAGCCCGAGCCAATGCGCCCAGTAGTTGAGGTTGGCGGCCTCGGCGTCGTCGTGATCGGTGAGCGAGCGGTCGATGAAGTCCCGCATGAGCCCCGGATCGCCCTGGCGGGCCATGGCCGCCGCCACGGAGCGGACCTCGGCCCAGCGCGGTGACCAGCCCGTCGCGACGGCGGTCATCGTGCCCCTTCGCCGCATGCCGTGAAACCACTCGGCGGCGTCCCAGTCCCGGTCGTAGGACGACAGGTACCAGAGCTGGCGGCGAAGCAGAGCAGCCTCGTCACCCGCCCGCTCCACCGCCTCGGCGGTGGAGCGGAGGCTCCCGAAGAACGCGGTCCGCAGGTTGCGGTCGAGCAGGGGCGCCGAGGCGACCGGTCCCCGGCGCGCGGCGGGGGCGCCGGAGTGAGCCGCCACCAGAGCCGGGACCACCCCGCTCACCGCCCAGCCGATCAAGTGCGTGGTGTCCCGAGTCAGCACCCAGCTGGCCAGCGGGTGCTGGTCGGGATCACCGCCCGGCCCGGTACGGATGATGTCGCCGAGGAGCAGATCGGCCTCCATCGCGGTGGCCAGCAGGGACACCAGGGTGCTGGGCGCTCCGAGCAGCAGGAGCTTTCGGCGAAGGACCACGAGATTCCCGGCCTTGGTCGCGGAGAGCGGGCGGCGCCCCGATTCCCAGCCCTGGACCGTGCTCTTGTCGACACTCAGCCGCTCGGCCAGTTCCTCCTGGGTGCAGGGGATCTGTTCGCGGACCACTTTGAACAGGAAGCCCGTGACGGTTCCTTGCGGCACCGGAGCGGCCCGCTGACGACCGCCGGTCGGTGTTCCTCGGAACGGCGGAGGTGAAGGAGCGGCCATCGGGGGCCTCCCAAGGCGATTCGGACCCTGACAACGCGTACTGGCAGTCAGTCGGACCGGTTGTTCACGCACCGTAGCGTGAACAGCACGGCATCGGCTCTGCCCGGCTGGGGCAGCGTACGGCCAACGTGCGCTCGCGTGGGCACGAACAGCCCGATGTCACCCACCTCGGGGACATGTCGATCGGACGCCCCTCGAAGGGGCTCTGCGTACTCACCACCTGCACTGGAGCTGTCATGCCGTCGAATGCGTCGAAGGCCGCCCCGCGTCACGCCGTTCCGGCCGGAGTACGAGCGGCGCTCGTGACACCGGAGGTTCCGCGAAGAGCTTGTTGCGAGGCCGGGCCGTGTCCGGCGACTGTGGCCTTGCCGTACCTCGCCGAGTCGGTCGCCGTGGCCCGGGGGATGGTGCGGGAGAAGCTTGCGGAGTGGGGGCTGCCGGAACTGGCCGATGCTGCCGCGTTGGTCGTCAGCGAGCTGACGACCAACGCGGTGAAGACGGGCTGCCGTCGTCGGATGCTGGTCACGGTTCGCCAGGTCACTGCCGTCAGGATCCGGATCGCGGTCAGGGACGGGTCACGGACGATGCCGATTCTGATCGAGGCGGGCGATGACGACGAGGGCCACCGGGGGCTGGCGCTCGTCCATCTGCTGACGCGCGGCCAATGGGGTGCCAGCTTGGAGTCGTTGGGAAAGGTCGTGCACGCCGATCTGGTCCTGCGTGCCCCGAACCGGGGCTGACGTGGACGAGCGGGAGCGAATCACCGACCCGGCGCGGGTGTGGCGGGCCTGCGGAGTGTCGGTGGCGGGGATGGTGGTGCTGTCGGTGCTGTTCGCGGTCGTCCTGGGACTCGTTCGGGGCTGAGCCGGCGGAGGTCCCTCCGGTCGGGCGCCGGGCGGCGCCCGACCGGAGCGGGAGGGGCTCAGGCGCCCACGTAGTCCGCCAGGTGCTGGGCGGTGAGGGTGGAGCGGGCGGCCACGAGGTCGGCGGGAGTGCCCTCGAAGACGATCCGGCCGCCGTCGTGACCGGCGCCGGGGCCGAGGTCGATGATCCAGTCCGCGTGGGCCATGACGGCCTGGTGGTGCTCGACCACGATGACGGACTTGCCGGAGTCGACCAGGCGGTCCAGCAGGCCGAGCAGCTGCTCGACGTCGGCGAGGTGGAGGCCGGTGGTCGGCTCGTCGAGGACGTAGACGCCGCCCTTGTCGCCCATGTGGGTGGCCAGCTTGAGGCGCTGGCGCTCGCCGCCGGAGAGGGTGGTGAGCGGCTGGCCGAGGCTGACGTAGCCGAGGCCGACGTCGGCCAGGCGGGTGAGGATACGGTGGGCGGCGGGGGTACGGGCCTCGCCCTCGGCGAAGAAGGAGACGGCCTCCGCCACCGGCATCGCCAGGACCTCGCTGATGTCCTTGCCGCCGAAGCGGTACTCCAGCACCGAGGAGTCGAAGCGGCGCCCCTCGCAGTCCTCGCAGGTGGTGGCCACACCGGCCATCATCGCGAGGTCGGTGTAGACGACGCCGGCGCCGTTGCAGGTCGGGCAGGCGCCCTCGGAGTTCGGGCTGAACAGGGCCGGCTTCACCCCGTTGGCCTTGGCGAAGACCTTCCGGATCGGCTCCAGCAGGCCGGTGTAGGTGGCCGGGTTGCTGCGCCGGGAGCCGCGGATCGGGCTCTGGTCGACCGACACCACGTCCTCGCCCGGCGGGACCGAGCCGTGCACCAGGGAGCTCTTGCCGGAGCCGGCCACACCGGTGACGACGACCAGCACGCCGAGCGGGACGTCCACGTCGACGTCGCGCAGGTTGTGCGCGGAGGCGCCGCGGATCGGCAGCTTGCCGGTCGGGGTGCGGACGGTCGGCTTCACCGCCGCCCGGTCGTCCAAGTGGCGGCCGGTCACCGTGCCGGCCGCGCGCAGGCCCGCCAGCGGACCCTCGTAGCAGACCGTGCCACCGGCCGAGCCCGCGCCCGGGCCGAGGTCCACCACATGGTCGGCGATCGCGATCACCTCGGGCTTGTGCTCCACCACCAGCACCGTGTTGCCCTTGTCCCGCAGCTGGAGCAGCAGGCCGTTCATCCGCTGGATGTCGTGCGGGTGCAGGCCGGTGCTGGGCTCGTCGAAGACATAGGTGACGTCGGTGAGCGAGGAGCCCAGGTGGCGGATCATCTTGACCCGCTGCGCCTCGCCGCCGGACAGGGTGCCGGCCGGACGCTCCAGCGAGAGGTAGCCGAGGCCGATCTCCACGAAGGAGTCCAGGGTCTGCCGGAGCGCGGCCAGCAGCGGCGCCACCGAGGGCTCGTCCAGGCCGCGCACCCACTCCGCGAGGTCGCTGATCTGCATCGCGCAGGCGTCGGCGATGCTGATGCCGCCGATCTTCGACGAGCGGGCGGCCGCGGTGAGCCGGGTGCCCCCGCAGTCGGGGCAGGCGGTGAAGGTGACCGCGCGGTCCACGAACGCCCGGATGTGCGGCTGCATCGCCTCCCGGTCCTTGGCCAGCATGGACTTCTGGACCTTGGGGATCAGCCCCTCGTAGGTGAGGTTGATGCCGTTGACCTTCACCTTGGTCGGCTCGCGGTGCAGGAAGTCCCGCAGCTCCTGCTCGCCGTAGTCACGGATCGGCTTGTCCGGGTCGAGGAAGCCGGACCCGGCGTAGATCCGGGTCATCCAGCCGTCACCGGTGAAGCCGGGGACGGTGATCGCGCCCTCCGCGAGCGACTTGGAGTCGTCGTAGAGCTGGGTGAGGTCGATGTCCGAGACCGAGCCCCGGCCCTCGCAGCGCGGGCACATGCCGCCGGTGACGCTGAAGCTGCGCTTCTCCTTGACGGTCTTTCCGGCGCGCTCGACGGTGACCGCGCCGGCCCCGCTGATCGAGGCGACGTTGAAGGAGAACGCCTTGGCCGAGCCGATGTGCGGCCGCCCCAGTCGGCTGAACAGGATCCGCAGCATCGCGTTGGTGTCGGTGGCGGTGCCGACGGTGGAGCGCGGATCGGCGCCCATCCGCTGCTGGTCGACGATGATCGCGGTGGTCAGGCCGTCCAGCACGTCCACGTCGGGGCGGGCCACGGACGGCATGAAGCCCTGGACGAAGGCGCTGTAGGTCTCGTTGATCAGCCGCTGCGACTCGGCGGCGACGGTGTCGAACACCAGGGAGCTCTTGCCCGAGCCGGAGACGCCCGTGAACACCGTGAGCCGGCGCTTCGGGATCTCGATGCTGACGTCCTTGAGGTTGTTCTCCCGCGCCCCGTGCACGCGGATCAGGTCGTGCGTGTCCGCGGCGTGCGGCTCGGGTGCCTGCGCGCCGTTGCTCCTGGCCGTGCTCATCGTCTCTCCGGTCCTCTCGCCGTGCCCTCGGTTCCGATCCAACCACCCGGGTACGACAAACGGTGTTCGGGGACTGCTCCGGCAAGGGGACAGTCCTAGGCCGGTCGGCGCCCGTGCGCTGGCGGGGGGCGGGGGCGCGTCGCACCGTGGTGACGGGAGCCGGAGAGCGGGAGTCGGAGAGCGCGAGCCGGACAGTGGGAGCCGGGTGCGGGAGGCGGTCAGGTGCGGGTTCGGCGGGCGTGGCGGGCGGCGGCGGGTGCGGCCGCCCTCGTACTGGGGATCGGCGCGGCCCCGGCCGCGGCCGCCGGGCTGCGGCCCACCTGGACGGTGGCCGTGGTCGACCAGGCCGCCCGCCGGGTGCTGGTGCTGGGCGCCGAGCGGCCCGCCGGACCGGCCGCGCTCCTGGGCCCGGACCGCCGGCCCGCGGTGTGGTCCTGGTCCGCGGACACCGCGCCCGGCCTCGACGACCTGGAGCCGCGCCGGACCTGGAGCATGCCGGACGAGGCCAAGAGCCGGGTGCGGCACGGCCGCAGATACCTCCTCACCACCGCCTCCGGCGGGCTGGCCGCCGTCGTGGACACCACGACCGGCGCCGCCGTCTGGGCCGTCGACACCGGGTCGGCCAACCCGCACAGCGCCGAGCTGCTCCCGGACGGCAACGTCGCGGTCGCCGCCTCGGGCGGCGGCTGGGTCCGGCTCTACGCGGCCTCGCTGGGACCGCGCAGCACCGTGCACGCCGAGTACCGGCTGCCGGGCGCGCACGGCGTCCAGTGGGACGCGCGGAGCGGGCGGCTCTGGGCCCTCGGCGACGACACCCTGACGGCGCTGCGGGTGGGCGGCACGGCGGCCGCGCCGACGCTGACCGCCGAACGGTCGGTGCCGCTGCCCGAGTACGGCGGCCACGACCTGGCCCCGGTGCTCGCCGCGCCGGGCCGGTTCTGGGTGAGCACGGCGGCGCACCTGTGGCGGTTCGACCCGGCGGCGGACCGCTTCACCCGGATCCGGTTGGCGGACGAACGGGCCGAGCGGGACATCAAGAGCGTGGGCGACGAGCCCGGCACCGGGCGGCTGCTCACGGCCGCCCCGGATCACGCGGGCCCCTGTACCTGGTGCACCTCGGTGCTCACCCTGCACCGTCCGGACGGTGTCCGGTACCTGCCCGGCGCCCAGCTCTACAAGGCGCGCTGGTGGACCAGTTGGGGGAGCGGGGCATGACCGTCCGGCCGGGGGCCGACGCTGGGGGAAGGGCCGAACGGGGTGGCATTCGGTGGATGCGGCTGATTTTATGCAACGTCAAACTACTCCAATGGTGGTCAGTTTCCGCTCCCGTTCCGAATACCTCCCCGAAGCGCGCCGGGCTGGGATAGCGTCCATAGCGCCGGGGGGAACCGAACCCGCTCGCAGGGTTCGCACATCCAGAAATGCCGTAACCGTTTAGGGAGAGAACTGTGCGCAATTTCGTTTCCGAATCCAGGTCCGAGAACGTCGACGAACTCAGGCTCGCGGTCGACTCGCTCGCGGCCTTCCCGGCCGACGGCGCGGCCGGCCGGTCGGACGTCCCCGAGCGCCTGGCGGCGGTGGCCGAGCTGTGCCGGGCGGTCGACGGCGTGCTCGACAGCCTGGTCGTCCGGGCTGCCGCCGAGGCCGCCGAGGAGGGCTGGACCGCCGCCCGGATGGCCTCCGAACACGCCGTCTACTACGCGCGGTTGCAGCGGGCGCTGCTGCCCACCGGTGCCGCGGCCGAACACCGGTGAGCGCGGCACGGAACCGCGAGGCGGATGCCAACGCCCACGTCCTGGCCTGCCCCACCCGGTGGAGCGACGTCGATGAGAACGGGCACATCAACAACGCCCGGCTGGTCTCCTACGTGCAGGAGGGAATTTACGACCTCTTCTGTCACCACTCGACCGCCGTAAGGGAATCCCTTTTCCCGTCCGGATTCCTGATCGCCCGGCACGAGATCGATTATCTGGAGCAGCTGCACCACGGGCCGGAACCATTGCTGGTACGGCTGAACGTGGAACGGCTCGGACGCAGTTCCGCGCATGTCGTGGTGAATGTGTGTCGTGACCCGCACACCTTTATGCGGGCGCGGACCGTGGTGGTCGCCCGGGACCGGGTCTCCGGCCGTTCCCGCACGCTCAGCCCGCCGGAGCGGCGGTTCCTCTCCGGCTTCCTGGCCGACGAGGCGGGCGTCGCGGTGCCGTCCCGGCCGGGAGTGAAGTCCCCTCGCGGGGCCCTGGTCGCGGCCTCCGCCGGACACCACCAGCCCCGCCGGCGCCTGCCCGGCCTGAGCGCGCTGACCCGGGGTGTTCCCGTGGGGTCGTACCGGCACCGCGCGCGCTGATCCCCCCGGGCGGGCCGGGTCGGCCGACGCCCGGCACAGGAAGTCGACTGGGGCTTCTTCCTGTGCGGGGGCGGACGGACCGGCGAGCGGAGGTCGCGGTGGACGGAGGCGCGGACGGACGCGCCGGAACGACCGGGCGGCGGGTCAGCCGACGGTCGCGCGGTGGAGTTCCGCGCCCGGGCCGTCGAGCCGGACCGGGACGGTGGTGGGCGGAAGGTAGGCGGAGCCGCCCCGGGCGAGGCGCAGGGCCGGGCCGTCGGGGGCGGACAGCCGGGCTTCGCCGGCGGTGCACAACAGGATCTGCGGGGCGTCCGCGCGGTCGACCCGCACGCCGGTGTCGCCGGGGCGGAGCCGGGAGAGCCGGAATTCGGCGGTGCGGGAAGGGAAGCAGGCGACCGAGGGATCGGCGCCGGCCGCCGGTGCGGCGGTGAGGACGGCCGGTTCGACGGCCTCGAAGGCGGTCACCGAGAGCAGGCCCGGCACGTCGATGTGCTTGGCGGTCAGGCCGCAGCGCAGCACGTTGTCGGAGTTGGCCATCAGTTCGACGCCCAGGCCGTGGAGGTAGGCGTGCGGAACGCCGGCGTCCAGGTGCAGCGCCTGGCCGGCCCGCAGCCGGACGTGGTTCAGCAGCAGCGCTGCGAGCAGGCCCCGGTCGCCGGGGTAGTCGCGGGCGGCGCGGGCGTAGGCCGTGCAGGCGGCGGCGAAGGGACCGCCGGCCGCCGCGACCCGGCCCAACGCGGTGGTGACCTCCGCCAGCACGGCGGCGGTGTCCGGGGCGGGAGCACCGTCAGGCCCGGCCGCGCCGCCGCCGAGGGCCTGCCGGAGCAGGGCGGGCAGTACCTCCGCGGCGGGCCGGGCGCGGAGCGCCGAGGCCCAGCCGGCCAGCGCCGGGACCGCCAGCCGGTCCAGCAGCGCGGCCGTGGCGGCGGTCGGCCGGAAGCCGCACAGGGCCTCGAAGTCGCCCAGCGCGCAGAGCAGTTCCGGCTTGTGGTCGCGGTCCTTGTAGACCCGCTCCGGGGCGTCCGACGGCACCCCGAGCGCCTCCTCGGCGGCGAATCCGGCCTCGGCCTGGGCCCGGGTCGGGTGCACCTGGAGGGACAGCGCCCGTTCGGCGGCCAGCACCTTGAACAGGAACGGCAGCCGGGGGCCGAACCGTCGGACGGTGGCCGCGCCGAGCATCTCCTCCGGAGCCTCGGCGATCAGCCGGTCCAGCGGGCGGGGCCCGTGCCCGTCGTCGAGCAGGGACGGGGCGGACGGGTGGGCGCCGAGCCACAGTTCGGCCTGCGGGCCGCCGGTGGGGGCGGTGCCGGTCAGCCCGGGGATCGCGGTCACGGATCCCCAGGCGTACGGGCGCACCGGATTGGTGAGCGGGGCGAACAGCGGCATGCGGACGGTCTCCCGGAGGTGGCGGGTCGAGCGGGTCGGGTCGGGGCGAGGCCGAGGCCGAGGGCGGTGCCGGTGCTCAGCGGCAGAGCGCGGCGGCGCCGATCAGCCCGGCGTCGTTCCCGAGCTCGGCCCGGCGCACGTCCAGCCCGTGGACGTACGGCAGCGCCGCGTAGCGGTCCAGGTGGCGGGCGAGCGGTTCGAACAGCACCGGACCGGCCGCCGCCACCCCGCCGCCGACCACCACCCGCCGCAGGTCGACCAGGGTGGCGGTGGCGGCGATCCCGGCTGCCAGCGCCTGCGCCGCCCGGTCGAAGGCGGCCAGCGCCACCGGGTGTCCGGCCAGCGCGTCCTCGGCCACCGCGCGCGCCGAGCGGTCCGTGCCCCGGGGCTCCCAGCCGTCGGCGAGCGCCCGCCGGGCGATGGCGGTGCCGCTGGCGATGTTCTCCAGGCAGCCGTACGAGCCGCACGGGCACCGCTCGCCGTCCAGGTCGACGCTGATGTGCCCGAGGTGGCCGGCGTTGCCGCTCGGTCCGGGGTGGACCGAGCCGTTCAGCACCAGGCCGGCGCCGACCCCGGTGGAGACCACCAGGCAGAGGGCGTTCCCGGCGCCCCGGGCCGCGCCGCGCCAGTGCTCGGCGGCGGCCATCGCGACGCCGTCCCCGGCCAGCGCCACCGGTCGGCCGGCCACGGCGGGGTGGGCGGCGACCTCGGCGGTGAGCGGGAAATCCCGCCAGCCGGGGATGTTGACCGGGCTGACCGTGCCGCCGACGAGGTCCACCGGCCCGGCGCTGCCGATGCCGACGGCTGTGACGGCCGCCCAGTCGGGGGCGGCGGCGAGGTGGTCCAGCACCCGGTGCACCACGGCCAGTACCTCGGCGCCGGACTCCTTCGCCGGGGTCGGCAGCTGGACGCGGTGGGTGAGCGTCCCGGTGGAGTCGACCAGCGCCCCGGCGATCTTGGTGCCACCGATGTCGACGGCGGCCCAGACCGGTCCGGCGGAGGCCGGTCCGGTGAGCTGCGGTCCGGTGAGTTGTGCGGCGGTGGGCACGGCGGGGAGCGGGTCGGTGGACGGCGAGGGCGCGGTCATGGCGGGAGGGCTCCGGTGAGGATGGACGGGCAGGTGGACGGGTGGACGGGTGGACAGGGGCGCGGATCGGCGGACGCACGAGTGGACGGGCGGACGCCCGTCCGGCCCGCCGCTCCGGGAGGACCGGGACGGCGGGCCGGACAGGACGACAGGGACAGCAAACAGGATCAGCCCGCCGGCGTCAGCCTCAGGGTCACCAGTTCGAACGGCCGCAGCGCCAGCCGTACCCCGTCGCCGTCCGCCACGACCTCGCCGCGGGTACCCTCCCAGGGCCGCTCCAGCAGGTCGCAGGGCACCGCCGACGCCAGCGCGAAGGACGTCGCCAGCCGCCCCCGGGCCCGGCCGCCGGCGGACTCGTACACCCGCACCACCAGGTCGCCGCTGCCGTCGTCGGCCAGCTTGACGGCGCTCACCACCAGCGCGTCCTGGTCCAGCTCGACCAGCGGCCGCACCGACTCCGCCGAGCCGGTCACCCGGCGCTCGGGCAGGCCCACCGCGTAGCCCTCGCGGACCGCGTCGCCGATCTCCGCGCCCGGCACCAGCGCGTGCCGGAACCGGTGCCGGCCCTGGTCGGTGCGCGGGTCGGGGAAGCGCGGCGCGCGCAGCAGCGAGAACCGGACCGTGGTGGTGGTGCCGCCGTCGTCCGCGCGCACCGCCCGGGTCACGTCGTGGCCGTAGGTCGAGGGGGTGACCAGGGCGACGCCCCAGCCGGGCTCGGCCAGGTGCACGAAGCGGTGGTTGCACGCCTCGAACTTGGCCGCCTCCCAGCTGGTGTTGGTGTGGGTGGGCCGGAACTGGTGGCCGAACTGGGTCTCGGCCGCGTACCGGTCGGTGTGCACGTCCAGCGGGAACGCGACCTTCAGGAACTTCTCCGCCTCGTGCCAGTCCACCTCGGTGTCGATGTCCAGCCGGCCCGAGCCCGCGCGCAGCGTCAGCGTCTGGGTCACCGCGGAGGAGCCGAACGAGCGGGCGACCCGTACCGCGACCTCCGCCGGGCCGTCCGCGTGCACCACGACCTCGTCGGCCCCGACCAGGTCGGTGACCGTGTTCCGGTAGAACTGGTCCACGTCCCAGGCGTCCCACATGTTGGGGAAGTCGGGGTGCAACTGGAGCAGGTTCGCCCGGGCGCCCGGGGCGACGGCCTCCCGGCCGCTCGCCGCGTCCACCGCCGACACCACCAGGCCGTCGCCGTCGACCACGACCCGCAGCAGCCCGTTGTCGAGCACGAAGCCGCCGCCGTCGCGCGCGGTCACCGCGCAGTCGCCCGGGCCGGGCACCGCTACCGCCGCGCCGCCCGCCGGCACCGCCGAACGTCCGTGCGGGGCGCCGTTGAACACCAGCTCGCGCCCGCCCTCGGGATCGCCCGCCAGGGCCCGCTGGGCGGCGTCGATCAACTCCTCCAGCTCGGCCGCCAGGCCCGCGTACGTCGCCTCCGCCTCCCGGTGCACCCAGGCGATCGAGGAGCCCGGCAGGATGTCGTGGAACTGGTGCAGCAGCACCGTCTTCCAGATCCGGTCCAGCCGCTCGTACGGGTACGCCGAACCGGTGCGCAGCGCGGCGGTGGCGCACCAGAGTTCGGCCTCCCGCAGCAGGTTCTCACTGCGTCGGTTGCCCTGCTTGGTCCGGGCCTGGCTGGTCAGGGTGGCCCGGTGCAGCTCCAGGTAGAGTTCGCCCACCCAGACCGGCGGATTCCGGTACTCGGCCTCGGCCTTGGCGAAGAACTCGGCCGGCCGCTCCCAGCGCACCGCGGCCGAGCCCTCCAGGTCGCGCAGCCGGGCCGCCTTGCCGACCATCTCGCGGGTGGTGCCGCCGCCGCCGTCGCCCCAGCCGGTCGGCGCCAGCGAGTGCCGGGCCACCCCCTTGTCCTTGAAGTTCCGGGCCGCGTGGGCGATCTCGGAGCCCTTCATGGAGCAGTTGTAGGTGTCCACGGGCGGGAAGTGGGTGAAGATCCGGGTGCCGTCGATGCCCTCCCACAGGAAGGTGTGGTGCGGGAACTTGTTGACCTGGCTCCAGGAGATCTTCTGGGTCAGCAGCCACTTGGATCCCGCGTTGCGGATGATCTGCGGGAGGCCGCCGGTGAAGCCGAAGGTGTCCGGCAGCCACGCCTCCTCGTTGTCGATCCCGAACTCGTCCAGGAAGAACCGCTTGCCGTGCACGAACTGACGGGCCATCGCCTCCGAGGACGGCATATTGGTGTCCGACTCCACCCACATACCGCCGGCCGGGACGAAGCGGCCGTCCGCCACCGCCTTCTTAACCCGGGCGTACACCTCCGGTCGGTGCTCCTTGATCCAGGCGAACTGCTGTGCCTGGGACATGGTGTAGAGGAAGTCCGGCTCGTCCTCCAGCAGCGCGGTCATGTTGGCGGCGGTCCGGGCGACCTTGCGCACCGTCTCCCGCAGCGGCCACAGCCAGGCCGAGTCGATGTGCGCGTGGCCGATCGCGCCGATCCGGTGCGCGGACGGCGCGGCGGGCGCGGCCAGCACCTCGGTCAGACAGGAACGGGCCGCGGCCGCCGTGCCGTTGACGTCCTGGAGGTCGATCGAGTCGAGGGCCCGCTCGATCGCGCGCAGCAGCTCCCAGCGGCGGGCCCCGTCGGCCGGCAGTTCGGCCATCAGCTCGCCGAGCACCTCCAGGTCCAGCACCAGCTGCCACACCGTCTCGTCGAAGACCGCGAGGTCCATCCGCTCCAGCCGGTACTGCGGCTTGTCACCGGCGGTCTCCTTGTCACCCAACTCGGTCGGCAGGAAGGGGTGGTAGTCCAGGATGACCGGGTTGGCGGCGGCCTCGACGTGCAGCAGCACCGGCTCTCCGCCGACCGCCGGGGCGGCGATCCGTACCCACTGGTTCTGCGGGTTGAGGCCCTTCACCGGGCTGCCGTCGGGGCGGTACACCAGGCCCTCGCACTGGAAGCCGGGCATGTTGGCGTCGAAGCCGAGGTCGATCAGCGCCTCGACCGTTCGCCCGGCCCAGCGCTCCGGCACCGTACCGGTCACGGTGAACCAACTGGTGCCCCAGGGCGCGCCCCAGGCGTCGCCGACCGCGATCGGGGAGCGCGGCGCAGCCAGGCCCTCGGCGACCGGGACCGGTTCGCCGGGCGCGGTCCAGACCGAGACGGACAGCGGGACGGACTCGGGGTACACCGCCGGGCGGATGCGCTCCTCCAGGACGCGCTTGAGGCGGGCTTCGACGAGCGTGCGGTCATCGTGCATGTCAGCGGACTCCGTTGGGCGACTGGGGAAGGGAGAGGGAGGGTCGGAGGAGCTCGTCCGGGTGGACGAGCTCGGTGATGCCCCGGGCGGCGAGGTGGGCGGCGTCCCCGGCGCGCCCGGCCAGTACCGCGGTGGGCCGGGCCCCGTCGGCGGCCAGCCGCATGAACGCCTCGAACACGGTGCCGCCCGGACCGCAGACCGAGCGGCCCGGCGCGGTCACCTCGTCCCCGGCGTCGACGACCACGGCGGTGCGGCGCGGCGCGGGCGCCCGCCAGTCGGCGCGGGCGGCGGCGACGGCCCGGGCCAGCCGCTCCCCGGCCGGCTTGACCCGGCGGTCGTTGGTCAGCAGGCCCAGGCTGTACTCCAGCTCCGGGAAGTCCGCCAGTGAGCGGTCCACGTCGTGCGAGCACCACCAGGTGACGCCCCACAGGTCGGGACAGTCGAGCACCGCGTCCACGGTCGCGCCGGTGAACCGGGCGGCGTCGGCGGCGGTGATGTGCGGGGCGGGGGCGCCGACCTCCTGGAGCCAGACCGGGCGGTGCGGGTCCCCGGCCCAGGCTTTGGACAGCTCCACCAGGTAGGCGGCGTGCTGGTCGCTCGCGGTGGAGTGGGCGCCGTAGCGCTGCGCGGTGCCGTTGAACACCCAGGAGTGCACGGCGGTGGCCGCGCCGATCCGGGCCGAGTGCCAGGGTGTGAAAGGGTGCCCGTCGAGGTACCAGGCCGCGTCGTAGGAGGCGTGCAGGTGCAGCCGGCCGGGGGCGCCGCGCTCGCAGGCGTCGACCATTCGGCGCAGCCAGGCGGCGGCCTGCTCGGGGGTGGCCCGGTGCGGGTCGGGGTGCGGCTCGCCGGAGAACTGGTTGACCTCGTTGCCGACCGTCATGCCGAGGAAGTTGGGCCGCTCGGCGAGGGCGCCGGCGAGGGTGCGCAGATAGGCGGCCTGGCCCTCGACCACGTCCGGGTCGGTGAACATGTTGCGGCGGTGCCAGGTCCGGATCCAGGCCGGTTCGAAGTCGAAGCTGGACAGGTGGCCCTGGAGGCCGTCCACGGCGACGTCCAGGCCGCGCTCCCCGGCGGCGTCCACCAGGGCCGTCAGCTGTTCGACGGCGCGGGGGCGGATCAGGGTCCGGTTGGGCTGGAACAGCGGCCAGAGCGGGAACACCCGGACGTGGTCGAGGCCGAGCGAGGCGATCGAGTCGAGGTCGGCGCGGACGGCGTCGAGGTCGAAGTCGAGCCAGTGGTGGAACCAGCCGGCGGTGGGCGTGTAGTTGACGCCGAAGCGCGGGGCGGTGGTCCGCGGAGCGGTGGTCATGGTCGGTGGCTCCCTGGGAGGAGGAACGGCGGTGCGTCCGGTGCGGTGCGTCCCGGTGCGGTGCGTCCCGGTCCGGTCGGCACGGTCCGGTCGGTGCGGCGCGGTCCGGTGCGGTGTTCGGTGCGGGTCTCAGCCCTTCACGGCACCCTCCTCCACTCCCTTGAAGAAGAAGCGCTGGCACACCGCGAACACCACCACGATCGGCAGAAAGGCGATCATGGTCCCGGCCGCGATCAGCCGGGGGTTGGCGCTGAAGGTGCCGTTGAGGTACTGGAGGCCGACCGTGAGGGTGTACTTCTGCGGGTCGTTGAGCACGATCAGCGGCCAGAGGAAGTCGTCCCAGGCGCCGATGAAGGTGAAGATGACGATCACGCTGAGCATGCCGCGCACGTTCGGCAGCCCGATGTGCCACAGCCGCTGGCGGACGTTGGCGCCGTCCACCAGCGCCGCCTGCTCCAGTTCGGGCGGGACGGCGGCGAAGGCGGTGCGCATCAGCAGCACGTTGAGCATGGAGAGGGCGCCGGGCAGGGCGACGCCGGTGAGGGTGTCGGCCAGGCCGAGGCTGCGCACGGTGACGTACTGGGACACGATGGTCGCCTCACCGGGCAGGATCAGGGTGGCCAGCAGCAGGCCGAACACCAGCCGGACGCCCCGGAAGCGCAGCTTGGCGAGCGCGTAGCCGGCCAGGGTGCAGCCGACCACGTTGCCGATGATCGCGATGGCCGCCACCACCAGTGAGTTGGCGGCGTAGGTCCAGACCGGGATGGTGTCGGCGACCTTGAGGTAGTTGTCGACGGTGGGGTGGTCGGGGAGGAAGCGCGGGGTGGCGGACCAGACGTCCTCGGTCGGGCCCTTGAGGGAGGTGGAGAGCTGCCAGAGGAACGGTCCGACGACCAGCAGCAGGACCAGCAGGAGCAGCAGGTAACGCAGCACGGTCTCGGCGGCGGAGGGGGTGTTGAAGCTGCGGGAGCGCCGCATGGGTCAGGCCGCCTTCCGGTTGAGGCGCGTCAGCAGCAGCATCGGGCCGAGGGTGATCAGGAAGAGCAGCAGACTGAGTGCCGAGGCGTAGCCGAGGTGGCCGTTGAAGCCGCGGCTGTACATCTGGATCAGCATCACCACCGACATGTCCCGGCCGCCCGGGCCGCCGGTGCCGTTGGAGAGCACGTACAGCTCGGAGAACACCCGGAGCGAGGAGACCGAGATCAGCACCGAGACCAGCACCATGGTGGGCCGCACGCCCGGCAGGGTGACGTGCAGGAAGCGGCGCAGCGCTCCCGCGCCGTCGACGGCGGCGGCCTCGTGCAGCTCCCGGCCGACATTGGCCAGCGCCGAGAGGTAGATGACCATGTAGTAGCCGAGGCCCTTCCAGGTGGTCAGGGCGATCGCGCTGAGCAGCAGCAGCCAGCGGTCGGTGAGGAAGGGGACGGCCGAGTCGGCGAGGCCGGTCTGCTGGAGCACGCCGTTGACCAGCCCGCGGTCGTTCAGGGCCCAGCCCCAGATCAGGGCGACCACGACGGCGGAGGCGACGACGGGGGTGTAGAAGGCGGTGCGGAAGAAGGTGATGCCGGGCAGCCGGCGCTGGACCAGCAGGGCCAGCAGCAGCGGCAGCACGGTCAGCAGTGGCAGACAGATCAGCAGGTAGATCACGGAGTTGAGCAGTGCGTCGGCCAACTGGTCGTCGTCGAGGACGCGTTGGTAGTTGTCGAGGCCGGTGAACCGTCCGCCGCCGAGGGGTTTGGCGTTGGTGAACGACAGGATCACCGTGTTGGCGGCGGGCCAGAGGTTGAAGACGGCCAGCCAGATCAGTGCGGGCCCGGCGAGCAGCCAGGGGGTGAACCAGCGCCGGTGGGTCATGCCGTGCCTTCCTGGGGCGGGGGTCGCGGGTCGTTCCCGGTGGGCGGCGGCTCCCCGGGGGCGGGGCCGCCGCCCATGGGCGGGAGGTCAGCCCTTGAGGAGCTGGTTGCACCGCTCGACGGCGGTGTCCAGGGCCTGCTTGGCGCTGGTGTCGCCGCTGATCGCGAGGGTGAACTGCTGCTTGACGATGGTGCTCATGGCGTCGTCCACCTGGACCGGCTGGAGCATCTTGGCCCTGGCCAGCGAGGCGAAGGCGACGACCTTGGCGTCACCCGCGTTGCTGCCGTCGGACTTGCTGAACAGCGGGTCGTTCGCGGAGGCGTTGGTGGAGGGGAAGATGCTGGTCAGCCGGGAGAAGGCGGCCTGGTTCTCGGGGCTGGTGACCCAGCGGGCCAGGGCCACCGCGGCGGCCGGGTTCTTGGTGCTCCTGGGGACGGACACGCCCTGGACGTAGAGCGGCGGGGTGCCCATCGACGGGGAGGAGACGATCTTCGGCGCGAGGGTGGGGTTGTCGGTGGCGACGGAGGTGATGAAGTTGGCCCCGGCGGTGGTCCAGGCGGCGGTGCCGGCGGTGAAGAGCTTGGAGTTGCCGGCGTAGGTGTCGGTCAGGACGTCGTTCGGCAGCAGCCCCTCCTTGAACGCGGCGCGGTACTTGTCCAGGACTGCCGCGGCCTCGGGGGTGTTGAAGGTGAACGACTTCCCGTCCTCGGCCATCACCTCGACGCCCGCGTCGACCAGGTCGCCGAGGCCGGGCTTGCGGCTCATCAGATAGACCGAGTTGCCGGCCTTCTCCTTGAAGGTCCGGGCCTGGGCGATGAGTTCGTCCAGGGTGGTGGGGAGTTTCTTCGGGTCGAGGCCGTACTTGGTCAGCAGCTCGGCGTTCCAGTAGTTGACGTCGGTGTTGAGGTACCAGGGGTAGCCGAAGGTGCCGCCGAGGCCCGCGAACCGGTAGGCGTCGAGGCCGCCGGGCACGTACTCGGCGGCGAGCTTCGGGTCGGCCTTGGCGACGTCCAGCAGCAGGCCCTGCTTCGCCAGCGGGAGGGCGAAGTCCGGTGGGAGGTTGACCACGTCGGGCAGGGTGCCGGCGGCGGCCTGGCTGAGCACCTTGTCGGAGTAGCCGTCGCCGGGCTGGTCCAGCCAGTCGACCTGGACGCCCGGGTACTTCTGCTGGAAGCCGTCGATCACGCCCTGCACATAGGCGGTGAACTTCGGCTTGAGCGCCCAGGTCTGGAGCGAGACCTTGCCCTTGACCTCGCCGGTGGCGGCGGCGCTCGCCGCGCCGTCGCCGCTGCCGGAGCCGCCGTCGGAGCCGAGTCCGCAGCCTGTGGCCAGGGTCGCGGTGAGCACCGCCGTGGTCACTGCCGCCCGGATTCTACGCATGAGGGTTCTCCCGTGGTGGGTGGGGGAGGGGGATGCATCGGGGATTGCGCTGAGTTTCGGAACCTGTCTTACTAAACCGGTCTAGCTGTTGCAGGGACTATGCTCCGGCCTAAACTTGGCTGTCAAGAGAGGAGTCGGAACCCGTGGGCAGACCGACCATCGCCGACATCGCCCGCCGGGCGGGCGTCTCCAAGGGCGCGGTGTCCTTCGCGCTCAACGGCCGCCCGGGGGTGAGCGAGGCGACCAGGGCCCGGATCCTCGGGGTCGCCGAGGAGATGAACTGGCGGCCGCACAGCGCCGCCCGCGCCCTCGGCGGGGCCAGGTCCGACGCGGTCGGACTGGTGATCGCCCGCCCGGCCCGGACCATCGGCGTCGAGCCGTTCTTCAGCCAACTGCTCTCCGGCCTCCAGGCGGTGCTGTCCGCGCACTCCGTCGCCCTGCACCTGATGGTGGTCGAGGACACCGCGGCCGAGATCGAGGTCTACCGCCGCTGGACGTCCGAGCACCGGGTCGACGGCTTCATCGTGGTCGACCTCCAGCTGCGCGACCCCAGACTCGACGTGCTGGACGCGCTCGGCCTGCCCGCCGTCGTGCTCGGCGGCCCGGGCAAGGGCGGCGGGCCGCTGCGGATCTGGGCCGACGACCGCGAGGCGATGCTCTCCATCGTCGACTACCTGGCCGCCATCGGGCACCGGCGGATCGCCCACCTGGCCGGGCTGCCGCACTTCCAGCACACCCAGCGGCGGATCCGCGCGCTGCGCGACGCCTCCCGGCGGCTCGGCCTGGAGGAGGCGCTCTCGGTGCCGACCGACTTCAGCGACGCGGAGGGCGCCGCGGCCACCCGCACCCTGCTCTCCCGGCCCCGGCGGCCCACCGCCATCGTCTACGACAGCGACGTGATGGCGGTGGCCGGCCTCGGCGTGGCGGGGGAGATGGGCGTCGCGGTGCCCGGGGAGCTGTCCATCGTCTCCTTCGACGACTCGGTGCTCGCGCGGATCGTGCACCCGCCGCTCACCGCGCTGAGCCGGGACACCTTCGCGCTCGGCGAGCAGGTGGCCCGCAGCCTGCTGGCGGTGATCGACGACGCCGGGCCCGACCGCGACCTGCAGATGCCGACGCCGAGGCTCACCGTGCGCGAGTCCACCTCGCCGCCGGGTGGCGCCTCCCCGGCAGGGGTGAACTCCGTCGACACCGTTGACAGCGGTCCTGAACCGGTTTAGCGTCGCTGGCGCCGAGCGGGCACCGCTCGGCGCACCACCGTGGGGCCGGCGTCCGGCGAGGCGTCCATGGCCGTCCGGCCGGCCCGTTCGCACCCGGGCCGGGGCCGGTTCCACCGTGCCCGCGCGCCGCGCCCCGTCCGGAGCCCCGTGCTCCGCGCGCCGAGGGCACGGCGCGGCCGGTGGCCCCGCGCCCCGCACGTCCCGCGTACCCGGACACGCCGTACCCGTACACCCCGCACCCGCACATGCACCCCCGGGCCGCGCCCGCCCCGGGCGAGGCCCGCCCCCATCCTCCTCCGCCTTCCGCGCGAACGGAGCCAGCGCATGTCACGACGACGGATCCCCCGCCTGCTCGGCGCCGCCCTCGGCACAGCCGTCCTGGGCCTCACCCCCACGGTCGCCGGGGCCGCCCCCGCCGCCCCCTCCCCGGTGGCCGCCCCCGCCGCGAGCGCCGCCACCGGCACCCAGCCCTACGCCTCCTACTGGTACCCGAACACCATCCTCGGCTGGGACCCGGCCACCGACCCGGACGCCCGGTTCAACCGCGCCCGGGTCCCGCTCCAGCCGCGCACCGCCGATCCGGCCCTCAAGGCCAACCCCAACGCCCGCGCGGGCGAGGGGAGGATCGCCTCCCTGGTCTCGTTCGGACCCACCTCCAACAACCCCTCCCAGGGCTCCGCCGACCCCAACTACTACGCCTTCGGCTACTGGCAGTACGTCGACAAGCTGGTGTTCTGGGGCGGCTCGGCCGGCGAGGGCCTCATCCTCGCCCCCAACCCGACCGTGATCGACGCCGCCCATCGCAACGGCGTCAAGGTCTACGGGACGGTGTTCTTCCCGCCCGCCGCGTACGGCGGCCAGCTCCAGTGGGTGCGCGACTTCGTCCAGAAGTCCGGCAGCCGCTACCCCGTCGCGGACAAGCTCGTCCAGGCCGCCCAGTACTACGGCTTCGACGGCTGGTTCATCAACCAGGAGACCGGCGGCGGCGATTCGGCGCTGGCCGGCCAGGTCCGCGACCTGATGCAGTACACCGAGGCGCAGAGCGCGACCGAGTTCATGTGGTACGACGCCATGACCGAGTCCGGCTCGGTCAGTTGGCAGAACGCCCTGACCTCCGCCAACGACACCTTCCTCCAGGACGGCGCCAGGCGCACCTCCGACTCGATGTTCCTCAACTTCAACTGGTCGTCCGGCGGCCTGGACTCCTCCCGCACCCTGGCCCGCGGCCTGGGCCGGAACGAGTACGAGCTCTACTCCGGCATCGACACCGAGGCCAACGGCTACAACACCGGCGTCGACTGGAACGCGCTCTTCCCCGCCGGGAAGCCGCACACCACCTCGCTCGGCCTCTACCGCCCCGAGTGGACCTGGAAGTCCGCCACCGACCGGGCCGACTACCTGGCCAAGGACGCCCGGTACTGGGTCGGCGCCAACAACGACCCCTCGAACACCTCCACCTCCTCCTCCTGGAAGGGGCTGGCGAGCTACGTCGCCGAGTCCACCCCGATCACCGCCAAGCCCTTCGTCACCAACTTCTCCTCCGGCGAGGGCGACTTCTACAACGCGGGCGGCACCCGGGTCGCCACCGGCGGCTGGAACAACCTCTCGCTCCAGGACGTCCCGCCCACCTACCACTGGCTGGTGGAGTCCACGGGCAGCAAGGTGACCCCGTCCGTCGACTTCACCGACGCCTACGAGGGCGGCTCCTCGCTGCGCCTCACCGGGACCCCGAGCGCCGCCAACACCGTCCGGCTGTACCAGAGCAGGCTCCCGGTCGCCGCCGACACCAAGCTGTCGGTGGTGCTGAGGACCCCGGCCGCCGGCGCCACCCGGCTCGCCGCCGCGGTCTCCTTCACCGACGCGCCGACGACCTTCACCACGCTCGACCTCGGCGCCACCACCGGCACCGGCTGGGAGCGCAGGACCCTCGACCTGTCCGCCTACGCGGGCCGAACCATCGCCCAGATCGGTCTGCGGACCACCGGCACCGGTTCCGCCTACGATCTGCGGATCGGCCAACTCGCCGTTTACGACGGTGCGGTGGACGCGCCGGCGGCACCCTCCGGACTGACCGTGCTCGGCGCGGCCGACGTGGTGGCCGGGAGCAGCCAGTCGCTGCGGCTCGCCTGGACGCCGTCCGCAGGCGGGAACGTGCACCACTACGAGCTGTACCGGCGCAACGCCGACGGCACCCGGAGCTACCTGGGCGCCACCCCGTCCGACGCCTATTTCGTCAACCGGCTCGACCGGGCCGGGACGGAGGCGGCCACCACCGTCGAGGTCGAGGCCGTCTCCACCGAGTACGGCCGGTCCGCCGTGGCCACCACCACCGTCCCCTGGACCGGTACCCCGCCCACCGGCACCAACCTGGCGCTGGGCCGCCCGGCCACCGCCTCCGGCCAGTGCAACACCGACGAGGGCCCGGCCAAGGCCGTCAACGGCACCGTCAACGGCGGCAACGGCGACAAGTGGTGCACCCTCACCAGCGGCAAGTGGCTGGAGGTGGACCTCGGTTCGGCGAAGCCGCTGACGAAGTTCGTGGTCAAGCACGCCCAGGCGGGCGGCGAGAGCGCCGCGTTCAACACCCGGGACTTCTCGGTCCAGGTCCGCTCGGCCGCCACCGACCCGTGGACCACCGTCGCCACCGTCACCGGCAACACCGCCGGCACCACCACCCACCCGGTGACCACCACGGCCCGGTACGTCCGGCTGGTGGTGACGAAGCCGACCCAGGGCACCGATCCGGCCGCCCGGATCTACGAGTTCGAGACCTGGGGCGGCTGACAGCCCCGTCGTTCCGCGGACCACCCCCTCCCGAAAGGACCCTCCCCGTGCCGGTCACCCTCACCGCCGTCGAGAGCACGGACCTGTTCACCGGCCCCGAGCACGCCCCGCGGCAACTGCTGCGGGTCACCCTCGACGGCCCGCCCGCCACCCGGATCACCGTCACCGGGCCGGGCGTGCGCGGCGAGGCGGCCGGCACGGGGCAGGTCGAAGTCCCGCTGGAGATCACCGGTGCCGCCCCCGGCGCCCGGCTGCCGGTCACCGTCGAGGCGATCGGGGCCGGCGGGACCGGCGGGGCCCGCGCCGAGGGGGTGGTCGAGGTCGCCGAACCCGGCTGGACGATGTTCCTCGTCTCCCACTTCCACTACGACCCGGTGTGGTGGAACACCCAGGCCGCCTACACCTCCCCCTGGGAACTGCTCTCCGCCGACGCCACCACCAGGCCGCTGTGGGAGCGCAACGGCTTCGCGCTCGTCGACGCCCATCTCGACCTCGCGCTGCGGGACCCGGTGTACAAGTTCGTGCTCGCCGAAGTCGACTACCTGAAGCCCTACTTCGACCAGCACCCGGAACGCCGGGAGACCCTGCGGCTGCTGCTCGACCGGGGTCAGGTGGAACTCGTCGGCGGTACCTACAACGAGCCCAACACCAATCTCACCGGCGCCGAGACCACCATCCGCAACATCGTCCACGGCATCGGCTACCAGCGCGACATCCTCGGCGGCGATCCGCGGACCGCCTGGCAGCTCGACGTGTTCGGGCACGACCCGCAGTTCCCCGGTTACCTGGCCGCCGCCGGGCTCACCGGCAGCGCCTGGGCGCGCGGCCCGTTCCACCAGTGGGGCCCGATCCAGAAGAACTTCCGCGAGGCCAAGGACGACGCCCGGGTGATGCAGTTCCCGAGCGAGTTCGAGTGGATCGCCCCGAGCGGCGAGGGCGTGCTCACCCACTACATGCCGCACCACTACTCGGCCGGCTGGTGGATGGACTCCTCGGCCGACCTGGCCACCGCCGAACGCGCCGTGTACGAGCTCTACCGCAAGCTCAAGCCGGTCGGCGCGACCAGGAACCTGTTGCTGCCGGTCGGCACCGACTACACCCCGCCCAACAAGTGGGTCACCGAGATCCACCGCTCCTGGGCCGCCAAGTACCTGTGGCCGAGGTTCGTCTGCGCCACCCCCCGCGAGTTCCTGGACGCGGTGCGCGCCGAACTCGCCGCGACCGGCCGCCGTCCCGGCCCGCAGAGCCGCGACATGAACCCGGTCTACACCGGCAAGGACGTCTCCTACATCGACACCAAGCAGGCCCAACGGGCGGCGGAGACCGCGGCCGTCGACGCCGAGAAGCTCGCGGTGCTCGCGGAGACGCAGGGCCTGGGCCGCTACCCGGCGGCCGCGCTCGACAAGGCGTGGCGCCACCTCGCCTACGGCGCCCATCACGACGCGATCACCGGCTCCGAGTCCGACCAGGTGTACCTGGACCTGCTCGGCGGCTGGCGGGAGGCGTACGACCTGGCGGCGGAGGTCCGGGACCGGGCGCTGGACGCGTTGACGGCGCGGATCGCCACCCCGGCGGACGGGGTCGGCCGGGTCGTCGTCACCAACACGCTCGGCTTCGACCGCACCGGCCTCGTCGCCCTCCCGCTGCCGGAAGGCATGGGCGGCGGGCCGGGCGGTGACGGGCCGGGCGGTGACGGTTCGGCTGGTGCCGGGCCGGGTGGCGCCGGGCCCGCCGGCGGGTTCCGGGTGCTGGACGAGCAGGGCGCCGAGGTGCCCGCCGCCGTGGACCGCGGCACCCTGCGCTTCCTGGCCGAGGACGTGCCGGCCCTGGGCTGGCGCACCTGGCGGCTGGTCCCCGGTGCCCCGGCCACCGCCGCCTGGCGCCCGGCGGAGGGCCTCACCGCGGCCAACGCGCGCTACCGGGTCACCGCCGACCCGGCTCGCGGCGGTGGCCTCCGCTCCGTCCAGGACCTGCGCCACGGCCGGGAGTTGATCCGGCCCGGCCTGGTCGGCAACGAACTGCGGGTGTACGAGGAGTACCCGCAGCACCCCGACTTCGGCGAAGGCCCCTGGCACCTCGTCCCCAAGGGCCCGGTGGTCGGCTCCGGCGCCGGGCCGGCCGAGGTCCGGCGCGAGACCGGCCCGCTGGGCGAGCGGCTGGTGGCCACCGGCACCGTCGACGGCTTCCAGTACGAGCAGACGGTGACGCTGTGGCGCGGCCTGGACCGGGTCGACTGCCGGACCAGGGTGCTCGACCACCGCGGCGCCGACCGGCTGCTGCGGCTGCGCTTCCCCGTCGACCTGCCCGGCGCGCTGCCCGTCAGCGAGGTCGCGGGAGCGGTCGTCGGCCGGGGCTTCGCCCTGCCGGACGTCGACTCGGCCGAGGCACCGTGGACGCTCGACAACCCGGCCAACACCTGGTTCGGCCTCGGCGCCACCGCCCGGGTGACGCTCACCGACCCGGTCTCGGGCGTGGTGGTCGGCGAGCGCGCGCTCGGTGTCGCCGAGGTGGTGACCGCCGACCTGGACGCCACCGCCGACGCCCGCGAGCTGGTCGTCGCCCTCGCCCGGGTCGGCGTCACCGCCACCACCTCGGCCGCCGACTGGGCCCGCTACGGCTGGCTGGACGTCGACAGCAACCTGCCGGACTTCCGGATCGTGCTCGGCGGTCCGGACACCAACGCCGCGGCCCGGGAACTGCTGGAGCGCTCGGGGGAGGAGTACGCCGCCGCGCTCAAGGCGCACGGCGCCGTCTGGGTGCCCGCCCTCACCCCGCTCACCGAGGTCTGGCGGCCCGGCGCCGACCTGCGCGACCTGCGGGCCCTGCCGGCGCTGGTCGTGACCGACCCCGCCGCCCTGACCGCCGATCTCTCGGACGCCCGGATCACCGCCGTCTGCCCGGGCACCCCGCCGGACTCCGAGCGGCTCACCGACCACACGGTGGCGCTGCTGAGCCAGGGTTTGCCCGGCTTCGCCGTCGACCCGACCGGCGCGCTCCACCTCTCGCTGCTGCGCTCCTGCACCGGCTGGCCCTCGGGCGTCTGGATCGACCCGCCCCGGCGCACCGTGCCCGACGGCTCCTCCTTCCAGCTCCAGCACTGGACGCACGACTTCCACTACGCCCTGGTCGGTGGGCCCGGCGACTGGCGGTCCCAGGAATTCCCGGCCCAGGGGCAGGAGTTCAATCACCCGCTGTACCCGCGGACGGTGCCCGCCGGACAGCCGGGGCCGCTGCCCGCCACGCTCTCCTGGCTGCGGGTCGAACCCGCCCGCCGGGTGCTGCTCGGCGCCCTCAAGGCGGCCGGGAACCCGATCGCCCACGGGTCCGCCGCCACCGCGTCCGCCGGACCGCTCGCCCTCCGGCTGGTCGAGTCGACCGGCTTGGGCGCCACCGTCGCCCTCGGTGGTGCCCTGGGCCTGGTCGACCTGCGTCACGCCGACCTGCTGGAGCGGCCCACCGGCCCGGTCACAGGCGAACTCACCATCCCGGGTTCGGGTTTCGCGACCTTGCTGGCCCGCCCCGGGGTGGCCGCCGACCCGGCCGGACCCGTCCTCGGCGCGGCCGCCGAGCCGGCCCAGCCCGTGCACGCCCGTTACTGGCTGCACAACCGGGGCCCGGCGCCGCTCGGCTACCTCCCGGTGTCCGTCGGCGTCTCGCCAGGGCTGCTGCGGACGGCCGGGGAGCCCGTCACCGTGTCGGTCGCGCTCTCCTCCCAGCTCCAGGACGCCGCCGTCGAGGGCACCGCCACCGTCCTCCCGCCGGAGGGCTGGAAGGCCGGACCCACCGCCCGGCCGTACCGGCTGGCCCCCGGCGGCCACCTCCGCTTCCCGGTCACCCTCACCCCGCCCGCCGGGGCCGGACCCGGCCTGTACTTCGCCGCCGTCCGGGTGTCGCACGACGGCCAGGAGATCGAGGACGTGGTCACCGTGGCGGTCGGTGAGCTGCCGGACCTGCTGCCGGTCCCCGGCGCGGCCCCGGAGGACTGGACCGCCGCCCAGGGCACCACCGCCACCGGCGGCCGGGACACCGGCCTCGACGTCACCGTGCTCGCCGACACCGTCCGGCTCGCCCCGGGGGAGCGCGCCGTGCTCGCCCTGCGGCTGGCCAACCGGACCCGCGGCGGGATCCGCGGCGAACTGCAGCTCGTCTCGCCGTGGGGGACGTGGGAGGCCGTGCCGGCGCCGGTCCGGGGTTTCGTCCTGGCCGCGGGCGCCGAGTCGGTCGAGGAGTTCGAGCTCACCGCTCCCGCCGACATGGACCCCGGCGGGTACTGGGCGCTGGCCAAGGTGATGTGGTTCGGCCGCTGCCAGTACGCGCCCACGGTCGCGGTGGTGGTCGCGCCGTGACCGCGCCCGCCGAAGCCCCGGTCCTCGGTCTGCTCGACGGCAGCCCGCTGCCGCGCGCCGAACTCGACCGCCGTCTCGCCGCCCTGCGCACCGGCCCCCGGGCCGCCGCGCTGCCGCGGCCCGGCAGCGGCGAGGACCGCCAGCTCGCCCGCTGGGTCGCCCAGGTGCTGCTGACCGAGGCGCTCTGCGCGAAGGTCGCGGCCGAACGCGGCCTGGTCGTTCCGCCGGACGCGCCCGCCCGCCTCGGCCAGCGGGCCGCCGTCGAACTCGGCTCGATCACGGCCGCCGCGTACGAGGGCAGCGCCGCCGTGCGGGCCGTCTACGCCGCCGTCACCGCCGACGTGGCCCCGTCCGCCGGGGAGGTGGCCCACTACCGCACCGGCACCGAACGCCCGCCGGCCGCCGCCCCGTGGCGGCTCGCGCTCCCCGACGGCAGCAGCTTCGAGGCCGATCCCGCGACCCTCCCGCGCGCCCTCGCCGCCGCGCTGCGGGCCGCGCCCCCCGGGGTGTGGGTCACCGCCGCGGGCTGGACCGCCACCCGTCACGACGCCGCTTCCGCCCCGGACCAGGACCCGGACCCGGACCCGAACCAGGACCCGGCCGCCGCCCCCGCCGCCGGTTCCGGCCCGGCGGGCGCTGTGCGGGCCGCCGCCCGCCGGGCCGCGTTCGTCCGCTGGCTCGACCACGCCCGCGCGACCAGGCTCACCCTCGTCCCCGGCCTCGAACACCCCGGCGACCCGGCCCAGCCGGACAACCACCACCGCCACTGAGCGGGCCCGGCGGGCTCCCGACGCGCACCGGACCGGGCCCGGTGCGCGTCGGGGCAGGCCGACTGCCCGTTCGGGCGCGGGCGTGTGCAACCTTTCCGCCCGCCCGAGGCATCCATACAGTGACGGCGCACCGGCCGCCGCCCCCGGCGGTGCCGGTTCGGAAACCCGGTCGCGCCATTGGAGTTCGTGCACCAATTTTCTCGCCGGGCCGATCCCGGCGATTTGTTGCGCGGCTGTGACAATCCGGTGGGAAAACCGGTTCGACCTCTCACGGTCGAGGATTAGCATTCCGGCATGGAATCGAACACTCCCCCGATATGGAGTTCGCCCGAGGACGAGACTCCTCAGCCGCCCCGGAACGCGCCGCTGCGCCTGGTCCGCCACGGCGCGACCTTCCTCGGCGTGAGCGTGGTGTCCGGCGCGCTGCTGGCGGGCATGGCCCTGCCCGCCGTCGGCGCCCTCGGGCTGAGCGCCAAGAGCACGGCGGAGGGCTTCGACGACATCCCGGACGACTTCAAGACGCCGCCGCTCACCCAGGCGACCCAGATCTTCGACGCCAACGGCGGGCTGATCGCCAAGGTCTACGAGCGCGACCGCACCGTCCTCACCGCCGACCAGATGTCCCCGCTGATGCGGCAGGCCCAGGTCGACATCGAGGACGCCCGCTTCTACGAGCACGGCGCCGTCGACCCCAAGGGCGTGATCCGGGCGATCAGCAAGAACGCGGAGAGCGGCACCACCGCGCAGGGGGCGTCGACGCTGACCCAGCAGTACGTGAAGAACGTCAACGTGGAGAAGGCCGGCGACGATCAGGCGGCGGTCCGGGAGGCGCAGCGCAAGACCCTGGGCCGCAAGATCCAGGAGCTGAAGATCGCCATCAAGTTGGAGGAGGACCTCTCGAAGGACCAGATCCTCACCAACTACCTCAACATCACGTACTACGGGAACGGCGCCTACGGAGTCGAGGCCGCCTCCCAGCGGTACTTCGGCAAGTCGAACAAGGATCTCACCGTCGCCGAGGCCGCCACCCTGGCCGGGCTGGTGCAGAATCCGTCCCAGTACGACCCGAAGGCGCACCCGCAGGCCGCGCTCAACCGGCGCAACACCGTGCTCGACAAGATGGTGGAGAACGGCCACATCACGGCCGACCAGGCCAAGGAGGCCAAGGCCACGCCGCTGGGCCTGAACTACAGGGAGCCGCAGAACGGCTGCATCACCGCCAAGGCGGGCATGGGCTTCTTCTGCGACTACGTCCGGCACGTGGTCAAGCAGGACCCGGTCTTCGGCGCCACCGCCGCCGACCGGAAGAAGTTCTGGAACCAGGGCGGCCTGAACATCCGCACCACCCTGGACCCGGACAAGCAGACCGCCGCCCAGAACGCGGTGAGCTCCAACGTGCGGGTCACCGATCCGGTGTCCGCCGCCGCCAGCATGGTCGAGCCGGGTACCGGCAAGATCCTGGCGATGGCCCAGACCCGCCCGTACGGCCTGGACGCGGGCAAGAACCAGACCGTCGTCAATCTCAACGCCGACGCGGCGATGGGCGGCGGCAACGGTTTCCAGCCCGGCTCCACCTTCAAGCCGATCGTGGTGGCCGCCGCCCTGGAGGCGGGCCTGACGCCCACCCAGGAGTACGCCTCGCCGAACAAGCTCGAATACCCGACCATGAAGACCTGCGAGGGTACCTGGAAGAACACCACCAAGCCCAAGGCGGTGGTGCCCAACGAGTCGGCGAGCGAGCAGGGGCCGTACCAGCTGAAGGAGGCGATGGCCCTCTCGGTCAACACCTACTTCGTGCAGATGGAGCAGGAGATCGGCCTCTGCGCGGTCAAGCAGATGGCCAACAAGCTCGGTATCGCGACCAAGGCGAGCGGCAAGCCACTGGAGGAGCTCCCCGCGATGGGGCTGGGCGTCGAGGAGGTCAGCCCGCTGAGCATGGCCGGCGTCTACGCGGCCTTCGCCGCCAACGGCACGTACTGCGCCCCGCTCGCCGTCACCTCGATCACCACCGTCGACGGCAAGGACGTGCCGGTCCCGCCCGCGCACTGCGATAGGGCCTTCTCCCCGGACACCGCCAAGGCGCTGAACACCATCCTCAACGGTGTCACCGAGACCGGTACCGGCCGGGACCTGGGCCTGGAGGGGGACCGGCAGATCGCCGGCAAGACCGGTACCTCCGACAAGAAGCGGGCCGCGTGGTTCAGCGGCTACACCCCGCAGCTCGCCACCTCGGTCTGGATCGGCGGCCCCAACGGCGGTGTGGAGATGCGCAACATCACCATCAACGGCAAGTACCGCAAGGAGGTCTTCGGCGCCGACGGTCCCGGGCCGATCTGGCGGGACGCCATGAACCAGGCCCTGCACGGGACGCCCAAGCAGACGATGCCGATGGCCGACATCCCCGACGCCCCGCCCCGGAAGGACCCGAACGCCAGCGGCAGCGCCAGCGCCTCGGGCTCGCCGGCCGGTTCCCCGACCAACGCCCGCACCGGCGGCGGCCGGACCTCGGCCCCGGCCCGTCCGCCGGCCAACGCCCCGGCCACGGCCCCGGCCCCGGCCGGTGCTCCGGCAGGTGCTCCGGCCGACGGAGCCGCGAACGCCTCCGCCGGGCAGAACGACTGACGGTGCCTCGGGCCCGACCGTGCTCCGGGCGGGCCCGGGGGCGGGTTGGGCACTTGGCCAACGTGGTGTCCGAGGGGTTGGGCGTGCGACCAACGGGGCGTCCGGCCAGTTGGTCGCACACCCAATAGGCTGCGCCAGCAGTTGGGCGTCCGGCCAACGAGGTGCCCGGCCCGACCGGCGGGGGTGGGGCCCCGACGGTCGGGCCTGCGAACTCAGTTGAGCGGACCGCAGGAGTGGGTCTGGCGGGTGCCGTTGTACCAGCGTTCGACGCACACCTGCATGCTGTGCCCAGGTCCGTCGTACCACCAGCCGGAGCCGGCGCCGGTCGAGTGCCATTTCTCCTGGCCGTTGTCGATCAGGCTGAAGCGACACCAGTAGGGGTCGGTCGCCGACGCCTGGATCGGGTTGGCCTCCATGAAGTCGTGCCACCCGGTGCTGGTCGACTGGAGCTGGATCTCTTCGATGGCCACGCAGGAGCCGCTGCCCACCGTGAAGTTGCCTTCCTGTGCGAAGGCCGGATCGGCGCCCAACGCGAGGACGGCGGCCGTGCCGAACGCGGCGGCGAGGCCGAACCTGCTCTTCTTGCCCATGCCCATGCTTGTTCCCTCCGTAGTTCTCCGGCGCTCCGGCTTCCGGGAGCGCTCCTCGGCGCGGTGCTCCTGTCGCCAACGACTCAAGTCCTTCATGCGCGCGCCGTCCCGCGACCCGGGCAGGCCGGGCCCGCGGTGACCGCGGTGGGTGAACGAGGGCGCATGAGGTCTCCGCCGACAGGAGCGGACGGGCGGTGGTTCCGGTACCGGTACCGGAACCGGTAGGGCCGAGCCTGGCAGCACCCGCACGGGGTCGCACGGTCTTTCGGCGGGGCCCGAAACCGGCCGGTAGCATCAGGGAGCGCCGAGGGGCACGACACGGGGGTGATGCGGTGCTGAGGCTTCACCTCACGTTCGAGGACCTGTCCAAGGTCACGCTCAACGACTCGCCGCCACCGTTGAGCGAGGCGGTGCTGGCCCTGCAGGCGCTCTCCCGCGCCGACCAGCACTTACGCTTCGGACCTTGGCGGGAAGGGCTGCGAGGCCGGATACCGGCCGCCGTCCGCCCGCTCCGCGACCTCGTACCGGCCCACGGTTGGATCCCGGACTTCCTCACCCCGGTCCTTCGGGGCGACCCGGGCGACACCGCCGCCGCGGTGGAGGCCGTCCGCGCCACCTCCAGGCGCCGGCTCCGCACCGACCTCGTCCGCCTCGGCACGACCACCCGCCTGCCCAGCTGGGCGCGCGGCCTCGCGGACGGCGACAGCGACACCATGACCGCCGTCACCGACGCGCTGACAGCCTGGAACCGGATCGCCGTCCTCCCGCACGAGCCCCGCATCCAGGCCGCGCTGGATGCCGACATCGCCCACAAGAGCGCTCTCCTGACCCGTCACGGCGTCGACGCCCTGCTCCGCCAGGTACATCCCGCCGTCGCCTGGCGACCACCCGTCCTCACCGTGCGCTCCCCGACCGACGCGGACGTCGACCTGGCCGGAAGAGGTCTGCGTCTGGCCCCGATGCTGTTCTGCGGTCCCCTGCCCCGGGTGCGCCTCGGCGACGACACCGGCAGCCCGACCGTCCTGGCGTACCCGCTGCCCTTCGACCCCCAGAGCGCCCACCCGCTCACCGCGGGCCGTCCCGACCGGCGGACCCGCGACGGGGAAGCTCTCGGCAGGCTGCTCGGCGGCACCCGGGCCGCGCTCCTGCGGACCATCGCCGCCGCTCCCGGACTCACCACCAGCGACCTCGCGCACCGCACCGACGTCGCCCTCGCCACCGCCTCCGAACACGCCACCGTGCTCCGTGAAACAGGACTTGTCACCAGCCGACGTGACGGCAACCGCGTCCGTCACTACCCCACCGGCGCGGCCGCGGCCCTCCTCCGAGCCCAGTGACACAACGGAACACCCGGGACAACCGGCCGCCGCCAGACGCAGGCAGGAAGGATGACACCGCCCCACCGTGAGCGGACGGTTCGAGGTCCGTCCTGACGGACAGGTCGGATCGGGTGCGGTCCTGATCCGCCTCCGGCGCCTTCGAGAGTCGGTCCGAAACGATCGGTCAGTACCGGTCAGTACCGGTCAGTACCGGTCAGCGCTGGCCGGGGCCGGTCAGAGCCGCTTCGGGGCGGCCGGGACGACCAGCGGCGTGCCGGTCTCCGGGTCGGGGACGACCCGGCACGGGATCCGGTAGACCTCCTCCACCAGTTCGGCGGTGAGGATCTCGCCCGGGTCGCCGGCGGCCACCACCCGGCCCTCGCGCATCACGATGAGGTGGGTGGCGTAGCGGGCGGCCTGGTTGAGGTCGTGCAGGACGGCGACCAGGGTACGGCCCTGGGTGCGGTGGAGGCGGTCGCAGAGGTCGAGGACCTCGATCTGGTGGCTGATGTCGAGGTAGGTGGTGGGCTCGTCGAGCAGCAGCAGCGGGGTCTGCTGGGCGAGGGTCATGGCGATCCAGACACGCTGGCGCTGGCCGCCGGAGAGTTCGTCGACGGGGCGGTCGGCGAGTTCGGCGACGCCGGTGGCGGCCATCGACTCCTCGGTGATCCGCTCGTCCTCGCGGGACCACTGGCGCAGCAGGCCCTGGTGGGGGTGGCGGCCGCGGGCGACGAGGTCGGCGACGGTGATGCCGTCGGGGGCCACGGAGGACTGCGGGAGCAGCCCGAGGGTGCGGGCGACCCGGCGGGCGGGGAGGCGGGCCAGGTCGGCCCCGTCGAGGAGGACGGTGCCGAGGGTGGGGCGCAGGACCCGGGCGAGGGCGCGCAGCAGGGTGGACTTGCCGCAGGCGTTGGGGCCGATGACGACGGTGAAGGAGCGGTCGGGGATGTCGACGTCCAGGCCCTCGATGACGGTCCGCCGGTCGTAGGAGAGGGTGAGGTCGCGGGCGGTGAGGCGGGATGTTCCGGGGGCGGGGGTCATGGGGAGGTCTTCTCGGTCGGGGTCGGGGTCGGGGTCGGGGTCGGGGTCGGGGTCGGGTACCGGGCGCGCGCGGCGGCGGTCACAGCCGGCCGGCCCGCCGTTCGGCGGCCAGCAGCCAGACCAGGTAGCCGCCGCCGAGCACGCCGGTGACCACGCCGACCGGCAACTGCCGCTCGCCGAAGGCGTGCTGGGCGGCGAGGTCGGCGGCGGCGAGCAGGGTCGCGCCCATCGCGGTGGAGGCGAGCAGGTTGGGGCCGGGGGCGCGGGTGAGGCGGTGGGCCAGTTGGGGTGCGGTGAGGGCGACGAAGGAGACCGGTCCGGCGGCGGCCGCCGCGACCGAGGCCAGCAGGACGGCGCAGGCCAGCAGGACGGGCCGGATCCGTTGGACCGGGACGCCGAGGCCGAGGGCGGTGTCGTCGCCGAGTTCCAGCATCCGCAGGCCGGGGCCGCAGACGAGCAGGACCACCGGGAGCAGGAGGGCCAGGACGGCGAGCAGCGGGAGGGCGTCGTCCCAGCCGCGTCCGTCGAGGCTGCCGGTGAGCCAGAGCAGGGCGCGGGCGGCCTCCATCAGCTTGATCCGGGTGAGCAGGTAGCCGTTGACGCCGCCGAGCACGGCGGCGACGCCGATGCCGACCAGGACCAGCCGGTGCCCGCCGGTGCCGCGCCGGGAGAGGGCGCTGATCAGCGCGCCCGCGGCGGTGCCGCCGGCCACGGCGCCGCCGGCCAGGGCGAGGCTGCCGCCGCCGGTCGCGACGACCAGCAGCGCGCCGGTGGTGGCGCCCTGGGTGAGGCCGAGGATGTCGGGGCTGCCGAGCGGGTTGCGGACCAGGGCCTGGAGCACGGCGCCGGAGAGGGCGAGGGCTGCGCCGGTCAGCAGCGCGGTGACCACTCGGGGGAGCCGCAGCTCGTTGACGACGAAGTCGGCGGCGGGGTCGCCGCCGCCGGTGAGGGCGCCGAGCACCTGGCCCGGGGTGAGGGGGTAGTCGCCGCTGCCGAGGGTGGCCACGGCGACGGCGAGCGCGGTGAACACGCAGGCGGTGACGGTGAGGACGGTGCGCGGGCGGTAGCGGACGGAGAGTCCGCCGGGGGTGCGCAGGGTGCGGGTGAGGGTGAGGTCGGTCATGCGCGGGCCGCCTTGGCGCGACGGACGAGGAGGAGGAAGAAGAGGCCGCCGAGGACGGAGGTGACCAGGCCGACCTGGAGTTCGCCGGGTCGGCCGAGGACCCGGCCGAGCACGTCGGCGCCGAGCAGCAGCAGCGGCGCGAGCACGGCGCAGTACGGCAGCATCCACCGCAGGTCGGGGCCGGTGAGGGCACGGACCAGGTGGGGCACGGTCAGGCCGACGAACACGATCGGCCCGCAGGCGGCGGTGGCGGCGCCGCAGAGCAGGGTGACGGTGAGCACGGCGCCGGCCCGGATCCGGGCGGGCCGGGCGCCGAGGGCCGTCGCGGACTCCTCGCCCGTGGCGAGCGCGTTGAGCGGCCGGGCGAGGGCGAGTGCCAGCACCGCGCCGGCCAGGACGAACGGCGCGACGGCGGCGACGGTGCCGGGTGTGGCGGCGGCCAGCGATCCGATGGTCCAGAACCGCATCCGGTCCAGCGAGGCGGAGTCGAGCAGCATCACGGCGCTGACGTAGGAGTAGAGGGCGGCGTTGAGGGCGGCGCCGGCCAGGGCGAGCCGGGCGGGGGTGGCCCGGCGGCCGCCGCCGACCGCGTAGACGAGGGCGGAGACGACGGCGGCGCCGGCCAGGCCGAACCACACGTAGCCGGTGAAGCCGCCGACGCCGAGGAAGGCGATCGCGGTGGCGATGGCGGCGGAGGCGCCCGCGTTGATGCCGAGCAGGCCGGGGTCGGCGAGCGGGTTGCGGGTGACGGCCTGCATGACGGCGCCGGCCAGGCCCAGGGCGGCGCCGGCGAGCAGTCCGAGCAGGGTGCGCGGGACCCGCATCCGGTTGACCACCGGGTAGGCCGGGGAGGCGGGGTCGGTGAGACCGTGCCAGACCTCGGCGGGGGAGAGCGCCTTGGCGCCGACGGCGATGCTGAGCGCCGCGGCGGCGGCGAGCAGCGCGAGGGCGGCGAGCAGCCCGAGGGCGCGGGTCCGGTCGCGGTGGCGGCGTCCGGTGGGCACGGCCGGAGCGGGCGGTCCCGGGCGGGCGGTGACGTCGTGCATGGTGAGGGGCTCCGGGAACCGGGGTGGGAACGGCGGGGGACGGGGCGTCGACGGACAGCCGACGAGCCGGTGACTATGGTTAGGCTAACCTAAGTCTCGGCTCGGGGTGCGACCCGCCCCGGGACCCTCACCACTCCCGCCACCGAACAAAGGCACCACCATGCCCAACCCCGGCTTCCCGACCCCCGGGCGACCCACCCGCCGCACCCTCCTCACCGCCGCCGGCGCCGTCGGCCTCGGCGCCGCTCTGGCCGCCTGCGGCAGCGGGGGCGGCACCAAGGGCGCGGCCGGCGGGGGCGCCGACGGCAAGGTCTGGTCCTTCACCGACGACCGGGGCCGGACCGTCACCGCGAAGAACACCCCGCGCCGGATCGTCGCCTTCACCGGAACCGCCGCCGCCCTGCACGACTTCGGGCTCGGCGACCGCCTCGTCGGCGTCTTCGGCGAGACCCGGCGTGCCGACGGCAAGGCCGACCCGGCCGCCGGCGACCTCGACATCGACAAGGTCACCATCGTCGGCAACGCCTGGGGCGAGTTCGGCATCGAGAAGTACGCGGCGCTGCGCCCCGAACTCCTGGTCACCCACATGTACGACCCGGACGCCCTCTGGTACGTCCCGGACGAGAGCAAGGACAAGATCCTCGGCCTCGCTCCCAGCATCGCCGTCACCACCGCCCGGGTCCCGTTGCCGGAACCGATCAAGCGCTACGCCGCGCTGGCCGAGTCGCTCGGCGCGGACCTGAACGCCAAGCCGGTCACCGAGGCCAAGGCGCGGTTCGAGGCGGCCGCGGAGACACTGCGGCGGGCCGCGAAGGCCGCGGGCGGGCTCAGGGTGATGGCCGCCTCCGGCAGCGCCGACCTGTTCTACGTCACCAACCCGGCGGTCAGCACCGACCTGATGTACTTCCGGGAGCTCGGCGTCGACTTCGTCGTCCCGGACGCGCTCGACCCGCAGGGCTACTTCGAGAGCCTGAGCTGGGAGAACGCGGGCAAGTACAAGGCCGACCTGATCCTGCTCGACAACCGGAGCACCGCGCTCCAGCCCGCCGACCTCGCGGCCAAGCCCGCCTGGTCCGCGCTGCCCGCCGTCAAGGCCGGTCAGGTCGCCCCCTGGGACGCGGTGCCGAGGTTCTCCTGGCTGGGCGCGGCCCCGCTGCTGGAGGCCCTGGCCAAGGCGGTCGAAGGCGCGAAGAAGCTGGGCTGAGGCCACCGGCCCCGGCCGACTCCGGATCTCGTCGGCCGGCCCCGGAGCCCCGCCCGAGTCATCGGCATCTCGCTCCCGTTGCCACGAAATTGATGCGAAGTCAGTGGTCGGATGGCATCCTGGCGGCGTTCGGCGACGGCGCGGTCGCCGCGTGGGGGCAAGGAGATGCGGGATGGGTGCTTCGGGTCGGGTGTGGGCGCTGCGCTGCGCGGTGGGGGTGTGCGCGGCGGGTGTGATCGCGCTGGTCCTGGTCGCCGTGCTGGTGGACCTGGACACGGCGGACCGGGTGGCCAGCGTGATCGGGGCGGCGGTCGCGCTGGTCGCTCTCGTCCTGGCTCTGTGGCAGTTGCGGCGGTCCGCCCCGGACCCGCGGACGCTGGTGCGTGGCGGCCGGGAGGGGGCGGTGACGGCGGGCGGGAACATGGTCGGGAACGCGATCGGCGCGAACAGCCGGGTGGCTGCGACGCCGGCCGTTCCGGCCCCCGCGCCGCAGCCCGGTGCTCCGGCCGCCGGGCAGAAGGTCGTGGGCGGCGGCAAGGACTCCGTCACCGCAGGCGGGAACATGGTCGGCAACGCGATCGGCGCGAACAGTCGGGTGACCGGGACCCCGGCCGTTCCGGCCCCCGGGCCGCAGCCCGCTGCCCCGGCCGCCGGGCAGGAGGTCGTGGGCGGCGGCACGGGATCGGTGACGGCGGGCGGGGACATGATCGGCAACGCGATCGGCGACGAGAGCGAGGTCGGGTGACCCGCAAGTCGGGGCGTCAGCAGAAGGCGGGCAGATCCAAGCAGCGTTCGGCGGGCACCTCGGGTCGGCGTGCCGCCGCCGGGGCGGGCGCCGACGACGCCGGTACGCCCCCTCCGCGTCGACCGCCGCCACCGGCGGCGGAAGGCGGCACGGTGCGGGTGGAGGCCGGCGGCGACGACTCCGTGGCGGCCGGGCGGGACCTCAAGTACTCCGCCCTGGGCAGCAATTCGAGCGTCACGGTCAGCAGGACCTACATCGAACGGCAGACCGTCGTGCACCCCGGGGGCAACGGTTCCGGACCGGCCGGCCTGCCGGAACTCCCGCCGCCGCCGGCCCTGGGCGCCGCCGATCTCACCGGCCGCGCGGCGGAGTTCGAGGAACTGCTCGCCTTCCTCGACCCGGACGCGCGGACGGCCCGGCCGGGGACGACGACGGCGGTGGCGTCGGTCCAGGGGATGGGCGGGGTCGGCAAGACCACGCTCGCCCTGGCCGTCGCCCACACGGCCCTCGACCGCGGCCTGTTCACCGGGGCGCTCTTCCTCGACCTGCGCGGCTACGACGACAAGCCCCTCGATCCGAGCCAGGCACTGGTCGCCATGCTGCACGCGCTGGGAACGGAACCGGCGCAGATCCCGTCGGAGCAGCAGGACCGGGCCGGCCTCTACCGGGCCCAGCTGTCGGCCCGCACCCGGGCGGGCGAGCGCGTGCTGGTGGTCGCGGACAACGCGGCCTCGGCCGGACAGGTCGAGCACCTGGTGCCCGGCACCGGACCGAACCGGTTGCTGATCACCAGCCGCGACGACCTCTCGGCGCTCGGCGCGAGGCTGTTCGACCTCGACGTCCTCACCGGCGCCGCCGCGGTGGAGCTCCTCGACGGCGCCGTCCGGGCCACGCTCCCCGGCGACGGCCGGATCGCCGCCGACCCCTCGGGGGCCGCTCGGGTCGCGGAGCTGTGCGGGCACCTGCCGCTGGCGCTGCGGCTGGCCGCCGCGCAGCTGGTGACCGACCGGGCGCTCAAGCCCGCCGCCCTGGCGGCCGAACTGGAGGTGCAGGAGCGCCGCCTGGACGCCCTCGACGACGGCCGCCGTGCGATCCGGACCGTCCTGGAGACCTCGTGCAGGCGGCTGACGCCTCCGCAGGCCGAGCTGTTCTGCCTGCTGACGTTCAATCCCGGTCCGGACATGTCCACGGCCGTCGCCATGGCGCTCTCCGGGACCGGGAAGCGCAAGGAGGTCCGCGCTCGGCTGATCGCCCTGGCCAGGGCCAGCCTGATCAGGCAGGATCCCGCCACGGACCGCTGGAGCATGCACGACCTGGTCCGCCTCTACGCGATCGAGCAGCTCGGTGCCCGCCGGTTCCACCGGCTCCACGGCGGGATGGCGGCGAGCCGCCTGCTCCGGCACTACGCCGACCACGCCGAGGCCGCGGCCGAGTACCTGACCCCGGAGAAGCCCTCGGGCGACGGGTTGTTCGGAAGCCGCGCGCAGGCGATGGAGTGGCTTGATGTCGAGCGGATGAACCTCGTCGGTGCTGTCCGGCTGGCCCACGGCGCCAAGCAGTACGACCTCGCCCAGGCGCTGGCCGTGAACCTGGGCGAGTACTTCAACCTGCGCCGGTACCTGACGGACTGGCTGGCGGTCGCCTCGACGGCCCTGGACAGCGCCCGGGCCGAGGGGGACCGCCGCAGCGAGGCCGCGGCCGGGACCGCGCTCGCCCGTGTTCTGACCGAGCTGCGGCGCTTCGAGGAGGCGGAGGAGGCGCAGCGGACGGCGCTGGACCTGCTGGAGTCCGACGACCGGGAGGGGCGGGCCGCCGCCTGGGCCGTACTCGGGCAGGTACTCGGTGAGCTGCGGCGCTTCGAGGAGGGGGAGGAGGCGCTGAGGACGGCGCTCGACCTCCTCCGGGAGGTCGGGAACCGGAGCGCCGAGGCCACGGTGTGGAACAACCTGGGTCAGAGCCTGCTGAAGGTACGGCGTTTCGAGGAGGCGGAGCAGGCGCTGCGAACGGCCCTCACCGTCATGGATCCGCCGGGCAACTCCCGCCAGGAGGCCACCATCTGGACCAACCTCGGGGTCGCCCTGCACGACCTGCGGCGTTTCCCCGAGGCGGAGGAGGCGGAGCGGACCGCCCTGAGGATCGCCCAGGAGCTCGGTGACGGCCCGCGCGAGGGCACCGCCTGGAACAACCTGGGCCACTTCCTCCAGGACCGGTGGCGGCTGGAGGAGGCGGAGCAGGCGCAGCGGGCCTGTCTGGAGATCTTCGAGGGACTCGGCGACCGGTTCTACGAGGGCACGGCGTTGAGCAACCTCGGCAGTACCCTCCTCCTGCAACGGCGTTTGCCCGAGGCGGAGGAGGCCGCGCGCGCGGCGCTCGCAGTCCTGCGGGAGGTCGGCGACAGCCAGCGCGAGGGCGCCGCCTGGAGCAATCTCGGGCGGGTGCTCGCCGGGCTGCAACGGTTCGAGGAGGCGGAGCAGGCGGAGCGGACCGCGCTGGAGATGCTCCGGGCCATCGGCGACCGGTGCGGCGAGGCCACAGCGGCGAGCAACCTCGGTACCGTCCTGCACGAACAGCGGCTGTTCGAGGAGGCGGAGGAGCTGCACCGGGCCGCCGTGCGTCTCTGCGAGGAGGAGGACGATCCGCGCAACGAAGCGATGGCCCGGAGCAATCTCGGTCAGGCCCTGCTGGAACTGCGGCGGTTCGAGGAGGCGGAGGTGGAACAGCGGGCCGCCCTGGCGCTGGTCCGGGACAACGGCGACCGGCACCGCGAGGGTACGGCACGGCACAACCTCGGCGGGGTCCTGTACCGAGTACGGCGGTTCGAGGAGGCGGAGGCGGAACAGCGGGAAGCCCTGGCGATCGTCCGGGACAACGGTGACCGGCACGGCGAGGGCAAGGTCCTGAACAACCTCGGCCAGACACTCCTCAGGGCAGGTCGGCTCGACGAGGCGGAGGAGGTGGCACGGGCCGCCGTGGCGATCTTCCAGCAGACCGGTGACCGGCGTGACGAGGGAGTCGCCTGGAACAGCCTGGGCGGAGTCCTGCGGGAGGCGGGCCGCTTCGACGAGGCGGTCGAGGCGCAGCGGAGATCCCTCGCCCTGCACGAGGAGATCGGCGACCGGTACCGCGCGGCGGTCGGCCTGGTGAACCTCGGGACGGCGCAACGGGCCCAGGGCGATCCGGTGGCCGGGACGGCCGCCGTGGAACGGGCGGTGGAGGTGTTCCGCGAGCTGGCGGACGCGTACCGCGAGGGTGAGGCGCTGGCAGAGTTCGCGTCCTGCCTGGCCGCGCTTGGACGCGACCCGGAGGAGGTCACGCGGACGCGGGAGGCGGCCGCGGCGGCGTTCCGGCGGGTCGGGGCCGAGGAGGAGGCCGTGAAGGTGCTGGACCCGGCCGAGTGAGCGGGTCTGTCACGGTGTTCCGTTCCCGCCCGCGATGTGGGGGCGGGAACGGAACAGCGGGGATCAGGAGGGGAAGGGCCAGGTCGGGCACCACGGCGGGATGATCTGGCCGGGGTAGGGCGGGCCCCACGGCGGGCACGGGGGCAGCGGCTGGGCCGGCGCGGAGGTCCAGAGGATCTTGCCGTTCAGCTCGACCGCGATCGCGCCCTCGTTGTAGATGGTCAGCTCGGCGCCCCACTTGCCGCCGGTCTGGCTGTTCCACAGCGGGGTGTTGTCGGCGGCGTACACGACGAGGTTGCCGTCGCCCTGGATCACCAGGAACTCGCCGCGGGGCATGGCGCCCTGGGCGACCCAGATCGCCTTGCCGTCGCGGTACAGCACGACGTTGCCGTCGCCCTGCATGGCGAGCACGACCTTGCCGTTCGGCGAGTACCACGCCTGGTTGCGGCCGATCGAGGTGTTGCCGGGGATGCGGGTGGGCGGGGTGAGCGCGGCCGTCGCGAGGGCGGGTGCCTGGGCGGTCGCGGGGGCGGCCGGGGCCGGGGCGGCGGCCGCCGTGCCGGTGGCGAGGGTGGCGAAGCCGATCGCGGCGACTGCCGCGAGGGCTGCGGCTCTGGTGCGGAGAGTGGTCATGGCGGGGTTCGGGATCCTTCCGGACGGGGGCGGCCCTGTGGGGCCTGAGCTCTGACGGCGCGTCAGTCGGTTCCTGCGCGCCGGGCGCCCAGGTTATGGCCGTCGGAACGGCGGGTGGCGGCAGATCGACCGGCAGCTTCCCGGCACCCCGCTCCTGCCCCACCTGTCGCTCCCGCCGCTCCCACCCCTCCCGTGCCCCGGCTGTTCGGCCCCCGTGGCCCCCGCCTCCTCGTTACCGCCGCTGGTGCGCGGCGATCAGTCGCGCGTAGTGATGGCCGCTGGACTTGATGGTGCGGCGCTGGGTCGGGTAGTCGACGTGGACGAGCCCGAAGCGCTTGGCGTACCCGTACGCCCACTCGAAGTTGTCCAGCAGCGACCAGGCGAAGTACCCCGCCAGCGGGGCGCCCCGGCCGACGGCGCGGGCGCAGGCGGCGAGGTGCTGGGCGAGGTAGGCGGTCCGCTCCGGGTCGTGGACGCTGCCGTCGGCGGCCACGGAGTCGGCGTACGCCGAGCCGTTCTCGGTGACGTAGATCCGCTCGGCCTCGTACTCCTCGGTGAGCCGGAGCAGCAGCTGCTCCAGCCCGGGCGCGTGCACCTCCCACGGCATCGCGGTGTGCTCCGGGTTGGGGCCGGGCAGCTGGCGGGCGTACGGGGCCGGACCGTCGGGGTCGTCGGCGACGATCTGGCGGAAGTAGTAGTTCAGGCCCAGCCAGTCGAGCGGCGCGGCGATGAGGTCGAGGTCCCCGGCCCGCTCCGGCAGGTCGACGCCGTAGACCCGCAGCATGTCCTCGGGGTAGCCCCGGCCGTGGATCGGGTCCAGCCACCAGCGGTTGACGTGGCCGTCGGCGCGGACGGCGGCGGCCAGGTCGGCCGGCGAGTCGGTGGCCGGCTCGATCGGACTGAGGTTGTTGACGATGCCGATCCGGGCGTCCCGGACGTTCTCGCGCAGCACCTGGACGGCCAGGCCGTGGGCGAGGTGCAGGTGGTAGGAGGCACGGACGGCGGCGGTGAGGTCGGTCAGGCCGGGGGCCATGGCCCCGTCGAGGTGGCCGATCCAGGCCGAGCAGAGCGGCTCGTTGAGGGTCGCCCAGTCGGTGACCCGGTCTCCGAGCCGGGCGGCGACGGCGGCGGTGTACTCGGCGAAGCGCTCGGCGGTGTCCCGGACCGGCCAGCCGCCCCGGTCCTGCTGCGCCTGCGGGAGGTCCCAGTGGTAGAGCGTCGGGAACGGGCGGATCCCGGCCGCCAGCAGGCCGTCCACCAGCCGGTCGTAGAAGTCCAGTCCGGCCGCGTTGACCCGGTCGTCGGCGAGCGGCACCACCCGGGGCCAGGCGATCGAGAACCGGTAGGCGCCGAGGCCGAGCCGGCCCATCAGCGCGACGTCCTCCGGCCAGCGGTGGTAATGGTCGCAGGCGGTGTCGCCGGTGTCGCCGCCGGCCACCCGGCCGGGGGTGCGGGCGAAGGTGTCCCAGATCGACGGGGCGCGCCCGTCGGTGTCCGCCGCGCCCTCGATCTGGTAGGCGGCGGTGGCCGCGCCCCAGAGGAAGTCGTCGGGCAGGGAGGCCAGTTGGGTGCCGGAGTCGGTCATGGCGGGCCTTTCGGGGCAAGGGCGGGTGCGGGAGCGGGCGGCGCCGGGCCGTGGTGCGCCGGTCACTTGACGGCCCCGGCGGTGAGCCCGGCGACCAGGTAGCGCTGGAGCAGCAGGAAGCCGGCCACCACCGGGACGCTGACCACCAGCGAGGCGGCCATCACCTGGTTCCAGTAGACGTCGTTGAGGGTGGCGTAGCCCTGGAGGCCGACGGCGAGGGTGCGGGTCTCCTCGTTGGTGAGCACCGAGGCGAAGAGCACCTCGCCCCAGGCCGTCATGAAGGCGTACACCGCGACCGCGACGATGCCGGGCACCGCCGCCGGGACGATGATCCGCACCAGGGCCCGGACCGGCCCGCAGCCGTCGACCAGCGCCGCCTCGTCCAGGTCGCGCGGGATGGAGTCGAAGTAGCCGACCAGCATCCAGATCGAGAACGGCAGCGAGAAGGTCAGGTAGGTGAGGATCAGACCGCCGCGGCTGCCGTACAGCGGGACACCGGTGGCGTTGCCGACGTTGACGAGGAGCAGGAAGAGCGGGAGCAGGAACAGGATGCCGGGGAACATCTGGGTGGACAGCACCGTCACCGTGAAGAAGCGCCGCCCACGGAAACGGTAGCGGCTCACCGCGTACGCCGCGACGATCGCGACCAGGACCGAGAAGATCGTCGAACCCCCGGCCACGATCAGCGAGTTGAGCAAATAGCGGCCGAGCGGCACGGTGCGCCAGATGTCCGCGTAGGGACGCAGGGTGACGGTGCTGGGGATCCAGCGGAACGGCCCCTGGACGTCCTGGAGCGGCTTCAGCGAGCTGCCGAGCATCACCAGGACCGGGACGAGCGTGAAGACGGTGAGCGCGGCGAGCAGCACGCGGCGCAGCCATCGGAACGAGGCGGGCGGGTCGATCACGCGGTGGCGTCCTTCCGGCGCGAGGTGAGCAGCAGGTATCCGGCCGTCACCACCAGCAGGAACAGCAGCAGCAGCACGGACATCGCCGAGCCCGCCCCGAAGTTCCAGGTGACGAAGGAGGATTGGTAGATGTGCACGGAGACCAGGTCGGCCGCGGCCGGGGCCGAGCGGCCGAACAGCAGATAGGGGGTGTTGAAGTCGTTGAAGGTCCAGAGGAAGAGCACCAGCACCAGCACCTGGTTGACCGGCCGCAGCGAGGGCAGGGTGATCCGGCGGATCTGCTGCCACACGCCGGCGCCGTCCAGCGCCGCCGCCTCGTAGAGTTCGCGCGGGATGTTCTGCAGCCCGGCGGTGAGGGTGAGGAAGGCGAACGGCCAGCTGCGCCAGACCGAGACGGTGACCAGCGCGGCGAAGCTGTTGTCGCCGAGCAGCCAGAACGGCTTGTCGTCGACCAGGTGGAGCTGGTCGTGCAGCACGTGGTTGATCAGGCCGGTGTCCCGCTGGAACATGAACGACCAGGTGATGACCGCCGCGTAGACCGGCAGCGCGTAGGGCAGCAGGAACACGGCGCGCAGCACGCCGCGGCCGCGGAAGGTGTCCTGCATCAGCACGGCGGCGGTGGTGCCGATCAGCCAGGACAGGCCGACGGCGAGCACGGTGAAGGCGCAGGTGACCCAGAACGAGTGCAGCAGGGCCCGGCCGACCGGGGCGTCGAAGTCCACCGCCGTACGGAAGTTGGCGAGTCCGGCCCAGGGGGCGGTGGTCCAGTCGCGAATGAAGAACTGGGTCAGCCGCTTCAGGCTCATCACGGCGCCGAGCACCATCGGCACCAGGTGGACGGCGAGTTCGAGCAGCAGGGCGGGGAGCAGCAGCAGATAGGGGAGTGCGGTGGTTCCGGCGCGGCGGCGCAGTCGGTCGATTCGGGCTCGGATCACGTCAGTTGGCCGGCATCTGCTGCTGGGCCCGGGTGAGTTCGGAGCGGACGCCGTCCTCGGTGACGGCCTTGCCGGCGGCGGCCGAGGCGAGCAGGTTCTTCACAGCGGTGCCGACCAGGGTCTCGAACTGGCTCTCGGCGGGCACCTGCGGCAGCGGGCGGGCGCTCTGGCCCAGGACGGCGGCCAGGGTGCCGAGTTCGGGGGTGGCGAAGGCGGGGTCGCGCTGCGCCTCGACGACCGGGGGGATGGTGCCGTAGGCCCGGTTGAGCACGGTCTGCTCCTCGGTGCCGGTCATGAAGGAGACGAACTTCAGTGCCCCTTCGGTGTTCTTGGTGGCGCGGAAGACGGCGAGGTTGATCCCGGCGACCATCGAGGTGGTGGCGCGCTCGCCGGTGGCGCCGGCGGGGACGGGGACCGGGGCGACGCCGTAGTCCTCGGGGGCCATGCCGTGGGACTTGAGGTTGGCCCCGGCGGCCTGCCACAGCAGCATGGCGGCCTTGCCGGTGGCGAAGTCGGTGACGGACTGGTTGTTGGCGTACTCGGCGTTGCCCGCCGCGGCGATCTTCTCGGTCCCGAGCAGGTCGACGTACTGCTTGACGGCGGCGACGGTACCGGGGCCGTCGAAGGCGGGGCGGCCGGACGGGTCGAAGAAGTCGGCGCCGTGCTGCTTGGCGAGGGTGAAGGCGTGGTGGACGTTCTCGCTGATGTTTCCGCCCTCGACGGCGAGGCCGTAGCGACCGCCGGTGGTCAGCTTCTTCCCGTCGGCGACGAGTTCCTCCCAGGTGGCGGGAGCGCGGTCGATCCCGGCCTCGGCGAAGAGCTTCTTGTTCCAGTACAGGCCGTAGGCCATCGAGTAGAGCGGGACGGCGGCCGGGTCCTGCCCGGCGGCGCCGGCCGAGGCGAGGGCGGCGGGCAGGAACCGCTCCTTGCCGCCGGTCTTCGCCAGGGTGGCGGCGTCGAAGGGCCGCAGGGCGCCGGTGGCCTGGAGCGAGGCGGACCAGGTGTTGCCGATGTTGAGCACGTCGGGGCCCTGGCCGGAGCCGGCGGCGGCGAGGATCCGGTTCAGCAGGTCGGACCAGGGGATGACCTCCAGTTTCACCTTGATGCCGGTCCGCTGCTCGAACTTCCGCAGCTCGGGCTCCAGCACCTGGCGGTCGTTCTCCAGGCTGGTGCCCTGGTTGGAGGCCCAGTAGGTGAGGGTGCCGGGGCTGCTGTCGCCCCCGCCACCGGCTGCGGAGCCTCCGCCGCAGGCGGTGGCGGCGAGGACGAGCGCGGTGGCCAGCACGCCGGCGGCGGCGACGCGGAGGATGGGCATGAAGGGATCCCCTCTCGGGTGAAGTCCGGTTCTGCGCTACTTAATTCGAGGCGTGATTTAACGTGTGAGAAAAGCTTCCGTCAAGGGTTCGGACAGCGATAGATTCGGATCAGGAGGGAGATCCCATGACCGCGCGAGGCAAGAAGACGGTGCGTGACCTGCGCAGAGGCAGTCGGTCCACGCTGCTGCGGCGGCTGTACTTCGACGGGCCGCTCAGCCGCCAGGAGCTCGGCTCGATCACCGGGTTGAGCGCCGGCTCGATCAGCAACGTGACCGGCGAACTGCTCGCCGACGGCCTGATCGAGGAGTGCGGCTCGGTGGAGTCGGACGGCGGGCGGCCCCGGATCCTGCTCCGGGTCGCGGCCGGCCGGGCCCACCTGGTCGGCGTGGACGTCGGGGAGACCCAGGTCCGGGTCGCGCTGTTCGACCTGGCCAGGACCGAACTGGCCGCCAGTGACCGGGCGTTGGACGACCGCGGCCACGACGCCGGCCATGTGGCGGAGCTGATCCTGACCGGGCTGGCCGAGGTGCTGGAGCGCACCGGGACCGATCCGGGGACGGTGCTCGGTGTCGGTGTCGGCGTGCCCGGCATCGTCCAGCAGGGCGGCGGGTCGGACCTCGGGGGAGGGGCGGGCGCCGTGGTGCACGGCCAGACCGTCGGCTGGGACGCGGTGCCGCTCGGCCGGATGCTGAGGGCCGGCACCGACCTGCCGCTGTTCGTCGACAACGGCGCCAAGACCCTCGGTCAGGCAGAGATGTGGTTCGGCGCCGGGCGCGGCGCCCGGCATGCCGTGGTCGCCCTCTTCGGCTCCGGCGTCGGCGCCTGCGTGATCGCCGACGGCGCCCGCTTCCGGGGCGCCACCAGCAGCGCGGGCGAGTGGGGCCACACCAAGGTGCACGTCGGCGGACGTCGCTGCCGGTGCGGCGCGCGCGGCTGCCTGGAGGCGTACGTCGGGGCGGAGGCGCTGGTCGCGCGGTGGGGCGCGGCGCCGGCCGGCGGCGGGGAGAAGGCGGGGCTGGCGGCGCTGCTGGCTGCCGCCGGGGCGGGCGATCCGGCCGCGGTCGCCCTGCTCGACGAGGCCGCCGAGTACCTCGGCGCGGCCATCGCCGACCTGGTGAACCTGTTCAACCCGGAGCGGATCGTGATCGGCGGCTGGGCCGGGCTGCTGCTCGGCCCCCGGTTGCTGCCCGGGATCCGTGCGGCCGCCACCGAGTACGCGCTGCGCTTCCCGCGCGAGCAGACCGAGATCGTGCTCGGCACCCTGGGCCCGGCGGCGGTCACGGTGGGAGCGGCCACCCTGCCGCTCTCCGACTTCCTGGACTCCGGCGGGGAGTTCCCGCGCCGGGCACCCGCCGGGGCGGCGGGTGCCGCGGCGCCGGCCGGGCGGTGGGCCTGACCGGCGGCGGGGCCCGGCCGGGGTGACGCCCCTGAGCTGGGATTCTTCGGTATTTCCTTGCGGCACAGGCAAGTTCACGCCGTGATGAAAGTCGTCCGGAGGGGTTGACACCCCGGATCGACTGCCCCGAGACTCCCGGTCGGGGGCGCTCCCCGAGCCCGGACCCCGGGTGGGCGGCGCTCCGTCACGCACCAGGTGACCGCCCGCCGCACGGCGGGTCCGTGCGCGCACCGGCCGTACCCCGGGCCGGCCGGTGCGCGGACCCGCCGAGCCGTCCCGTCGTTCCCCACCGCCCGGCGCCCGACGGCGCACCGGGCGCGGGCCGCGGTGTGCGCCTCCGCCTCCACCCACCCCCACCGCAGGAGCAGCCCATGAGGCTCACTTCAGCACGCCCGCGTCGCGGGGGGCCGGCCGCCAGGCTCGGTCTCGCCCTGCTCGCGGCCACCACCCTCGCCCTGCCCGGACCGGCCGCCCTCGCGGCCCCCGTCGCCGGGTCCACCGCCGGGTCCACCGCGGCGGCCCCCGCCGCCGAGTGCGGGGCCGCCGATGCCGCGCGGGGCCGCCCGGCCACCGCCTCCTCCACCGAGAACCCGGGCCTGTCCGCCGCCAACGCCGTCGACGGCGACCCCGGCACCCGCTGGTCCTCCGCCTTCGCCGACCCGCAGTGGCTCCAGGTCGACCTGGGTTCGGTGCGGCAACTGTGCCGGGTCGAACTCGCCTGGGAGGCGGCGTACGGCCGCGCCTACCAGATCCAGTCCTCGGACGACGGCGTCACCTGGCGGACCCTCTACTCCACCGCGAACGGCACCGGCGGCACCGAGACCCTCGCCGTCTCCGGCAGCGGCCGTTTCGTCCGGCTCAACGGCCTGGCCCGGGGCACCGGCTGGGGCTACTCGCTGTGGGAACTGCGGGTCGCCGCCTCCGACGGCCCGACCGTGCCGCCGGTGCAGGGCGGCGGCGACCTCGGCCCCAACGTCCTGGTCTTCGACCCCGGCACGCCCGGCATCCAGGGCACCCTGGACGAGGTGTTCCGCAAGCAGGAGTCCAACCAGTTCGGCCCCGAGCGGTACGCGCTGCTGTTCAAGCCGGGCACCTACCAGAACCTCAACGCCCAACTCGGGTTCTACACCTCGATCGCGGGCCTCGGCCTCAAGCCCGACGACACCACCTTCAACGGCGATGTCACCGTCGACGCCGGCTGGTTCAACGGCAACGCCACCCAGAACTTCTGGCGCTCCGCCGAGAACCTCGCCCTCAACCCGGTCAACGGCACCGACCGCTGGGCCGTCGCCCAGGCCGCGCCGTTCCGCCGGATGCACGTCCGGGGCGGCCTCAACCTGTCGCCCAACGGCTACGGTTGGGCCAGCGGCGGCTACATCGCCGACAGCCGGGTGGACGGGCCGATCGGCAACTACTCGCAGCAGCAGTGGTACACCCGGGACAGCGCGATCGGCGGCTTCTCCAACGGCGTGTGGAACCAGGTGTTCTCCGGCGTCCAGGGCGCGCCCGCGCAGAGCTTCCCGAACCCGCCCTACACCACCCTCGACACCACCCCGGTCTCCCGCGAGAAGCCGTTCCTCTACCTCGACGGCAACGAGTACCGGGTGTTCGTCCCGGCGAAGCGCACCAACGCCCGCGGCGTCTCCTGGGACGGCACCCCGCAGGGCAGCTCCCGGCCGCTGAACCAGTTCTACCTGGTCAAGCCGGGCGCGACGGCGGCCACCATCAACCAGGCGCTGGCCCAGGGCCTGGACCTGCTGTTCACCCCCGGCGTCTACCACGTCGACCGGCCGATCGAGGTCACCCGCCCGGACACCGTGGTGCTCGGCCTCGGCCTGGCCACCGTGGTGCCCGACAACGGGGTCACCGCGATCCGGGTCGCCGACGTGGACGGCGTCCGGCTGGCCGGGCTGCTGGTCGACGCCGGACCGGTCAACTCGCCGGTGCTGGTGCAGATCGGACCGGACAACGCCGCCGCCGACCACGCCGCCGACCCGACCACCCTCCAGGACGTGTTCGTCCGGGTCGGCGGCGCGGGCGCGGGCTCGGCCACCACCGGGATCGTGGTCAACAGCGACGACGTCATCGTCGACCACACCTGGATCTGGCGCGCCGACCACGGCGCCGGCGTCGGCTGGACGGTCAACCCCGCCGACTACGGTCTGGTCGTGCGCGGCGACGACGTGCTCGGCACCGGCCTGTTCGTCGAGCACTTCAAGAAGTACGACGTCGAATGGTCGGGCGAACGCGGCCGGACCATCTTCTACCAGAACGAGATCGCCTACGACGCCCCGAACCAGGCCGCCGTGCAGAACGGCGCCACCAGGGGCTGGGCCGCCTACAAGGTGGACGACAACGTCACCACCCACGAGGGCTGGGGCCTCGGCAGCTACTGCTACTTCAACGTGGATCCGAGCATCCGGATGGACCACGGCTTCGAGGCCCCGGTCCGGCCCGGGGTCCGGTTCCACGACCTGCTGGTGGTCTCGCTGGGCGGCAACGGCCAGTACGAGCACGTGATCAACGGCACCGGCGGCGCGACCTCGGGCACCTCCACCACCCCGTCCACGGTCATCTCCTACCCGTGATCCGGCGCGGTCGGCGCCGAGCCGACCGCCCCGCCCGACCGCCGCCCCGGCGGCCCGCGATCCGGCGGGCCGCCGGGGCGGCACGGCTCAGCCGTCGCGCAGGATCCGGCGCCCGACGGCCGGGGCGACCCGCAGCAGCGCCAGCAGGGCGCGGGTGGCACCCACCGGGACGACGGGGCGCCCGCCCGCCATGCCGCGGGCGACGGCGGCCGCCGCGGCGGACGGGGTGAGCTTCTTCGCCGGGCCCTCGCGCCCGGCGGTCATCGCGGTGTCGACCAACGGCAGCACGATCTCCTGGACCCGGACCCCCGGGCTCGCGGTCCGGGCCGGGTGGCGCAGCGACTCCAGCAGGATGTGGACGGCCGCCTTGGTGGCGCAGTACACCGGCGCGCTCCGCTTGGGCGCGAACGCCAGACCCGAGGTGACCGCGACGAACGCGGCGTCGGGCGCGGCGGCGGCCAGGTGCGGCCAGGCGGCGGCGGCCAGCTCCACCACCGAGGCCAGATTGACCTCGATCTCCTCGCGGGCCAGCGCCAGCGTCCGAGGGTCGGGGCCGAGGGTGAGCGGGGTCGGGTACTGGACCCCGGCGTTTGCGACCACCACGTCAAGGCCGCCGAGGCGCCGGACGGCCTCCGCCACCACCCGCGCCGCCTCACCCGGCACCGCGAGATCGGCCCGGACGGCGTGCGGGTGGTCGGGCGGCGCGCTACGGCCGCAGGTGACGACGACGGCGCCGAGGGAGGTGAGACGGTCGGCGAGGGCCAGGCCGACACCGCCGGTGCCGCCGGTGACGAGGACGCGCTTCGAGCTGATGTTCACGCCGCCCATGGTGGAGCGGCGGCGTCCGGTCCGCTTGTACGATCGCGCCATGTCCCGCACCGGTGTCGACATGGCACGCTCGGTCCGCCCGGCGATGGCGCTCGCCGTCCTGCGCGAACTCGGCCCGCGTGCCGGGGCGGCGGGGCAGCGGGCCGAACGGCTGCTGGGCGACGGGCTCCCGGTGCCGGAACGCCTGCACGCCCGGCTGACGGCCGCGCTCGCGGCCCGCGGCTGGCCGGCGCTGCTCGCGGCCGCCGAGCGGCTGCTCGCCGAGGACCCGCTGCTCGCGGCCCTGCCCGGGTGCGCCGACCTCGCCGAACTCCTCGACCGGGCCGGGCTGGTGGAGCCCTGGTTCCACGTCGGCCACCGGACCGGGCGCAGGCTCGGCGAAGGGCTGCTGGAGGTGTGCCACGTCCCGCGTCTGGGCGGCGTGCCGGGCCCGGCGGAGTCACTCCTGGTGTGCGCGATCGACGTGGTGGCCACGGCGGGGCCGGCCGGTCGCACGGCCCGGGTCGAGATCCGGGCGGACGGCGCGGTGGGGCGGCCCGAGGACGTCCTGCGGACGGGCGCGGCCCGGGTCGCGGGCTGGCGTCTGCACTGGTCCGGGGGTGGGAACCGGTCCGGGTTCGGGTCCGGGATCGTCCCGGCCGTGCCATCGGGCGCGGCCGCCGCGGCCCGCCCGGCGGACGCCGTCCGGGCCCGGTTCGCCCAGGATCCGGCCCGCCCCTGGCGGCTCGACGGGACGGCCGCCCTGTTGGGCCTGGCTCCGCGTACCCTCCAGCGCGGCCTGGCCGAGGCGGGCACCTCCTTCCGCGCGGAACTGCTCGCGGTCCGGCTCGCCGTGGCGGGTCAGCTCACCGCCCGCACCGCCCTGCCCCTCGCCGAGGTCGCCGCCGCCGCGGGCTTCACCGACCACGCCCACCTCACCCGCCGCTTCGGTGCCCAATTCGGCTGCCCACCTTCGGAGTTCCGCCGCCGGGGTGGCTGCTGAGGGACGGCGGCGGGGGGCGCGGGTGAGGCCCGTCGGGCGTGCTCGCCCGGGCCGTTCGGGTGCGGAGTCGGGCCCGGACCCGGCACCTCGGCGGCCGCTTCCTCCGCCCCGTAGGCGAGTCGGGCCCTCGGTGGGGCTCCTGGCCGTGGGGCGGCGGGCCCGCGCCGGGTGCGGCCTGGGCCGGTGCGCGGGGCCGGTGATCGGGGACGCGCTCGGCGGAGCGGCTCAGCGCTGGAGGGCGAGGCGCAGGGCCAGGGCGAGGACGACGAGGTTGCCGGTCAGGCCGGTGAGGAGGCGGCCGCGGGGGCCGGTCAGCAGGCGGCGGAGGAGAGCACCACCGGTGGCGAGCAGGGCCTGCCAGCTGGCCGAGGCGGCGAAGGCGGCCAGGACGAAGACCAGGCCCGGCCCGAGGCTGCCGGGGCCGGTGCGGCCGCCGAGCACCAGGGCGCTGAAGTACACCACGGTCAGCGGGTTGAGCAGGGTCAGGCCGAGCAGCGAGGCGTAGGTGCGCAACGGGGAGGCGGGTGCCGGGGGCGGTGGGCCGGCCGGGTCCCGGTCGGCGCGGTGGGCGCGGAGGGTGGCGCGCAGGCCGTGCGCGGCGAGTAGCACGAGGACGGCCGCGGCGACGAGTTCGAGGGCGCCGGCGGCCGGTGCGAGCAGCGGGGCGAGGGTCGCGCCGCCGATCAGCGCCAGCAGCGCGTACAGGCCGTCGGCGGTGGCCACGCCCAGGGCGGCGGCCAGGCCGCGGGCCAGCGAGACGCGGGAGGCGAGGGTGACGATCAGGACGGAGATCGCCCCGACCGGCACGGCGATGCCGTAGCCGGCGAGGAGGCCGGAGAGCAGGGCGTCGGTCATGGGGGTTCCGGTTCGGGCGGGGTGGTCGGGGGTGGTGGCCAGGAGCGTAGTGCGCGGCCGCCGGGCCGGGCCACCGATTTGTCGGGGCGGGCACGGTGGCCGGTCGGTGGGATTCGGTCCGGTGACCGAGTCTCCCGGGCCGTTCGGTGCTTCGCTCGGGAGTGATCGTGGGTGATCGTGATCGATCGGGAACGAGCCGAGGAGAGGGGGAGGTCGTGAGGAGGACGCGGTTGTGGCCGGTACTGCTGGCGGTCTGTCCGGCGCTGTTCGCGGTGGCGACGAACCTGGTGACCAACCAGGTGTCGTTGTCGCCGCTCTGGTGGGCCGTGGTGGCGACGGGGTGCGTGCTGCTGGCCGGGGTGCTGGTGATCCAGACCTATCGGGAGTTGCGCGGTCCGGGGGCCGCGCCCGCCGCCGAGCCCGCCGCCGCGCCGGTGCCGCCCGGGCCGGTCACCGCGCCGGTGGGGGCCGGTGGCGCGACCGTGCTCGGCGGTCTGCGGACGGGTGAGCCGGGGGCGGGCGTGATGATCCTGTTGTGCGGGATCTTCGTGGCGGGGTTGGCGGCGCTGGTGATGTCGCGCCCGGGCTCGGCCACCCGCAAGTGGCACCCGGGCCCCCACGACCCGACGGTGTTCGGGGCGCACCCGCTGGGCTCCTGGGTGGGGCTGGGCGTGGTGCTGCTGGTGTTCGTCGTCCCCGCCGTGCTGAAGGCGGTCGGGCGGGGCCGGGGGCGGCTGGAGTTCTCGGCGGAATCGCTGGTGGTCAGCGGGCCCCGGCGCCGGGTGGTGCTGCCCTGGTCGGAGCTGACGGCGGTGGAGGTCAGGTCGACGTTCTTCGGCGGCACCTGGCTGGAGGCGCGCCCGGTCGCGGGGTCGCCGCTGCTGATGACCCCGCCGACGATGGGGATGTTCGACGCCAAGCGCCGGGTGCTGCGGGTCTGCGACCTCGGGGCGATGGGCGTCCCCGCGCACGCCGTCCGGGCGGCCCTCGCCCGCTGGCAGCCGTCGCCGTCCCGGCGCTGAGACCGGCCCGGCGGCGGTCGGCGCCGCCGGGCCGGGCCGTCAAGCCGCCGGGCCGAGCACCACCGGCGTCGGGCCGTCCGGCCGCACGGTGATGCTGTAGACGGCCCCGGCGGGCCGGTCGAGGAAGCGCACCGTGAAGGCGGGCAGCAGGAGTTCGAGCACCGCGACGGACTCGCGGAGCGCGAACTGGGTGCCGAGGCAGGCGCGGGCGCCGAGGCCGAACGGGAGGTAGCCGCCGAGGTGCGCGGGGCGGCTGCCGTCCGGGCCGAAGCGGGCCGGGTCGAAGCGTTCGGGGTCGGGCCAGAGCGCCGGGTCGCGGTGGGTGAGGTAGGGGCAGACCAGCAGGTCGGTGCCGGCCTCGATCCGGTGACCGGCCAGGGTGTCCTCGGCGAGCGCGTGCCGGGGGAGGATCCAGGCCGACGGGTAGAGCCGCAGCGTCTCGGAGACGAGGGCCTGTACCGCCTCGCGCCGTTCGGGCGATCCCTCGGGGCCGGCCTCCAGGGCCCACCGCCGGGCGCCGGGCGCGCGGTCGAGCAGCAGATACAGCCAGGTGAGGGTGGTGGCGGTGGTCTCGTGGCCGGCCACGAGCAGGGTGACGAGTTCGTCCCGGATCAGCCGCTCGGTGTACTCGGGGTGCTGCTCGGCCGCGTCGAGCAGCACCCGCAGGACGCCGGGGCCGTCGGGGCCGTCCTCGTGGCGGCGGGCGGCGGCGATCGCGGCGTGCGCCACCGCGTCGATCCGGGCCAGGTCCTCGGCGACGGCCTCTGCGGCCTCCTCGCCGTCGGGGAGTTGGGGCAGGGCGGCGACCACGGTGGCGATGCTGTCGAGTTCGCGTTCGGTGGCCGGGTCGAGGGGATGGCCGGTGAGCGCGCGCCAGATGGTGTCGAGGGCGAAGTGCCGCATCTCGGCGCCGAGGTCGAACTCCTCGCCGGTGCGCGCGTACCCGGCCCAGCGGTCGGCGGCGCGGCGGGCGGCGGCGGCGATCCGCTGTTCGTAGCGGCGCATCCCGGGGCCGGTGAACTGGGCCTGGAGCATTCGCCGCTGGCGCTTCCAGGGCTCGCCGGTGGCGGTGAGCACGCCCTCGCCGGCGAGCGTCCGGGCCCGGTGCGAGCGCTTGACGTACCGCTCCGGGTGGCGGCCGAGGACGTGTTGCACGGCCTCGGGGTCGGTGACCAGGACGGTGGGGCGGGGGCCGATCCGGAACGCGGCGACGCCGCCGAGGCGCTGCCGGGTGCGGGCCAGCAGGTCGACCAGCTCGGCCTCCTCGGCGCGCCACTCCTCGACGGCCTCGGGCGGCAGTTCGGGGACGGGCGGGGCGGTGGCGGGGGAGGGGCCGGGGTTCGCGGTGGTGGTCACGGGGGTGCCTCCTCGGTCGGCGGCGGGCGGCGGTCCGCGCCGACTCTACGTCAGCGCACCGTCCCGCCGTGCCGGTCCGGCCCCGGGCGTCACCCCGTCGGCCCGCCGGTGCTCGAACCGCCGCCCCGCACACGCGCGGGGCCGTACCGCGCGAGTGGCGGTACGGCCCCGTACAGGCGGCGGTGCCGCGGTCCGTCCCCCTCGACGAACCGCGGCACCGCTTTTGTTCATCCCGTCCCGGAGACGATCCGGTCCGCTCAGATCGACTGCCAGAGGGCCGGGACGATCGGCGGCTCCCAGCCAACCTGGGCCGTGTGGCCCTGGATGCACCGGTAGCTGATTCCGTTGTAGGTGACGATGTCACCTGCCTTGTAGGTGGTGCCCGCCGCCCAGGTGCCGTTGCCCGGGCCGGGGTCGGAGCTGACGACCAGCGAGTAGCTGCTGGAGTGGGAGACCGAACCGGTGCCGGTCACGGTCAGGTTGTACGTCCCGGAGGCGACCGAGGAGGCGACCGAGACGTTGAGCGTCGCGGAGCCGCCCGACTGCACCGAGGCGGGGCTGACGGTGGCCGTGATACCGGTCGGCGCGCCGGTGACCGTGAGGTTCACGGTCTGGGCGGAGCCGGAGGTGGTCTGGGTGTTCACCGTGGCGCTGGCCGACTCGCCCGGCTTGACGTTGCCGGTGGCCGGGTTGACGCCCACCGAGAAGTCGTCGCTGGGGATCGGTCCGCTGCCGACCGAGGTCTTCCACAGCGTGTAGGCGACGCCGTCGGCGCTGCGGTCCAGCACGGTGGCGTTGATGTTGCTGGTGGTGTCGCAGGCGGAGTGGTAGCAGGAGTCGTACGCCCGGTTCGCGGTGCCGCCCCACTTGGCCGCCTGGTTGGCGGTCTTGGTGGCGCTGGCGCCGGCCGCGTAGCCCGAGGTCGGGATGCCGGCGGACTGGAACGAGGCGTCGTCGGAGCGGCCCTGGCCCTCGACGTTCTCCTCCGGCTGGAGGTTCAGCGAGTCCCAGTACGCCTTCATCGGCGCCGAGGTGGCGGAGTTGACGTTGTTGATGAAGTAGCCGGCGTTGGGCGAGCCGACCATGTCGAAGTTGTAGTAGCCCTTGATGGCGCTGCGCTGGGTGGAGCCCAGCTGGCTGACGTAGTACTGCGAGCCCTGGAGGCCCTGCTCCTCACCGGTCCACCAGGCGAAGCGCACGTGGCGGGTCATGGTGGGGTTCTGCTGGGCCAGCGCGAGCGCGGTCTCCAGCAGGACGGACGAGCCGGAGCCGTTGTCGTTGATGCCCGGGCCGGCGCTGACGCCGTCCAGGTGCGCGCCGAACATGGTGACCTGGTCGGCGGGGCCGCCCGGCCAGTCGGCGATCAGGTTGTTGGCGCTGTAGGTGCAGGAGCCGCAGGTCTGCTCGCTGACCTGGTAGCCGGCCGCGACCAGCTTCGCCTTCACGTAGGCCAGCGACTGGCTGTAACCGGCGGTGCCGGTACGGCGGTTGCCGCCGTTCTGGGAGGCGATGGTGTTGAGCTGGGCCAGGTGGGCCTGGACGTTGGCGACGCTGATGTCGGGCGCCTGTCCGGTGGGACCGCCGCCGCCGACCGTCAGCGTGTACTGCGCGGTGTGGGTGGTCTGGCCGGTGCCGGTGACCGTGATGACGTAGGTCCCGGGCGCGGTGCTCGCGCTGGTGGAGACCGTCATGGTCGAGTTCGACCCGGACTGGACCGAGGCCGGGCTGAAGCTGACGCTCGCGCCGCTCGGGGCGCCGGAGGCGGTCAGGTTGACGGTCTGGGCGCCGCCCTGGGTCACCTGGGTGCCGACCGTGGTGGTCGCGGAGGAACCGGCCTGGACGTTGCCGGAGCCCGGGTTGGTGGTCATCGAGAAGTCCGGGCCGGTCGGGCCGGAGCAGGTCGGGTCACCGGTCTGGGCCGGCACGCTGACCGCGTCCCAGGCCGCCTTGGTGCGGTTGAACAGGTTGCAGGTGGGGTCGAGGCTCTTGGCCGCGGTCAGGGTGGTGGTCCGGTACTTCTTGTAGGTCATGCCGCTGGTCTTGAGCAGCATGCCGCCGTAGAAGACCCGGCCCGCGTCCTTGATGCCGACGCCGGTGACCGTGGAGCTGTTGCAGGTCGGGCTGGTGGGCTTGCCGCCGCCCGGGTTGGAGCCCTCGGCGAGCAGGTAGAACCAGTGGTTCAGCGGGCCGGCGGCCGCGTGCACCTCGGTGCTCGGGATCGAGGAGGAGTAACAGTTGGGGTCGCCGTTGACGAGCGAGGGGTTGGCCATGTTGCGGATCGGGCCGCGGCCGACCAGGTTGATCATCTCGCCGACGGTGTAGTCCGGACTGTCGTACGGGGAGGGCTCGTTGGCGTACGCCTCGGTCAGCGCGCCGAAGATGTCGCCGGTGCCCTCGCCCAGGCCGTTCTCGTTGTTGGCGCCGCCCGGGGTGTACTGGTCGATGCCGTGGCCGAACTCGTGGCCGACGACGTCGATCGCGGCGATCCACTCGTTGGCGTTGTTGTGGCCGATGGAGACCGAGGAGCCGTCCCAGTAGGCGTTGACGTCGTTGAGACCGACCTTGACCGGCCAGCTGCCGCCGGTGCCGTTGTGGCCGTTGCGGCCCAGCCAGTCCTTGAGCATGTCCCATTCCTTCTGCGCCGCGAACATGACGTCGCCGCAGCCGGTCTCCTTGCTGGTGGGGTTGCCGGTACCCCAGGAGTCCGAGGACTTGCTGAATATCTGGCCGGTCGAGTAGTCGGCGCAGGTCAGGCCGGGACGGTTCGGGTCGCGCAGCGAGTAGGTGCTGCCCGAGGCCGTGGTGCTGATCTGCGGGGAGGGGCCGTTCCACTTGCTGTTGACGGTGCCGGCCCGGACGTCGTCGTAGCTGTCGATGACCTCGCCGTTGCGGGCGTCCACGAAGACGTGCAGGGTGCTCGGGGCGCTCGCGGTGCGGCCGGTGAGCACGGTCTCCCAGGCGAGCCGTCCGGCGCCGTCCTTGACCCGGACGACCAGCCGGCGGCTCTGGACGCCGTCCACGGTGGCCAGTTCGGTGCGGGCGGTGCGCTCCGCGTTGGCGGCGCTGACCAGGGCCGTGGTGGGCACCCCGATCGCGCCGGTGGAGGCGGACTGCAGGCCGCGCACCTTGCCCTGGCCGTCGGCGATGACGACGGCGTCGCCGCCGACGACCGGCAGGCCCTTGTAGGTGCGCTCGTAGGCGACCGAGTAGAGACCGCCCAGCCAGGGGGTCACGGACTGGCGCTCGTAGGTCTCGCCGGGTCCCTTGGCCAGGGCGTCCAGGCCGGCCGCGGCCGCCTGGTCGGCGGCGTTCACGGCGGCGGCCAGCGCGCTGGGGGGTGTCGGCGCGGCCGCACCCGGGGCGGCTCCGGCCTGTCCGACCGCGGTGGCGGTCAGCATGCCGGCCAGGACGGTCAGGGTGGTCCCCGCCGTCAGCAATCTGCGTTTCATTCCGAGGCTCCTCGAACGTGGGGGTGCTCGACCGCGGACGGTGTGCCGGAGGGGCGCTCACCGCAGGACGCTGGGGGACTGGTCTGCGGGCGTCCGCGCTCGGGTGCCGGAACCCTCACACGCCGTCATGCCTCGGTCAACGGGCTGGACACGTCGAACGGGGGGTTGGCAAGTTCCGTCAAGTGTCACCCTGACGCGTCAATGAGCCATCGGCACAAGAAACATGACGGTGAAAAAGGCGTCCGGGCAGGTCGGAGTGGTCGGAGAGGTCGAGACCGGTGCGTGGTGAGGTAGAGACCAATAGAGAGGAGAGGTTGAGACCACCGTGTAGAGAGGTTGAGACCAGCGTGCAGAAGTGGTTGAGACCACCTCATGTACGTCGGGGGTCCTCGTCCAGTACCGTCCTCCTCAGCGGACCTCTCCCACCGGAGGGCCCGGAACGCACTCGGGAGGGCAGCCCCGTGCACCGGAACCGGGCGGCGACCACGCCCGTCGAGGACCACCTCTGGCGGGCCTTCGGCCACCGGCTGCGGCAGTGGCGCCGTCGGGCCGGCCTGACCCAGGCCCAGCTCGGCGCCGAGATCGGCTACGACCACACCGCCGTCAGCAAACTGGAGCACGGCACCCGACGCACCAGCCCCCGGGTCGCCGACCGCCTCGACGACCTCCTCCACGCCGGCGGCGAACTGCGGGCCGCCTGCCGCCTCGCCGAGGAGGGACCGGCCCCGGCCTCCGTTCCCGTCCTCGTACCCGCTGTCGCCGTGCTCGGGGCGCCCCCGGTGCCCGTCCCCGGGGACTGGACCCGCCCCCCGCTGCCCGGCCCGCCGGTCGCCGCCCTGGCCCCTGTCCTGCCCGCCGGCCTCGCCGCCCACCTGCCCGACCGCCTCCCCGACTACGGGCTGCTCTGCCCCCTCCACGACGCGGCCGGCTGCGCCGTCCCCGCCGCGCCCGAACTGGCTGCCCTGCACACCGCGTTCCGCGCCGCCGACCCCGACACGACCGCCCCGCTCGACCCCGACACCGCCCACGCCCTGGCCGGCCTGCTCGCCGCCCACCTGCGGGCCGGCGACAGCCCCGCCGCTCCCGGCACCGCGGCCGTCGAGGACACCCTGCGGGTCGTCCTGCGCCGTCTGGCCGCCCACCCGGCCGGACCCGACCGTCGCCCGCTGGCCCGGCTCGCCGGCGAGTACGCCCACGCCGCGGGCGCCCTGCGGATGCAGGACGGCCGCAACGCCACCGCGATGGCCTGCTTCACCCGCGCCCTCGGCTGGGCCGAACTCGCCGGGGACCACGCCACCCAGGTCGCCGCCCTCAGTGACATGAGCTTCCTCGCCCGCCTCGACGGCGATCCGGACGCCGCGCTCGGCTACGCCCGCGAGATCTCCCGGGTGGCCCCGGCCCGGCACTGGGCCGGAGCCATGGGCCAGATCGCCCAGGCCCGCGCCCACGCCCTCACCGGCGACGTCCGCGCCACCGTCCGCCACCTCGGCCGCTCCCGGCTCCACCTCGACCACATCGGGGTCCACGACGAGTCCGACGCCGCCTGGCTCTCCATCGCCTCGATGCGGCTGCGGGTCGAGGCCGGCGCGGCCGCCGCCCTGCGCGACGCGGCCGCCGCCGTCGAGGACCCCCGGCTGGCCCGCCGGGCCGTCGACGCCGCCGAGACCGCGCTCGCGCTGCTCGCGCCCGACCAACTGCCCTCCGCCCGTCTGCTGTTCACCGTCCGGGTGGCCGACTGCCACCTGCTCGCCCAGGACCCGAGGGCGGCCGCCGACCTGCTGGGTCCGGTGCTCGCGGCGGCCGGCGGCGGGGTGGACGGGCTGCCGCCGCTGGTCCGGCGCGAACTCGCCGGGCTGCGCCGCCGCCTGGCCGGGCACGGCCTGGCCGGCTGAGGGGGCCGGGCGGGCCGAGCGGGGTCGAGCGGTGTCGAGCGTGCTGGGCGGGCCGAGCGGGCCGAGCACGTGGGCCGCGGCGCGCCCCGGCGCACTGTGGCGGGTGTGTTGCGCGCCCGTTGCGCCCCGTGCTGAACCGGCCGGTGGGCCGGATTCCGGGGCCCGGCCGATTGACGCGCTCGCCGGGCGCTTCCTAGACTCGGGGGCGGCGAAGAGTGTCAGCCCCAAGGCCCCGGCCGGCTGACCGGCAACCCCCACACTGCGGTGGGGTGCCCCGGGGATAAGCCAGGTGAGGGTCCGTCCGACCGACGGACCGTCACAAGCGCGGTCATGGGCCCGGGAGGGCGCGGGGGACGGAGAACGTCGTGGAACAGCGGGCAGGTGGACACCGCGCGGGTGCGTGGCCGTCGTCGCCCGTCGGTTCGCGTACGACGTCCGCCGCCCCGCTGCTCCGAGCCGACCTGCGACTGGTCGCCCGCCTCGACGTCGACCTGCTGCGGCGCGCCAGCTCCCTCTGTCGCTGAGCCGGTCGGCCGGCCGGGCGTCCCCGCCCGCCCCGGTCGGTCCCTCCGATTCCCTCGCCCACGAACCCGCGCGAGGAGGAGCGCCCAGCGGCCCGTCCTCCCGTGCGCCCTGCACCAGGAGAACGGATGTCCCCCCTTCCCGTGCCCCCGCCGCGTGATCCGTACGATCCGTACGGCCCGTCGAGAACCCCGCCCGCCGGCCGCGAGTCCGAGTACCGCCGGCTGCACCACGCCCTCGACCGCTGCGCCGCCGGCGCCGGGAGCGTGATCGTGCTGCACGGGTCCGTCGGCAGCGGGCGCAGCGACCTGCTCTACACCTTCACCGACACCGCCGCCGAGCGCGGCGTCCAGGTCCTGGTCGGCACCGGCTCGCCGCTCGAACGCGAGTTCCCGCTCGGCCTGGCCCGGCAACTCCTCCAGGGCGCCGACCTCGAACCCGAGGAGGCCGCCACCGCCGAGGCCCTGCTCGCCGAGGGCGCGGCCGCCGGCACCGACCCAGCCCCGTCCGACCGCCCCGCCGGGCGGCTCACCCAGCGCGTCCTGGAGGGCCTGTTCCGGCTGGTCCGCGGCCTGGCCGACCGCGCCCCCGTGCTGATCGCCGTCGACGACCGGCAGGACGCCGACCCGCAGTCGCTGGAGTTCCTGCTCTACCTGGTCCGCCGCACCCGGGGCACCGGCGTGCTCACCGTGCTCAGCTCGCGCGAGACCATGACCCCCGCCAACCCGCTGTTCGAGGTCGAACTCGCCCGCCAACCGCACCACCAGCACATCCGGCTCGACCTGCTGACCACCGGACTCGTCGCCGAGGTGCTGCGCACCCGGCTCGGCGCCGCGGCCGCCGACCGGTACGCCGCCGAGGCGCACACCCTCACCGGCGGCAACCCGCTGCTGGTGCACAGCCTCGTCGGGGACCAGGAGCGCGCCGGCAGCCCCGGCACCCTCGTCGTCGGCGAGGGCTATCGGCGCGGCCTGATGCACTGCCTGCACCGGATCGACCCGCTCGCCCTGCACTACGCGCGCGGCGTCGCGGTGCTCGGCGCCGGGGCCACCCCCGAACTCCTCGCCGAACTGCTGCTGCTCGCCCCCGACGCGCTGCCCCGGGCGCTGTACCTGCTGGACGCGGCCGGGCTGTTCCGCGACGGCGGCTTCCGCCATCCCACCGCCGCCGGGGACCTGCTCGCCGCGATGCGGCCGCTCGAACTCGCCGCCCTGCACCAGCGGGCCGGCCGACTCCTGCGGGCCGCCGGCGCGGCGGCGGCCACCGTCGACGGGCACGCCCGGGTGGCCGAGGGACATCTGCGCAGCTCGCTCGGGCCGGCGGCCGCCCCCGGCTCCGGGGACCCCGGCGCGGTGCTGCCGGAGTTCGGCGGCGGCGCGTGGGAGACGCCGGGCGCCGCCCTCGCCGCGGCGGACACCGTCGAGAACGAGAACGGGAACGAGAACGAGGGCGCCGCCGCGGAGCCGGCGCCACGGCGGGCCACCGCGACCGGCGGCTTCGGACCGGTACCGGCCCACCTGCTGCGGCTCCCGGCCGCGCCCGCCGGCCCCGCCGTCGAGTGCGTCCCCACCCTCCCCGGCACCGTCACCGACGCCGAAACCGCGCTGCGCCACGAACTCAAGCGCCTGCGCCTCCACTTCTGGCACGGCCGGATCGACGAGGGCACCGCCGCGCTCGCCCGCTTCGAAGCCGTCCCCGGCCAGGCCGACCGCACCGAGGCCCTGCGCCACTGGCTCGCCTACTGGTACCCCGCGCTGCTCCCCAACCCCGCCCGCCGGGCCGGGTCGGGCGACGGCGCCGACCGTGGCGACGGCATGCGGCTGCTGGCCGCCCTCCTCGCCGGCACCGTGACCCCCGAGGACGCCGTGGTCCGCGCCGAGCTCGTCCTGCGCGCCGGGCTCCTCGGCGGCGTGCGCACCGAATCCCTCACCGCCGCGCTCACCGTCCTGCTCTACGCCGACCGGGCCGACCGGGCCGCCCACTGGTGCGTCCCGCTCGCCGACCGCGCCGGTGCCCGCTGCGGCGCCCACTGGAACGCCCTGCTGGCCGCCCTGCGCGCCGAGGCGGCGCTGCGTCAGGGCGACCTGCGGAGCGCCGACGAGGCCGGGCGCGCCGCGTTCGCGCACGTCCGGCCGGAGGCGTGGGGCGTGGCCGTCGGGCTGCCGCTGGCGACCATGGCTGCCGCCCGCACCGCGCTCGGCCTGCACCAGGACGCGGCGCACTTCCTGGAGCTGGTCACCCCGGCGGGTCTGGAGCACACGCCCGCCGGTCTGCACCTCCGGTACGCGCTGGCCGGTCACCGGCTCGCCCTCGGCCGGGCCGAGCAGGCGCTCGCCGACTACCGCGCCTGCGGCGACACCATGGCCCGCTGGGGCCTGGACCACCTGCCCGCCATCGCGCCCTGGCGGCTCGGGGCGGCCCGGGCGCAGCTCGCCCTCGGCCGGCCGGGCAGCGCCGCCGCCCTCGCGGACCAGCAGCTCGCCCGGCTCGGGCCGGTCGGCCACCCGCGGATCCGCGGTCTGGCGCTGCGGATCCGGGCGGCGGCGGGCGGACCCGCGGAGCGGACGGAGCTGCTGGAACGCGCCGTCGCGCTGCTGGAGGAGGCCGGCGCGGAGTCGGAGCTGGCGGCGGCGCTGGGGGAGCTGAGCGAGGCCCACCAGCAGGACGGCGACCCGGGCCGGGCCCGCCGGGCGGACCGGAGGCTGCGCCGGACGCCGGTGCTGGCCGTGGTGCCGCTCCGGTCGCAGGCGTCCGGGCAGGCGTCGGCCCAGCTGCCACCGCCGGTGTCGCCGCTGCCGACGGCGGTCGCCCTCGCGGTGACCGGCCTTCCCGCGACCGGTGCCCCCATGACCGGTGCCCCCATGACCGGCTCCCGTACGACCGGCGTCCCGGTGACCGGCGTCCCCGGGACCGCCGTCCCCGGAGCCGGACCGGTCCCGGCGGCCGCTCCGGCGGCGGGCACCGGCGGGCTCTCGGAGGCCGAGGGGCGGGTCGCCGAGCTCGCCGCGCGCGGCCTGTCCAACCGGGACATCGCGCGCAAGCTCTACATCACCGTGTCGACCGTCGAGCAGCACCTCACCCGGGTGTACCGCAAGCTCGGCGTCCGCCGCCGGGTCGACCTGGCCCGGCGGCTCGGCCCCGTCCCGCCGGCCGCCGCCGACGGCGCCCCACCGCGCGGGGGCTTCCCCCGCCGGGCGGACCTCGTCGCCGGCTGAGGGCGGGGCGGCCCGGCGCCTCTGTATCCATCGCGTACCAGGCGGTGCTCCACCGCGCATCGGATCGGCCGCCCGGGCGCCCGGGCGTGCCCCGCCCCGGGCGCCGGGGCACCCGCCCGCCGGCCCCGGGCGGCCCCTCCGACCTGCGGATCCGCGTCCGGACCGGGTCGCGCGGCGGCGGCCGTACGCGCCGTCGCAGCAGCGCGGACCGGTCGGCCGCCTGTCGTATCGTTCCCTGGGACGGCCCGTCGCGCCGTTCACCCCGCGTCGGCCCGTCCGCCGTCCCGGTCCCGCCCGCAGAGGAGCCGTCCGCCCGTGTCGTCGCCCGATCCCTCGCGCCCCGTCCGCGTGCTGCTGGTCGAGGACGACGACCTGATGCGTCGGTCCTTCACCACCGCGCTGGAGCGCTACGGCTACACCATGACGGCCGCCGCCGACGGCCTCACCGGCCTCGAACTCTTCCGCGACGGAGCGTTCGACCTGCTGGTGCTGGACGTCATGCTGCCCGGTCTGGACGGCATCGGCCTGTGCCGCCGGGTCCGCGAGACCAGCCTGGTGCCGGTGCTGATGATGTCCGCGCGCGGCGACGGGCTGGACGTGGTGGCCGGTCTGGAAGCCGGTGCCGACGACTACGTGGTCAAGCCCGTGGACACCTACGTCCTGGTGGCGCGGATCCGCTCGCTGCTGCGGCGGGCCACCTACGCCCCCGTGCCCGCGCCCGGCGGTGCCCCCGACGCGGACCCGGGGACCGGGGGCCCGGTGCTGGTCTTCGGGGACCTCACCGTCGACACCGCCGGGATGGAGGTCTCCGTCGCAGGGAGCCCGGTGGCCCTGACCCCGACCGAGCTCAAGCTGCTGCTGGAGTTCGCCGCCCACCCGGGCGTCGTGCTGGAGCGCCACACCCTGCTGCGCGATGTCTGGGACTACGGCTGGGACGGCGACAGCCGGGTGGTCGACCTCTGCGTGCAGCGCCTGCGCCGCAAGCTCGGCCGGGAGCGGATCGAGACGGTCCGCGGCTTCGGCTACAAGCTCAGGCGCTGAGCCCGGTGCCGCCCCGCCCGCGCCCGGACACCAGCCCCCGCCCGGACACCCGCCCGCACTCCGGCCCGCCCCGCCGGCGGGACCGCCGCACCTCGCTGCGCCGGAAGATCGCCCTCCTGGCCGCCGCCATCGCCTGCCTGGTCGCCGCCGCGGTCGGCGTGCTGGTCCACGTCTGGACCGAGCACGACATCCGCTCCCGCGCCCAGGCCCGGGCGTTCAACTCCGTGTACGCCGCCATGGACGTCTACCGGCGCACTGGCGCCCTGTCCGACGGCGCGGCCCTCGACCCCGCGGGCCTGCCCGCCGCCCTGCGCCACCCGGCCGACGGCGACCGGCACACCGCGGTCGTCGACCTCGTGGAGGGCAGCCTCGGCCCCAGCGTCTGGGCCGCCCAGCGCACCGGCGGCCCCGGAAGCCCGGTGCTCGCCGTCCAGATCAACATGGGCCCGGAACTCTCCGACCTGCCCCGGCTCGACGCCGCGATGGCCGTGGCCTCGCTGATCGCCCTCGCCGCCGCCACCCCGCTCGCCGTCTACGGGGCGGGCCTGCTCGCCCGCCGGCTGGGCCGGGTCGCCGAGACCGCCGACCGGATCGCCGCCGGGGACCTCGACGCCCGCACCGGGCCCACCGGGGGTCGCGACGAGGTGGCCGACATCGCCGTCACGGTCGACCTGATGGCCGACAGCCTCGCCCACCGGCTGCGGGTGGAACGGCAGTTCACCGCCGACGTGGCGCACGAACTGCGCACCCCCGTCGGGGGCCTGCTGGCCGCCGCCGACCTGCTGCCGGACGGGGAGACGGAGGACGCGCTCCGGGCCCGGGTGCGGGACCTGCGGGCGCTGGTCGAGGACCTGCTGGAGATCTCCCGGCTGGACGCCGGGGCCGAGCAGCCGGTGCGGGCCCGGGTCCCGCTCGGCGAGGTCGTCCGCGAGGCCGTCCGGCGGACCGGCCCGGACACCGAACTGGACACGGACGCGGCGTCGACCGCCGAGACCGACCCGCGTCGGCTGGAGCGGATCGTCGGCAACCTCGTCGCCAACGCCCACCGCCACGGCGCCGCCCCGGTGCGCGTCACCGTCGACGGCCGCACCGTCCGGGTCCGCGACCACGGCCCGGGCTTCCCCGAGGACCTGCTGCGGCACGGCCCGCGCCGCTTCCACACCGGCGCCGCCGAACGCGGATCGGGCCACGGCCTGGGCCTGACCATCGCGATCGGCCAGGCCCGGCTGCTCGGCGCCGACCTGCGCCTCGCCAACGCCCCGGACGGCGGCGCCGTCGCCACCCTCCACCTGCCGGACTGACGGGCGGCGCCGGTGCGCTGTGCGCGGCGGCCGGCCTCGCGCCGGGCCGGGTGGTCCCGATCGGCACGCAGCTGTGGACGCCGTCGTACGCGCTGGTGACCACCGGCATCATGACCGCCGGGTTCGGCCCGGTGCCGCCGATGTTCGACGGCGGGCCGCGGTCGGTGCCCCGCGGCCCGGTCGGTGCGGGTGCCGGCCGGGCGGTCGCGCTCGTCGGCGACGCCCTTTCGCGCGGCCTTGGGGCCCGCCTCCGAGCGAGTCCGGCAAGGTCACGCTGTCCTGATCCCGCCAGGCGGGTTGGCGCCAGGCCGAGGACCTTCCGCGGAGTCGCCGGCCCGGCCAAGCTGTTGATCGCCGGGAGGAACACCGGCCGAACGGTCGCCGGACGAAGCGTCAACCGCGGGACGCAGCGACGGCACTCCCTCCGCCCCCGTCGTCGACGGTCGCCGAGCCGTGCGCCCGGACCCTGCCGCCGGGGCCCGCCGAGGCCCCCACCACACCTTTTCTACGGAGATTCCCATGTCATCGAACCGCACCCGCCGCTTCGTCGCCTCGGCCGTCCTGGGCGCGAGCCTGGTGGCCCTGGCCGCTCCGGCACAGGCCACGAGCTCGGTGGGCGGCCAGATCGCCACCTCCGAGATCCTCTCCCGGGCCCAGTACTGGGTGAACAACCACGTCCCCTACAACCAGGGCGGCTACGCGGCCGACCAGCAGGGCAAGACCTACCGGGAGGACTGCTCCGGCTACGTCTCGATGGCCTGGCACCTGGGCACCAGCCTGGTCGTCACCGACGGCGGCCCGTCGTTCACCAACGCCGACGGCTCCCCGAACTCCACCTACGACACGGCGGTGGGGGACTTCTCCAACCTCCAGCCCGGCGACGCCATGGCCTACCCCCACCAGCACATATGGCTGTTCGCCGGCTGGACCGACAAGGCCACCGGCGACTTCACCTACTATGCCGAGTCCAACCCCGGCAACCCCACCCACGGCCCGTCCACCGCCAACATCCACAACTCGACCATCGAGGGCTGGCCCACCTCCGGCTACGTCGCCCTGCGCTACAAGAACGCCGCGACCACCCCGACCGCGCCGACCCTCACCGACGGCACCTTCGTCAACGTCACCGAGACGGGTCAGGTCTTCCGGATGGCCGGTGGCGCGCCGATCGCGGTGACCGACTGGAACAACGTCGGCGGCTTCCAGTCCTACGTCAACATCAGCCAGGCGCAGTTCAACACCCTGCCCACCTACCCGGCCGACGGCACGGCCCTGGCCGCCGGCACCGGCATCTACGTGGTGGCTGGCGGCGCGCCGATCTACGTGAGCGACTTCTCGCACGTCCCCGGCATCGCACAGCGCACCGTCGTCGACCCGGCCGCCCTCGACCGGGCCGGCACCGGCGGCGCCTTCAACCACCTGCGGACCGTTCCCGTCGACGGCACGGCCATCGCCGGGGGCGTCAACGGCGGCGTGTACGTGATCGCGGGCGGCGCCCCGGTCTACGTGAGCGACTTCTCCCATGTCCCCGGCATCGCGCAGCGCACCGTCGTCGACGAGACCGCGGTCGACCTCGCGGGTTCGGGCGGGGTCTACAACCACCTGCGGGCCGTGCCCGCCGACGGCACCTTCCTCAACGACGGCACCACCGGCCAGGTCTACCGCGTCGCCGGTGGCGCGCCGATCGCGGTGACCGACTGGGCCAACGTCGGCGGTTTCCAGTCCTACACCACCGTGGACACCAACGCCCTGGGCCTGGCGGGCAGCAACACCACCTCCTACAGCCACCTGCGCCGGACCCCCGCCGACGGCACGGTCCTCCGCGGCTACACCACGGGCAAGCTCTACACCGTCCAGGGCGGCCACCCCACCCCGACCACCACCGGCCAGCCGGTCACCAGTGTCGACCAGGTCGCCATCGACAAGGCCGGTCAGCCCGGAGCCTTCAGCCACCTCTCCTGACCGCACCTTGCCTGATCACACCTCGCCCGGCCGCACCTCGCCCGACCGCGTTTCTTCCGTACACCCGCGCCGCGGGGACCACGACCCGTGGTCCCCGCGGCGCGTTTCCGTGCGCGAGCCCCCTCCCCGCCGGGAGGGCGGCGCCGCTACCCCCGTGCGACCGGCCGCCCGACAGAGGGCTACCGGCCGGGCCCGGCGGACGGCTGCTGCACAACCGACGTGAACCGGAGCCCGCACCGATACCCGGCGGCGCGGCCGGCCGATACGTCCGCCCGACACCCTTCGAAGCGCACCGAACGCACCGAGGAGGAGTCCCGTCCCGTGACCACCGATCCGCTCGCCCCCCACCCGACCCGCACCCCCTGCCCGGCCGCCGGGACCGCCGCGGCGACCTCCGGCCTGACCAAGGTCTACGGCAGCGGCGACACCCGGGTCACCGCGCTCGACGCGGTCACCGTGGCCTTCCGGGAGGCCGAGTTCACCGCGATCATGGGTCCGTCCGGCTGCGGCAAGTCCACCCTGATGCACTGCGCCGCCGGCCTGGACACCCCCACCTCCGGCTCCGTCCGGATCGGCACCACCGAACTCGGCACGCTGGGCGACCGGCAGCTCACCCAGTTGCGCCGGGACCGGATCGGCTTCGTCTTCCAGGCGTTCAACCTGCTGCCGACCCTGAGCGCGCTGGAGAACATCACCCTCCCGCTCTCCCTGGCCGGGCGGCGGCCCGATCCGGCCTGGCTGGACCGGGTGATCGCCATGGTGGGCCTCGGCGGGCGGCTGGACCACCGGCCCGCCGAGCTGTCGGGCGGTCAGCAGCAGCGCGTCGCCGTCGCCCGCGCCCTGGTCGCCAGGCCGTCGATCGTTTTCGGGGACGAGCCGACCGGCAACCTCGACTCCCGCTCCGGGGCCGAGGTCCTCGGATTCCTGCGCGACTCCGTCCGGGAGCTGGGGCAGACGGTCGTCATGGTGACCCACGACCCGGTCGCCGCCGGGTACGCGGACCGGGTGCTGTTCCTGGCCGACGGCCGGCTGGTGGACGAGATGGCCCGTCCGACGCCGGACCGGGTGCTGGACGTGATGCGGACCTTCGACACCCGTACGCGCACCGGCTGAGCCGGGACCGCGACCGCGCCGCACCCCTGGCCGTGTCCACCGGCCCGGCCACCGTCACCGTCACCGAGAGCCCCGCCATGCTGAGAACAGCCCTGCGCAACGTCCTGGCGCACAAGGCCCGCCTGTTGACGACCGTCCTCGCGATCTGCCTCGGCGTCGCCTTCGCCTCCGGCACCCTCGTCCTCGCCGACTCCACCGCCGCCGCCCACCGGGCCGCCGCCTCCAAGGACTTCGCCGACACCGCCGTCACCGTCACCGCCGTCACCGCCGAGGCGCCCCCGCCCGGCACGGCCACCGGGGGCGGGCCGGACGGCGTCCTCGACGACGCCCTGGCCGCGAAGCTGGCGAAGGTCCCCGGAGTGGCCGCCGTCCGGCCCCGGATCGACGGCACCGCCGTGCTGAACGGCGCCGACGGGAATCCGCTGCGGGTCCGGCCCGGCGCCAACCTCGCCGCCGCCCACACCCCCGGCCCCGACGGCACCGACCCCCGGCACCCGCTGGCCGAGGGACGGGCCCCCGCCGGTGCCGACGAGATCGCCCTCGACCGGGGCACCGCCGCCGCCGGACACCTCCACCTCGGCGACACCGTCACCCTCGCCACCGACGGCCCGGCCCGCACCGCCCGCCTGACCGGCACCGTCACCACCGCGGACACCCGGATCACCGCCGGCGGCACCCTCGTCCTGTTCGACCGGGCCACCGCCCAGCGGCTGTTCGCCACCCCCGGCCACTGGACCGCCGTCGACGTCGCCGCCACCCCCGGCACCGGCCAGTACGAACTGGCGCGGCGGATCACCGAACTGCTCCCCGCCGACCGCGCCGAGGTCACCACCGGCCGGGCGCAGGCCGACCAGCAGGCCCGCTACGTCGGCACCCTGACCCGCGGCTACCAGAAGCTGCCGCTGGTCTTCGCCGGCGTCTCGCTGTTCATCGGCTCCTTCCTGGTCGTCAACACCTTCACCATGCTGATCACCCGCCGCACCCGGGAGATCGCGCTGCTGCGGGCGGTCGGCGCCACCCGCCGCCAGGTGGTGCGCTCGCTGCTCGCCGAGGCGCTGCTGGTCGGCCTCGCCGCCTCCGCGGCCGGATTCGTGCTCGGCCTCGGCATCGCCGAAGTCCTGCCCGGCCTGCTGAGCACCGACGGCGACCGGCTGCCGGACGGGCCGCTGGTGATCGGGCCCCGGCCGGTCGCGGCGGCACTGTTCGTCGGCGTCGGCGTGACCGCCCTCGCCGCCTGGCTGCCCGCCCGCCGGGCCGCCCGGATCGCCCCCGTCGAGGCCCTCCGGGCGGCGGAGCGCCCCGCCGCCCGCTCGCGGCTGCGCCCCGCCCTCGGGGCCGGCCTGCTGCTGCTCGGCGCGGGCCTGCTGGTCGCCCTCGCCCGCCACGCGGAGGACGCCTCCGAGGCCAATCTGCGCAACGCCGTGCTCGCCTGCGGCGCCCTCGTCACCGGCCTGGTCGCGCTGGCCCCCGCCCTCGCCGGCCCGGCCGTCCGGTTGACCGGGCCGCTCACCCGCCGCTTCGGCGTCACCGGCCTGCTCGCCCGGCAGAACGCGCTGCGCGACCCGCGCCGCACCGCCGCCACGGCCGCCACCCTGCTCATCAGCACCGCGCTGGTCGGCGGGCTCGCCACGGTCGGCCACTCCACCGGGCGGGCGCTCGACCGGCAGGCCGCCGCCGGGCTCGGCGCGGACTGGGTGATCGCCACCGGCAGCAGCACGACCGGCATCGACCCGGAGGCCGTGCGGCGGGTCGGCGCCACCCCGGGGGTGCGGACGGCCGCCGCCGTCGCCGACTCCACGCTGTTCCTCGGCGGCACGGTCCGGGAGGTCTCCGGGGTCGACCCGACGAGCCTCGGGCGGACCGTGCGGCTGGACTTCGTCAGCGGCTCCCTCCAGGACCTCGGCCCGGGCCGGATCGCCGTCTCCCGCAGCACCGCCCGGGAGAACGGACTGACCACCGGCGACCGGGTCACCACCTCCATCGGCCGCAACCGCGAGCCCGGCACCTCCACCGTGGTCGGCGTCTACCAGGACAACCCCACCGCCCGCGACGCGCTCGCCGTCCGCGAGGACGTCCAGCGGGACGGCTTCCGGCCCGGCAGCGTCCAGCGGATCCTGGTCCGCGCGGACGGCACCACCGCGCGGCAGCTGCGCACCGCCGTCGGCGACAATCCGCTGCTGAAGGTGGAGAGCCGGGACGAGCTGGTGCGTGCGGCCGGGGGTGTGACGAGCGGTCTGCTCACCCTGATGTACGGGCTGCTCGGCATCGGCGCGGTGATCTCCGCCCTCGGGATCGTCAACACCCTGGTCATGTCGGTGACCGAACGCACCCGCGAGATCGGCGTCCTGCGCGCTGTCGGCATGGACCGGGCCGCCGTCCGCCGGACGGTCCGGCTGGAGGCGGTGACCGTGGCCGCCTTCGGCACCGTGCTGGGCCTGGCGGCGGGACTGTTCGGCGCCTGGGGGGTCGGCGCGCTGGCGGGCGGCGCGATCGCGCAGTACCGGTTCGAGCCGCCCTGGCCGACGCTGCTGCTGGTCTGCCTGGCGTCGTTGGCGGTCGGCGCCCTCGCCGCCGCCGTCCCGGCCCGCCGAGCCGCCGGGCTGGGACCGCTGGAGGCCGTCGCCGAGCGGTGACGGGCCGTCCCGCGCCGGTGACGGACCGTCGGCGAACCGGGGCGGCGAGGGCCTCCCGAGCGGGCCGGAGGCAAATTCCGGCTGGTCGGGGGCGCCATAGGGGTTCGACAGGGGTTGGCTAGGGGGCCGGTGGGCCCGGGTGCCACGGAACGCTGAGGTCCGTCACCCGAGCCGCCGGCCCTCAGGAGTGGAACCGCCATGGCGCCCCTGGAACCCCTCGACCCGTCCGCACCGCAGTCCGGCCCGCCGGAGGCGGTGGCCGTCGTCGGCGCCGCCTGCCGCCTGCCCGGCGCGGCGGACCCCGAGGCGTTCTGGCGGCTGCTCGACAGCGGCACCAGCAGCGTCGGCGCCGTCCCGCCGGACCGGTTCGCCGACGCGGCGCGGCCGCGCCTGGCCGCCGGCTGGCTCGACCGGGTCGACGGCTTCGACGCCGAGTTCTTCGGCCTCGCGGCCGGCGAGGCGGCCGCCGCCGACCCGCAGCAGCGACTCGTGCTCGAACTCGCCTGGGAGGCCCTGGAGGAGGCCGGCATCCTTCCCGCCGCCCTGGCCGGCGAGCGGGCCGGCGTCTTCGTCGGCGCCATCGCCGGTGACTGGAGCACCCTCACCACGGGGGCCGACGCGATCACCCGGCACAGCCTCACCGGCGTCAACCGGGGCCTGATCGCCAACCGCGTCTCGCACGCCCTCGACCTGCGCGGTCCCAGCCTCACTGTCGACTCCGCGCAGTCCTCCTCGCTGGTCGCCGTCCACCTGGCGCTGGAGAGCCTGCGCACCGGCGAGTCGGACGTCGCCCTGGTCGCGGGCGTCAACCTCAACCTCGCCCCCGAGTCCACCCTCACCGTCGAGCGCTTCGGCGCCCTGTCGCCCGAGGGCCGCTGCGCCACCTTCGACGCCGGGGCCGACGGCTACGCGCGCGGCGAGGGCGCGGTGCTGCTGGTGCTGAAGCCGCTCGCCCGCGCCGTCGCCGACGGCGACCCCGTGCACGCCGTCCTGCTCGGCAGTGCCGTCAACAGCGACGGCGGGACGGACGGGCTGACCGTGCCGAGCGCCGACGCCCAGGCCGCCGTGATCCGGGCCGCCGCCCGGCGCGCGGACGTCGCCCCCGGACTGGTGCAGTACGTCGAGCTGCACGGGACCGGCACCCGGGTCGGCGACCCGGTCGAGGCCGCCGGTCTCGGGGCCGCCCTGGGCGCGGGGCGTCCGGCGGACCGGCCGCTGCTGGTCGGCTCGGCCAAGACCAACGTGGGCCATCTGGAGGGCGCGGCGGGCCTGGTCGGCCTGCTGAAGACGGTCCTGGCGGTGCGCCACCGCCGACTGCCCGCCAGCCTCAACTTCCGGACGCCGAACCCGGACATCGACTTCGACCGGCTCGGTCTCGCCGTCCGCACCGGGTCCGGGCCGTGGCCGGACCCGGAGGGCCGGCTGATCGCCGGGGTCAGCTCCTTCGGCGTGGGCGGGACCAATGCCCATGTCCTGGTCGCCGACGCCCCGGAGACGGTCCCGGGCGCGGCTCCGGCCGAGGCCGGGGGCGGCGTCCCGGCGGTGTCCGCGCCATGGCCCGTGCTGTGGCCGCTGTCCGCGCGGACCCCCGGCGGGCTGCGCGAACAGGCTTCCCGGCTGAGGGAGTTCGCGGAGCGGCGGGCGGAGCTGGCCCCGGCGGACCTCGGGCGGGCGCTGGCGACCACCCGGACCGCCTTCGAGTACCGGGCCGCCGTCACCGGCACCGACCGGTCCGGATTGCTCGCCGGTCTGGACGCCCTCGCCGGGGGCGGGCAGCTGCCGGGCCTGGTGCAGGGCCGGGCGGTGCCGTCGGCCCCGGGCCAGTCGGCCGGCACCGTACTGGTCTTCCCCGGCCAGGGCGCGCAGTGGGACGCCATGGCGCGCGAACTGCTCGACACCGCACCGGTGTTCGCCGCGAGGATCGCGGACTGCGAGCGGGCCCTCGCCCCGCATGTCGACTGGTCGCTGGACGCGGTGCTGCGCGGCCGGCCGGGAGCGCCCGGCCTGGACCGGGTCGACGTCGTCCAGCCCGCCCTGTTCGCCGTGATGGTGGCCCTGGCCGCGCTCTGGGAGGCGGCGGGCGTGCGGCCCGATGCCGTGATCGGCCACTCCCAGGGCGAGATCGCCGCCGCCCAGGTGGCCGGCGCGCTCTCGCTGGAGGACGCGGCCGCGGTGGTCGCGCTGCGGTCGAAGGCGATCGCCGGGCTCGGTCTGACCGGCCGGGGCGCGATGGCCGCCGTCCCGCTGCCCGTCGCCGAGGTCGAGGCCGCCATCGCCGCCGCGCCGGACCCGGGCCTGCTCGGCGTGGCCGCCGTCAACGGCCCCACCTCCACCGTGGTCTCGGGCGAGCGCGAGGCCGTCGAGGCGCTGGTCGAGCAGTACCGGGCGGAGGGCGTGCGGGCCAAGCTCGTCCCCGTCGACTACGCCTCGCACTCCGCGCAGATGGAGCCGCTGCGCGAGTCCCTGCCCGTGCTGCTGGCCGGGATCCGCCCGCGCAGCGGCAGCGTCGCCTTCTACTCGACGCTCACCGGCGGCCGCCTCGACACCGCCGTGCTGGACGGCGGGTACTGGTTCCGCAATCTGCGCGGTACCGTCCGGCTGGACCGGGCCGTGCGGGCCGCCCTGGCCGACGGCCACCGGGCCTTCGTCGAGAGCAGCCCGCATCCCGTACTCACCCTCGGACTGGGTGAGTTGACGGAGGGTGCGGCGGCGGTCACCGGCACGCTGCGGCGCGACCACGGCGGCCCGGACCAGTTCGCCGGCTCCGTCGCCGAGCTGTTCGCGCGCGGCGGCGCGGTCGACTGGCGCGTCTGGTCCGGGCCGGGGCAGCGGCTCACCGGTCTGCCGACGTACGCGTTCCAGCGCCGTCGGCTCTGGCTGCCGGACGGCGGGCCGGTCGCGGTGGCGACCGGGCCGGGCCGCGCGGCGATCGGGTCGGGCCGCGCGGTGGCCGAGGAGCCGGCCGACGTCCCGGCCCTCCCGGCGGACGGCCCGGAGGCCCCGGCCCTGGACGAGGCGGCCGCCCTGGCCGCCGTCCGCGCGGGCGCGGCGATCGTGCTCGGCGAGACCGGCGGGGCGGAGGCCGTGGACCCGGACCGGACCTTCAAGGACCTCGGCTTCGACTCCGTCGCCTCGGTCGAGTTCCGCGACCGCCTCGCGGGTTCCGTCGGCCGTGCCCTGCCGACCAGCCTGGTGTACGACCGGCCGACGCCGCGCGCCGTCGCGGCCTTCCTCGCCGAGCGGCCGGACGCCGGAGGTGCGGGTGCGGGTGCCGGTTCCGGTGCGGGTGCCGGTTCCGGTGCCGATCGTGGCACCGCCGCCGCGCGGGAGGCGGACGACCCGATCGCCGTGGTCGCCCTCAGTGGCCGCTGGCCGGGCGGCGCCGACACCCCCGAGCAGCTGTGGGAGCTGCTGCGCGACGGCCGGGACGCCATCGGCCCGTTCCCGGAGAACCGGGGCTGGGACCTCGACGCCCTGTTCGACCCGGACGGCGAGCGCCCCGGCACCTCCTACACCCGCCAGGGCGGATTCCTGTACGACGCCGACGAGTTCGACGGCGCCTTCTTCGGCCTCCCGCCGCGCGAGGCCGCCGCGACCGACCCCCAGCAGCGGCTGCTGCTGGAGTCCGCCTGGGAGCTGACCGAGCGGGCCGGCATCGTCCCGGCCGCCCTGCGCGGCAGCCGCACCGGCGTGTTCGTCGGCGTCATGCCGCAGGACTACGGGCCGCGGCTGCACGAGACGCCCGCCGGGTACGAGGGGCACGCCCTCACCGGCACCCTGACCTCCGTCGCCTCCGGCCGGCTGGCGTACGCGCTCGGCCTGGAGGGACCGGCCATCACCGTCGACACCGCCTGCTCCTCCTCGCTGGTCGCGATCCACCTGGCGGCGCAGGCGCTGCGCGCGGGGGAGTGCGACCTCGCCCTCGCGGGCGGTGTCACCGTGATGTCCTCGCCCGGCATGTTCACCGAGTTCAGCCGCCAGCGCGGTCTGGCGCCGGACGGCCGCTGCAAGCCCTTCGCCGCCGCCGCCGACGGGACGGCCTGGGCCGAGGGCGTCGGGCTGGTGCTGCTGGAGCGGCTCTCCGCGGCCCGCCGCAACGGGCACCGGGTGCTGGCGCTGGTGCGCGGCAGCGCGGTGAACCAGGACGGCGCCTCCAACGGGCTGACCGCCCCCAACGGCCCGGCGCAGGAGCGGGTGATCCGCCAGGCGCTGGACGCGGCCGGGCTCACCCCGGCCGAGGTGGACGCGGTGGAGGCGCACGGCACCGGCACCGCGCTCGGCGACCCGATCGAGGCCCGCGCGCTGCTCGCCACCTACGGGCAGCGCGGCCCGGGCGGAGCGCCGGTCCTGCTGGGCTCGGCGAAGTCCAACCTCGGGCACACCCAGGCCGCCGCCGGGGTCACCGGGGTGATCAAGCTGGTGCAGGCGCTGCGGCACGGCGAACTGCCGGGCACGCTGCACCTGGACGCGCCCTCGCCGCACGTCGACTGGTCGGCGGGCGCCGTGGAACTGCTCGACGGGACCCGGGCCTGGCCCGCCACCGGCCGGCCGCGCCGGGCGGCGGTGTCCTCGTTCGGGATCAGCGGCACCAACGCGCACCTGATCCTGGAGGCCGCGCCGGAGGAACTCGCGGAGCCCGCAGTGCCCGCCGTTCCCTCGGAGTCCGCCGTCCCCGCAGGGAGCGCCGTCCCGCTCGACGGCGTCCCGGTGGACGCCCCGCTGCTGCTGTCGGCCCGGACGCCCGCCGCTCTCCGGGCCCAGGCCGCCCGACTGCTGGACGCGGTCGCGCCCGACGCCCCCGGCGTCGCCCGGGCCCTCGCCACCGGCCGCACCCACTTCGCGCACCGGGCCGTCGTGCTCGGTGGCCCGGCCGGATCCCGCGCCGAGGCGCTGCGGGCGCTCGCCGAGGGCGCCGAGGACGCGCCCGGACTGCTCCGGGGCGAGGCCGCCCGCCCCTCCGGACTTGCCTTCCTCTACTCCGGCCAGGGCAGCCAGCGGCCCGGCGCCGGGCGCGAACTCCACGCGGCGGAGCCGGTGTTCCGGGCCGCGGTGGACGAGCTCGCGGAGCTGTTCGCCCCGCACCTGGACACCCCGCTCACCGAGGTGCTGTTCGCCGCGCCCGGCACCGCGCCGGCCGCGCTGCTGGACACCACCGCCTACACCCAGCCCGCCCTGTTCACCCTGCACGTCGCCCTGCACCGGCTCGCCGTGGAGGCGTACGGCCTGCGCCCCGAGCGGCTGATCGGCCACTCGATCGGCGAGTTGAGCGCCGCGCACCTGGCCGGGGTGATCGGCCTGCCCGACGCGGTGGCGCTGGTCGCCGCGCGCGGCCGGCTGATGGAGGCGCTCCCGGCGAACGGCGCGATGGCCGCGATCGGCGCCACCGAGGCCGAGGTGGCGCCCGAACTGGCGGAGCTCGCCGACCGGGTGGCGATCGCCGCCGTCAACGGCCCCTCCTCCGTGGTCCTCTCCGGCGACGAGGCCGAGGTCCGCCGCCTGGCCGAGGGCTGGCGGGCGCGCGGGCGGCGGGTCAAGCTGCTGACCGTCGGCCGGGCCTTCCACTCGCCGCACATGGACGCGGTGCTGGCGGAGTTCCGGGCGGTCGCGGAGCGGCTCGACTACCGGGAGCCGCACACCCCGGTGGTCTCCAACCTGCACGGCGGACTCGCCCGGGCCGGGGAACTGACCGACCCCGGGTACTGGGTGCGGCACGTCCGGGAGGCGGTCCGCTACCACGACGGCGTGCGCACCCTGGACCGCCTCGGCACCACCGCCTACCTCGAACTCGGCCCCGGCCCCGTGCTGACCGCCCTCGCCGAGGAGGCGCTGGCCGACGCCGACGCGGCCCGTCCCGTCCCGCCCGCACGGGTGTTCGCCCCGCTGCTGCGCGCCGGCCGGCCGGAGCGGGCGACCGTCGCCGAGGCGCTGGCCGGGCTGCACGTCCACGGGGTGCCGGTCGACTGGGCCGCCGCCCTGCCGGCCGCCCCCGGCGCCGACCGCCCCGACCTGCCCACCTACCCCTTCGAGCGCCGCCGGCACTGGCTGGACACGCCGACCGCGCACACCGCCGACGCCCCCGGCGGCCTGGCCCCGACCGGCCACCCGCTGCTTGCCGGAGTGACCGAACTCCCTGATAGCGAGGGCTGGTTGCTCGCCGGACGGATCTCGCTGCGGACCCACCCCTGGCTGGCCGACCACACCGTGGCCGGCACCGTGCTGCTGCCCGGCACCGCCTTCCTGGAGCTGGCCGTGCAGGCCGCGCTGCGGGCCGGCGCCGCCCGGGTGGAGACGCTGGACCTGGCCGCGCCGCTCGTCCTGTCGGCGGCGGCCAGGGCCGGGGTGCGGCTCCAGGTGCTGCTCGGCGCCGCCGACGAGGAGGGACGCCGACCGCTGCGGATCCGCTCCCAGCCCGACACCGGGGAGGCCGAGGGCGCCGACTGGACCACCCACGCCACCGGGGCCGTCGCCGTCGCCCCGGTGGAGCCCGCCGGGACGGCCGGACCCGACACCTCCGATTCCGCCGCCGTGCCCCCGGCCGCCGTCCCGCTCGACCTCGCCGACGCCTACGACCGCCTCGCCGGGCGCGGCTACCACTACGGCCCCGCCTTCCGGGGTCTCACCGCCGTCGCCGTCCACGGCGAGGAGCGCTACGCCGAGGTCACCGCGCCACCGGTGCTGCCGTCCGCCGAGGCCGGGGCCTACGCCCTGCACCCGGCGCTGCTGGACGCCGTGCTGCACGCCGTGGTCCTGGACGCCGACCGGACGGTGCTGCCGTTCTCCTGGCGGGACGTGACCGTCCACCGCGCCGGGACCGGGACCGGCGCCCTGCGGGCCCGGATCACCCCGGCCGGGCCCGACCGGGTCGCCCTGGCGCTGACCGACCCGGCCGGGCTGCCCGTCGCCACCGTCGGCGAGCTGACCCTGCGCGCCCCGGCGGCCGCCGGCCCGGACTCGCTGTACCGGCTGGACTGGCGCCCGCTCACCGCCGCCGACGCGCCGCCCGTCGACTGGGCCCTCCTGGCCGACCCCGCAGACCCCGCAGACCCCGCCGATGATCGGCCCGCCGCGCCGGTCCTCGCCTCCCTCGCCGAGGCCGCCCCCGGACAGCACGTGCTGGCCCCCGTCCGCACCGCCGAACAGGCCCTCGCCCTGCTGCACGGCTGGCTGGACGCCGCGCACACCGGCACCCTCGCCCTGCTCACCGAGCACGCCGTCGCCACCCACCCGGGCGAGGACGTGCCCGACCCGGCGGTCGGCGCGGTCTGGGGCCTGGTCCGCACCGCCCAGGCCGAACACCCCGACCGCTTCCTCCTCCTGGACACCGACACCGCCCCCGCGAGCCGCGACGCCCTCGGCGACGCCCTCGCCGCCGGGCTGCGCACCGCCGACGACGGCGAGCCCCAACTCGCCCTCCGCGCGGGCGAGATCCTCGTCCCCAGGCTCGCCCGCCCCGGGCCGGGCGACCGGCTCGACCCCGGCGCCGCCGACACCTGGCGGCTCGACACCGCCACCCCCGGCAGCCTGGACTCACTGGCCCTGCTGCCCGCCCCCGAGGCCCGGCGGCCGCTGGCCGAGGGCGAGGTCCGGATCGCCCTGCGCGCCGCCGGCCTCAACTTCCGGGACGTGCTGATCACCCTCGGTCTCTACCCCGGCGGCGCCCGGATCGGCGCCGAGGGAGCCGGCACCGTCCTGGAGACCGGCCCCGGCGTCACCGGACTGCGGCCCGGCGACCGGGTGATGGGCCTGGTGCAGGGCACCCTCGGTCCGGTCGCCGTCACCGATCACCGGCTGCTCCTGCCCGTCCCCGACGGCTGGAGCTGGGCCGAGGCCGCCACCGCCCCGGTCGCCTTCCTGACCGCCTACCACGGCCTCTACGACCTCGCCCGGCTGCGGCCCGGCGAGTCCGTGCTGATCCATGCCGCGACCGGCGGCGTCGGCCAGGCGGCCGTCCAACTCGCCGGCCACGGCGGCTCGGTGGTGCTCGCCACGGCAGGCCCCGGCAAGTGGGGCGTGCTGCGCGGGCTCGGCCTGGTCGGCGACCGGGTCGCCTCCAGCCGCACCCTCGACTTCGAGCCGGCCTTCCGCGCGGCCACCGGCGGCCGGGGTGTCGACGTCGTCCTCAACGCGCTGGCCCACGAGTTCACCGACGCCTCGCTGCGCCTGCTCGCCCCCGGCGGCCGGTTCGTCGAGATGGGCAAGACCGACCCGCGCGACCCGGAGACCGTCGCCGCCGACTACGACGGCGCCGCCTACCTGGCCTTCGACCTGTTCGACGTCGACCCCGACCGGATCGCCGGGATCCTCGCCGAACTCGCCGGGCTGTTCGCCGAGGGCGCGCTGCGCCCGCTGCCGGTCCACGCCCAGGACGCCCGGCAGGCCCCGCAGGCGCTGCGGCGGCTCAGCCAGGCCCGGCACACCGGCAAGCTCGCGCTCACCCTGCCCGCCCCGCTCGACCCCGAGGGCACCGTCCTCGTCACCGGCGGCACCGGCGCCCTCGGCCGGCTCGTCGCCCGCCGCCTGGTCGCCCGGCACGGCGTCCGGCACCTGCTGCTCGCGAGCCGGCGGGGACCGGAGGCCCCGGGCGTCGCCGAACTCGTCGCGGAGCTGGCGGAGTCGGGCGCCGAGGTGACCGTGCGGGCCGCCGATCTCGGCGACCGGGACGCCGTCGCGGCGCTGCTCGCGGCCGTCCCCGCCGAGCGGCCGCTGACCGCCGTCGTGCACACCGCCGGGGTCCTGGACGACGCCGTGCTCGGCTCGCTCACCGCCGAGCGGCTGCGGGCCGTCCGCCGCCCCAAGGCCGACGGCGCCCGGCACCTGGACGAGCTGACCCGCTCCCAGGACCTGGCCGCGTTCGTCCTGTTCTCCTCCGCGGTCGGCCTGCTGGGCAATCCCGGCCAGGCCAACTACGGCGCCGCCAACGCCGAGCTGGACGCGCTGGCGCAGCACCGGACGGTGCGCGGACTGCCCGCCGTCTCGCTCGCCTGGGGCCACTGGGCGCAGGCCGAGGGCGGTATGGCGGCGGGCCTCACCGCCGCCGAGCGGGAGCGGCTCGGCGCCACCGGTCTGGCGCCGATGACCGACGAGCAGGCACTCGCCCTGTTCGACGCCGCGCTCGGCTCCCCGACGGCCGGCCCGGGCACCCGGGGCGTCCCGGACGCGGCCCTGGTGGCCGCCCGGCTGGACCCGGCGGCCGTTCCCGCCGACCGGCTGGCGCCGGTGCTGCGCGGCCTCGCCCGGCACCGGTCCCGTCCGGCCGCCCGGGGCGGCGCCGACGGTCCGGCCGCGCTGCTGGCCCGGCTGGCCGGGCAGCCGCCCGCCGAGCGGGAGCGGCAGCTGCTGGCGCTGGTCCGCAGCACCGCCGCGGCTGTGCTCGGCCACCCGGACGCGACCGCGATCCGACCGGAACTCGGCTTCATGGACAGTGAGTTCGACTCCCTCGGGGTGATCGAGCTGCGGAACCGGATCAACACCGCGACCGGTCTGCGACTGCCCACCACCGCCCTGTTCGACCACCCCACCCCGGCCGCTCTCGCCGCCCACCTGGCCGAGCGGCTCGCCCCGCCACCGCCGGTGGCACCGGTGGCACCGGTCGAGGAGGCCGAACCCGCCGACACCGCGGCCGAGTTCGACCGGCTGGAGCGCGCCCTGACCGCCCTCGCCGCCGACCCGGCCGCCCGGGACGAGGCCGTCGACCGGCTCACCGCCCTGCTCGCCGCCCTGACCGGCCCGCCCGCCGCCGAAGGCGACGGCGAGGGCGGGGACGGCGACCTCGCCACCCGCATCACCGACGTCAGCGACGACGACATCTTCGACTTCATCGACAACGAGCTCGGCATTTCCTGAGAGAGGCACCGCAGAGATGAGCACCAACGAGCAGAAGCTGCGCGACTACCTCAACAAGGTTGCCGCCGAGCTGCACCAGACCCGCCGCCGCCTGCGCGACGCGGAGGCCCGCGCCGCCGTCACCGACCCCGCCGCCGACGGCGGGACCGGCCCCGGCGCGGAGGAGCCGATCGCCATCGTCGGCATGGCCTGCCGCTTCCCCGGCGGCGCCGACACCCCCGACGAGCTGTGGCGGCTGGTCACCGAGGAGCGCGACGTCGTCGGCCCCTTCCCCACCGACCGGGGCTGGGACCTCGACCACCTCTACGACCCGGACCCCGACCGGGCCGGCCGCAGCTACGCCCGCGAGGGCGGATTCCTCTACGACGCGGGCGAGTTCGACGCAGAGTTCTTCGGCATCTCGCCCCGCGAGGCGCTCGCCGCCGAACCCCAGCAGCGGCTGCTGCTGGAGACCGCCTGGCAGGCCCTGGAGGACGCCGCGATCGACCCGGCGGCCCTGCGCGGCACCCGCACCGGCGTGTTCGCGGGCGTCATCGCCCAGGAGTACGGGCCGAGCATGCACCACCTGCCCGCCGAGCAGACCGACGGCTACGTGCTGACCGGTACCACCACCTCCGTCGCCTCCGGCCGGATCGCCTACACCCTCGGCCTGGAGGGCCCGGCCGTCACCGTCGACACCGCCTGCTCCTCCTCGCTGGTCGCGCTGCACCTCGCCGCCCGCTCGCTGCGCTCCGGCGAGAGCTCGCTCGCCCTGGCCGGCGGCGCCACCGTGCTCGCCGCGCCGGGCATGTTCATCGAGTTCAGCCGTCAGCGCGGCCTGGCCGCCGACGGCCGCTGCAAGCCCTTCGCCGCCGCCGCCGACGGCACCGGCTGGGGCGAGGGCGCCGGCCTGCTGGTCCTGGAGCGGCTGTCCGACGCCCGCCGCAACGGCCACCGGGTGCTCGCCCTGCTGCGCGGCTCCGCCGTCAACCAGGACGGCCGCTCCAGCCAGCTCACCGCCCCGAGCGGCACCTCGCAGCAGCGCGTCATCCGGGCGGCGCTCGACTCCGCCGGGCTCACCACCGGGGACGTGGACGTCGTCGAGGCGCACGGCACCGGCACCCGGCTGGGTGACCCGATCGAGGCGCAGGCGTTGATCGCGACGTACGGGGCGGGTCGTAGTGCCGAGCAGCCGTTGTGGCTGGGTTCGGTGAAGTCGAACATCGGTCACACGCAGGCGGCGGCGGGTGTGGCGGGTGTGATCAAGTCGGTGCTGGCGATCCGGAACGGCGTGCTGCCGCGTACGTTGCACGTGGACGAGCCGTCGCCGCACGTGGACTGGTCGGCGGGGACGGTGGAGCTGCTGACCGAGCGGCGGGAGTGGCCGGCGCTGGAGCGTCCGCGCCGGGCCGCCGTGTCCGCGTTCGGTGTCTCCGGTACCAACGCCCATGTCATCGTCGAGCAGGCACCCGCAGAGGAGACCGCGCAGGTCGAGGTCGCCCCCGCCCCCGCCGTCCTCCCGTACGTGCTCTCCGCCCGCACCCCCGAGGCGCTCACCGCCCACGCTGCCCGGATCGCCGACCGGCTCCCCGGCACCCGGCCCGTCGACGCCGCGCACACCCTGGCCACCGGCCGGGCCGCGCTGGACGAGCGCGCCGTCGTCGTCGCCCCGGCGGACGACGCGGCCTCGGCCCTGCGCGCGCTCGACGGCCCCGGCGTCGTCCGCGGCCGGGCCGCCACCCCCGGCCGCACCGTCTTCGTCTTCCCCGGCCAGGGCTCCCAGTGGGCCGGCATGGCCGCCGGACTGCTCGACACCGAACCCGCCTTCGCCGCCGCCCTCACCCGCTGCGCCGAGGCCCTGGCCCCGCACACCGACTGGTCGCTGCTCGACGTCGTCCGCGGCGCCGCCGACGGCCCCGACCCGGACCGGGTGGACGTCGTCCAGCCGGTGCTGTGGGCGGTGATGGTCTCGCTCGCCGAACTCTGGCGGGCCTACGGCGTCCGCCCGGACGCCGTCGTCGGCCACAGCCAGGGCGAGGTCGCCGCCGCCTACGTCGCGGGCGGCCTCGACCTCGCCGACGCGGCCCGGATCGTCGCCCTGCGGGCCAAGTTGCTCGCCCGGATCTCCCACCGCGGCGGCATGGTCTCCGTGCCGCGCCCGCTCGCCGAGGTCGAACGGCGGATCGCCGCCTGGCCCGGCCGGCTCTCCATCGGCGTCGTCAACGGCCCGCAGGCCACCGTGGTCTCCGGCGACCTCGACGCGCTCGCCGAACTCACCGCCGCCTACACCGCCGAGGGCGCCACCGTCCGGCCCGTCAACATCGACTACGCCTCGCACTCCGCCCAGACCGAGGCGCTGCGCGAGGAACTCCTCACCCTGCTCGCCGACCTGCGGCCGCGCACCGGTACCGTGCCGCTGCTGTCCACCGTCACCGGGGACTGGCAGGACACCGCGGAGCTGGACGCCGGCTACTGGTACCGCAACCTGCGCCACACCGTCCGCTTCGAGCAGGCCACCCGCCGGCTCGCCGAAACCGGGCACACCGTGTTCGTGGAGGTCTCCCCGCACCCGGTGCTCACCGGCGCGATCGAGGACACCCTCGACGCCGCGGCCCCGGCCGCGTCCGCCGTCGTCACCGGCTCGCTGCGGCGCGGTCACGGCGGCCGCGAGCGCTGGCTCACCTCCGTCGCCGAGCTGTCCGTGCGCGGCATACCCGTCGACTGGACGGCCGCCTTCGCCGACGCCCGGCCCACGCACGCCGAACTGCCGGGCTACCCGTTCCAGCGGCAGCGCTACTGGCTGGACGCCAGCCGCTCCCCGGAGCTGACCGCCGCCCCGGGCGGGCCCGCCGGGGACAGCGTGTTCTGGGACCTCGTCGGCGAGCAGGACGCGGGCCGCCTCGGCGAGGCGATCGGCGTCGACGGCGACCGGCTGGTCCCCGTGCTGCCCGCGCTCGCCTCCTGGTGGGACCGGCGCCGCGCCGCGACGGCCGCCGACGGCTGGCGCCACCGCGTCGTCTGGCGGCCGGTCGCCACCCCGGCGCGGGCCGCGACCGGGGGCCGCTGGCTGCTCGTTCTCCCGGAGGACCTCGACCCGGCCGACCACCCCTGGGCGACCGGCCTCACCGAGGCGCTCGGCGCACACGGCGCCACCGCGCGGGTGCTCACCGCCGGCACCGACCGGCCCGCCCTGGCCGCCGAACTGGCCCGGACCACCGCCGAGGACGGCCCGGTCACCGGCGTCGTCTCCCTGTTGGCCCTGCGCCCCGGCGTCCACCCCGAACACCCCGAACTGCCATGGGCGCACGCCGCCCAGGTGGCCCTCGCCCAGGCCCTCGACGACGCGGCCGCGCCCGCCCCCGTCTGGTACCTCACCCGGGGCGCCGTCAGCACCGGGCCCGCCGACTCCGCGACCGACCCCGTCACCGCCCCCGAGCAGGCCCTCACCTGGGGCTTCGGCGCGATCCTGGCCGCCGAGCAGCCCGCCCTCCACGGCGGCCTGATCGACCTGCCCGCCGAGCCCGACCGGTACACCTGGCAGCAGGCCGCCGCACTGATCACCGACCGCTCGCCCGATCGGGAGAGCGAACTCGCGCTGCGCCCGGCCGGAGCCCTCGCCCGCCGGCTGGCCCCCGCCGCGCCGTCCGCCCCGGCGGAGCAGCCCTGGGAGCCGCGCGGCACCACCCTGATCACCGGTGGCACCGGCGCCCTCGGCGGCCACGTCGCCCGCTGGCTGGCCGCGCGCGGTGCCGAGCACCTGCTGCTGGTCGGCCGACGCGGGGCCGACGCGCCCGGAGCGGCCGTCCTGGAGGCCGAACTCGCCGCCCTCGGCGCCCGGGTGACCTTCGCCGCGGCCGACGTCGCCGACCGCGAGCAGCTCGCCGCCGTCCTCGCCGCGATCCCCGCCGACGTGCCGCTCGGCGCCGTCGTCCACACCGCCGCCGCCCTGCACGACGGCCTGCTGCCCACCCTCACCGCCGACCGGCTCGCCGCCGCCCTGCGCGCCAAGGCGGGCGCCGCCCGGCTGCTGCACGAGCTCACCGCGGACCTGCCGCTGAGCGCGTTCGTCCTGTTCTCCTCGCTCGCGGGCGTGGCCGGCATCCCGGGCCAGGCCAACTACGCCCCCGGCAACGCCTACCTGGACGCCCTCGCCGCCGAGCGCCGGGCGGCCGGACTCCCGGCCACCTCGATCGCCTGGGGCCACTGGGCGGGCGCCGGCATCGCCGCCGACGGCGCCGAACGGCAACTGCTCCGGCACGGCCTCGCCTCGCTGCCGCCCGCGCAGGCCGTCGAACTGCTCGGCGCGGCGCTCGACCGGGGCGAGAGCCACCTGGTCGTCGCCGACGTCGACTGGGCGGCGCTGTTCCGGGGCCGGGATCAGCGTCTGGTGGTCGAACTGCTGCCCCGCGACGACGTGGCCCGTTCGGCTCATCAGGGCGGCGGAGGCGCGGCCGCCGAGGCCGACCTCGTCGCCCGGCTCGGCGCGCTGCCCGCCGCCGAGCGCCGCCGCAGCCTGCTCGGCGTCGTCCGGGCCGAGGCCGCGGCCGTGCAGCGGCACCGCTCGGCGGACGCCGTCGACCCGGCCCGGGCCTTCCAGCAGCAGGGCTTCGACTCGCTGACGGCCGTCGAGTTCCGCAACCGCCTCGGCGCGGTCACCGGCCGACGCCTGCCCGCGACCGCGGTCTTCGACCACCCCACGCCCGCCGCGCTCGCCGACTGGCTGGCGGACGAACTGTGGGGCGCGGCCGACGCCGACCCGCAGGCCGACTCCCGGGCCGACCGGACGGCCGCCCCGGCCCACGGCGCGGCCGTCGACACCGATCCGATCGTCATCGTCGGTATGGCCTGCCGCTACCCCGGCGGCGTCGCCTCGCCGGAGGACCTCTGGCGGCTGGTGTCCGACGGCGTCGACGCGCTCACCGAGTTCCCGGCCGACCGGGGCTGGGACCTCGACGCCCTGTACTCGCCCGACGACCCCGACAAGCCCGGCACCTCCTACTCCCGGCACGGCGGATTCCTCGACGGCATCGGTGAGTTCGACGCCGAGTTCTTCGGCATCCCGCCGCGCGAGGCCCCCGCGATCGACCCGCAGCAGCGGCTGCTGCTGGAGACCACCTGGGAGCTCTTCGAGCGGGCCGGCCTCGACCCGGCCGCCCTGCGCGGCAGCCGGACCGGAGTCTTCGCGGGCATCTCCGGCCGCGACTACGCGAGCGGCGCCCAGCAGGTCCCGGCGGAGCTGGAGGCATACCTCGGCATCGGCAACGCGGGCAGCGTGGCCTCGGGCCGGATCTCCTACTCCTTCGGCTTCGAGGGCCCGGCGGTGACCGTGGACACGGCCTGCTCCTCGTCGCTGGTGGCGCTGCACCTGGCCGCGCAGTCACTGCGCTCGGGCGAGTCGGACCTCGCCGTCGCCGGCGGTGTGCTGCTGATGACCACCCCGACCACCTTCGTCGAGTTCTCCCGGCAGCGCGCGATGTCGCCCGACGGGCGGTGCAAGGCGTTCGCGGCGGGTGCCGACGGGACGGGCTGGGCGGAGGGTGTGGGCCTGCTGCTGGTGGAGCGGCTGTCGGACGCGCGTCGCAACGGTCATGAGGTGCTGGCGGTGCTGCGCGGTAGTGCGGTCAACCAGGACGGCGCCTCCAACGGCCTCACCGCGCCCAGCGGTCCTTCGCAGCAGCGGGTGATCCGGGCGGCGCTCGACTCCGCCGGGCTCACCGCCGCGGACGTCGACGTGGTGGAGGCGCACGGCACGGGCACCACCCTGGGCGACCCGATCGAGGCGCAGGCGCTGATCGCGACGTACGGGCAGGAGCGTTCGCCGGAACGGCCGTTGTGGTTGGGTTCGGTGAAGTCGAACATTGGTCACACCCAGGCGGCTGCCGGTGTGGCGGGTGTGATCAAGTCGGTGCTGGCGATCCGGCACGGGGTGCTGCCGCGCACGCTGCACGTGGACGAGCCGTCGCCGCACGTGGACTGGTCGGCGGGCACCGTCGAGCTGCTGACCGAGCAGCGGCAGTGGCCGGCGCTGGAGCGTCCGCGCCGGGCCGCCGTGTCCGCGTTCGGTGTCTCCGGCACCAACGCCCATGTCATCGTCGAGCAGGCCCCGGAGGAGGAGGCCGCGCCGGCGGAGGCTGCCGGGCCGACGGTGGACGGTGCGCTGCTGCCGTTCGTGGTGTCGGCCCGTTCGCCGGAAGCGCTGCGCGAACAGGGCGAGCGGGTGGCCGAGTTGGCCCTCACCGCCGATCCGGCGGACCTCGCCCAGTCGCTGGCCGTGGGCCGGGCGGCGTTGGAGGAGCGGGTGGTGGTGCTGGGGGATGCGGGGTTGCTGCGTGATCCCGAGGGTGCGGGTGTGGTGCGGGGTGTGGCGGGTTCGGGTGGTCTGGCGTTCCTGTTCT
>NZ_JBIWIF010000021.1:0-160472 GCF_044764505.1 Kitasatospora sp. NPDC094019
TCCAACCCCAGGAAACCCTGAGGCCGGGGATGTCAACATATCTGGCGTTGACTTTTGGCACGCTGTTGAGTTCTCAAGGAACGGACGCTTCCTTCGGGCGGCTTTCACACCGGCCCTCCGGGCGCTTCGTTCTTTCGTATTCCCAGCTTATCAGATGTTTTCCGCTCCGTTTTCCGGAGTTTCATTCGTCCGACTTGCCGGTGTCTTCTGCGGCTTGGCGCCCCGTCCGACGTTCTGAACTGTAGCCGACCTCCGCTCCGAAAAGCGAATCCGGCCGCAATCCCTATAAATAGAAACGCCGAAGAAACCCGGAGCCGGGTGCCGTTGGTATTTCCAGAGGATTGGCCGCCCGGGACCGTCCGCGCCGTTGCGTGTCCGGTGCTCCCGTTCGAGCGACTTAAAAACACTACCCCTCCCCCGCCGACGGGGCAAGTTCACCCGCTGGTCAGGAGTAGAGCGCGTCGATGAGGACGGCGTAGCGGGCCTCGACGACGGTGCGGCGGATCTTGAGGCTGGGGGTGAGTGTGCCGTCCTCGACGGTGAAGTCCTGGTCGAGGATCGCGAGCGCGCGGGCCCGGGTCGCGGGGGCGAAGTGGGTGTTGGCCCGGTCGAGCTCGGCCTGGACGAGGGCGCGGACGGCGGGGTGGTGGGCGAGGTCCGGCAGCCGTTCGGTGATGCCCCGGTCGGCGGCCCAGGCGGTGATGGCCTCCGGGTCGAGGGTGACCAGGACGGCGGGGTGCGGGCGGCGGTCGCCGATCAGCACCGCCTGGGAAACGCAGGGGTTACGGCGCAGCAGGTTCTCCAGGGCGGTGGGGGCGATGTTCTTGCCCGCGGAGGTGATGATGAGGTCCTTCTTGCGGCCGGTCACGGTGAGGAAGCCGTCGGTGTCCAGGGAGCCGAGGTCGCCGGTGTGCAACCAGCCGTCGACGACGGTCGCGGCGGTGGCGGCGGGGTCGTGGAGGTAGCCGGCGAAGACGCCGGGGCCGCGGGTGAGGATCTCGCCGTCCTCGGCGATCCGGATCTCCACGCCGGGCAGCGGTCGGCCGACGGTGCCGTGGCGGCGTTCGTGGAGCCGGTTGGCGGTCATCAGCGCGCTGCTCTCGGTCATGCCGTAGGTGTCGAGCACGGGAATCCCGCAGGAGTCGAAGAAGTCGAGGATCTCCGGGGCGATCGGGGCCGCGCCGGTGGCGGCCATCCGGATGCGGCCACCGACCGCCTGGGCGACCACGTCCGGGGGCAGGTCCTTGACGGCGGCGTACGCCTTCTCGAACAGCCGGGGCGCGGAGGGCAGGACGGTCGGGCGGACCTCGGCGAGTTCGGCGATGACGGCTCGGATGTCGCCGCCGAAATAGGTGAGGGTCACGCCGTGGGAGAGGGCGACCAGTTGGATGGAGCGCGACATGATGTGGGCGAGCGGCAGGTGGAGGTAGACCTCCTCGTCCTCGCCGAGTCCCTCCACCAGGGCGGCGGTGGCCGTGCAGGAGGCCCGCCAGTTGGCGTGGGTGATCATGCAGCCCTTGGGCCGGCCGGTGGTGCCGGAGGTGTAGATGACGGTGGCGGTGGCGGACTCGTCCGCCGCGCGGGCGAGCTCGTCCAGCCGTTCGCGCTCGGCGTCGTCGGGCGGGGTGCGCAGGGAGTCGAGCGAGCGGTACGGCTGTGCCGGGTCGGGGTCGAAGACGACGACGGTGTCCACGGCCGTGGCGAGGGCGGCGGCTTCGGCGCGTGCGGGGGTGTCGCAGAGGACGATCCGGGTCCGGGCGTGGTCGAGGACGTGGGCGCGGTCCTCGGGCGGGCCGGTCGGGTAGACGGGGATGCTGACGGCCCCGGCGCGGGCGACGGCGAGGTCGCAGAGTGTCCATTCGGGTCGCGTCTCGGCGACCAGGCCGACGTGGTCGCCGGGGCGGACCCCGAGGCGGATCAGTCCGGCGGCCAGTCGGTCGACGGTCTCGGCGAGTTCGTTGTAGTCGAGCGTGTGCCAGGTGCCGTCGCGCTTGTACCGCAGGGCGGCGCGGTTCCCGAAGGCGCGGGCGGCGAGGCCGGGAAGGTGGGCGACGGTGGGCGGGGTGAGCATGGACACGGTGGTGCCTCCTTCGGGTGACGCGAACGACTCGTGGACGGCAGCGGTGCGGCCGGCTGCCGCGGGGTGCCCAGGTGGGTGCCGCGGGGTGCCGCGGGTTCCCCGGTGGGCTCAGAGGTCGAGTTCGGTGTCCGTGATCGGGTAGGCGACGCAGGAGTGGGTGTAGCCGAAGCGTTCGTCGGAGAGACGGAGGCGGGCTTCGGTGGCGGTGTGGACCTGGCCCTTGACCACGCGGATCCGGCACAGGCCGCATTCGCCGGAGCGGCAGGCGGCCTCGGGGCGGAGGCCGGCGTCCTCCAGGGAGTCCAGGAGCGGCCGGTCGCGACGGGTGCGGTAGCTCAGGCCGCGGGCGGTGACGGTGACCTCGGCCGCCGGGTCGGTGCCGGTCGGCCAGTGGGCCTGGGCGGTGGGGTCGGCGGGGGCGCCGTTGGCCTCGAAGCGGATCCGGCGGCGGGGGTGGCCGAGGCCCGCGAGCTGTCGCAGGGCGTAGGGGTAGAGGGCCTGCGGTCCGCAGACGTAGACGGTGCGGCCGGCGAGCGGTCCGGCGAGGGCCTCCACCAGGGCTCCGGTGAGCAGGCCGGTGGGGCCGGTCCAGCCGGCGGGGGCGTCCTGGACCACATGGTGGACGTGGAGGTCGGGGTGGGCGGCGGCGAGGGTGTCGAGTTCGGCGCGGAAGACGATGTCCTCGGCGCTGCGGGAGCCGTAGAGGAGGTGGAAGCGGCGGGGCAGACGGTGGTCGACGATGTCGCGGATCATGCTCATCGCCGGGACGACGCCGGAGCCGCCGGCCAGGAAGACGACGTCCTCGCCGTGGAAGAGCGGGTTGTGGTGGAAGGTCCCGGTGGGGCCGGTGGTGGTGAGGGTGTCGCCGGGCGCGAGGGTGTCGATCAGGTGGTTGCTGATCCGTCCGCCGGGCACCCGGCGCACGGTCAGGTCCCAGTGGTCGGGCCGGGCGGGGCTGGACGCGATGGCGTAGGGGCGGTTGGTGCCGTCGGCGAACACCCCGACGTACTGACCGGCGAGGAAGGGCGGCAGGTCTCCGCCGTCGGGGCGGCGGAGACGGAAGGTGCTGGTGCTGACGGTCTCGGCGCGGATCTCGGCCACGGCGAGGCGCAGCCGCCGGGGGTGGTGGGCCTCGACGGCGGTGGCGGTCGCGGCGGGGTCGGTGGCGCGGTGCGGGCGGGCCTCGATCTCGGCCCGCACGGTGTCGTGGTCGTCGAAGTGGGGGGCGGTGGGGTGGCCCACGGGGGCGGTGGGGTGGCTCACGGGCGTTCTCCGTCCGGGTTCGGGAGCCTGCGGGGGGCGGAAGCGTGCGGGAGCAGGAGCCTGCGGGGAGCGGGAGCCGGGTGGTCCGGGGCTCAGGCCGCGTCCCTGGCCCGCAGCAGGCGGCGGGCGACGCGGGCGCCGGCCTCCAGGGTGGGCTGGAAGCCGCCCGGTCCGGCCCAGGAGCCGGCCAGGTGCAGTCCGGGGACGTGGCTCCGGCGTTCGCTGTCGCGGAAGAGCCAGCCCTCGGTGCGGTCCTGGTCGTAGCCGTAGATCGCGCCGCCGGGGTGACCGAGGTAGCGGGCCATGGTGAGCGGGGTGGCGACGTCGACCTCCTCGATCGCGTCGCGGATGCCGGGGGCGACGGCCTCGACCCGGTCGAGCAGGGTCTGCGCGTAGGCGAACTTGGTCCGGGCGTAGTCGGCGGGCGGGATCTTCTCCCAGTGGTCGCCGTACTGGAGGGTCATCAGGCTGACGTGGGTGGCGCCGGACGGGGCGAAGCCGATCGGTGCCACGTCGTAGGAGGTGACGCAGATGCCGCGGGCGGGTTCCAGGGTGCGGGTGGCGGCGTAGGTGCGCTCGTCGTCCTCGTCGGCGTGGACGAAGGTGGTGCTGGTCGTGAAGCCGAGTTCGGCGGGCGCGGCGGCGAGGCCCATGTGCAGGACGACGCCGGAGACGCCGGTCCGGCGGGTGGCGAGGTCCTCGCGGACGGCGGCCGGGACGGCGTCCGGGCCGAGCATCGCGTAGGTGACCGGGAGCGAGGCGTTGGAGACGACGTCGCGGGCGGTGACCTCCTCGCCGTCGTCGAGCCGGACGCCGGTCACCCGGCCGTGCTCGGTGAGCAGGGCCGTCGCCGTCGTGTTGAACCGCACCTGTCCGCCGGCGCCGAGGAAGGAGTCCAGGATCGCGGTGGACAGTGCCTGGGATCCGCCCATGAGGTGCCAGGGCTTGTACTCCAGGTAGGCGAAGAGGGTGAGCGCGAGGTCCTGGAAGGCGAGCCGGGAGGGCGGCTGGCCGAGGTAGGTCCAGTAGGTGCCGAGGACCGACTTCGGGCCGGGGTCGTCGAAGAGTTCGTCGAGCACGTCCTTGACCGGGCGCAGCCCGTACCGGAACAGCACCGGGTCGACCTGCTCGGGCGGCATGCCGCGGATCGCCGCGATCTGCCAGAACGCGACGTCCCGGACGAGTTGGAGGAAGCGTTCGATCCGGTCGCGGTTGCCGGGGAAGGCGGCGGCCAGGGCGTCGCCGGTGCCCTGCCAGTCGGCGGGCAGGGTGACGTCGTAGCGGCCCGGGACGACGGCCCGGTAGAGGTCGTGCTCCTCGACGAACTCCAGCTTGTCGCTGACGCCGAGGCGGTCGAGGAGGCCGCGGAGGGTGAAGGGCTGTCCCTCGGTGCCGACGCCGGAGAGCTGGTGCAGGGCGACCTCGAACTCGAAGCGGCCGCGGCGGAAGGAGGTGGCGCAGCCGCCGGGAAGGTTGTGCCGCTCGACCAGCAGGGTGCGCAGGCCGGCGAGTTGGAGGCTGGTGGCGGCGGTCAGTCCGGCGTTGCCGGCGCCGATGACGACGGCGTCGAAGTCGGTCACCGGTCCGCCGTTCCGGACCCGTCCGCCGTCCCGGCGGCGTCGACCGTCCCGGCGGCGTCGGCGGCGATCCGGTCGAACTCGGCGGCCATCGCGGCGGCGAGCGCCTGCGCGCCGGAGAGCGGGCGGACCATCACGGTGAGCTCGTCGATCCTCCCGTCCTCGTCGAGGTGGAGGAAGTCGCACCCCTGGATCCGCTTGCCGCCGACGGTGGCGGTGAACACGAGGGCGTGGTCCCGTCCGTCGGGGTCGCCGATCTCGCGCACGTACGCGAAGTCCTCGAAGACGCGCAGCACGCCGCGCAGGATCGCGCCGGTGATCGCCTTGCCGGGGTAGGGCTTGAAGGCGACGGGGCTGGTGAACACGACGTTCTCGGCGAGGAGATCGGTCATCGCCTGGGCGTCCCGGTCCTCGACCGCCTTGCGGAAGGGGTGCATGGGGAGACCTCCGGTCCTAGTCATCGAATTGAGTAGGTCTACTCGCGAGTATGGAGCGGTCGGGAACGCGCTGTCCATAGCCCTCGGTCGCCGTGTCGACCGGTGCTGCTAGCGTGACCGCATGGCTTTGCGGCACGCGGTGATGGCCGCCCTTCTGGAGGGTGAAGCCTCCGGCTACGACCTCTCCAAGGGCTTCGACGCCTCGGTGGCGAACTTCTGGATGGCCACCCCGCAGCAGCTCTACCGCGAGCTGGACCGGATGGAGGCGGCCGGCCTCATCTCGGCCCGGGTCGTCGAGCAGGAGAAGCGCCCCAACAAGCGCCTCTTCTCCCTCACCGAGGCCGGTCTGGCCGCCGTCCGCGCCTACACCGCCGAGAACGCGAGCAGGCCCACCACGATCCGCGACGAGCTGTTGGTGAAGGTCCAGAGCGTCGACGCCGGTGACGCCGGCGCCGTCCGCGCGGCCGTCGCCGAGCGGCTGGCCTGGTCCCGCGCCAAGCTGGCCCGCTACGAACGCCTCCGGGCCAAGCTCCTCGACGGCCGCACCGAGGACCAGCACCTCGCCGAGGCCGAGCGGGTCGGCCCCTACCTCACCCTCCTGCGCGGGATGGCGTTCGAGCGCGAGAACATCCGCTGGTCCGAGACCACGCTCCGGGTGCTCACCGCCCGCACCGCGTCCCACGGCTGACCGACGGGCCGCACGAGCCGGTCCCCGCGACCGCTCGACGATCCGCCGGACGGACGTTCCGCACCCCTGCCCCGCCGACAGTGGCGCGGGCGGTTCGGGGGTGCGGAACGGCGGTCACTGGTCGGCGGCGCGGGACCTGCCCTCGACGGCGGTCAGGACCGCTTCGCCCAGGCGCAGGCCGGGTGCCCGGCGGCGGGGGACGCGGACGCCGGCGGAGGGGGTCGGGTGCCGGGCGGGGCCGGGGACCAGGGCCGGACCGGGAACCAGGGCGGGGCCGGGGATCAGGGCGGTCAGGCGGGCGGGCATCACGACCGCTCCCCACTCCTCCAGCAGCGCCTGTGCCTGGCGCTCGCCGAGCCGGTGCCCGTTCTGCTGGTGGATGGCCAGCGCGCGGCGGGCGAAGTCGTGCGCCGCGGCGCCCCGGGCGCTCTGGGACCGGGCCAGGATCAGCAGGCTGTCGGCCTCGCACAGGCGGAAGCCGTGGGTCTCCGCCAGCCGAAGCGCCTGGAGGGCCCAGTCGCGCGCGACCTCCGGCCGCCCCACGGCCTCGGCGGTGGCGGCGGCGGCCACCAGGGCCCGGCTGTGCCAGCCCGGGTTTCCCGACGCCGCCGCCTGGGCGACCGCCGCCCGGTGGGCCTCCGGGTCCCGGTCGACCGTCGCCAGGACGCCGCGCGCCAGCCAGCTCCAGCGGGGCGTGTCCAGCTCCCGCGCCAGACGCCAGGCGTGCTCCGCGCAGGCCCTCGCCGCCTCCGGCCGCCCGGCGTTCAGGTGGACCCTGGCCAGTTCGCTCAGGGCCACCGACTCCACGTCGGTGTCGCCGAACTCCCGCAGGCCGACCAGGGCCCGGCCGTACAGCGCCTCGGCCTCCTCCAGCCCGCCCAGGGCGTGCTTCACCATGGCCAGGTTGACCAGGACGTACGGTTCCTGGTCGCGCGCGCCGACCTTGGTGACCAGGTCCAGTGCCTGTCGGCGGAAGTGCAGCGAGTCGGCCAGGCGGCCCGACTCGAAGTACACCTCGCCGAGCCGGGAGAGGGTGATCACCGTGCTGGAGGCGCTGAGGGCCGTTCTGGCCTCGGCCATCGCCGACTCCAGGCGGTCGGCCGCCTCCTCCAGGTGTCCGGTGAGGGTGAGGATCTGGGCGATGAAGTTCTCGCAGCCGTCGATGCCGTGGCGGTGGTCGATGGAGCGCGCGATCGACAGCGCCGTCCTGAACCCGTTCATCGCCTTCGGGTAGTCGCTCACGCTCATGTCCGCGTGCGCCAGGCTGTACCAGCCGCTGAACTGGCCCTTGGCGTCGCCGAGGCGTTCGGCGGCGCGGATGGCGGCGTTGGCGGCGTCCATCCAGTCGCCCACGTTCATCTGGGTCGCGAAGTAGGGGTGCAGTCCGTCGACCAGCTGCCAGACGTGGGCGCCGTTCGGGTCGTCGTGCAGGGTGGCGATCAGGTTCTGGATCTCGCTGTCGAACCAGGCCAGGGCTTCGGCCGCGGTGTCGAACTCCCCGTCGGGCGTGTGCTCCGCGCCGGACATCCGGGTGTACGCGGGGAAGGCCGTCGCCTGAGCCGCCAGGGTGCGTCTCAGGTACCAGCCGGTGAGCCGGGCGCGCGCGGTCCCCCGGTCGGGCCGGGAGTCCTCGGCCTCGGCGCGCGACCGGGCGTACAGCCGGGTCAGGTCGTGGAGGACGAAGCGGTGCGCCACCGATTCGCCGATCAGATGGGCGTCCAGCAGGCGGTCCACCAGCCGGCAGGTCTCGACCCGGGTGAGGCCGGCCAGGACCGAGGCCGCCGCGACCGTGAAGTCCGGGCCCGGGAACAGGCCGAGGCGGCGGAACAGTCGGCGGGTGTCGGGGTCCAGGGCGTCGTAGGACTGGCCGAGGACGGTCTGCATGGTGCTGTCGCTGTCGCCGGGGGTCTGGAGCACGGCCAGGCGGTTGCCCTGGAGCAGGGAGCCGATGTGGTCGCCGATCGACGCCAGCGGATGGTTGGCGATGTTGGCCGCCGCGATGCTGAGCGCCAGCGGCAGGCCCCCGCACGCCTCGGCGAGTCGGCGGGCCGCGCCCGGCTCGGCCCGCAGCCGCTCGGCACCGAGGATGCGTTCGAGCAGTTGCTCGGCCTCCTGCGGCGGCATCGGTTCGACCGTCACCTGGCTCGCCCCGTCGCGCACGACCAGGCCGGTCAGCCGGACCCGGCTGGTGATCAGGGTGGTCGAGCCCGGCCCGGTGGTCAGCAGCGGGCGGACCTGCTCGACCGAGCGGGCGTTGTCGAGCAGGACCAGCAGCCGCTTGCCGGCCACCGTCGAGCGGTACAGGTCGACGAGTTCGTCGGCCTCGGCCGGGATGGCGTCCAGGGGCAGCCCCAGCGAGCGGAGCGCCCGGGCGATCGTCTGCGCCGGGGTCATCGCGGGCTGCGTGTCGTGGCCGCGCAGGTTGATGTACAGCTGGCCGTCGGGGAAGAGGTCGGCGACGGTGCGGCCCCAGTGCACGGCCAGCGTCGTCTTGCCCACTCCGGCGGGGCCGACCACCGCGACCGTGCGCGAGACGCCGCGGTCGGCCGGTCCCCCGGTCAGGAAGTCGTCGAGCTGGTCGAGCAGGCCCCGCCGGCCCACCAGCGGTGGCGCGGAGGGCAGTTGCATCGGCACCGGCGGTGCGGCCGGTGGCTCCGGGGCCTCGGCGGGCGCGCTGTCCGCCGGCGGCGCGGGCATGGGGGCCGGTTCGTTCTCGGCGAGTGCGGGCGCGGGTGCAAGTGCGGACCCGGACGCGGGTGCGAAGGCGGGTGCGGACACGGCCGGGGCCGGTGGGCCGAACGGCGCGGCGTCCAGTGCGGGATCGGCCCGCAGGATCGCCTGCTCCGTGTCGGTGAACCGGCGGCTCGGAGTGAGCCCCTGCTGCTCGGCCAGCAGTGAGCGCAGTTCGCGCGCCTGCTCCAGCGCCGCGGACTGGCGGCCCGAGTGGTAGAGGGCGAGCATCAGCTTCCCCCGCAGCGTCTCGTGCAGGGGGTGCGCCGCGACCAGCGGCATCAGGTCGTCGATGAGCGCGCCGTAGTGCCCGGCGGCGAGCTCCAGGTCGGCCAGGTCCTCGTAGGCGGTCAGCCGCAGGCTGGTGAGCTGGGTCTGCGCGGACTCGGCGTAGCTGACCGCGATGTCGGCCAGCGGCATGCCCTGCCACAGGGCGAGCGCCCCGCGGATCAGGCGCACCGCCGAGCAGCTGTCGCCGCGCACGGCGTCCTGGCGGGCCCGGGCCATGCCGTCGCGGAAAACGTCCAGGTCGAGTTCGCCGTCGTCGACGGCGATCGAGTAGCCGGGCGCCCGGCTCTCGATCGGGATCTCGGCTCCGGCGTCGCGGCACGCCCTGCGCAGTGACGCGATGTCGGCCTGGATCTGCGAGCGGGCCGTCTGCGGCTCGGAGCCGCCCCACAGTGCGTCGATCAGCTGCCCCGTGGACACCACGTGATTGGCGTGCAGCAGCAGATAGGCCAGGACCGCCCGGCAGCGGGGGCGTCTGATCGCCACCGGGGTGCCCAGGAAGTCCATTCCCACTGGTCCAAGCAATGTATAGCGCATAGCCGTCCGTATCCCCCGTCAACCCAGGGCGGCCGACCACGCGCCCGGCGTCCGTCGCCACCCCGTCTTCCCTGTACTGGCCAGCAGTCGCACGGGGAACGGTACTTGAGCCGGCAGGTGTATACAATTTTATTGGCTTGATCCAGTTTCCCCTTGACACCGGCCATGGCGCGTGCACGGCAGGCCATGGCCGGTGTGCCGGGGGAATCGGACGGTGGCAGATGACGATCCGATGGATCGTCAGAACGTCTTCTCGGAAAGCCGGTTCACCGGGACGACGGGCCGGCCGCCTCGGTCGTCGCCGCCGGCACGGCGACCGGCTTGCCCCCGGACGGGGCCCCGGCGTCCCGCTCGCCGACGATGCCGACGGTGCCGTCCGCGAGCCGCTGGACCGAGCGCACGCCGCGCGACAGGTTCAGCAGGACGCACGGCGTGCCGATGACGGCGGCGACCACCAGCAGGGTGGTGCGCAGCCCGAGGAGCTCGGAGACCGGGCCGGCGGCGGCGTAGCCGGCCGGCATGGCGATCAAGGAGATCATCCAGTCCAGCGAACTGACCCGGGCCAGCATCTCCTTGGGGAACAACTGCTGCTGGGTGGTCGCGAGGACCTCGCCGCCGAGCGCGGTGGTGGCGAAGGTGACGGCCACACCGACGGCGACGAGCAGAACCGGGGCGGGCGGAGCGAGCAGGGCCAGCGGGACGCTGCCGAGCAGGGCGAGGACATTGGTGGTGACCAGGGGGCGCCGCGGCAGGTAGCGCAGCGCGGCCAGCCCGCCGAGGATGGAGCCCACCGCGCCGGTCATCAGGACGATGCTCCAGCCGGTGGCGCCGCCGTTGCCGTTCTCCATCACGACCGGGCCCAGGACGAAGAAGAACGCCAGGCCGAAGTTCCACACGCCCCAGGCGAACAGATTGGCCAGGTACCAGCGGCGTTCGGCCACGATCGCCCAGCCCTCGCGCAGCTCGGTGAAGAAGTGCTGCTGCTCGGGCCGTTCCAGCGGCTCGCGCAGGCGCATCCGGGAGACCAGGACGAAGCTCAGCAGGAAGCTGAGGGAGTCGATCAGCAGCGCGATGCCCGGGGTGGAGACCGCCAGCAGCAGCGCGGCGATGGCCGGGCCCAGCACCTTGGTGCTGTGGTCGGTCAGACCGAGCAGGGCGTTGGCCGGCTGGAGGTTCCCTGATTCGACGAGTTCGGGCACGACCGCCCTGGAGGCGGGGGTGAAGAAGGCGAAGGCCATGCCGGCGACCGTGTAGGTGACGCCGAACTGCCAGACCGCCGCGTGGTCCAGGAACACCATCGCGGCGAGCAGGCCGTAACAGACCGCCTGCACGGCGTCGGTCGCCATCAGGACCAGCTTGCGCGGCAGCCGGTCCGACCAGACCCCGCCCACCGGCAGCATCACCACCTGGCCGACCGCCTGGCAGGTCAGCACGATGCCGACGTCGACGGCGGTGCCGCCCGAGTGGAGGATGGCGAAGACCACCGTCACCGGCATCAGGGCGTTGCCCAGGGCGGAGACGCTGCGGGCGGTCCACAGCAGCCGGAAGGGGCGGTCCCGGAGGATGCTCAACGACTTCGGCACGGGTATGGGCACAGGTAGCCCTGCTTTCTGGGTGAGGGGGTTTCGCGGACCCGGCACGGGCCCGGCGGACGGTGGACCCGCGTCGTCAACAGCCGTCCCCCGTCGCGCCGCGGCCGACGGCGTACTGCTGCTTCGCGAACAGGACGGTCGTCGGTGTGTCGTCGGCCCGTGCCCACGTCACCGTGCCCGCGATCAGCGTGTGGTCCAGGAGCTGCACCGTCTCCCGCACGGTGCAGAGCATGGCGACCGACGCCTCCGTCAGTACGGGCACCCCGTCCACGCCGTGCCAGGGCACGTCGGCGAACCGCTCCGCCGCGGTGCCGGTCGCGAACTGCGCGACCAGCCGCCGGTCCGACCAGGACAGCACGTTCACCGCGAAACGCCCCTCGGACCGGATGTGCGCCAGGGTCCGGCTCGTGGTGGCGAGGGAGAGCAGCACGGTGGGCGGGTCCAGGGACAGGGACATGACCGCGTTGGCCGTGCACCCCACCGGTCCGGCCGAGGTGATCACGGAGACTGCGGTCGGCAGCCGGGAGATGGCGTGCCGGTATTCCTCGGCGGAGACGCTCAGCCGGCTCGGTACCCGGTCCTCGGTCCTCATGACGCTCCTTTCGGCCTGCGGCAGCCGGTCGTACCGATCAGTCGCCAGGGGTTGTCCGTCGGACAACCCCTAGTCGCGCCGGTCGGCGATCATGGCGGCCGCGGCCTGTCGGTCGATCTTTCCGTTGGTGTTCAGGGGCAACTCGTCGAGCACGGCGATGCGCCGGGGCAGCATGTACTCGGGCAGGCGGGAGCGCAGGTCCGACATGATCAGCTCCGGCCGCAGGTCCCGGCCGGTGCAGATCGCCTCCAGGGACAGCCCGGCCCGCGGGTCCGGAACGGCGAGCACGACCGCGTCGCGGACACCCGGCCGGGCGCGCAGCCGGGCCTCGATCTCGCCGAGCTCGATCCGGTAGCCGCGCACCTTCACCTGCTGGTCCGTCCGCCCCAGGTGGACCAGCCGCCCGTCCCGCCGGGCCACCCGGTCACCGGTGCGGTACCAGTGCGCGGGGGTGAGCGGCCCCTCCCCGGTGTACGGGACCGAGGTGCCGGTGCCGCCGTCGTGCAGCAGGAAGCGGTCCACGTCGTTCAGCGGGTCCAGATAGCCGGGGAAGCGCTGGGGGCCGCGGACGACCAGTTCGCCCTCCTCGGCCGGACGCCCCTGCGGATCGAGCAGCAGGTGTTCCAGCCCCGGGTACAGCGCCCCGATCGGGACCGTGCCGTTCGCCGGGCGGGGCCACTGCGCGACCTCCCGGGGGAGGCGGAACTCGGCGCAGCTGATGGTGAGTTCGGTCGGCCCGTAGAGGTTCTCCAGGGTGCTCCCCGGCGCGGCCGCGGCCCACGCCTCGGCCTGTTGCAGGGTCAGCGGCTCGCCGCAGAACAGGCTCCACCGCAGGGCCGGCAGGGATCCCGGGGTCAGGGCCCGCATCCGGCGCGCGTAGGACACCATCGACGGGACGGAGAACCAGTGGGTGAGCTCCGCCTCCGCCGCCCACCGCACCGGCGCCAGCAGGTCGCGCCGGGTGGGGACGACCAGGGTGGCACCGCTCCCCCAGGCGGCGAAGAGGTCGAACACGGACAGGTCGAAGGTGAGGTCGAAGGTCTGCGACAGCCGGCTCCCGGGGCCCAGTCCGTACCGCGCCACGACGTGTTCGAGGTAGGGGCCGAGGTTGCCGTGCCGGACCGGCACGCCCTTGGGAGCGCCGGTCGAGCCGGAGGTGAACAGCACGTACGCGAGGTCCTCGGGCCCGGCCCGTCCGGGCGGGGGAGGCCGGTACCCGTCCGCCGCCGCCGGTGGGTGCGCGAGGGTCAGCACCGGGACCGGCAGCGCCGGGGCTCCGGGCGCCTGGTCGGCTCCCTCACCGGTAGGACCGGCGGTGGGCCCGGCGGTGGGCCCGGCGAGGACGAGGTCGAGCCCGCCGGCGGTCACGATCGCGGCGTTCCGGGCGGCCGGGAACGCCGGGTTGAGCGGGACGACCGTGGAGCCCAGCAACTGCACCGCGAGATAGCCGGCGTAGGCGACGACGCCGCGTTCGGCCAGCAGCCCGACCCGGCGGGGCACCCCGCCGGTCGCGGTGAGCAGCCGCGCCGCGACGCGCTCGGCCGCGTCGTGAAGTTCCCGGTAGGTGAGGCGCTCCGCCCCGATCTCCAGGGCGGTGCGGTCCGGGAACTCCGCGACGGAGGCGGCGAACCAGTCGTACAGGGTCTGCTTCACGGTCGTCCTCGCACGGGATCGGCGGTGCCGGACTTCTCGACGGCGGCGGTCAGTTCGGTGAACGCCTCCTCCACCAGGCCGGTGCGGGGCCGGCCGCGCGCGGCGGACATGGCGGCGATGCGGAGGATCCTGGGGACCTCCTGCCAGGCCGCGGTCTCGGCGGCGGCCTGCCCGGGGTCCAGCAGGCCGTCCGTGACCAGGACCTCGTTGCGGTACGCGTAGTGGCGGGCGGCGGCCCACATGTCGTCCGCGTGGCGGGCGATCGCCGACGGGTCCGCCAGCAGCACCGCGAGGACGTGGGACAGCACGGCCACCGGTTCGAGCAGCCACTGCCCGTCGTCCGCCGCGCCGGGATGCGGGTCCGGGGCGGGCGCGGAACCGTCCCGGGTGCGCACCAGCCAGCGGTACCGGTCCCCGGCGGGAACGGCCGTGGCCGAGCCGAGGGCCATGACGTCCCGGCGGACCACCTCCGGCCCGGGCCGCACCACCGGTGCCAGGGCGAGCGCGAGCGCGGCGTCGTCCAGCAGGCCCCGGAACGGCTCCTGCTCGCCGTGCGGGGTGAGCGCCGCGAAGTGGTCGGCCACGTCCCAGGCGCCGCCGCGCCGTCCGCACACCAGGATCCAGTGCGGGGCGGCGGCCCGGCCGAATCCGGGCGCCCAGCCGAGCCGCTCGGTGTTGGCGGCGGCCAGCACCCGGCCGCTCGCCTCCAGTTCGGCGAGCAGCAGCTCCCGGGCCGTGCTCCAGTCGGCGGCGCCCCGGTAGGCCAGCGCCGCGCCGTCCGGTGCGATGTCGATCCGGGCGTGGTGCGAGAAGGCGAGCTCTCCCGCGGGCAGGTCGGTGCGTACCGCCAGCCGGGTCGCCTCGGCGAACCGGTGGGACACGGCGGGGTCCTCGGTCGCCAGGTAGTGGACCAGATTGGTGGTGTAGCAGCTCAGCTGGGGCGTGGTCGTCAGGGCGTCAGGCACGGCGGTACTCCGGGTCGGCGGGCGGGGCGTGGCCGCGGTCCGCGGTGGCGGGGTCCGCGCGGGAGGTGAAGGCGCAGCTGAGCGGGACCGGGGAGGAGTCGCGCAGGCTGATCCACCGGTAGCGGCCCCAGCGGCCGTGCCGGTGGCCGGGGGTCACGGCGACGGCCCAGGGGCGGCCGGCCAGGCCGGTGCCCGCCGCCTTGACGCACGATTCCTGGACGGTCCAGACCCAGGCGAACTCACGGGCCCGCTCCGGGGCGGGCAGGTGTTCGATCCGCGCGGCGTGCTCCCGCAGACAGCGGCGGAGCATGCCCGCGGACGGCTCGCCGGAGGGGAGTTGCACGTCGACGCCGACCCGGCGGCCGGGCGCCAGGGCGGCGGCGCTGACCCCGCCGTCGTGGGAGATGCTCACGCCGACGTCCGGGTGTCCGAGCAGGCGGGGGCGTCCGCGCGGGTCCGGGCGGACCGGTGCGCCCGCGAGGTCGGGACGCACCTCGCGGATGAGCCGGCGCAGGGTGGCGCGCCCGGTCAGGAACTGCTCGGCCCGCCACGGCGGGAGGCCGCGTGCCTGGGCGAGGTCGTCGTGGTCGAGGTCGGCGTGGTCCTCGTGGTCCTCGTGGTCGAGGTCCGCGTGGTGGTCGTGGTCGGGGTCCGCGTGGTCGAGCCGCGCGGTGCCGGCCGCCGTCCGGCCGGCGCGGTACATGACCCAGACCCCGTCCGTGACCTCGTACCGGCCGCCGGGGTGCCCGGCGTCCGCTGCCGCCGTCATGTCCGCAGCTCCGCCAGGAGCTGTTCGGACAGGTCGGCCACGCTGTCGAGCATCAGCTCGGTCACGCCGCCGCCGATGCCGAGGACGGCGGCCTCGGCCCGGACGGTCTGCGCGCCGCCCGCGGCGAAGCCGTCGGCGCCCTGGAGCTGGGCGCACCGGGCGAGCACGGCGTCGGCGGTGAGGCCGACGGCCGACTTCAGCAGGGCGCCGGCCGACAGGTTCCGGCCCTGGGCGGCCGTTTCGGCGAGTTGCTCGCACAGGGCGCGCAACTGGGCGACGCGCACCAGGCACTCGGCGAAGTCCCGGCGGACGACGGCGTTGTGCCACAGCGGTTCCCCGTCGACGGTGCGCCGCCGCAGCCGCTCGCGGGTGTCGGCGAGCACCCGGCCGGTGAGGGCGACGGCCCACTGCGCCCCGGCCAGCCGCTCGGTGCTCATGTGCCGGGCGAAGACGGCCAGGCCGCGGCCGTTCGCGCCGACCAGGTGGTCGGCGGGCAGGCGCACCGTGTCGAACCCGATGTGCCCGGTCGCGGCGTTCGCGAGCAGTTCGGTGGCGGCGGGGCGCACGGTGACGCCCGCCGCCGCGGCCGGCACCAGCACCCAGCTGAAGTCGGTGAAGTGCCGGCCGGGGCGGCGCCGGGCCAGGACGAGCAGGTACTCGGCGCCGCGGGCGTTGGTGACCCAGCGCTTGCCGCCGTGGACGACCAGGCCGCCGTCCTCGAACCGGAGCTCGGTGCCGAGTCCGGCGAGGTCGGAGCCGGCCGCCGCCGCGTCGGTGGCGGCGAGCGCCACCTGGGCGGCGCCCGCGAGGACCCGTTCGTGGGCGGCGGCGACCGGGGACGGCGCGGCCGGGGCGGCGCCGGAGCGGACGGACCGCCCGGAGCCGAGGATCGGCAGCGCGCTGGCCGCCTGCACCAGCACGCTCAGCGTCGCCCCGTTGTCGCCGCGGGCGTCGACCGCGCCGAGCAGGGCGCCCAGGCGGGCCGGGTCCGCGACCGGGCCCAGGGCGTTGCCGTCCCGGTACAGCCCGCGCAGGACGCCGGCCTCACCGAGCGCCCGCCACACGGCGGGCGCCGGCGCGCCGGCCGGAACCCCCGCCAGCGCCCGCGCGGCCGACTGCCGGCCGGCGTCCGGCGGCGTCTCCCGGTCGGCGGCCCCGGGGCCGGGCGCGCCGGATGCCGGGCCGGGACCGGCGGATGCGAGGTCAGACAAATCGCACCTCGGGGTCGAGGAGGGCGAGCTTGCCGTCCGTCAGGTGCAGCCGGTCGTTGCTGTAGTTCAGGGACGCCGAACGCAGGTCCCGCAGCGCCTGTTCGAGCCGGGTCGGGGAGCCCTTGAGGTAGCCGTGCCGCATGCCGACCGCCTCGATCAGGCCGTCCACGACCGCGAAGCACTCCTCGGCGGCTGTGATCTTGAGCGCGTTCAGCTGCAGCTGGACCCTCGGCAGGCTCAGGTCGGCGCTCCCGGCGACGGTCCGCTCGGTCCGGAGCAACAGCGCGTGCACGGTGTCCAGCCGTCGGCGCGCCTCGGAGATCCTGGTCAGCAGCAGCTCGGAGTCGAGGTCGACCCGGTTGCGGTTCTCCCGCGAGCGCAGCATCCGCAGCACCCGGGAGAGCGCGCCGGCCGCGGTGCCCAGCCAGGCGGCGGACCAGCCCAGGTGCGCCATCGGGCCGAACACCGAGGTGACGACGGTCCGGAAGCCGCCCTGCTCGCCGACCACCTGGTGCCGCGGCACCCGGCCGCGCAGCCGCAGCGCGACGCTGTGGCTGGCCCGCATGCCCAGCGGCTGCCAGTCGCCGGTCTCCTCGACGGTGAGCTGGTCGCGGCGCGCGTGGACCAGCGACACCTGGTTCGGCGAGGTGGCACCCGGCGCGAGCATCGTCACCAGGAAGCCGTCGGCGTGCGCGCCGCCGGTGACGATGGGCGCGAACCGGTCCACGTCCAGCTCGTCGCCGGCGGCGTCGAGGGCCGCCTCGGCCGTGAGCAGGTGACCGCCCTTGCCCGCCTCGGTGGTGACCGAGGCGAGGTAGGTCCGGCCCTCGGCGACGCCGGGCAGCAGCTCGCCGCGCAGGCGCTCGTTGCCGTGGCGCACCACCGCCGCGACCTGCTGGCAGTGCATCGCGAAGATCATCGCCACGGACATGTCGGCGCGCCCGAGCGCGATCGACGCCTCGACCATGTCCCGGGTGCTGCCGCCGAGCCCGCCGTACCGCACCGGGACCAGCAGCCCGAGCAGCCCGGTGCGGCGCAGCTCCGCCAGCGCCTCGACGGGGAACACGGCGTCGCGGTCGGTCCGGTCCAGGTGCTCGGCGGTGACGGCGGCGACGCGGCCGGTCAGCTCGGCCAGCCGCTCGGGCGTCGGACCCGCGGCGGCCCCGGGGGCGACCAGGGCCTCGGGGTCGACCTCGGCCGGGGGGACGACTGCGGCCGCGCTCACGCCGGGCCCGCTTCCGAGGCCGCGTTGATCACGTTCCAGAGCGTGCCGGCGGTGGCGAAGGTCGCGTCGTTCATGTCCTCGTCGGGCAGGGCCACGTCGAAGGTGTCCTCGATGGCGAAGAGCAGCTCGATGGCCTGCATCGAGTCCAGCCCGTACTCCCTCAGCGCGGTCCCGGCGGTGATCTCCCGATCGCCGAGGAACTTGAGGAAGGGCGTGAGCAGTTCGGTGAAACGGGGGTCCAGACGGGGGTCCATCAGATCACTCCAGGGGTGGGGCCGGACGGGAGCGGAACAGGACTGCGGGTCAGCGACACACGGGTCGTCACCGGGGCGGCGCCGGGCCGGTCGCTGTCGACCACGGCCTCCGCGGGCAGGGGGTGGCCGAGGAAGCCGATCAGGCTGGCGTGGAGGCCGTAGGCGCCGACGTTGGGGACGGCGACCAGGTCGCCCGGGGCGAGGGCGGGCAGTTTCGCGCCGCGCGCCCAGGTGTCGAGCGGGGTGCAGAGCGGGCCGGTCACGATGGCGTCCAGCTCGGGGGCGGCGTCGGGGCCGCCGGCCGCGCGGACGAGGTGCGGGGTGAGCGGGGGGAGGCGGCGCAGACCGGACATCCCGCCGAGGTGGTGGATGCCGGAGGCGAGGACGACGACGTCCCGGCCCTGGGAGCGCTTCACGTCCAGGACCGGCGTCACCAGCGTGCCGGCGGTGCCGACGAGGTAGCGGCCGGACTCGAACACCACCTCCGGCGCGCCGTCGCGCCAGCCGGACAGCTCCTCGTCGAAGAGCCGCTCCAGCCGGGGGCGGAGCGCGGTGAGGTCGACGGCCGCGCCCGGCTTGGCGAACGGCGCGCCGAACCCGCCGCCCAGGTCCAGGATCCGCAGCCGCGAGCCCTGTCCGGCCAGCAGTCCGGTCAACTGCCGGGCGGTGGCCAGCGAACGCCGGAACTGGCCGTACAGGGCGTCGACCTCGGTGAGGTTGGTACCCATGTACAGGTGGAGTCCGACGACCGCGGCCCGGGGCCGGTCCCGGAACCGTTCCGGCTCGCCCGTCACCCAGCCGGTGTCCGCGCCGAACTGCGACGCGACCCCGGTCATGACCAGGCCCTGGCCGGGGACCGGCTGGTCGTCGTTGATCCGCAGCAGGCACTCGGCCCGGACGCCGGACCCGGCGGCGATCCGGTCCAGTTGCTCGATCGCGTAGGGCGAGTCGACGGAGAACAGCCGCACACCCCGGTCCAGGGCGTCCCGGATCTCCTGGTCCGACTTGCCGGGCCCGGTGTAGAGGACGGCCGCGGGGTCCCAGCCGGCGTCGAGCGCCGCGTGCAGCTCACCGGTCGAGCAGACCTCCGGCCGGGTGCCGCGCTCGCGCAGGGCCGTCAGCAGCGCCGGGTGCGGGTTCGCCTTCAGCGAGTAGTACAGGCCGGTGCGGTCCGGCAGGGCCGCGCGCAGCAGCGCGTGGTTGCGGCGCACCTCCGCCGTGTCGTAGACGTACGCGGGCGTCGGCACGCCCGCCAGGTCGGCCATCGGCACCGGCAGCACCCCGGCGCGCTCCTCAACCGCGGACACGGGCCACCTCGTTCGCCAGCGCGGCCAGCTCCTTGCGGTCGACCTTGCCGTTGCCGGTGAGCGGGAGGGCCGGCAGCACCACGCAGATCCGCGGGATCTTGAACTCCTCGATCACCTGACGCATCGCCTGCAGCACCTCGGCGCCGGTCGACCCGTCGGTGACGGTCACGAACAGCCGGGTGGGCGCGGAGCCGTCCGGTGCCAGGACCGCCGCCGAGGCGACGGCGGGCAGCCGGCGGGCCGCCGCCTCCACCTCGACCGCGCTGACCCGGAAGCCGTTCTCCTTGTAGACGTCGTCGCGCCGGCCCTCGACGTACAGGTAGCCGTCCGCGTCGACCCGGCCGTAGTCGCCGGTGCGCAGTTCGGGGAACAGCCCCTCGGTCCTGGGGTAGCGCCGGGCGGTGAGTTCGGGTTGCCGCCAGTAGCCGGACATGACGTTCGGGCCGCGGACCACGATCTCGCCGTGCTCGCCGGGCGGCAGGCGCTTCCCGTCCTCGTCGACGACGAAGACCTCGGTGCCGGGCAGGGCCGGGCCGCTGGAGCCCGGCCGGTCCAGATCCCCGTTCGCGGGCATGATGGTGCCGCGCTTGCACTCGGTGAGCCCGAACATCAGGTGCACGTCCAGCCCGGGCAGGTGCGCGCGGAGCACGGCCAGCGCGTCCTGCGGCATCGCGGCGCCGGTGTTGGTCAGCATCCGCAAGGGGGGCCGGCGGTCCCCGGCGCGCTTCAGCAGCCGCCCCAGCGCGTCGGCGACGGCGGGCACCGCGGGGAGCACGGTGGCCCGCGCGGCCAGCAGGTTGGTCAGCAGCGGCGGCCCGACCTCCGCCGGGCGGCCCAGCCAGACGTGGGCCCCGCTGCGGGCGCCGAGGAACAGCTGGTAGAGGCCGTAGTCGAAGGACAGCGGCAGCGGGCTGTAGACCACGTCGTCCGGGCGGTAGCCCAGCACCCGCTGGATCGCCCGCACCGAGAACAGCAGCTGCTGGTGGGTGCTGACGACGGCCTTGGGCAGCGAGGTGGTGCCGGAGGTGTAGATCAGGCAGACCGGGTCCACGGCGAGCGGCGCGCCCGGGATCGGCTCCTGCGCGCCCTCGGGGTCGAAGGCGCGGGCGGTCGCGGTCGCGAGGTCCTCGGCGCCGACGCAGTGCTGCTCCGCCGTCGCCTGGTTGAGCACGGAGTCGCTGATGATGAGCGTGGGCTCGCTGTCCCTGAGCACGTGCTCCAGCCGGCTGCCCTGCACCTGCTCGTGCAGCAGCGAGAAGGCCACGCCCAGCCGCGAGGCGGCGTAGACGAGGGCGGGCACGGTGGTGGACGCCGGGGCGCTGATCAGCAGCCGCTGGCCGCGCCGCAGGCCGAGTTCACCCAGCCAGGTCGCGACCCGGCGGCTCGCGGCGGCGAGTTCCCCGTAGGTGACCGTCCGGCCGTGGCAGGTCACGGCCGGACGGTCCGGCCAGTGTGCCGCCGCCTCGTCCAGCAGCTCGTGCAGCAGGTCGGCGGTGGTGTGATCGGTCATCAGGATTCTCCGAGACGGGCGAGCGCGGGCCCGGCGGACGGGGACCGCCGCACGATCGCGCAGATGGCGTCGATGTCGTGCAGGTTCTCCGGCACCAGGTCGGCGGCGTCGAACTCGAACCGCAGCTCCTCCTCCAGGCGCTCGACGATCTCCACGATCCGGAAGGAGCTGAACTGCGGCACGTCGGCGAGGGACTGCCCGTCCAGCAGCGGTTCGACCGCCGTGCCGAGCACCGAGGCGGCCACGGCGGCGACCGTGCCGCGCAGTTCGGTGCCCGCGGCGGCGGGCGGGGCCGCGGCGGTGCCTCCGGCGGCGGCCGGGACGGCGGCGAGGGCGGCGCCGAGGACCGCCGCGTCCGCGTGCAGTTGCTCGCGGAGGCGGGGCAGCAGCGCCGGCGGCTCGGTCCGGCCGCGTTCGACCCGGCGCGCGGCCAGGTAGGTCTGCTCGGTGAGGGCGCCCCAGGCGCGCACATGGGTGTCGACGGCGTCGTCCGGGGCCGCTCCCGACGCCGCCCGGAAGGCCGCGTGCAGTCCGCGCGAGCGGGCGAGGAACCAGGTCTCCAGGGTGAGCCGGCCGAGCGCCGCGTTCCGGTCGGGGTGCCGCGCGTAGGCGTCGACGTAGGCGTCGACGGCCCCGGGGCCCGCGAGGTCGGCCGCGGGCGCCACCGTGCCGGGCCCGGGGGCGGCGGGCGCCAGCTCGGCGACCAGGGCCGGGCCGGGCACGGCGGCCGACAGCTCGCGGGCCGGCAGCGACCACCGGCCGGGGCGCGCGGCGCCCCACGGGGTGTCGTTGTGGTAGCCGTCCACCACGCTCACGCCGTCCGGGCCGTCGGCCTCGACCAGGAAGCTGTGCTCCAGGTGGCGCTGCCCGAAGTAGGGCACCCACGGCAGGTGGTAGGCGTCCGCCACCACGTAGCGCCCCCCGGCCGCGGGGAGGCCGTCCGCCCCGGACGACCGGTGCAGCGAGCGCACCTCGATCCCGAGCGCGGTCCGCGCGTCGGCGAGGTGCTGCTCGACGGTCCGGGCGACGGTCGGCAGCCCGTCGGGCCCGGCCGCGGGGCGGAACCGCAGCGTCGCGCCGAGGCCCAGGTGCGTGCCCGCGCCGTGCCACCGGTCGGCGAGCACGGCCAGGTTCACCTGGAGGCAGTCGAAGAGTTCGTACGGAAGGGCGGGCGGCGGGGTCTGCGTCACGACGCCGCCGCCGTGCGGTCGACCGGTCCGGCGACCGCGTCAGGATCAAGTCCAGTGTCCATACGGCATTCCTTCGCAGGGGAATCGGGAGGAGTGGTGGCCGGAATCCGGATCGGAGGGATATCGGGGTGCCACGGGGGCGCACCGGGAAAGCAGGTGTGTTCACCGCTCGCCGAGGAAGCTATCGGAGCGCCTTGATATCGCCGCCATCCGTGCGCCATGCGCTTGGTATGCAGACCCCTTCCACGACCGCGACGGTGACGTTCCGACCGGCTCACGACGATGTTCCGACGGTTCGGCGACCGAATTCTCCGGGTTGTCCGCACAGTGCCACGAAGGTGGCATTCGGGCTGCGAACAGCCGGTCACCAGGGCCGTCCCGACCTCGAACGAGAGCGAATCGCCCCCCCGAACGGCTTTCGGGGTACGGGCGCCGATCCACCGGGCCGGCAAGGCCGACGGGGCGGTGGCTCGGGATACCGGAGAGTTCCGCCGGGGCCGGGCGCATTTGTCGCGGAGGGAATTCATGCCGCACGCATGGCGCACGAATGGCGGCGATATCAAAGTGCTCCGCTAGCTTCCTCGGCGAGCCACAAACCAATCCACGAGGGAGGGGACGGCGGTGCGCCACGAGGCATCAGGCACGAGCGACGACGGCCTTTACGGGAACAGCGGGGCCGACGGCTCCGAGGCGAACGACCACTCCGGCACCGGTGCCGATCACCGCGAGGCCGACGCCGCCGGAGCCGGTGACCTCGACATCGCGGTGATCGGCATGGCGGGCTCCTTCCCCGGGGCGCCCGACCTGGACCGGTTCTGGTCCGTCGTCCGGGCGGGGCGGCGGACCGTGCGCACCGTGCCGGCCCCCGAACTCGGCGCCGGCGCCCACGGATCGGCCCCCGGCGCCGCGACCGCCGTCCGCGCCGGGGGCGTGCTCGACGGGGCCGAGCTCTTCGACGCGGCGTTCTTCGGCTACAGCCCGCGCGAGGCCGAGCTGCTCGACCCCCAGCAGCGGGTCTTCCTGGAGTGCGCGTGGACCGCCCTGGAGGGCGCCGGCTACGGCTCCCCGGTCGGGCGGCCGGTCACCGGCGTCTACGCCGGGGCCAGCCTGAGCACCTATCTCATCCGCCATCTGCTGCCCGATCCGGGCCTGGCCGAGCTGCGCGAGGAACAGCTGCTCGGCAACATGACCGACACCCTCGCCACCCGGGTCGCCTACCACCTGGACCTCCACGGTCCGGCGCTGTCGGTGCAGAGCGCCTGCTCGACCTCCCTGGTCGCGATCCACCTCGCCTGTCAGGCGCTGCTCGCCGGGGACTGCGAGATCGCGGTGGCCGGCGGCGTCTCGGTGCGGCTGCCGCAGCTGACCGTCCACGACGGCCGGGGGAACGGCATCCTCTCCCCCGACGGCGACTGCCTGCCCTTCGACGCCCGGAGCGCGGGCACCGTCAGCGGCAACGGCGTCGGCGCCGCGGTGCTCAAGCCACTGACCGCCGCGCTCGCGGACGGCGACCGGGTGCACGCCGTGATCAAGGCCACCGCCCTCAACAACGACGGCCGCCGCAAGGTCGGCTTCACCGCGCCCAGCGTCCAGGGCCAGTCCGCCGTCCTGCGGGCCGCCCAGGACCTCGCCGGCGTGGACCCGGCCGACATCGGTTATCTGGAGGCGCACGGCACCGCCACTCCGCTGGGCGACCCGATCGAGTTCGCGGCGCTCGCCGAAGCCTTCGCCGGGCGCGACCCCGAGCGCGACGGGCGGTGCGCCCTGGGCTCGGTCAAGGCCCTGACCGGGCACCTGGACGCGGCCGCCGGCATCACCGGGTTCCTCAAGGTCGTGCTGGCCCTCAAGCACGCCGTGGTGCCGCCGAGCCCGTACTTCGGCGAGCCGAATCCCGGCATCGACCTGGCCGGCAGCCCGTTCGAGGTGCCCACCGCCGAGCGGGCCTGGGAGCGGCCGCGCGGCGGCCGGCGCCTGGGCGCGGTGAGCGGCTTCGGCATGGGCGGCACCAACGCGCACGTGATCCTCCAGGAGGCGCCCGACCCGGCGCCGGCCGGTCCGCCGGTCCGCGGGCGGCAGCTGCTCGTGCTCTCGGCCCGCACCCCGGGCGCGCTGGACACCGCCCGGGAGCGGCTGCGCGAGCGCCTCCTCGCCGGGGCGGGGCCGGGCGGGCTCGCCGACGCCGCCTTCACCCTCCAGGCCGGCCGGACCGCCTTCGCGCACCGGCTGGCCGTGGTCGCGGACTCCACCGCGGCGGCGGTCGCCGCGCTCGCCCCCGGCTCGCCGCAGGCCCTGGCCGGCCGGGCCGGCACCGGGCGCCGCGACACCGTGTTCATGTTCTCCGGCCAGGGCGCCCAGCACGTCGGCATGGGCGCCGGGCTGTACCGCGCCGAGCCGGTGTACCGGGACGCCTTCGACACCTGCGCCGAACTGCTCCGGCCGGTCCTCGGCCGGGACCTGCGCGAGCTCGTCCTCGACGCTGCCGCTGCCGGTGCCGGTGCCGGTGCCGACGACTCTGCCGGGGCAGCCCCGGCCGACGCCGAGCCGCTGCGCCGGACCGAGTTCGCGCAACCCGCGCTGTTCGCGGTCGAGTTCGCCCTCGCCCGGCTCTGGGACTCCTGGGGCGTCCGGCCCGCGGCGATGATCGGGCACAGCGTCGGCGAGTACGTCGCCGCCTGCCTGGCCGGCACGATGCCGCTCCGGGACGCGCTGCGTCTGGTCGCCCTGCGCGGGCGCCTGATGCAGGCGCTGCCGCCGGGCCGGATGCTGTCGGTCGCGCTGCCGGCCGAGGAGGCCGAGCGGTTCACCGGGGGCGGGGTGGCGGTCGCCGCCTCCAACGCCCCGTCCCTCAGCGTGCTCTCCGGACCGGCCGAGGCGCTCGACGCCGTCGGACGGACGCTGGCCGCCGAGGGAGTGGCGGTCCGTCCGCTGCACACCTCGCACGCCTTCCACTCCCCCGCGATGGACCCGATCCTGGCGGAGTTCCGCGCCCTGGTGGCCGCCGTCCCGCTCGCGGAGCCCGCGCTGCCGTTCGTCTCCAACCTGACCGGGACGTGGATCACCGGCGAGCAGGCCACCTCGCCGGACTACTGGGTGCGGCACCTGCGGGGACGGGTCCGCTTCGGCGAGGGCCTCGCGACCCTGGCCGGGGCCGGACCGCTGGCGCTGGTCGAGGTCGGACCGGGCACCGCCCTGGCCACCCTGGCCCGGCAGCACCCCGGGGTGTCCGGGAACCTCGTGGTCACCAGCCTGCCCGCGCCCGGCCGCCCCGACCCCGCCGACCGCACCGTCACCGAGGCCCTGGCCCGGCTGTGGCTCACCGGCACGGAACCGGACTGGGCCGGCTACTGGCGCCACGACCCGCGCGGGCGGGCCGAGTTGCCCACCTACCCGTTCGAACGCGGGCGCTACTGGATCGAAGCGCCGGTCACCGGGACCGTCCCCGGCCCGGTTCCCGCCGCGGACGGCACCGCGACCGGCTCCCGGCCACCGGCGCAGCCCGCGCCGCTGCCCGGGACCGGACCGGCCCCGGCCGCGCACCCCCGGCAGCTGGCCACCCCGTTCGTCGCGCCCCGGGACGAACGGGAGGAAGCCGTCGCCAGGATCTGGGGCGATCTGCTCGGAATCGCCGACATCGGCGTCCACGACGACTTCTTCGAGCTCGGCGGCCACTCGCTGCTGGCAACCCGCGTCGTGTCCCGGCTGCTCGACGTCCTCGGCGTCGAACTCCCGCTCGGCGCCGTGATGAAGGCACCGACCGTGGCCGCGCTGTGCGACTACGCCGACGAGGAGCTCATGAACGCCTATCTCGACAGCCAGTCCCCCTCGACCTCCCCGTCCCAGCCCGCCTCCAAGCCCCAGCCCGCTGCCGCCGACCCGTCGGCCGACCCCCGGAACGAGGGTGTCCGATGACCGAGACCGTCCGTGAACCCGCCCAGGAGATGTCGGCGGACCAGCGCGCCGAACTCCTCGCCCGTCTGCGCGCCGAGAAGCGCGCCGCCGCCGCGGCCGGCCGGCCGCGGCCCCGTGACCCCGGCCTGGAGCTGGTCCCGCTCAGCCCCGCGCAGGAACGCCTCTACTTCCAGGACCTGCTCGACCCGGGCAACCCGGCCCTCAACATCACCGTCTCGATCCGGATCCGCGGCGCCGTGGACCACGGCGCCCTGGAACGCGCCCTGGCCGCCGTCGTGGACCGCCACGAGGCGCTGCGCACCGCCTTCGTCGCCGGCCCCGAGGGGCCGCGCCAGCGCGTCGTGCCCGCCGGGCCGGTCACGGTGTCCGTCGAGGCCGGCGCCGACACCGACGGACACGCCGACACCGACGGACGCGCCGCCGCCGACGCGGCCGCCGCCGGGACCGCGCCGCACCTCGACGCGGCCCTGCTCCGGCACGCCCGCACCCGGCTCGACCTGGTCACCGGACGCCTGCTGGCCGCCGCGCTGTTCCCGGTCGGCGGCGACGAACAGCTGCTCCAGATCGTCGTCCACCACATCGCCTTCGACGGCTGGTCCACCTCCGTCCTCGTGGGCGAGCTGGTCGAGTCCTACCGCGCCGACACCGGGGACCGCCCGGCGAAGCTGGAAACCCTGCCGGTCCAGTACCCGGACTTCTCGCTGTGGGCCCGCGAGCGCGCGGCGGGGGAACGCCAGGCGCGGGGCCTCGCCGCCGTCCGCGACCGCCTCACCGGCGCCCCGTTCGTCCTGGACCTGCCCGCCGACCGGCCCCGGCCCGCGCTGCAGACCCACAACGGCGCCCTGACCCCCCTCGTCCTGGACGCCGGGACCAGCGCCGACCTGGCCGCCCTGGCCCGGGCCGAGGGCACCACGCCGTTCGTCGCCCTGCTCGGCGTCCTGACGATCCTGCTCTCCCGCGCCTCGCGCGACGCCGAGCTGGTCGTCGGGTCCCCGGTGGCCGGGCGCACCCGCCCCGAACTGGAGCCGATGATCGGCTGCTTCGCCGACATCCTGGTGCTGCGGATGGCCCCGGCGGCCTCGGCCACCTACCGGGACCTGCTGCGCGCGGCGCACGAGGAGGCCGGCCGGGCCTACGGGGACCAGGAGGTCCCGTACGCCAAGGTGGTCGAGATCCTGGCCCCGCCGCGCGACCCGTCCCGCAACCCGCTGTTCCAGGTCATGTTCGGGTTCCACGAGGTCGTTCCGGCCCGCTTCGACGACGCGGTCCCGGCGTTCACCGTGGAGACCCGCGACAACGGCGTCACCGACTTCGACCTCTTCCTGAACATGGAACGCCGCGCGGACGGCTGCTTCGAGGGCGAACTCCGCTACAACACCGACCTGTTCACCGCCGAGGCGATCGCCGACCTGACCGGGCGGTTCGCCGAGGTGGCGCGCGCCGTCGCCGCCGCCCCCGACACCCCGTGGACCCGGCTCGCCCCGGCCCGCTCCGGACTGGTCGCGCTGGCGGCCTCGTTCCCGGTCGAGCCGGTGCTCCCGGCGCTCCGCGCCTGGGCCCGGCACGCGGGCCTCGGACTGGACTTCGAGGTGTCGTCCGAATCCGGCCCGCTGGCCGGCCGGCTGCGCGCGCTGAACGGCGTGTTCGGCCTGAACCCCGGCGCGGCGCACGTGGCGCTGCTGCGCTGGGAGGACCTGGTCAGGGCCGGTGCCGTGCGGGACCGGCGCGACCCCGAGGAGGTCGGCGCGGCCCTGGACCGGGGTCTGGTGGAGCTGTGCGACGCCCTGTCCGCCTACCGGGCCTGGTCCGAGGACCCGCTGACGATCGTGCTCTGCCCGCCGTCGGCGGCCTGGGCCCGCTGGCAGGGCACCGAGGTCTTCGACGGGGCGGCCCGCCGGCTCGACGAGGCGTGCGGGCGCTGGTCCGACGTCCGGGTCCGCACCGCCCGGGCCGAGGCGCCCGGCAGGCACAACGCCTCCGAGGACGCCGACGGCTCCGACGGCTCCGACGGCTCCGAGGACGTCCTCGGCCACGACGAGGAGCGGGAGGACGCGGACTTCCTCGACGGACTGGACCTCGTCCCGTACGCCGGTGCCGACTTCTACCCGCTTCTCGGCGCCTCCGTGGTGCGCGGGCTGCTGCCGCTGACCGTCCGCGACGAGGACGGCCGCACGGCCGAACTCACCCCGGTCTGGCCCTCGCGGCTGGCCGCCGGGGCCGCCGGACCCGTCGACGTCGCCGACGCGTCCGACGGCACCGACGGCGGAGCGGCGCCCGGCACCGGACTGCCGGGCGCGGGCGGATTCCGCGAGCCGGCCACCGACACCGAGCGCCGCCTGGCCGCGATGTGGCAGCAGACGCTCAAGGTCGACCGCGTCGGCCTGGACGACAGCTTCTTCGCGCTCGGCGGCCACTCCTTCCTCGCCATCGAGCTGCTGACCCGGATCAAGGCCGAGTTCGACCGCTCGGTGGAGCCGTTCGAGCTGTTCAGCGGCCCGACCCTGGTCCACCTCGCCCACCTCGTCGACGCCGCGGCTCCCGGGGTGGTCGACGACGGTCCGGTGCCCGTGTCGCGCGAGCAGGTGCTCGCCCCGTCCTCCACCCAGCGCCGGCTGTGGGCCCTGGCCCAGGTGCACGGCGCCGGGCTGCTCCACAACAGCGCCTTCCCGCTGCGCCTCGACGGCGACCTCGACGAGGCGGCGCTGCGCGCGGCCGTCGCGGCCCTCGTCCGGCGGCACGAGACCCTGCGGACGACGATCGTCGAGGGCGGCGACGGCGCGCCGGTGCTGCGGGTCGTGCCCGACGCCGCCGACTGGGACAGCGAGGTGTTCCCGGCGACGGTGACCGTCCCCGACGGCCCCGACCGGGCCGCCGAGGTCGAGCGCCTGATGCGGGAGGCCGCCGAGGAGACCTTCGAGCTCCACCGCGGCCCGCTGACCAGGTTCCGGCTGTACGCGGCCGGTCCGACCACCCACTACCTGTCGATGGCCATGCACCACGCGGTCACCGACAACCGGTCCTGGGCCGTCGTCGTGCGCGACCTGGCCGAGCTCTATCGCGCCGCCCGCTCCGGCACCGTCCCGGAACTCCCGGACCTGCGCGTGCAGTTCGCCGACTACGCGCACTGGCAGCAGGACTGGCTGGCCGGCCCGGGCGGACGCGAGCACGAGGAGCGCTGGCGGGAGATCATGCGGGACGCCCCGGCGGTCTCCTCGCTGCCGACCGACTTCCCCCACACCGGGCAGATCGGCTCGGACAGCGGTGTGGTGTCCCGGCGCCTCGGCGCCGGACCGGCCGCCCGGCTGCGCGCCGCCGGACGCCGCCTGGACGTGCCGCTGTTCAGCGTCGCGCTCACCGCGTTCCACCTGCTGGCGGCCCGGGCCGGCGGACGCGAGGAGTTCGTCGTCGGCACCCTCAACGCCAACCGCGAGTACCCCGGACTGTCCGACATCGTGGGCGACTTCGCCGACCTGGTGCCGATCCGGCTGTCCGGGAGCGGCGAGCTGACCGTGGCCGACCGGGTCGCCGCGACCCACCGGGCGATCCTGGACGCCCGCTCCGTCCAGCGGCTGCCGTTCGAGAACATCGTCTCGGCGGTCCGCGCCGCCCGCACCCCCGGCCGCCAGCCGCTGTTCCAGACCCTGTTCAACTTCGTCGACGGCGACGACAGCCTGCCCGCCTTCGACGGCTTCACCCCGACCCAGCTGACCTGGCTCCGGGCCGGGACCGAGTTCGAGCTTCTGTTCAGCGTCGACGCCGAGGGCGACGAACTCCTGATCACCCTGGACTACCGGACCGGGCTGTACACGCCCGCCGGGGCCGCGGCCCTGCTCGACGCCTACGCCGCCATGCTGGCCGCGATCGCCGACGACGCCGACGCCCGCAGCGGCGACCTCGCCTTCCCCGCGGAGTGCCGGATCCCGGAGCTCGCGCCCGGCACCGGGTCCGAGCCGGAGTCCGGCCCCGCCGCCGCGCCCCGCACCGCCGTGGCGGCCAGTTTCACCGCCGAGGCGGGCGGCCCGGCGCTCGGGTTCTGGCTCGACCTGTTCGGCCGGCCGGCCAAGGTCCCCTTCGCTCCGTACGCGCAGGTGGTGCAGCAACTGCTCGACCCGGGCGCCGCCTTCGGCACCGCCGGGGCCCCCGTCAACACCGTGCTGCTCCGCTGGGAGGACTCGGTCCGCCATCTCGGCCACGACCCGCGCACCCTCGCCGGGGCCACCGACGCCCCGACCCGGTTCGACGCCGTCGTCCGCGACCTCGAAACGGCCTTCGCCGACCTGCACGCCGCGCTGCTGAGCCACCGCGGCTGGTCCCGGACGCCGCTCCTGCTCGCCGTCTGCCCGGCCTCGCCCGGCTGGTCCGCCGAACCGTGGGCCGCCCTGGGGCGCGGGCTGACCGCGCGGCTGACCCGGCTGGCGGCCTCGCTGACCGACGTGCGCGTGCTCGACGTCGGACCCGTCGCCGACCGGTACCCGGTGGAGCGGCGCGACGACGAGCACGCCGACCGGCTCGCGCACATGCCGTACACCCCGGAGTTCACGACCGTCCTGGCCACCGTGCTGGCCCGCGCCGTGCTGAGCACCGGACCGCGCGGCACCGTCCTGGCGGCCCCGGACCGCCTGCTGGGACTCGGCGACGGGGCCGACGGCGGGGACACCGGGACCGACGACGGCCACGGGTCCGCCGCGCTCGTCGCCCGGGCGCTGCGGCGCGCGGCCGAACAGGGCCGGTCGCTGGTGTTCACCGGCGCCGGACCCGCCGTCCGGGCCGCGCTCGCCGCCCGGCCCGACCTGCTGCCCGACCCGGACGCCGCCTCGTGGCTCGCCGGGGACCAGGACGGCGGCCGGAGCGGGGAGCAGGACGGGGAGGTCGAGGCCCGGTTCGCGGAGGCGCTCGCCGCCGGGGACGTCGACCCGGCCGACTGCGTCCTGCTGGACCCGGACGCCGGACTCTGCGGCCGGCTCAACTCCCGCTTCCCGGGCCTGCTCGCGGTCGCCGTACCGCCGGACGCGGACGGCGCGCGCCAGGTCCTGGACCACCTGTGGGCCCTCGACGAGCCGCTGTTCACGGTGGAGCGGGAGGCCGGGGCCATCCCCGGTGCCGCAACCGTCGCCCCGGTCACCGGCGCCGCCGCCGGGCTGCGCGTCCTGGCCGAACTGTCGGACGCGGCCGGCATCCACGCGGCCGTGGACCGGGCCCGCTGGCGCGTCTCCCGGGGCGAGTACATCGAGCCGCGCTCCGACCGCGAACGGCAGCTGGCCGAGATCCTCGCCCGACTGCTCGGCACCGACCGGGTCGGGCTCTCCGACAACTTCCTGGCGCTCGGCGGCGACTCGATGACCGCGATCCAGGTGGTCTCCCAGGCTGCCCGGCACGGCATCAGCCTGTCGCCGCGGGCCGTCCTGGAGACGGCGTCGGTCGCCGAGCTGGCCGAGGCCGACGGGGCCCCGGTCGTCGTCGCCGACCAGGGTCCGGTCGTCGGACCGGTCGCCCTGGCCCCGGCCCAGCACTGGTTCTTCACCAACCCGGTCGGCACCACCGGCGACCCCAACTACTACAACCACCCCTACTACCTGACGGTTCGTCAAGGTGTCACCGCCGAGCACCTGGAGCGCGCCCTCCGGGTCCTGGTGGACCACCACGACGCGCTCCGGCTGCGCTTCGCCCGCGGCGCGGACGGCGAGTGGCGGCAGTGGTCGGAGCCCACCGGAATGGAGGTGCCGTTCGAGCGCGTCGACCTGACCGGGCTCCCGGCCGGGGAGCGCGCCGCGCGGGCCGAGGAGCTGGCCACCGCGCTCCAGGGCAGCCTCGATCTGGAGCACGGGCCCTCGCTGCGGGTGCTGCACCTGCACACCGACGGCGAGCCGGACCGGCTGCTGATCATGTGCCACCACCTGGTCGTGGACGGCATGTCCCGGGGCCTGGTACTGGAGGACCTCACCACCCTCACCGAGCAGGCCGTCGCCGGAGAGCCGCTGCTGCTGGCGCCGAAGACCACGTCGTTCCGCGACTGGACCGACCGGATCGACGCGTACGCGGCCGGCGAGGAACTGCTCACCGAGGTGCCGTTCTGGCTGGAGCAGGTCGCCCCCTTCCCGGAGGGCGCCCGCAGGCCGGTGGTGCCGGTCGACCACGAGGGCGGCTCCCGGCAGATGGCCTACATGGAGACCGCCGAGGTGCGGGTGAGCGCCGAGGAGACGGCCGCGGTGCAGCGCCTCGCCGTCGCGGCGCGGTCCAGCCTGTCGGACGCCGTCCTCGCGGCCTCGGCCGCGGTCCTGAGCGAGTGGACCGGCGCCGACTCCTGCCGGTTCGCGGTCGCCGGCCACGGGCGGCCCCAGCGCTTCCCCGACCTCGACCTGGTCCGGACGGTGGGCTGGTTCCAGATCTACTTCCCGATCGGCATCGACGTCGGCGACAGCGAGGGCATCGACCTGGTGCGGTCGGTGCACCGCCAGCTGGCGGTCGTCCCGGACGCCGGCCTCGGCTACGCGGTGCTGGTCCACCAGCACGCCGACCCCGCGCTGCGGGCCGCGCTGGCCGGGGGCGAGCAGCCGCAGTTCACCTTCAACTACATGGGCGAGTCCGGCTTCGAGCAGACCTCCGCGCACACCACCCTGTTCGGGCACTGCCCCGACCCGGTCGGCCCGTGCCAGGACGGCGCCTGCACCTGGCCCTACCTGCTCGACCTGATGCCGGCCATCGTCGACGGCGCGCTGGTGCTGCAGATCTACTACCGGCGCAGCATCCACGACGCCGCGACCGTGCAGGCGCTCGGCGAGCGGATCGCCGACCGGTTCCGCGCCCTCGCCCGGTGAGCGCCGCGCCCGCTCCCCCGTCCCCGCTCCCGTTCCCCGTTCCTGCCCGCGCTCCGCGAAAGGTGGTCCCCGCCATGTCCTCCCGCCCCACCCAGCCCGGTACCGGCGCCGCGTCCCCGGCCCACCGCACCCGACGGGCGGCCCGCCGATGAGCGCCACCGAGCGGCCGGCCCCGCAGCAGCCGGCCGACCAGCACGCGGCCGACCGGCTGACCGGCCTGGTCGCCGAGGTCCTGGGGGTGCCGGGGAGCGAACTGTCCGAGGACTCCGGCCCCGGCGCGCACCCCGCCTGGACGAGCCTGAAGCACGTCGAGGTCGTGGTCGTGCTGGAGGAGCACTTCGACGTGGCCTTCAGCAGCCGGGAGATCAAGGGCCACACCAGCATCGCCGCGCTGCGCGGGCTGCTGACGGCCAAGGGGGCCGCGGCGGCGGCCCCGTGACCGCCGCCCGGCCCGTACCGGCGCCGACCCGCACCACCCCCACGGCCTCCCGCGGCCACCGTTACCCCACTCCTTGACGGCGGTCCGTTCCCTCGCCGAGGTCAAGCAGGCCCTGGAAACCGCCGGCGTCCCGGCCGGGTCCGGGTGCCGACGGAAGGACGATCATGCCTCTGCCCCTCATCGACGTGCCGGTCGACCTGCGCGCGCTGCGGGCCGCCCACCAGGCTGCCGAGCGCGCCGGACCGCCCGGCGGACCGCGCGTCGGGATCATGGCCAGTTACACGGCCGACCCGCTCGTGCCCTATCTCGCGACCGCGCTCGGCGGGGCGTTCGGCCGCCCGGACGTCCGGGTCGCGCCCTACAACCGGATCGTCCAGGAGTGCCTCGACCCGGACAGCGGCTCCGCCCGGGCCGACCTGGACGTGGTGGTGGTCGCGCAGCGCCTGGAGGAACTGGAGGACGGCGCCTGGAGCACCGGGCTGGCGGCCGTCGCCGAGGTCACGGCCGAGGCCGCGGCCCGCTGGGGGGCCACCCTGGTCATGGTGCTCCCCGGGCTGCCGGCGGCCGATCCGCTGGGCGTCGCGGGCGACTGCTGGTCCGACGGCCGCACCGCCGCCGCCGCGGCCGCCCGCGAGGGCGTCCGGGCCGCGCTGGCCGACCGGCCGAACGTCCACCTGGTGGACCTCGAAGCGGTGCTGCGCTCGCTCGGGGCCGCCAAGGCGCACCACCCGGCGCTGTACCAGTACGCCAAGGTCCCGTACCGCGAGGAGGTCTTCCACCACCTCGGGGCGCGGATCGCCCACGTCCTGCGGCTGCGGGCCGGCGACACCTGCCACGCGGCGGCGCTGGACCTGGGCGGCCTCGTCGACGCCGACGACGTCGACGGCCTCGGCGGGGTGCTGCGCTGGCTGTCCGCGGCCGGAGTGCCCTCGTACGCGCTCGGCGGTCCGGACGCGGTCGGGGCGTGGCGCGAGCTGCTCGACGGCGACCCGGCGGTCGCGGCCCTGCTGACGGACTGGCACTTCGACGACCGCGGCCCCGACGCCCAGGTGCGCGAGCTGGCCGCCGGACGCGGTCTGGCCGCACGGGACGTGGCCCTGCTCCGGCGCCGGGAGGACCGGCTGACGGTCACGGTGCGCCCGGCCGACGGCGGCCCCGCCGAAACGGTGGACCTGGGCCCGGAGGCGGCGGCCTGGCCGTCGCTGCTGGCCGCCGCGGGCGTCTTCGACCGCCTGCCGGTACCCGGCGCGCCGGCCCGCGGGCCCGGACCGGGCGGCGCCACCGGCCCCGCCGGTCCCGTGGAACCCGCCGGCGCGCTGTCCCTGGCCTCCTTCATCGCCGGGCTCGGGGTCGAGACCGACTTCCGGGAGCCCCGGGGCGCCGACCTCGCCAAGATCAACGACATGCTGGTGGCCTCCAAGGAGTTCACCCTCGGCCTGCCGATGACGCCCGCCGAGGTCGACGCGGCGGCCGCCGGCGGCGACCGGGTACTGCGGCTCGGCCGGGTCCGGGACCGCCTCGGCGACCTCGGCCCCAGCGTCGTGCTGGCACTCGCCAAGGACGGCTCGGACTGCGTCGTCGAGGCGTTCGTCATCTCCTGCCCGGCCATGGGCAAGGGGGTCGAGGTCCGGGCGATGCGCGAGATCGCCGCGCACGCCCGGGCCATGGGCGCCGACCGGATCGTCCTCGGCTACCGCGACACCGGCCGCAACCACGCGGCCGTCGACTTCCTCCGTTCGCCCGCGGCGGGCGACAGCACCGAGTTGCCCGACGGCGCGCCCCTGGACGTCCTCCTGCGCGCCGAGACCCCTGAGATCGGAGCCGTGACCACCTCATGACCGAGATGCCCCCTCGGCCGGGCGCCCGCGCCGGCCGGTTCTCCGCCGAGAGCCTCCGGCGCGTCCACCAGCAGGCCGGACTCGATCCGCTCGACGCCGCTCCGGCGGCCGCGGCCCGGACCGGACGGCCGGACGCCGGGCAGGAGGACATGTGGCTGTTCGACCTGACCACGCCCGAGGCCCTGGTCCACCAGCTCGCCCTGGTCGTCGACCTGACCGGACCGCTCGACCCGGAGACCGCGGCGAACGCCGTCCGGGTGCTCGGCCGCCGCCACGAGGCGCTGCGCGCCCGCTTCCCGGCCGGCCCGGACGGCACCCCGGTCCTGCTGGTCGAGCCCGACTTCACCGGCCGGATGGACCTGGTCGACCTGACCGACCCCGGTACGGACCCGGCGGGCACCACGCCCGGGGCCGGGGCCGAGCAGCGCTGGGAGGCGCTCGCCGACCGCGAGACCCATCGGCCGTTCGACCTGGAGCACGGCCCGCCGGCCCGCTTCACCCTGGCCCGGCTGGCCGGGCAGCGGCACCGGCTGCTGGCCGTCGTGCACCACATCGTCGCCGACGGCCGGACGTTCCAGCTGTTCCAGGCCGACCTGGTGGCGGCGCTGCGCGGCGAGGACCTGCCGACCCCGCCGCCGGCCCTGGCCGCGGCGGCGGACCGGATCCGCTCCGCCGCCGACGGACCGGACGCCGCCCGGCGGCTGGAGCTCCGCGCCGCCGAACTGGCCGGCCTGCCGCCGGCCGCCGACCGCTGGCCGTCCTTCGGTCGCCCCGTCCAGGGCGACGACCCCTACGCCGCGGCGGTCCTTCCGGTCGAGGTACCAGCCGGGCTGGCCGACGCCGTCCGCGCCGTCGCGGCGGCGGAGCGCGCCACCCCGTTCATGGTCTGGCTCACCGCGCTGTCCGTCCTGCTGCAGCGCCTGTCGGGCCAGGGGGACACGGTCGTCGGCACGGTGGTCGGCCGTCGCGACGAGGACTCCCGCGACACCGCCGGCTTCCTCGCCAACCAGACCGCGCTGCGGCTGCGGCTGTCCTCCACCGGGACGTGGCGCGAGGCCCTGCGGGTGGCCCGCGGCGCGACCCTGTCGGCCTTCGACGACGCCGACCTGCCGTTCCGCCGGGTGGTCGAGCGCCTCGCCCCGGCCCGCCGGCCCGAGGTGCACCCGCTGTTCCAGGTGCTGCTCGGCGGCATCCAGCCGCTGGACCCTCCGGCCACCGCCGGACCGCTGCTGGTGGAGGCGGTCGAGCCGCTCTCCCGCCGTTCGCTGTACGAGGTCGAGCTGCAGCTCGCCGACCTGCCGACGGGCATGCGGGGCTATCTGCGCTACCGGACGGCGGTGCTGGACGCCGGCACGGCCGCCGCCGTCGCGGCCGGTTTCGTCGGCCTGCTCGAAGCCCTGACCTCCTCGCCCGACAGCCCGACGGCCGCCGCGCCGTGGCCCGCCGAACTCGTGGCCGCCGAACTCGCCGCCGCCGAAGCCGCCGCGGCCCGGACCGCGGCCGGGGCGGCCATCGGGTCGGCCGCCGCCCCGGACGGCGCGGCCGAGGACCGCCCGACCACGACCCCGGGCCGCCCCGGCACCCCCCGCCGGCAGCCCACCGGCCCCACCCAGTCCCGCGTCGCCGCGATCTGGCACGAGATCCTGGAGCAGTCCCCGCCCGGCGTCGACGACGACTTCTTCGCCATCGGCGGCCACTCGCTCAGCGCCGTCCGGGCCGCCGCCCGGCTGGCCACCGACTTCGGCCTGCCGATCACCGCCCGGGCCCTGTTCGACCATCCGACCGTCGCCCTGCTGTCCGCGTTCCTCGACGGCTGGGCCGCGGCCGCGGCCGCCGCGGGCACCGACACGGCCGGCGGCCCCACCGGGCCGGCCCCGGCCGCGCCCGTCGCCGTGGTCGAGCGGACCGAGGCGGGCGCGCCGCTGTCGGCGACCCAGCGGCGGATGTGGCTCTCGTCGCAGCTGTATCCCGACAACGCCGTCTACAACCTGTCCTACGCCTTCCGCGTCGGCGGCGACCTCGACGCCGCCGTGCTCGAAGCGGCGCTGGGCGACCTCGTCGCCCGCCACGAGGCCCTGCGCACCGTCATCGACGTCCACGACGAACAGCCCCGGCAGCGGGTCCTGCCCGCCCTCGCCGTGCGCCTGGCCGTCGACCGGCCCGCGGACCCGGCGTCGAACCCGGCGGCGGCGAACACGGCACCCGCCGACATCGGGCCCGCCGACCTGGCGGCCTGGGCCGCCGAGCGGGTCGACGCCGAGGCCCGGGCACCCTTCGACCTGTCCACCGGCCCGCTGCTGCGGGCCCGGCTGATCGCCCCGGGCACCCCGTCGGCCGCGCTCGTGCTGACCGTGCACCACATCGTCTGCGACGGCTGGAGCCTGGAGCTGCTGTTCGCCGAACTGGCGGAGGCGTACACCGCCCGGACCGAGCACCGCCCCGCCGCCGCGCCGGCGCCCAAGGTGCAGTTCCTGGACTTCGCCGCCTGGCAGTCCGAGCAGCTGACCGGCGCCCGCCGCGAGCGGCTCGCCGACTACTGGCGCGGCGAACTCGAAGGCGCCCCCACCCTGCTGGACCTCCCCACCGACCGGACCCGGCCCGCGCGGCGCCGGCCGGACGGGGCCGAGGTCTCCTTCGCCTGGCCCGCGGAGGTCGAGCAGCTGGTCACCGGGTTCACCCGGCGGCACGGCGTCACCGCCTACGCGACCCTGCTGGCCGCGTTCGCCTCGGTCGTCCACCGGCACACCGGCCGCGACGACATGATCATCGGCTCGCCGGTCGCCAACCGCGTCCGCCCGGAGTTCGCCCGCACCGTCGGCTGCTTCGTCAACCTGGTGCCGCTGCGCCTGCGCGTCGGCGCGGACACCACCTTCCTCGACCTGGCGCGCGCCGCCCACCGCACCATCAGCCAGGCCCAGGAGCACCAGGACTTCCCGTTCGAGGACCTCGTGACACTGCTGCGCCCGGACCGGGACCCCAGCCACGACCCCGTCGTCCAGCTGCTGTTCGTCCTCCAGGACGTCGAGACCGCGCTCGGCCTGCCCGGCGCGGACCTCACCCCGCTGCCCGTGCACGGCGGCGGCGCGATCCAGGACTTCTCCGTCATCCTCGAACACGCCGGGGCGGGGACCGGCGGCGGCTACCGCGGCACCGCCGAGTTCAACACCGGCCTCTACGGCACCGACACCGTGAACCGCTTCCTCGGCCACCTGGGCACCCTGCTCCGGGCCGCGCTGGCCGCACCGGACACGGCCGTCGCCGACCTGGACCTGATGACCGCCGACGAACTCGCCGAGCTCGACCGCTGGAACGACACCGGCCTGCCCGAGCCGCTCGCCCCGGACGTCCCGGCCCTGTTCGAACGCTGGGCGGACCGGGAGCCCGGGCGGCCCGCCGTGGTCGGCGCCGACGGTGAACTCAGCTACGCCGCCCTGGAGGCGCGGGCCAACCGGCTCGCCCACCACCTGACCGCGATCGGGGTCGGCCCCGGCACCGCCGTGGGCGTCGCGCTCGACCGCTGCCAGGACCTGCCGGTCGCCTTCCTCGGCGTGCTCAAGGCCGGGGCGGCGTACGTGCCGCTGGACACCGCCTACCCGGCCGAACGGCTGGCCCTCATGATCGAGGACACCGGGATCAAGGCCCTGGTGACCCGCACCGGCCGGGCCGACCCGCCCGGCGCCGACCGGCTGCCGGTGGTCCGCCTGGGCGGCCCCGACGACCCGCTCGACCAGTACCCCGACACCCGCCCCGCCCGGACCACCGGGCCCGCCGACCCGGCCTACATCGTCTTCACCTCCGGCTCCACCGGCCGGCCCAAGGGCGTCGTGCTGCACCACCGCGGCGTGGTCAACTCCGCCCACGCCGAGCTGGAGTTCATGGACCCGCAGGCACCGGACACGGTGCTCCAGTTCTCCTCGCCGAGCTTCGACGGCTCGGTCCTGGACTTCACCCTCGCCCTCGCCCACGGCGGCCGCCTGTGCGTCGTGCCCCGCGACCGGATGCTGCCCGGTTCCGACCTGGCCGAGACCGTCCGCCGCTACGGCGTGACGATGGCGTTCCTGCCGCCCTCCGCGCTCGCGGTGACCCGGCCGGAGGACGTGCCGGGACTGCGCACCATCCTGGTCGGCGGCGAGGCGTTCCCGCCGGAGCTCGGCCCGCTGTGGGCGCCGAACCGCAGGCTCGTCAACATCTACGGCCCCACCGAGATCACCATCTGGTGCACCCACACCCGCCTGGACGGCGAGCGCCGGCCGACCATCGGCACCTCGGTCGCCGGCACCACCGCGCACGTCCTGGACGAGCGGCTGCACCCCGTGCCGGTCGGCGTCCCCGGCGAGCTGTTCGTCGGCGGCATCGGGGTGGGGCTGGGCTATCTGCGCCGCCCCGAGCTGACCGAGCAGAAGTTCCTGCCCGACCCGTTCACGTCCAGGCCGGGCGCCCGCCTCTACCGCACCGGCGACCTGGTGCGCCGGCTGCCCGACGGCACCCTGGACTACCTGGGCCGGATCGACCGGCAGGTGAAGGTCCGCGGCCACCGGATCGAGCTGCCCGAGATCGAGGCCCGGCTGGAACAGCTCCCCGGCGTCGGCCGCGGCGTCGTCACGGCGCGCCGAAGCGATCCCGGGCCCGGGCCGCTGCGCCTGGTCGCCTACGTCTCGCCCGCCGCGCCGCTCACCGCCGCGGAGCTGGACCCGGCCGCGCTGCGCCGCCGACTGACCGAGTTCCTGCCGGAGTTCATGATTCCGTCGGTGATCGTGCCGCTGGACTCGCTCCCGCTCAACGGCAACGGCAAGATCGACCACCTGAAGCTGCCGGAGCCGCCGCGCGACCGGACCGCCGGCGCGGCCCGCGTCGCCCCGGTGTCGCGGCTGGAACGGGAGATCGCGGCCGTCTGGTGCGACCTGCTCGGCCTCGACGCCGTCGGCACCCACGACAACTTCTTCGAGATCGGCGGCGACTCGCTGCTGCTGGCCCGCGCCAGGACCAGGCTGACCCAGGTCCTGGACCGGCCCGTCGCCGCGCTGCTGCTCTTCACCCATCCGACCGTGCACGACCTGGCCACCGCGCTCGCCGACGACCCGCCCCGCGCCGCGGCCCCGGCCGCCCCGGCCGCAGCGGCCCGGCCGGCCGGTTCCGGAGCGCGGAGCGCCCTGCTGGCGAGGTCGCGACGCGCCACCGCCGGCCGCGACAACGAGGGGAACGGGACCCGATGACCACCGCACCGCCGAGCACCACCGCACTGCCGGACGCCACCGCACTGCCGGACGCCACCGCACTGCCGAGCACCACGCCGCCGGCCTCCGCGGCCGCGCGCGCCGCACTGCTCGACCGGCTCCGGGACGCGCCCCCCGCCACCGGCTGGCCGGCCGACCGGGGCGGGCCGGACCCCACGCCGCGACAGCCGCGCCCCCGGCTGGAGTTCCCGCTCCCGGACGAGCTCGCCGAGGGCCTCGCGGCGGCCGCCCCGGAATCGGGCGTACCGGTGCTGGCGACCCTGGCCGCCGGACTGCAGGCGCTGCTGTACCGGGTCGCCTCGCCGTGGGAGAACACCGGGACCGAGGAGGTCGTGGTCGGCGCCGGGGCGGACGGCTCGTGGGCGCCGCTGCGGAGCCCGCTCGACCCGGACACCGTGTTCGCCGACCTCGCCTCGGCGGCCGCCGGGCAGCTGCGGGACGCGGCCGGCGGGGAGTTCGCGATCGACGAGCCGGCCGGGACCGCCGTCGGGGACCGCTGCCGGGCGGCGGTCCTGCTCGGCGGCGGAGACCTCGCGCCGGACCTCCCGCTGGACCTCGTGTTCGCCCTCGACCCGGAGCGCCGCCGCGGCTCGCTGGCCCACGACGGCCTGCGCCACGGGCCGGACACCGCCGAACGCGTCGTCGAAGCCTACCTGGAGCTGCTGCGCGCGGCGGTCCGCGACCAGCGGACGCCGGTCGGCCTGCTCCCCCTGGTGCCGCCCCGGACCGCGCCGGCCGGGACCGACGGGACCGACGGGACCGACGCCTGGGACCTCACCGCGCACGGGCTGTTCGACCGCACCGCCGACCGGCACCCCGACACCCCGGCCCTGCGCTGGGACGGCGGCGAGATGACCTACGCGGAACTGCGGGCCGCCGCCGACCGGTTCGCCGACCGGATCGGCACCGCCCGGGTCGTCGCGCTCTCCGGCCCGCGCTGCCCCGAACTGATCGTCGCCCTGCTGGCGATCCTCAAGAGCGGCGCCGGCTACGTGCCGCTCGACTCGGCCTACCCCCGCGAGCGCCTCGACCACATGCTCGCCGACAGCGGAGCCGAGGTCCTGGTCGGCCCGCCCGGGATCGAGGGCGACCTCACCGTCCCCGGGGGCGTCCGGGTCGTCGACCTGTACGGGACGCCGGCCGGCACGCCGGGCCTCCCCGCGGCCCGGCCGACCGCGGCGCGCCCCGCGAGCACCACCGCGGACCTCTGCTACGTCATCTACACCTCCGGCTCGACCGGGGTGCCCAAGGGCGTCGCCATGCCGCACCGGCCGCTGGCGGCCCTGCTGGACTGGCAGTTCCGGCACTCGGAGGCCGGACCGGGCTGGAACACCCTCCAGTTCGCGGCGTTCAGCTTCGACGGCGCCTTCCAGGAGATGTTCGCCACCTGGGGCACCGGCGGCACCCTGGTGCTGATCACCGACGACGTCCGCCGGGACCCGGACCGGCTGGTCGACTGGCTGGGCGAGCGGCGGGTGCACCGGCTGGTGCTGCCCTTCGTCGCGCTCCAGCAGCTCGCCGAGGCGTCCTCGCGCCTCGGCCGCTACCCCTCGGAGCTGCGCGAGGTCATCACGGCGGGCGAGCAGCTGCTCGTCAGCCCGCTGGTGCGCGAGTTCTTCCGGCACACCGGCGCCTCGCTGGAGAACCAGTACGGCCCCTCGGAGACCCATGTCGTCACGGCCGAGCGCCTGCCCGCCGACCCGGCCGACTGGCCGGACCTGCCCGCGATCGGCGCCCCGATCGACCGCGCGGTGGTGGAGATCCTCGACGCGCGGCTGCAGCCCCTCCCGGACGGCGTGCCCGGCGAGATCTGCGTCTCCGGCGTGCCGCTGGCCGACGGCTACCTGGGCCGGCCCGACCTGACCGCCGAACGCTTCGTGACCCGCGACCCGGCCGGCGCCGGAGCGGCCCCGGACCGGACCTACCGCACCGGCGACTTCGGCACCCGGCTCCCGGACGGCCGGATCCACTACTTCGGCCGCCGGGACGGACAGGTCAAGATCCGCGGCTTCCGGGTCGAACTCGGCGAGGTCGAGGCACGGGTGCTGGCCCAGGACGGCGTGGCCGACGCCGTCGTGGTGGTGCGGGACGGTGCGACGGAGAAGCAGATCATCACCTACTACCGCCTCGCCGAGGGCCACGACGTCCCGCCGCGGACGCTGCGCGCCGAACTGGCGCGGACCCTGCCCGGGTACATGGTGCCGTTCGCCTGCGTCGCCGTCACCGCCCTGCCGCTGACCCCCAGCGGCAAGGCCGACCGGCTCACGCTGGCGGGGCGGCCGCTGCCCCAGGACCTCGACGCCGCGTACGAGGCCGTGCTCCGGGAGCGCGACGTCTCCGTCCTTCCCGGGGCCCGCACCCCCGCCGACGCCGCACTCGACGCCGACACCGCCGACACCGCTGACACCGCTGACACCGCCGCCGACGCCTCGCCGTTCGCCGAGCTCCTGGTCGAGCTCTGGGCCGACGCCCTGGCCCGCGACACCATCGACGCCCGCACCGACCTGTTCGCCCTCGGCGCCGAATCGGTCACCGCGATGAAGGTCGCCTCGCAGCTGTCCGGGATCTTCCGGGTGACCGTCCCCCCGAGCATGCTGTTCGACCGCCCGACCGCGGCCGGGCAGGCCGCGTGGTTCACCGCCCGCGACACCGCCGAGGTCGGCCGCCTGGCCGGTATCGCGCGCCTCCTCCTCGCCCACGAAGCCTGAGACCGCCCCCGGCCCGCTTCACCTCCCGACCCGGAAGGTCGACATGGAAGACCGCATCAGCACCCTCCACGACGTCTTCGCCGCCACCGCGAGGCGCCACCCCGAACTGCCCGCCGTCGAGCTGGCCGGCTCGTCGATCGGCTACGCCGAACTGGAGCGCGCGGCCGAGGCGCTGGCCGAGCGCATCACCGCCGAACACGGCCGGGTCCGCTCGGTGGCCCTGCTGGCCTCGCGCAGCGGGGTCGCCTACGGCGGCTACCTCGCGGCGCAGCGCCTGGGCGCGCAGGTCGTACCGCTGAACCTCAAGTACCCGCCGCGACGCAACACCGCCATCTGCGAACTGGCCGACGTCGACGTGGTGATCGTCGACGCCGCCGGGCAGCAGTGGCTCGACCACTGCCCCGCCGGCACCCGGCCGGCCCGGCCCGTACTGGCGCTCACCGACGCGGAACTCCTGGCCGCCCGGCCGGACGGTTCGCTGCCGGCACCGTCCGCCGGCCCCGACGACATCGCCTACCTGCTGTTCACCTCCGGCTCCACCGGGCGGCCCAAGGGCGTGCCGATCCGGCACCGCAACGTGCTGGCCTTCCTGGAGCACGCCGTCCCCCGGTTCGAGGTCGGTCCGGGCTGCCGCACGTCGCACACCTTCGACCTGACCTTCGACCTCTCGGTGTACGACCTCTTCGTCACCTGGGCCGGCGGGGCGACGCTGGTCGTGCCCGACGCGGCCGAGCTGCTGAGCCCGGTCGAGTACGCGGTCGACCGGAAGCTCACGCACTGGTTCTCGGTACCGTCCGCGGTCTCGGCCGCCGCCGGGCTCGGCGGGCTGCCCGCCGGCCGGGGCGCCGGGCTGCGCCACAGCGTGTTCTGCGGCGAGCAGTTCACCTACGCGCAGGCCGAGGAGTGGCACGCCTTCGCCCCCGGATCGGTGCTGACGAACATCTACGGCCCGACCGAACTGACCCTCGCGTGCACCGGTTTCCGGCTGCCGGCGCAGCGCGGGGAGTGGCCGGACACGGTGAACGACACGGTGCCGATCGGCACCCTGTTCCCGGGCCTGGACCACACCGTCACCGAGGACGGTGAGCTGTGCGTCCGCGGGCCGCAGCGCTTCGACGGCTACCTGGACCCGCGCGACGACACCAACCGCTTCCTCGGCGCGGACGGCGGCGCGGCGGACGGGGAGCGGTACTACCGGACCGGCGACCGGGTCCGCACCGAGGACGACGGCACCCTGGTCCACCTCGGCCGGCTGGACAACCAGGTCAAGATCCGCGGCTACCGGGTCGAGCTGGGCGAGTTCGAGACCCTGCTGCGCCGCCGCCCCGGCATCCGGGAGGCCGTCGTGGTGCCGGTGCGGCAGGGCGGGACCACCGAGCTGATGGCCTGCTACACCGGCGAGCCCGCCCGCGAGGCCGAGCTCCGCCGCACCCTCGCCGCGGGCCTGCCGGTCCACCTGGTGCCGAACGTGTTCCTGCACCTGGAGTCCCTGCCCCTCAACCCCAACGGCAAGACCGACCGCGCCGTCGTGGCGGAGCTCGTCGCCGCGCACGCCGCGACCGCCCGGCCCTGAACCCCCACCGGCAGTCGAGAGAGGACCGCGAACCCGTGCTGACCGTCTACACAACGATGCCCTCCTGGCACGACCGAACACCGCAGGAATACCGCCGCCGGGTCGTCGACGTGGCCCGCTGGACGGAGCAGGCGGGCTTCCGCGGCGCGCTGATCTACACCGACAACACCCTGGTCGACGCCTGGGCGGCGGCGCAGATCGCCATCGAGGACACCGAGCGGTTCGTCCCCCTGGTCGCGGTCAACCCGCTGGACACCCACCCGTTCGCGGTCGCCAAGACGATCAGCACCCTGGCCTTCCTCTACGGGCGGCAGGTCGACCTGAACCTCGTCACCGGCGGTTTCTCCAAGCACCTGACCGAACTGGGCTGCGAGCTGGGCCACCGGGAGCGCTACGACCGGCTGGTCGAGTACGGCGAGATCGTCCGGCAGCTGACGGCGGCCCCGACCGCGGTGACATACACCGGCAAGTACTACGCGCTGGACGCCGCCACCCTCAGCCCGCCGGCCGATCCCGCCCTGGCCCCCGGCCTCTTCGTGTCCGGGGCCTCCGACGACTGCCGCGACGCCGCGCGGGTGCTCCAGGTCGGCCGGCTGTCCTACCCCCACCAGATCGACACCTACCAGGGCGACCGGCCGCTCGCCGGCTGCGGCGTGCGCCTCGGCGTCATCGCCCGTGACGACGCTGCGGAGGCGTGGCGGATCGCCCACGAGCGCTTCCCCTCGGACGCCTCCGGGGAGAAGCTCCACGAGTGGGCCGTCGGCCGGATCGAGTCGCACTGGCACCTGAAGCTCTCCCGCGACGCCCTCCGCTCCCACCAGCCGAACGGCGTCTACTGGCTCTACCCGTTCCGCGCCTACCGCACCTTCTGCCCCTACCTGGTCGGCACCTACGCCGAGGTCGGCGCGATGCTCCGGCGGTACATCGCGCTCGGTGTGGGCACCGTGATCCTGGACGAGGTGGTCGGGCAGGAGGACCTCCAGCACACCCGCCTCGCCCTGGACCACGCCTTGGCACCCGCCGTCTGAACGGCCCGGCCGCCGACCCCGGGGTCGGCGGCCGGGCCGCCACCGTGATGGACGAGGAGAACCGCCGTGTCGCGACCGCCCTCCGTATCCTCCGTACCTTCAGTGCCCGCCGTACCTTCAGTGCCCTCCGTACCGGCCCCGCCCGCCGTGCTCGCCGTGGTCGCCCACCCGGACGACGAGGCGCTGCTCGCCGGCGGCACCCTGGCCATGCACGCCGCCGCCGGGGCCCAGGTGGCCGTGGTCACGGCCACCTGGGCCCCGGACAGCCACCGCGCCGAGGAGCTCGCCGAGGCGCTGGACATCCTCGGCGCGGGCGGTCCGAGGATGCTCGGACACGCCGATCACCGCGTCCCGCGGTCCGCGCCCGGCCGGGCCCGGCTCTGCGACGCGCCCCTCGACGAGGTGGTCGAGGGCATCGTGCGGCACATCCGCGAGGTCAGGCCCGCCGTCGTGCTCACCCACGACCCGTACGGCCAGGTGACCGGACACCCGGACCACCGGCTGACCAACCGCGCCACCCTGCTGGCCGTCGCGGCCGCCGGTCTCGAACACCTCTACCCCGACGCCGGCACGCCCTGGCAGCCCGGCGCCGTCCACATGGCCACCCATCCGCACTCGGCGCTCGCCGACCTCGGCCCCCTGCTTCGGCGCGTCGGCAAGAGCACCCTCAGCGTTCCGGACGAGCTGGTGGACCTGACCCGGGACGTGAGCCCCTGGGCGGCGCGGAAGTGGGCCGCGATCGCGGCGCACCGCAGCGAGGCCGCGCGCGAGCGCCCCCTGCCCGGTGTCCTCGGCCGGCTGCCGGAGGACGTCCGCCACCGGATCATTGCCACCGAGTACTTCATGGTCTCCGCCCGCGCCACGACCGGCACCGCCGGGGCGACCGTGAGCGGCGCGTAGGGGTGGCCGGACCGCCGGGCGACCGAGCGGGCGCCGGTTCTCGGCGGTTCTCGCTCCGCGCCGGTGCTCGCGGTGCTACGCCGCGAGGGTGGGCCGGCCGGGTTCCCGGCGGCGGCCGGGAGCGGCCTGGGAGTCGCGGCCGGAGGCGGCCCGGGTGTCGCCGGCCGGGCGGCCGCGGCGGCCCCGGCTCCCGGACGGGCCGCGGCGCGGCCGTTCGACGACGGGGTCGGGGATCACGGTGGGGACACCGGTGGGCACGCGGGCGCCGGTGATGCGCGCCAGGTCCTCGCCGCCGGAGCTGACCCCGGTGGTGACCGGGGTGATGGCGGCCGTCGCCATCAGCCGGGCCATCGCGCGGCGCTGCTTGGGCAGCACCAGGGTGACGACGGTGCCGGACTCACCGGCCCGGGCGGTGCGTCCGCCCCGGTGCAGGTAGTCCTTGTGGTCGCTCGGCGGGTCCAGGTTGACGACCAGGTCGAGGCCGTCGATGTGGATGCCGCGGGCGGCGACGTTGGTGGCGATCAGCGCGGTCACCTGGCCGTTGCGGAACTGCTCCAGGGTCCGGTTGCGCTGCGGCTGGCACTTGCCGCCGTGCAGGGCGGCGGCCTTCACGCCGTTGGCGAGCAGGTCGTCCACCAGGCGGTCGGCGCCGTCCTTGGTGTCGATGAACATGATCACCCGACCCTCGCGGGAGGCGATGTGGGCGATGGTGGCGTTCTTGTCGAAGTTCTGCACGTGCAGCACGTGGTGCTCCATCGTGCTGACCGCTCCCGCGGACGGGTCCACCGAATGGGTGACCGGGTCCTTGAGGAAGCGACGTACCAGGCGGTCGACGTTGCGGTCCAGGGTCGCCGAGAACAGCATCGTCTGGCAGCCCTCGGCCACCTGCTCCAGCAGCTCGGTGACCTGCGGCAGGAAGCCCATGTCGGCCATCTGGTCGGCCTCGTCGAGCACCGTGATGCCGACCCCGTCCAGCTGGCAGTCGCCGCGCTGGATCAGGTCCTTGAGCCGGCCGGGCGTGGCCACCACGACCTCCGCACCACGGTTCAACGCCCACGCCTGGCGTCCGATCGGCACCCCGCCCACCGCGGTCGCCATCCGCAGCCGCAGCGCGTGGGCGTAGGGGGTGAGGGCCTCGGTGACCTGCTGCGCCAGCTCCCGGGTGGGGACCAGCACCAGGGCCAGCGGGCGGCGCGGCTCGGCCCTGCGCCCGGCGGTGCGGGCCAGCACGGCGAGGCCGAACGCGATGGTCTTGCCGGAGCCGGTACGGCCCCGGCCGAGGACATCGCGGCCGGCCAGCGAGTTCGGCAGGGTCGCGGCCTGGATCGGGAACGGCGCGGTCACGCCCTGACGGGTCAACACCGTCAAGAGGGCCTTCGGCATCTCCAGCTCGGCGAAGGACTCGACGGCGGGCAGCGCCGGGGTGGTGCTCACCGGCATCGCGAACTCCCCCTGGGGGCCCGCGGCCCGGTCGGCGCCGCGGCCGGAGGGACGCCGGCCGGCCGGGGAACGGCGGCCTGCGGCGGAGCGGGAGGTGTTCGGGTACGGAGAACGGCTGGAACGGTTCATGCGGGACCTTCCTCGGTGCGGCGCGCGTCACGAGGAAGCCTCCGGGGCGCGGCAACGCGGGCGGAGGTCGCAGGGGAAACGGGCCTGGCGTGTGACGGGCGGAGCGTGGACGGCGGAACCGCTCGGCGCGTCAGCTACGGTCGGCGCCCGTCCGCGGACGGCCCGATCGGCCGGAAGAACGCGGGGAGCAATGCCGAGAGGCCCGCACCGTGCGTGTGCGCGGTGCGGGCCTCTCGCTGCTTGGCGGGTGCCGTGGCAGAAGAACTACAGCGGGCGGATGTTCTCGGCCTGCGGGCCCTTCTGACCCTGCGTGACGTCGAACTCGACCTTCTGGCCCTCAAGCAGCTCGCGGAAGCCGTTGGCGTTGATGTTCGAGTAGTGGGCGAAGACGTCCGGGCCGCCACCCTCCTGCTCGATGAAGCCGAAGCCCTTTTCCGAGTTGAACCACTTCACGGTGCCATTAGCCATTGGAAATCTCCTTCAAGAGGCTGTCCGAAGCGCACGAAGTGCACGCTCCGAGTCGCCGCGGGAAGCACCCACCCGGGACGAGCCGGGAAACAAAAAATGCGCCTGCGAAACATCAGCAGGCGCACACAAAGTTCATGGGAACCACTACTGCAACTAACAGCCACTCTAGCAGGCCCGGAGTCGCCGCGGGTGGACATTTCGCCCCCGGTTTCGGTCGGGCACCCCCGGGGCCGCCCGACCCGGGCCGCCGCGGCCGCCAACGCGCCCCGGATCCAGGCCGGTTGGCACGATCCGATGCCCTCCGGACCGACGGCCCGGAAGGTCAATTCCCGGGGGCGCGGCGTGGCCGGCTCGCACGCCGGCGCCGCCGCACCGGCCACGCGCCCCCCACCAGCACCGTCCGGGCGTGTGCTGGACCACACGGGCGGCATTCCGACCCCCGTTCGAAACCGAGTGCACCGAAAAGGCTCCGTCCCGCGATTTCCGGCGCATACTGGAGGGGATGACGAAATTTGCAGCAGTCCGCCGCCCCCTGCCCAGCAGCCCCTTCAAGGCCCCGGTAGAGGCGCCGCGCAAGCATTTCGCCGTCGGCGACCGGGTCACTCACGACCGGTACGGCCTCGGCCGGGTCGTCGACGTCGAAGGTGACGGCGACATCGCCGTACTCGTCGACTTCGGTTCACGACAGGAACGTCTTACCCCGCCCTACAGCGCGATGTTCGCGCTCTGACCCCGAGAGCCCGGCTCCGCACCCCTGGGAGCCCGGGCGCCTCGGCGTGCCCCGGAGCCCGGCGCCCGGCCGCGCCGCACAGCTCCTTCCCAGGCATGCCCCGGCACCGGCCCCGCACCACGACGCCGTAGCCGACCGGAGGTCCGCCCCGCCCCCGTCGTCGAGCGGCGGCCGGCACGGCACCTCGCGCCGACGCATGCCTGCCGCCCGCGGCGGGGCGGCGCGGTCGAAGCGGCACGCCCACGAAGCCCCGACCACCGGGCGGGCGAGGCCCCGGCGAGCCGTGCCCGACCGCCCACGCCACGCAGCCAGCCAGCGGAATCCCCGGGACCGTTTGCGCACATCAGGTCGATCGGGGACGGACGATCTCCCGGACCACCTACGAACACGGCGCCGACACCGAAGGGCCGACACCGGAGGACGGCGAACCTCGCCCCTCCGGGATCACCCGGCCCGATCCGGCCGCGCGGGCGGGTCAGGACAGGTAGTCTTCCAGGCCGCCGTCGCGCCGGATGTCCAGGGTGACGCAGTGGAAGCCGCCGCCGAGCACCCGGGAGTGGCGCAGCCGCTGCGGCAGGACGGTGATCCCGACGTGTTCCAGTTGCTTGATCAGGGCGTCCTGGCCGGACTCGACGATCGCCGTGTCCGGGGAGACCATCAGCAGGTTCATGCTGATCCAGCTCTCGCTGAGCGCGTTCTCGACCGCGGCGCCGGTGGGGTCGGCCGGCGGGCACCACAGGATGTCCCAGCCCCGCAGCGGCTCCGGCACGGTCTCCGGGCCGATCCGCTCCGGGTTGAGCAGCACCAGCCCCGGCCGCAGCAGCGCGATGGTGCTGTCGATGTGGGTGTACCCGTAGATGTCGCGCAGCGGGTGCAGACGCAGCCCGCCGTCGCCGAGCAGGCCGAGGGTGGACTCCAGCCAGCGCAGGCCGAGTTCGTTGCCGCTGCGGGAGACCTGGTAGAACACGTCCCGGCCCAGCCGCAGCACGTTCGCGGCGTCGAACACCGGCTCGCTCTCACCCAGCAGCGGAAGCCCGTCGGCGTCGAACTCGAAGAGTTCGTCCCGTAGTTGCGGCCGGGGAGCGGAGATCCAGCGGGCGCCGCGGCGCAGGTAGTCCTGGAAGAGCGGGCGCAGCCCGAAGACCTCGAAGTAGCGCTGGCGCATCGGGCTGGCGACCTCGATGACCGTCTCACCGACCACCAGGGTGAGGTCACGCGGGCAGTAGGAGTGGAACCCGCCGTCGGCCCTCCACAGCGGGGAGGCGAACTCGGCCGCGTGGTCGACCGCTTCGGGCCGGTGAACGGTGACGCCGAGGCCGCGCAGGGTGGCCGTCAGCGCGTCCAGGTCCTCCTCCGTCTCCTCCACCACCTGCGGCGGGTAGGGGCCGACCCGGATCGAACCGAGGTCGGCGGCGGCGGTCTTCGGGAAGCAGGAGAGCCAGGAGGACGGCTCGGTCTGCTCGGGCAGTCGGGCGCCGACGGCACTGCCGACCACGACCTCCCGCAGCGTGCTGAACTCGTCCCAGCTGTGGACCGGACGGGCCGAACCGGACATGACTCCCCCTTGACACGGGTTCAGGGAAACGCGGACACGGCGGCGAACACGACGCTTTCCGGGACCACGACGGCCGGGCGGCGTTCGGGGTCGGCCCCGGCTGGGGCGGGGTCCCCGGACATGCGGAGCCCGTCCCGGGGAACGCGGTGCGGATTCGTCGCCGGATCGCCCCCTACCGGCAACGGTGCAGCGAACTTCCTTGCCAGGCACTCGAATTCGCCGTTCGACGGGCCGGAAGCGCTCGTCAAGCTACCCGGCCGGTCGACGGCGGCGCAAGGACCGTGATCGGCACCGGGAGGGCTGCTGCGACCGAGCCCCGATTGATCGATCGATTGTTCGACCGACCTGGTCCGGCGCTGAACAACACCCCCGCCCGGACCCGCGGCGGCCGGCCGCACTCCACATCCGCCGACCGCCGTGCCCGCGAGCCGTCCGGCAGGTCACCACCGCCAGGCCCGGCGGATCCGGCTCCCGCCCGCCAGCACCAGCAGGGCCCCGCTCGCCGCGGCGACCCCGGCCACCGTCAGGTGCTGACGCTGCGCCCGGCGCCGGTCGGCGGCGGCGGTTCGGGCCGAGGCCGCCAGGAAGGCCCGTTCGACCCCGGTGGCGGCCAGCTCCCCGGCCGCGACCCGCCGCATCAGCGGTTCGAGCCGAACACCCCTGTACAGCAGTTCCGGATCCCGGTCCGCGGCCGCCCACCCCCGGGCCGCCGCGGTGAGCGCGCGCTGCTCGCCCAGTGCCCCGTGCCCCTCGGCCAACCACCCGCGCAGCCTCGGCCAGACCTGCGGAAGGGCATGGTGGGAGAGTTCGACGGTGTCCCGGTCGACCACCACCAGCCGGGCCCGGACCAGCCGTTCCACCACCTCCGGAACGCCGGGATCCTCGAACTCGGCCCGCCCGACCGGCTTCCGGGCGCCCCCGTCGCCGCCGCCCACCAGCACGCCGCGCGCCGTCAGCCCCTCCCCCAGGGCGGGCGCGCCGACGGCGTCCCAGCCGGACCCGGACAGCTCCCCGTCGAGCAACTCCGCACCGAGCCGCACGAACACGGCCCGCGCCAGCCTCCGGTCCGCCGCCTCCAGACCGTCGTACAGCGTCTCAGCCGTCCGGGCCAGCGCGCCCTCGAACCCGCCCGTGGCCTGGAACCCGGCCAGCGTCAGCGCGTTGCCGCTGCGCCGCCGCCAGGTCGCCAGCAACGCCTCGGACAACAGCGGCAGCGCGCCCGGCTGTTGCGCGACGGTCGAGATGAGGACGGCCAGCAGAGCGCCCTCGACGGTGCAGCCCGCCCGCGACGCGGGTTCGGTGATCGCCCGCCGGAGCTCCTCCGGCGCCGGACGCCCCACCGGCAGCACCCCGTGGCGGCCGACCTCGGCCAGTCCGGGGTGCTCGGCGAACAACGGCGCGCGCTGGTCCGAGCGGACCACCAGCACCACCCGGCACCGGGCCGGCGCCGCCACCGGCAGCCCGGCCACGGCCTGCCCCGGAGCGCCCGCGGCCGTCGCCACCAGCGCGTCCAGGAAGCGCGCCCGCTCGGCGGCGTCCCGACAGCGGGTGCGCAGTTGCTCGCCCTGGTCCACCACCAGCACCGGATCGCCGGCCGTCGGCCCGGACGTGTCGCGCGCCGTCTCCCCGGCCAGCCGCCCCAGCCGGGCGAGCGCGAGCGCGTACGCCTCCATCGGTCGTTCGCCGGGCGTCAGCAAGGCCACCGGCACACCGCCTCCGGCCGGGGAACGCCCCGCTCCGTCCCCGGCCCCGGTTCTCCCGGCAGGCACGCCGACGACTGTCGGGGCCCAGCCGAGCCGGGCCAGCAGACCGGCTCTGACCAGTGAGGACTTGCCCGACCCGGAAGGCCCGGTGACGATCACCAGCCGCCGCTCGGCCAGCGCCGAGACCAGCCGGTCCAGCAGCGCCTCCCGGCCGAAGAACCGCTCCGCGTCCACCGCCTCGAAGGCCGCCGCGCCCGGGTACGGCGCCCGTCCGCCGTCCGGAGCGCGCCGCCGGGTCGCCGCGTCGGCGGCCAGTTCCGCGGCCAGCAGCTGCCAGCGGTGCCGCCACTCCCGGACATCCCCGCCGCACGCCTGCACATAGGCGAGGGTGACGGCCAGGCTCGGCAGCCGCCGCCCGCCCGCGGCCACCGACAGACTGGCCGCCGAACAGTGCGCCAGCAGGGCGAGCTGGCGGTACGGCGGACTTCCGGCACGCTCCCGCAACGCCCTCAGATCGGCCGCGAAGCGCAGCAGCGCCCCGTCCCCAGGATCCAGTGGCCTCTCCCGACGCGGCACTTACGGCCCCCCTCTTCGTTGAAGCGGTGTCCTGACGCCCTTGCGTGGCCACGCGCCTCCGCGTGCCACGCGCGTCACGCGTGTCTCCTGTCCGCCCCCGGTGATTCATCATGCACAGTGCGGTCGGCGCCGAACAACGGTGCGTACCGGTCGGTTGTTCCGAGTTGATGTTCAATGTCCGGCCCTACGACGCCGAACACGGCCGCCGGGACGGAACCGGGACCGGCAGGACCCGCCGCGTCGAAGCGGACCCGGCCCCGGTCCCGACGACGGAGCCCCCTCGGGACTGCGGGTTCAGCGACGGCATCGCCGTCGGTCCGCGCCAACTCGCGCTGATGCAGGAGACGTTCAGCCCGGACAGGGGCCTCCCGGCGCGTGCCCGCCGGGTGGCGCGGCAGCCCTCGACGGGCTCCCCGGACTCCGCTGCCGCTGCCACCCGTTCCTCCGCGTCGACGGCTGCCACTCGCCGTCCGTCATGGGCGAGGGCCGTGAGGGCTTCGCCCGTTCCCGGCCGGGGTGAGGTCGACCAGCACCCGGTCCGGGCCGGCCACCGGCACCGTCCCGGCGCGGAACCGCCGGTGGATCACCGCCACCCGCATCCGCGTCGTGGCAGCCTCCCGGTGGCGGCCGCGTCCGGACTCACCCGCCGAAGAGCGCGAGCAGCGCGGTCTCCAGGGCACGGGCGGCCTCCGGGCTCTCGGCCACCGCGCAGTACATCACCGAACCGTCGGCGGGCGTGAAGTTGCAGCTGAAGAGCACACCGGTGCCGGTCTCCGGGGCGAAGCCGAGCCCGGCCGCCCCGACCGCCGCCGCCGCCTCGGCGAAGGACGGCACCTTGAGGCCGGTCAGCTCCAGGATGCAGCGCGAGCCGCGGTGCTCCTCGCGCAGCAGGTGGCCGAAGTAGACGTCGTGCAGGTGGCTGGAGCCGGTGATCCGGCCGTTGGTCTCGTGGAAGAGGACCTCCCCCTCGGGCGTCAGCACGGCGTCCGCGCTGACCGTGCCGCGATAGCCGATCAGCCGTAGGGCCTCGCACAACCGGGCTCCCTGGGCGACGAGTTCGGCCCGGACCTCGGCGTCCGGGGTGACCGGCGGGGTGATCTCCCCGATCACCACCGGCCGCATCACCATCTCGCCGCAGCCGGAGAGCACCACGGCCGACCCGTCGATCAGGAACTGCGCGTACAGCGGCACGGAGTCGGCGAAGTACCGTTCCACCACCACCCGTTGGCCGCGACCGCCGGTCAGCCAGGTCCACCGCCCGGCGACGTACCCGGCCACCGCGGCCCGGTCCGCCAGCGCCACCACGCGTTCGGCACCGGCCGGGTCCACCCGCTCGTCCCGGATGAGGACCTCGTTGCCGAAGCCGCCCGCCTGGAACTCGACCTTCACCATCACGCTGCGGCCCCGCGCCAGCAGTTGCTCGATCGCGTCCTCGACCTCCGCGGGCGAGCCGGCCACCCGGCCGGGCGGGATCGGTACCCCGACACCGGCGGCCACGGCCCGGAACGCGGCCTTGCTGTTCACCAGGGCGTTTCCGCCCTGCGCGGCGAACGCCTGCCCGTCCATGGCGTGCGCCAGCCCGAGCGCGGCCGCCAGTTCGGCCACCGCTCCGTTCGGCGACATCGCCAGCACCTCCTCCACCGCGCGACCCTCCACGGCGCGGGCCTCCAGAACCCGCCTCAGCTCGGCCCGGAAGACCGGGTCCGCCAGCCGGTCGGTGGTGAGCAACTGGTCGCCCAGGGCGCAGGGCGGCGGAACCACGAACGTCAGACTCCCGGCCCGCACCCCGGTCAACCCGGTGACGTACGCCAGGTACTCCGGATCCGGACTCCAGGGCAGCACCAGGACGTCCCCGTCCTTCGCCCACCAGAGCATCCGCTGCGCCCAGCATCCGGCGAACAGCTGCTCCAGCGGCGCCATCCGGGTGAGGTCTCCGACCGTCTCCTCGGTGCGGTTGTTCGCGATGCAGAGCGTCGTCATCTCGTGCACTCTCCCGGGGTTCGGCGCTGTCGCGGCCCTTGTCCCTCGCACGGCACGGGTGTGGCGTGCGCTACCGGTGTAGCGCACCGGGATTGTTCCGGTTCGGCCCTCGGTCATTGAACAAAACGGCGAACAACCCGCGCCCGCTCGGAGGTTCCCGGTGGGGCACCCGCCGGGGTCGAACCGGGCGAGGCCCCCTGGACGGTCGTGGCCGATCCGGAAGATGTTGCAATCCGGTGCTCGACTCCGGGCGGGTAACCTCGTTGACGCGGGCGGCTTCAGCGGGCCGGACATCGCGATCGACGCGGTCGCCTTCACCCTCCTGACCCGACACGTCCCGATCGGGCTGAGTCGTAGGACGCCCATGCCTGGGCCCAGATCGCTGTGCCGAAGCACGGCACCTGTCGCCAGGACGCTGACCGGCCCTTGGTGAAACCCCCGGGTGACGCACGACGGTTGACACCGTTTGCGCGCGGCAGTGGTCACCTTCGATCAGTGCTCAGCAGTTCTGTCACCGGTAGCCACGGGGCGGGGCCGATATCCGATCGGGACGGATATCGGCCGCCGCGACGGCGCACCGGTCGTGCAAGGGCGGGTTGGCTGCCAGTGCGGGCGGCTTCGGATTCCCGGCGCCTCCCCTTTTCCGGCCCTACCGGGAATTCACTCCCGGAACACCCGCCCCGCCCTTCCCGTTCGAAACCGGGAGATCACGCCGGGATCGGTCCGTAAGCGCCTCCCGCGCTGTTTCGGCGCGACGGGCAAACCCGCCGTGCTAGCTTCGGCGGGCGAGTCCTGACGGTCGATTCACACCCGGCGAGGGGCTGTAAGGGGGAAGATCCTGTGGCGGAGGGATTCACGGTGGACCTGGCGGCTTTGGAAAAGGCCGCCACCGGGATCACCGGCACGGTGGCGAAACTTCAGTTCAGAAAAGTGAAGGACCTCGATCCCAGGAAGGACGAGATCGGGCACGGACACCTGGCCGACGTCCTGGAGAAGTTCTGCACCCGCTGGGAGATCGGCGTCGAACACCTGCTCAAGGATGCCGCCCAGGTCTCGCAGCGCCTGACCGCGAGCGTCAAGGCATACCGCGAGGTCGACGGAACCCTCTTCGGCCGGCCGGGCGGCACGGTGACCCGTCCGGGCGGCGAGGACCCCGGGGTGAAGTAGTGGCCAAGAACCTCGGGCAGACCGGCGACCCCAGGGAACTCGTCCCGGGGAACCCCGAAACGATCGCCTCGACCGTCGCCTGGCTCAAGAGCTACGGCGACACCCTGCACTCGACCGGCGAGGGCCTCAAGCGCATCGACACCGTCGAGGGCTGGTCAGGCAAGGCCGGCGACGCGTTCCGGCACGCCTTCCACGGCGAGCCCAAGAAGTGGCTGGTGGCCGGCGACTGCTTCCACGACGCCTCCACGGCGCTGGCCGACTACCGGTGGACGCTGGCCTGGGCCCAGGAACGGGCCGCCGACGCGATCCGGCAGTGGAACGAGGGCCAGAGCACCACGAGCAACGCCAAGTCCGAGCACCAGGACGCGGAGCGCAACGCCGGGCACGAACTGCCCTTCACGGATCCGGGCGAGGGCGCCCGGGCGGCCGCGAAGCAGACCCTCAAGACCGCGCGGGAGCAGCTCAAGAGCGCGGGCGACACCGCGGCGCGCACGATCGCCAAGGCCCGCGACAAGGCTCCCGAGGAGCCCGGCTGGCTGGACAAGGTGGGCAACTTCTTCTCCGGCGCCGGCGACTTCGCCCTGGACCTCGGCAAGACCGCCGTCGAGGACCTGGCCTCGGTGGGCAACGCGATGATCCACGACCCGGGCGCGGTGCTGGAGGTCGCGGGCGGCCTCGGCCTGGCCGCCCTGGGCGCCGGCGGCGAGGTGCTGGGCGCCGGCCTCGACCTCACCGGCGCGGGCGCGGTGATCGGCGTGCCCGTGAACGTGGTCTCCGCCGGGGTGATCGCCACCGGTCTGGGCATGGCCGGCATCGGCGCGGGCCAGATCATCGAGGACGCGGCGGGCCCCGACCGGGTACACATGGAGGGGAACGACGGGGGCGGGGGCAGCGGCGCGGGCGAGGTCCGCACCCAGCCGTCCAGGGCCCCCGACCCCAACGCCACGCCGCAGGGGTCCACCACCCGGATCAACCCGGAGGACGCCGCCGAGAACCGGCTCGCGCTCCAGCGCGAGAACGAGTCGGCGGAACTCCTGGCGAAGCAGGGCTACCACGTCGAGCAGAACCCGTCGGTCCCCGGTCCGAAGAATCCCGACTACCGGATCGAGGGCGAGATCTTCGACTGCGTCTCACCCAGTAGCCGGAGTGCCCGGAACGTCGGTTCGAGGATCGAGGAGAAGGTCCTGGAAGGCCAGACCAGCCGGATCGTCGTCAACCTCGCGGATTCCCCGGTGGAGGTCTCGGCCCTCAAGGCCCAGCTCCACGACTGGCCGATCGAAGGGCTCCAGGAGGCCGTGGTGATCGACCGACAGGGCAATATCCTGCACATCTACCCCTAGCGCATCCGAACGGATCCCAGCCATGTCAATCTCCCACAGCTTCAACCTGGCCACGCCACTGTCGGTCGCCGAGGTGGCCGACGTGCTGGACGACGTCGCGCGGGGCGCCAGGCTGTTCGATGTGACCACGGCGGCGGCCGACCTGCTCACCGACGGCGTCGTCACCAGGTACGGCACCTGGATCCGGGTCTTCGCCCCCAACCCCAGGCCGTGGAACCCGCTGGTCACCGACCTCCACATCACTCCGACCGTCACGGTGGCCTTCCGGCTGGACAAGACCACCGACCTGTCGGGGCAGGAGGACGACGTCGTGCGGGTGGTCGCGGGCGTCCTGGACCGGGTCCCGGGCGACGCGGCGCTCCAGTACCACTACGAGGTCATCTGGCTCCTGCGGCGCGGCGGCCTGCTCAGCCTCAACGAGCGGGACGACCTCTGGCCGCCCGACCGCCTGGCCGTCGTCCCCCGCCCCTTCACCCGCGAGACGCACGTCTTCTCCGACGAGGACTGATCCCGCGCCCTGCGCACCGACGCCGACGGCCCCGCACCCGGGAGGTGCGGGGCCGTCGACCGCATGACGGGCAGAGCAGGCCGAAAGCTGGCTCAGGTAGTAGAGCGTGCGTCGGGAGGGGACCTCGCGGCCTCGCCCGGCGGCGCGGCGCAGGACGCAGAAGGTGATGAAGCCGAATCCGACGCCGTTGCTGATGGAGCAGGTGAACAGCATCGTCGCGATGGCCGGGAAGGCCAGGAAGGCCGGGAAGGCCGGCAGAACGTGGCCCGCCTTCGGGTCCTCGCCGCCAGACATCCCGAGGACCGGGCGCTCGCCGGACGGGTGCGCGAACTGTCCGCGCGAAGCCCGGAGTTCCGGCGGTGGCGGGCCCGTTACGGCGTGCAGGACGGCAGCAGCGGGCGCAAGCAGTTCGACCGCCCCGTGGTCGGCCGTCGCGCCCCCGACCGGGAGGCCCTTCCGCTGCCCGACGCCGGTGACCGTCCGTCTCTGGGTCACCGACCTGGTGCACGCCCGGGTCGGCGACCCGCTCGACCTCACCCGGGTGCACGCGCGTACGGACGGCGCCGTCCGTACGCTGCAGGAGCACTACGGCCTCCGCGGCCCACGCCCACCGGCGGCCGGCCCTGCACTCGAAGCGGCGGTGTTGTCAGTGAACCGAGCAGGCACACGCTGCTCCGTCCAACCGCCCGATCCCGTCGCCCGGTCGGGTGAGGGCAGGCATGGCACCGGCCGGGGCGGGCAGGCGGTCAGCACCTGCCCGTTCCGTCTCGGAGGTGCACATGTCCCTCGCCATGGTGCTGATGCTCGTGCCGCTGGTGGTCGCGGCCGTGGTGGCGGTGTTCGTCCCGCTCGCCGAGGACCAGGACACCACCCGTCCGCGGGCGGCCCGGCACGCCGCGGGCCGCTCACCCCGGCACGCCCGTCCTTGACGGCGCGAATGCCGGTGGGCCCCGACCTCCCGGTCGGGGCCCACCGGCATTCCGACGGCGCGGGAAGTCAGAGGGCTCCGCCGTAATAGCCGCCGATCGTCCGGTGGTAGTCGGGATCCCCTGCGTGCCGGTCCCTGACGTACTCCGGCGAGTTCTTGACCTCGTCCTTCGTCCGATTCACCCACACCGTCCGCTCGTCGACGTCCACCCGCCGGACCGTGCCCGCCGGAAGCAGCACCTCCCGGCCGAAGATCCACGGGCCGGTGTCGACGACGATGTGCGCGGAGTCGACCTCCACGGTGTGCCGGTCGATCTTCCCGATGTGCCCGTCCTCGGCCTCGACGCGATAGCCCGTCAGGTCCGTGCTCGGGGCGTAGCCCTCGGCGTTGCCGTAGTCCCACATTCCGCTGGTCATCGGAGCCTCCTCGCTCGAAAGTCGCCTTCGCGACGCGGCTGTCGGCTGCCCCGATCGGCCCGGAGCATGCACCCCATGACGGTGCATTCAGCCACAACTCCGGCAGACGTCCAGGGCTTCGGTCGGCCAGGGGGCTCGGCATGGCGACGGAGCACCGCAGCAGCCCTGGAGGTACGGACTCGTGACCAGCTACCGCATCGACCCCGACCGGCACACCGGGCTGACCTGGATGACCGAGGCGATCGTGCCGCTGCACGTCCTGCGGAAGATCGCCGGACACGGATCGCTCACGACCACCCAGCGGTACCTGCACCCGGACCGGCGCTCGATCGAGCTGGCCGGCGCGGCGCTGAACGCCCACCTGAGCGGCCCTCGGGAGGCCCCTGGTCCCGAAGTGGTCCCGCAGGACTCCCCCGGCCGACACCTGCGGCTCGCGCGCCGACCCCGCTTCGGAAACGGCAAAAGCCCCGCTGGCCCGGACTTCCGTCCAGTCAGCGGGGCTCCGACATCACTGTCGGGACGACAGGATTTGAACCTGCGACCCCTTGACCCCCAGTCAAGGGGTTCAACTATTGTCGGCAGCCGAGGGCTCCAGGTCTCGGTTTTCTAGCTACTGAACTACGTTGAAGATATGGGAAGTTGATGCTCTTCATGGAGATCGTCGGTCAACCGAGCTCGAACCCGCTCGATGCCCAGTCGGGTTCAAGTTCGTACATAGATGCCCGGAAGCGCCCATGGGCGCTCATGGGTGCTCACCAGGTGCGGTCCCAAACTGGTCCCCAAATGGTCCCCAGACCTCCAGAGCCGTCTTCGTCACCGCGAGTAACGGCGATCTGTCGCTCCTTCAGAAGGCTCCTGGCGCCGACTGCTACAGCCCTCCGCGAGTCGCCCCTGGCCAGGTCAGGTGCCTCGGCGGATCACGGTCGCTTACCCACTGGCTACGGATGGTGATCTTCCGGGCGGTGTGTCGTCTTGAGCGTGTCTTCGCCGTCCGGTTGTGAGTGCTTCGCGCACCGTCCCGCACGCTCTGCCGCCACAGCCAACACGGCAGTCACTCTTGCCCCAGAGGCACCATCCAGTCCGAGAGAAGGGAAAGCGCAGGGACAGCGTGTGCAGCGGGGTCGGGTGTACCGGCGGTGTGTTTGTACGGACGGATCGGGGAAGCAGTTGGGGCCGTGGTGTCCGCGGCTGGCCGGGGATCTGAAGCACGGGAGGTGGACGTACTGCGTCGACCTGGCCCCAGAGGACGGGAATCGGAAGACCCACCGGCGCGGTGGGTTCGCCACCCGCGCAGAGGCCACCCGGAAGATGAAGGCAGTGCTGAACGGTGAGCTACGCGGGGTGTACGAGGACCGCCGTACGACGGTGGCGAGCTTCCTGCAGGAGTGGCTGACGGCAAAGAAGGAGGAACTCGCCCGAACACGCAGTGACGGGTTTGCCCCACCAGGACTGTCCGTCGATGCTCACCAAGCCGGCCCTCCAGCGGATGTCTTCAGCCTTGGGCAGCTCATCGGGTGGGTCCTCACCGGAGAGGCTCCGAGCCCCAACATCCCCCTTGCTCCCGTAGCCGGGTCCTGGCGGGGTGATCTCGGCACGGCTGGCTGCCCACGGCGATCGCCGGTCCGCAGCCGCTGACGAATCGAGGGCAGCCCAACAGGCCGATTCGACATCCAGTGAGATAGATTTTTGGCAAGATATCAGAATGATCGATCCATCAAAGATTGACCTACGGGACTTTTTGACCCTATGGTACGGGCCGCCGAACAGACTGCCAAGGCCGCTGCCCCGCGAATGCGACTGGCTTCCGGAGCCCCTCAGGGAATGGCACAGTACCATTGCTTGCTGGACTCCATCGCCGCAATCCCTCAAGCGCATGACCCCTCCTGCGGAAATCACAGAATCTGAGGGAAAAGCTGTTTTCATGAAGGATCCATCAGGCGATTGGCTCTGGGCGTTTGACGCTGCAGGGGAGACCATCTACGATGCCGAACTCCACGGGGACTGGAAGAAAGTATCAGAACGCTTCACCGAGTTTCTCATTCACAATGCTTTGAATGAGGCGGTTTACGGAGCAAGCGCTTGGCGCGAGTGCACTAATGTGCACAGCGAGGTTTTGCCAGAAATTGTTTCACACATGACCGCAGTATCAGTCGGTGAATGGCGGTGGCCGACTCCGGGCGGGCAGATGTTCATGAGTGATGAGCTCCTGGCGGAAGTGTCGCCGGCGATGCACCCTGGCAAAGGCATGGAAACTTGGGAGGTGCGGGTGGCTTCCATTGATTCTGAGCATCTGAGCTACCTGGATGCGATGGAATCCGTTAAATGGATGGGCCCGCACTAGCTCTCTTGAAAAGGCAGGGCGGGCTCCGGGAGTATAACCCCGGAGCCCGCCCTGCTTCGATCACATGGCTTCACTGGATTGGATCTGGCGAGGCCAAGCGACATGTCGCATTAGTGGTTCTGGATGGCCTAGCGCGCGACCAATTTCAGCATCTTTGTCAGTTCGGCTTAGGTGTCGATCTGGTGCTATCGATCAGGAGAAGACCCCCAAGGGTCATCCTCTATACCCTCATCGAAAATCTGGAAAGGCTTCCATTTGACACACTTTGGAACATTTCCTCCGGAATGCAGGAACTCCTTGACTGCCTCCCGGACGAGAGTAATTGGAATCTCCGAATCGTCCGGAAATTCAGTCCAATTCTCGGCGACATGATATGCCACACCACTGCGAGAGTGAGTGCCCGCTGAAGCGACATATCCGGACTCGGGCGCCGTGAGAGCCAGCGCGCCTACATTCCTATCCTTGCTGACGCCGACATACAGCTCGTGATCCGGGAATCCTGCCCATGTCAGAGAACGAGCACGTGACAGAATATGTGCCGCATCATGGAGTGCTGGTCCCTCTAGCAGGGCATCGATGAGGGAATCGACGTCACCCGACGTGGAAAGCAGAATTGGATTCTGCATATCTGCGCGACGGTAACGCGCCTCTAGTCGATTGTCGGCCACCATCACCCATGTCCTCCCTTAGCCAAAATCAGCCAGCCCTTGATATACATGACTATTCCACACGCCCGAGCCGTCAACATAGTGAACCGTTAGCGTCTGTCCCTTGTTGAGGATGTATGGTAGCACCATGTCGCAGCCCAAGGGCTCGTCACATGGGCCGGCCCGATGATTGATGACTAGGTCTACGCTCTTAATGCGCGTACTTCCATCTGGCTTGAGCATGCTGGCAGCAACCTTTTGCTCGACATCACTCGCGCGCACAGTAGGCGATCGGAATCCCCACTGGCCCAGCCGGCTATTCACTCGATCGGTTAGACCCCGGAGGGACCCCTTGCCGCTCGTGATGATATCGCTTATAGCGCCGTCGCTGTCCATGGCGATGCCCGAAGTTTGACCACCGTCGACTCTCTCCGGAAGCTTGCTCAGGAGAGTCCGGAGGTCGCAGTTGGCGTTATGTACCAGTACTGGCACGGTGCCGGCCAACACGTAGTACGTGTGGATTCCGTCCACGGAGAGATTGTGGACGGTCTCGTTTTGAGTCCACCGGGTGATGGAATCGATCTCAATGCTTTCTCCGTCCTCACCACGGAGACGATCCCCTATTTGCAGATCTGTAGCATCTACCCATCGACCCTTGTTATCAACCCAGAAAGGGTGATGGTCCGTAGCTGTGATGGATCCGGTCTCGGAATACTTATCGTCATGAGCGGCTATGTTGACTAGATTCTTCGGGCCAGTTCCCGATATTACTGTTGTGACCCTGCGCGGAGATGTCTCTCCCGTTACTGGGTCGCTTGCCAGTACCGAGTCCCCCGCCTTGAGATTTTCAATGGGCTCGGGGGAGCCATCGGCGGTCAAGACAGGGGTTCCGGCTTCAAAGCTATTGCAGGGGATGAAGCGGCGAAGTGCAGACTGCGCCTGGGATGCGGCTAGTGATTCCTTTGCTGTTATGCCGGCTTCGCCAGCTGGACCCAGGAGGCCCCATGCCAGTTCTTCGCCACTCTGTTCGCCGGACTTAAACTGATAAGAATTTGTATTGGAGCCGTTATTTTTGGCGAACTTCTTTACCTTGTTTGCACCTCCCTTGCAGTCGTCGACGAACCAACAGATCGGGTTTACGACATTTTCTACTTTCTCGGCGACCTTCGCCGTTCCTGTCACGAACCCCCAGCCCACGTCTGCCGCAGATCCGGCAGCCCCGCCGTCAGGCTCTGGCGTCCCGCAGGGATTCCGTAGCACGTAGTGGCAGGTATTCCCGCTGCTGGATTGTGAGTTGCAGAACGGACCTTGGCAGCTCGACCCACCACCTCCGCATGAATCCATGATCCCGCCGGCGCAAGGCGCCAGCCCTGTGGGGTCGCTGAAGTTAACCGGGTTGTTATTGCTGTAGGCGTAGCCGTTCCACTGTTGAGGGTCCCCGGGAATGATTAGGGGGTCAGGGCTGATGAAACGGCCGATGGCGGGGATGTATTGACGGGCGCCAAGGTTGGTAAGGCCAGTGTTGTCGTCCTTGCTGCCGCCGACGAAGCCCTTGCTGCCCGCCCATTGACCTACTGCGGGTTCTGCACCGCGAGGGTTACCGAATGGGTCAGTAGGACGCCGGGTGACGGACTGGTTTCCATCAGTGCCAATTTGGACGCCATTGGTACCGTGCGGGTCAGCGGCCTGGATCAGGACGCTGCCTCCGCCGATTGGGGAAGTGACTCGGTTATAGGTCAAGCCGCCCTGGGCGGCGAGTGAACGAACGTTGCTCAGAGCGCCACTTGCCGTGTCGAGGGTGAGTTCGTCGGTCGGCAGGTTGAGCGTCGTCTTGTCGGGATTACGGCGGATGAGCTGATTGCCGTCCGCGTCATAGAGGTAAGTAGTGGCGCTCGATTGACCGGTCTTGGCGACGGCGTCGAGCTTGTCTTCGCCGTTCCAGGTCAGGACGGTGGTGCCGTCGGTATCGGTGATGGCGGTGGTGTTACCTGCGCCGTCGTACTGGTAGCTGACGGCTTTTGTGCCGACGGGTCCGCGGGTGGTGGAGCTGAGCAGGGCGTGGGGTCCGCCGGTTCCGCCGCCGGTGTTGGGGGCGGTGGTGGGGGTGTTGCGGCTCTTGGCGGCTCCGAAGGTCTGGGTGGTGGTGGTGTCGTTGAGGCTGTTGCCGGTGATGTCGTGCTGGACAAGACTGGTACGGTTGCCGGTTGCGTCGTAGCTGTAGGTGTTCCAGTAGGGCGCCGGGCCGCCGACGGTCCGTCCGCCGGGGCTGACGGTGGCCGGCCCGTTGCTGTTCGTGCAGCCGCCGATGCCGGGAACGGTGGTGGAGCTTCCGGTGCCGTGGACGACGCCGGAGGAGTCGGTCCAGTCGGCGGTGGTGAAGGTGCCGCCGGTGTCTGTCCAGGCGTTCGTCAGCCGGCCCAGGTGGTCATAGGTGAAGCACTGGGTGTCGGTAGCGGCGGCGTCCTGGATGTCGGCGACCGAGGTGATCTTGCCGGACGGCGTGTAGGTGTAGGTGGTTTGGTCGGTGGAGACCGTGCCGATCTGACGGTCCAGGAAGGAGTTGATGATCCTTCCGGTGGCCCAGTCGTACTGCTGGGTGGAGACGACCTGGGTGCCGTAGTCACCGACCGTTGTTCGTACAGCGCGGGCGAGGGCGTCGTAGTCGACCTGGGTGACGATGGCCTGGTCCAGGCTCGCGGATCCGAAAAGCAGACCGGTGATGGTCCGCGCATAGGTGACCGACTCAGCCGGGAGCCCGCCCGCTGCGGGGATGTCCGTTTCCGTTACCGCACCGAGGACCGGACTGTAGGTGTTGGTCGTGGTGTAGGTGCCGGCAAGTTCCTTCTCAGTGGAAGGGATGGTGACAGAGGTGCCGATCGGCCGGTAGGCGGTGTCGTATCCGGTAACGGCCTTTGTGTAGCCCGCACCAGTGTTACCGCCGACATAGCGGGTGGAGGAGGTGGGTTGGCCCTTGGCCAGGGTGTCGTAGGTCCACGCCGCCAACTGGTTAGTCGGAGCCACACTGCCGCTGAACATGCCGGTCTTTCGTCCGAGCAGGTCGTAGCTGTAGGCCAGCGTGTTGCCCTTGGCGTTGACGGTGTGGTCGATTCGCGAGTTGACGTCGTAGAACGTCTGGGCCACGCCGGTATCCGGATCGGACGTGGAGACTTGCCGTCCACGGAGGTCGTAGGTGGAACTCCACGTGTTTCCGCCGCTGTCCGTGCGAGTAGCAGGCAGACCGCTCGGCGTGTAGGTGTAGGTGGTGAGATCTGCGTCGGCGTTGTTACCCGTTGCTGTAGCCGTGCGGTACTGCCAGAACGCGGTCGCACGTCCTCGCGCGTCAGTCACAGTTGAAGTCGCAGTTGCGCCGTTGGGCGGGGTCCTGTCGGTCCGGTCGACGCCCGGGTAAGCGGTCGTGGTCGTCCACTGGAGGTTGCTGTAGGAGCGGAACTCCGCGCGCACTACGCGCCCATTGCCGTCGTAGGTATTCCAGGTCTGGCCCGGTATCTGGCCGTCGCCCTGGGGAACGAAGATCGACTCGCTAGGGAAGGAGCTCTTCTCGTAGTACGGAGAGGAGGTCTTGATCACCCAGCCGTGCGAGTCGTAGATCGTGTCAGTGATGAGGCGCCCGGTGGGCTTCGCGGCGCTGGTCTGTTGGGACTGACGGGTGCGTCCTAGGCCGTCGTAGACGTCGACGTTAACGGTGAACGTAGCCGCGTCGTCGTTTAGCGACTCGGTCTTAACACTGGACGGCCCCGCGGTACCTCGCATGGTGTAGGAGAACCGTCGGCTCGGGAGCTCGTTGGTGGGCCGGTCAGGCGCCCAGACAGCGGTAAGCCGACCAAGCGCGTCGTATTGTGCGGTAACCACACGACCGTTTAGATCGCTACTGGCGATTGCCGACCCGCGGGCCGGATCCAGGGTAGTTGTGGTGGACCAGTCCGACCCCATGGGGCCGGTGGCTCGTACCTGGGTCGGCAGTGCGCCGGTGGCGGGGGTGAGAGCAGTCGTGCTCACCGCCGGAGTGACTGAGGCGCCGCTGAGCTGAGCGCCCTCGCTGTTGTAGGTGGAACCGTCGCTAGTTGCCGTGGTCAGGCTCCGTCCGTAGGTGTCGAACGTTGCATTGCCGGCGAGGGTATAGACGGCGTTGCCAGTCTGGTCGAAGTGATCAAGAACTTGGCTGCCTGTCGGATCGCCAGCGGGGCTGGCATGACCGAAGGGCCTACCATCAAAGAGCGTGCGACCACTGGACAGCGTGTTGGCAGCCGTGGCAGTGCCGGAGCAGGACCCCTGATAGGCAGTTTTCTCCGACACGAGCGTGAGGAGCAACGTGTTTTCGCTGGCCGCGTATCCAGTGGTGGTGCAAATCTCCGGGGCGGTTGCGGTGCCGTCGCCCTTGTCGTCGACCTTGACGACGCGGTTGCCGTTCGCCGGCTCGGTGGTGGTGACCGCTGTGGTGGTGCGCCAGGTGCCGTTGGCGAGTTTCGCCTTCGTAATGGCTGTTGTCTCGGAGTCGGGCCTCCAGGCGTAGATCTGTGCCGCGCCAGCAGCCTGAGCATGGGTCGCGGAGACTGTCTGCCCGTTGTAGGTGCTACCTGAGACCGAGGTGACCGTGCCGCCGGCCTGATCAAAGATTTCGGTGGCGACGACCCTTCCACTCAGCTGGGCGCTGTCGGGGACGGTGCCGCCGAGGGGGTTCGCGACGTCGGGGACGGTGCGCAGGGTTTTTCCGTCGGCGAGGTAGTCGCCGGCCATGCCGCGCAGGTAGGTGACCTTCTGCTGGGTCTTGGGGGCCTCGGTGATGGACCCGTCGCCGGTGGTGGTCGTCACCGTCTGGTAGCCGCGGAAGCCGTCCCAGGTGCGGGTCTTGGGGTCGGTGAACTCGGCGTCGTTGCGGTGCCAGCCTGCGCCGCCGCCGTAGGTGTACTCGGTGGTTTTGGAGATGTTGGGGGTGCTGACGAGGTCCTGCTCGACGACCCTCTTGACGAGGGGCTTGTCGAACCAGTCGTTGACCGGAGTGCTGGAGGACTGTCCGGGCAGGTACCACTTGACGGGTGTGCAGGCCATCGAGTTGTTGTCCTCGGAGGCCGGCATGTGGTTGTTGACCCGGGAGCACTCGGGGTCGGTGTAGTAGACGTTGATGCTCCCGCCCATCTCGGTGGTGATGTTCTGAATGCGCGGACGCATGAACATCGGCGAGGCGGGGACGAGGCCGTCGATACGGTTGGCCCGCATCTTGTACTGGAAGCTCACCGGCGGCAGGTTCGTGATCTCCGCCTGCCCGTTGCTCGGCACACGCTGCACCGAGTCCAGCTGCAGGAGATGCTTGGTGCCGTCCCCGGGGTCGGCGAGCTGCTGGGTGAGGTTCCAGGTGTCGACGGTGCGGTAGGCGGAGTTGACCAGGACCTGGGTGGTGATCGCGGTCAGCCGCTTGGTGGTGAAGAACGTCGGCGCGACGTTGACGCAGGTGGCGTCGGTGCAGATCTGGTCAACGGGCGTGTCGGGCCAGGAAGTGGCGTTCGCTGCGGTGCGCTGCGCCTCGGTGCACGTGATTGCGCCGCTGGGTATGCAGCGTTCTGCGGCGGTGAAGAGGATCTTCGCGGCCGGGTTGGCGCTGCCCTTGGCCGCCTTCTGTTCGTCCAGGCGCTGGCCGTAGGCGATCTCGGTGAGATGGCCGGCCCGCTGGTAGTCCGTGAGGGTGCCGTTGCCGCCGTTCTGGACGCTGCCGCGCTTGTACTTGTTACTCTCGGCGGCGTACTTGTACGTGGTCAGGTTGCCGTGCGGGTCGACGACGTAGTCGAGTTGCCAGCGCCACGCCATCTGGCACCACGAGTTGTTCCCGCTGGCGGACTTGTAGCAGGGGTCGCCGCTCTTCGGGGAGTAGACCGCGGTGGTGAGGGCGGAGTTCGTGGCCGGGTCGCTTCCGTCCCCGCCGGGCAGGTGGTTGGACCCGAAGTAGTACTGGATGCCGTCGGGCGTGGTGATCCGCCAGTACTCGTCGCGGTACTCGATGCCGTTGACCGTGCGTGGTGCACCGGTGACCTGCTCGACCTTGGTGCCGTCGTCACTCTCCAAGTGCCAGACACCGGTGGCGTCGTCGCGGATGATGGTGCCTGAGTGGCCGGCCAGGGATAGGGCGGCGTTCTGGCCGCCCCAGCACAGGTCGGCGGAGCCGGTGATGCCGGCCTTGTCACAGGACTTGTAGGAGCGTTCGACGAAGCCAGGCTCATAGCCCCAGCCGTCGCCGACCCATGAGGGTTGCGCGTTCGTCGAGGAGGTCTTGCCGTCCACGTCGGCCGAGTTGTAGCCCAGCGCCACCGACGGAGCCGAACCGCCGAGCGACGGCGGGACCTGGATCGGGTAGCTGTAGGTGAAGTTTCCCGCGTTGGAGCCCGAGGTCCAGGCCGACGACGGGGTCAGGGTGCTTGCGGTGTAGTTGCCCAGAGCGCCGGACGGTGACGGTGCCGCGGCGAGTACGACCGACCCGCCGCTGCCGCCGCTACCGGTGGTGGCAGCCGACAGCGCGGGCGTTGCCGGTGTGGTGAAGGATGTCTTCACCACACCGCCCTGGTCCTGCTGGCCGGCTGTCCTGGGGGGCAGGGTGACCTCGGCGGTTACCGTGCCCCGCCCGTCGGCCTTCGCCTGCACCGGAGTCTGGGTTCGGCATTCGGGTCGGTCCGGCGTGGTCAGCGCACATGCCGGAAGGGTGACGAGGGCGGCCCGGTCGGACCACCCGGCTGCCTGAAGTCCTTTCAGGTCCAGGGTGACGCTCGCGGCGCGGCCCTTGTCGGCAGCGGGTGCTTCGGCGTCGGTCAGGGCGATGAGCGGGCCGGTGACGCCGGCGGCCGTGCCCTTGTCCTGCTCGGTCACCTGAACGGTGACCGAGTGCGCGCTCTCGCCCGTGTCGCCGCCTGGGGCGACCTTCACGGGCATGGCACCCGCCTTCGAGCCTGTCGCACCGCCGGAGGCCGATGAGGTGCCACTGGTTGCCCTGCGGGCGGCCTGTGCCTCCGGGCTGTCGGCCCCCAGGGTCACCGTTGCGGTGCCGGTCACCAACGGTACTGCCGGCTCAGGCTTCCAGGCGGGGGCCGTGGCTGCGGGCGCGGGCGTCGTCCTCTGGGCATCGTGGCCCGCGACCGAGACGGTTGCGTTGCCCAGCGGCGTATGCGGTGGAGTCCAGACCTTCCCCTTGGGCGTGGGGTAGGTCCACGCCAGCGCCGGGGGCGCGGTCGCTCCCGTCATCGCCAGGGCGACCGCCGCCGCAACTAGCGGTGACCGCCACCGGCCGCCTGGTGATCTCCAAGCCCGTTTGCGGGCTGACCAAACCATCGTCAGTTCTCCTCGAACGTAGTTGACATGACATCAAGGGGACACAGATGCGCCATTGTCGACGTGACGATAAGTGAGAATTCGAACACGAAGCCAGTTTGTTCGATTTAAGTGTGAGATTTTTTGCGCAACCTTGACTTTGTGATCCTTTGTTGTCCGGACATATCCGGGCGGCTCAGTAACCGGTTTGACCTATCGCCAGGTCAGGCCACATCGTTCCCATTCGAACGCAGACAGCTTCCAGCGTCCGCCGAGCGGGAGGGATCCACAGAGGGACCATGTCCACATCACGAGTCGTCACAAACAACGCGCCGCCGCCATCGATACGCAGGCCCGCCCTGCGCCTGGCCGCACTCGGGACCGGGTGCGCCCTCAGCCTCGGGTTGCTCGTCGCGCCGGGCGCGCTGGCCGCGGAGCCCGCCACGACGCCGCCCCACGGACCGGCCGGCGGAGTGAAGCCGCTTGTCCCCTCCAAGCCAGCCCCGCCCCGTACACCCCAGCAGCAGGCGATGCTCGATGCCGTGGCCAGGGCGAAGTCCATGGGTAAGTCAGTCGTCGTTGATGCCATGACGGACGAGGCGTCGAAGACCATCGCCAACCCGAACGGCACGCTGACAACGACGGACAATGCCCTTCCAGTGCGGTTGAAGCGAGACGGCGGCTGGGCGGACCTCGACTCCACGCTGCGTCAGAATTCCGATGGAACCGTCAGCCCCGCCGTCGCGAGGACCTCGCTCACGCTCTCCGGCGGTGGCAATACTCCGATGGCCACCATCGCGACCCCTGACGGCAAGAAACTGTCCGTCGGCGCGCCGTTCGTGCTGCCCAAGCCGGCGCTGAACGGGGACACGGCTACCTATGCGAACGTCCTTCCCGGCATCGACCTCCAGGTGACCGCCCTGCCGGTCGGCGGCTGGCGCGACGTGATCGTCATCCGGACACCCGAGGCCGCCGCCAATCCGGCACTGAAGACCCTGCGCTTCCCGATCACCTCCGAGGGCCTGACGGTCGCCTCGGACGACAAGGGCCGTATCGACGTCAAGGACGACAAGGGCAACCTTCGCTTCAGCTCACCGGCCCCCCTGCAGTGGGATTCCTCCAAGCCCGCCACCACCGCACCGGACAGTGCCCCCGCGAAGGTCAAACTGGCCTCCTTCTCCGCCGCGGCTCCAGCCTCTGAGCCGGTATTCGCGCCCGCCGGGGCCGCGCCCTCGACCGCCGAGGCACCGGGAGATGGCGCAAACGTCGCCTCCATCGGGAGCAAGGTCACCGGCGGCGCGATCGAGCTGACACCCGATCCCCAGGCCCTCGCCTCCGGCACCGGCCCGTGGTATCTGGACCCGACGCTCACCCCCGCCACCAGCTACACGGCAAGTTCTGTCGAGGTCCAGGAGAACCACAAGGACGCGAAGAACTGGAACACCAAGTCCAACCTCGCCACGGGCTTCTGCGGCTATCACAGCTCCGACCCCAGCCAGGACTGCGGAAGCGAAGGCCGCCAGCGCGCCTACTTCCAGTTCAACGTCAACCCGGCCATCTACACGATCCCCCAAGGTGCCGAAGCGCCGCCCACGCTCTTCACCTCCACCCTCCTTGCCCAGGTTGCCGGCGCCTCCAGTCCAGGCACCCCCACCAATCTTGGTGTCTACTGGGCCCCCACCGGAATCGACGGCTCCACCACCTGGAACAAGCAGCCGTGCGGCGACAACGGCAACCTGATCATGGGCGGCTGCAGCTATGTCGGTGGCCAACCCATCACCGGGACCGGCCCGATGTCCGTCGACGTGACCGGCATCATGAAACAGGCGGCCGCTGGCAAGTGGCCCACCTGGACCATCGGCATCGCCCCCAGCGACACCGAATGGAATAAGCTCTACCGCCACTCCATCGCCAGCAACCCCAGCGTCACGACGACCTACGACATCACCCCCACCATCTGGTACCCGCGAACCACTCCCACACCGGGCTTCGCGGGCAACAACAGCCAGGCCGCCTGCACGAGCAACGGCCCGAACCCCTGGGACAACCCCGGCTGGGTCGGGAGCAACCAGGAGATCTACCTCACTGCCAACAGCTGGTCACCCACCGGTCAGAACCTCTACACCGGCTACCAGATGTGGGACGACAACGACCCCGACTTCACTGCGACACCGGGAGACTGGGGCCGTAGCTACAATGACCCCGGCCCCATGAAGAGCGTGGGATCGCTGTCCGACGGGCACCAGTACGGCTGGCTCGCCCGCTCCACCGACGAACTCCTCACCTCGCCCTCCAGCGCCTGGTGCTACTTCCGCGTGGACCGGACCAACCCGCGCGTCAGCATCAGCTCGACCGACTTCCCGCCCTCCGGCACCCCCAACCCCAGCCCCGCCAAGTACATGAACGACTGGGGCAGGTTCTGGATCAGCGGCGAGGACCCCGCACCCGGCGCGGGTCTGCATGCCTCGGGCATCGCCTGCCTGCGAGTCAGCACCGACCCGACCCCCGTCGTCGGCTGGCGCTGCGGCCAGAACGACACCATCTCACCCGGACAGCCCTACGACTTCCAGCCTCGCCGCTGGGGCACCAACACCCTGTACGCCTGGGCCATGGACAACGCCGGCAACTACAGCCAGCCGGCCACGTACAACTTCTACGCGCCGTGGAAGCCCGGTACCCAGCCGCTGTTCGGTGACGTCACTAACGACCAGCAGCCGGACATCGTCCTCAGCGACAAGAACGGCGACCTGAAGATCATCGGCGGCACCGTCGACCCGATGAACTCCCTGGTCGCACCCGCCGCCGCCGCACCCGGCAACCTCCAGTACGGCGCGACCTGGGCGGACTACCAGATCAGCCACCACGGCGCCCTCCTCGCCGGCCAGGCCGTCGACCAACTCGTCGTCCATTACACGGGGGCCTCGGAGGAACTGAAGAAGGTCCTCTACGTCATCCCCAACGACGGTACGGGACGATTCGACCAGACCACCCCGATCGCCCCGACCCGGCCCACCAGCTGCAAGGTCTACGGCACCACCACGCCGTGCCCCGGCTACAGCACCGCCGGGTGGAACAACGTCTCCCAGGTGCTCGCCTTCGGCACGCCCAAGGGCGAGGCCGTCGGCCCCAAGGTCGGCGACCCGACCAAGACGGTCTTCACCACCCAGACGTCCATCATGACCCTGGAGAACAGCAACCTCTTCGTCTACACCCCTGCCGGCAACCTCCTCACCGGCGCAACCCTCATCCCCACCGTCTCCGGCAGCTGGAGCGACTACGAACTCCTGAACCCCGGCGCGGCGAACGGAGCCACCACCAACCCCCTCACCAAGGCGGCCGCGAACCAGACCACTCTCTGGGCTCGCAACCGCACCGATGGCAACATCTACGCCTACCCGCTGGCCTGGAACACAGACGGCACGGTCGACTACTCGACCCTCACCAAGCCCGACGCCGGCACCCTGATCCTCTCCGGTTCCGGACTCCGTCCGGACAGCCACCCGCGCATTGGCGCCGGTGACCTCAACAACGACGGCTACCCCGACCTCTGGGTCGTCAACAACACCAATGCCATCGCCGTCTTCCCCGGGAAGAGCAGCGACGGCACAGCGAACAAGGTCGACGGCTTCGACAACTGGCAGCTCGTCGGCTACGCCGACGCCAGCGTCTCCGTTCACCCCAACAGCGTGAGCTGGCAGTGCCTGGACGCCGTCGGAGGCCCCCGGGACGGCGCCGAAGCCGCCATCTACGGCTGCTGGCAGACCGCCAACCAGCGGTTCAGCTTCGCCACCGACGGCACCATCAGGGCCGGAAGCTACTGCCTGTCCACCAAGGACAACGTCCTCGACAACGGCGCCCCCGTCGTCCTCGCGACCTGCACCGGCAAGGCCGGCCAGAAGTGGGCCATGCGACCCGACGGCCGGATCTACCTGCCCGCCACCGTCGACCCCACCGACAACCCCACTGGCAAATGCCTCGAACTACCCGGTTGGGCCACCGACCAGGGAACCCGCGTCGGCATCTGGGACTGCCCCAACCTGCAGGCGAACCAGCAGTGGACCATCCAGCCTGAACGCAATCCGTAACACTCACCTTGAACATGCAGCAGCGGGGCGGGGAAGTCGGCTATCGGCATCTCCGCGCCCGCTGCCATGGTGACGGCGTGCCAACCAGTGCGCATTGGCGCGCCGCCTCCCGAACCAGGTTTCGCACAGCGAGGGCCGGCTCCCCGTCCTCGTCGGTTACCCCGTCTACAAGGATCCCACCACCTCCATCCTGCGGATCGTCCACGAACTGGAGCCTCCAACCTCGACCTTCCCGTTCCAGGTCTTCACCGAACACATGGAGAGACACGGCGATCGCTCGCCCGCGACGGCCCTTCACCGGTGCGACCAGGTGTTCACCGACGTCCGGCTCTGCCCGACTTTCGTCGGCCGCCTCACGATCGAGACCAGCACCCGGTCCTTCAGTCTGGGCGGCACCACCGCCCTCGTCTGGCCGCAGCGGCTGCCTCCTGAATCAGTGGAAGGTCCAGCCCACTGTCCAAGGATTCCGCACCGGGCAGAGCCGCCAGCCCCCGCTCCGACTCGTACTCCCTCGTCGAAAGTAACAGTGGCTGGCCTGCCCGGTCCTGCCCTGGACAGGACCGGGCAGGCGGCACACGGGCACGAACGCCAGGAACTCCGGCGTGCTTCAAGGTAATACAGGTGCTGAGGAGGTGAGCCTGGGTCTATGCAGGAGCTGACCCCTGACGGACTCGGCTCAGCTCGGCGGATGTGGCAGCGTGGACTCTGCCGCCGCCAACTGGCGGGGGAATTCAATGGCTTCGCGCGGTCCGGCGTGTTCGTCCAGTCGGGCGAGTTCGGCCAGCGCGGTGGCGTCGCCGGTGGCGGCGACCTCCCGGTAGATGCCTCGTGCGCCCTTCATGTCCCCGTGCAATTCTCTCATTCGTCCCGCCTCGGTCAATGCGGCGTGGTAGCCGGCATCGACGGCCTGTCGTGCGAATACGCCTGCTGGGTCGAGCTCCTGTCCGTGCGCTCGTGCCAGTTCGGTCAGGGCGGCGGCGTAGCCTGCCTCGGCGACCTGCCGGTAGAGGGCGTCCGTACCTTTCGTGTCGCCGCCTTGCTCACCCAGTCGGGTGAGCTCGGCCACGACCGTGCCGTGCGCGGCGACAGCAGCGCGCTGGACGAGTGCTTCGGCGCCCTTCAGGTCGCCGTGTTGTTCCCTCAGCCGTGCCAGTTCGGTCCGGGAAGCGGTGTATCCGGCCTCGGCGGCCTGCCGGTAGAGGATCTCGGCGCCTTTCCAGCTTTCGGTCTGCGCCCTCAGACGCGCTAGCGCGGGCCCGAGGCCCGCGTCGGTGTCGTCGGTTGCGGTCCGTCCGGCCTCCTGTGGGGCGCCGCCCTGCTCCTTGTCCTGTGCCGCTCCGGTGAGACCTCCACCCGCGCGGAGGTACACGGCCCGGTTCCTGAGCATGGATGCCCATTCCATGCGGTACCGGTCCTCGGCTGCCTCGGCGAGGCGGTCGAGGTCGTCGGGACTGTCAAGGTGAGCGTAGGCGGCCCACCAGAAGGAAGCGGGTGGGCAGAGCCTCCAGCGAATGGCACGGCCGTGCTGGTCGAGGTAGTCGGCGAGGCGAAAGGACGAGACGAGTCCCGCCGCCTCCGACAGCCCGGCCTGCGTGCCGGGCGCCGGCCAGCCGAGGGGACGGTGTGTGCGCCGCGGGTCGATGCGGCGCAGCGGCGCGAGTTTTCCATGGACGCGACGGGTGGCGTTCGCAAGGGCGGCCTCGCCCCAGTCGAGGGGGAGTTCCTCCCATTCGTGCTCGTCGAGGTAGCCGGTGGCGGCGGTGACGAGGAAGTCCTGCGGCTGGTGGAGACCGACGCCGAGACGGCGGGCATCCATAGCGGCTTTCAGAAGCGCGCGGGTCCGGGGGGCTCCGTGTTCGAAGCGGCGCAGTAGCTCGGGGGCGCCGGCGAGTTCCTGGGCGAGGCGTCCGTGTGCGGCGGCGCGAGTGAGGGCGTCGGCGAGGAGTTCGTCGCCGGCTCCGGCGAGAGCTGCGGCGGCGGCCAGCGCCCCGCTGGGGAAGGTGTCGGGAACATTGAGCGTGCGGTAGGCGAGGAGTTCGCGGACACGGCTGTACGGGTCGGTGCCGTCGGGCTCCGGCAGGGTCGCGTAGCGGTCGGCGTACTCCTGCCACAAGGTGCCCAGAACAAGGACGGGCGCACGGTCGGGGTCGTTCAGGAGGGTGTGGAGGGCGGCGGCGATGTGTTCGCCTGTCGTCGGGTTCCCGAGGTAGTGCTGGGCCTCGTTGAGCCAGACCACGGTGTGTGGGCCGACGCGCCCGATGCCCGTGACTGCGGCCTCGGAACGCGTGGGATCAGCCGGGTGCCACAGTCGCCATCCGCTGTCCGAGAGTGGTTGCACGGCTTCCCAGCAGGCCCTTGTCTTGCCCGTCGAGGAGGATCCGACCAGCACCAGCATCCGGCTGAGACCGTTCTGCGCTGCGTGCACCGCGTTTGCCAGGACCTCGTCGTGGGCGCGGCGCACGTAGCCGGGTTGGGTCTGCGGTGAGTCGTCGGCGGTGCTGGCGGGGTGGACCTCCAGGACGTGCGGGTCCCAGGTGCGGATCGGCCTGCCCGGGGCCGTTTCCGGGGCGGTCGCAAGATCTGTTGCCGACCGTCGGAGTTCCAGCAGTTCCCGGCGCTGTGTCTCGGGCAGGCCGAGTGCGGTCGCCAGGGCGGCAACGGTTTCGGCGGACGGCACGTTCCCGTCGGTACGCAGTGCTTCGTGGACGGTGGTGCGGCCCAGGCCGGCTCTGGCTGCGAGGAGGGTCCTGCTCATACGGGCGGAGGCCAGACGGTCGGACAGGATCGAGCGCAGCAGTACGAGGGACTGCTGCCGGTCGCTTTGGCCCCGCGGCCCGTTCATGCGCGCTCCGATCTCCGGTCCGTCGGTGTCCGACGGCGTTCATCATCGTCCAGGGCGGACCCGGAAGGACGTCGTTTGCGCCATTTTGGGCCGGGCCGACAGCCGAACCGTTCGAAGGACAGCATTGTGGACCGTACTGCCGTTGTTCTGCTCGCCGCCGCTCTCGTGGCCGTGTTCGCGCTTCTGGTGGCCGCAGCCGCATGCCTGCTCGCGCGCCTGGACGGCGCGAGCTTTCCTGCGGCCCTGACACGCGGAGCCATGGCCTTCGCCGCCGTCCTGACCCTTGCGACCGCCCTCGGCGGTGCCCTGGGCCAGTTCCTCCGCTGATCACGGGGTCCGGGGCAGTCTTTGCGGATTCATCGTGACCCGCCGGCGGCCCCGGCCCTCTCCTCCGAATCCTGTCGGGCGCCAAGCCCCCGCGCCTGGGAGGCGCGCGGTGATCCCACAGGATCCGAAACAGAGGCATGGGCCGCGATCCGGTCTGTTCCGTCCCGACAGGCCCACCCGCGCCGACCCAACCTCGGGCAGACCGCAGGCAGTGGCCGGCTCGTGATCGTTTCCGAATGTGGTTCGGGAACGGCAGACACTCTCATCAGGATGGGATGTCAGCCTGGCCGTCGACACGCCACACCTGGGCAACGGTCTGCTCCGGCAGGCAGCCGGCGGCCTCCACACCAGCCAGCTGACTGCGCGCGTCCAGCAATAGCTGTTCAAGCAGACTCACTCTGGCCGCAAGAAGGGCAGCCATGGATGCTCGGCTTGGGCCGGCACTGTTCGTGGCGCTCCTGGGGTTGCCGGCTCGCAGCGCGACGATGGCGCTGGCCAGGTCGTCCTGGCTCCGCAGATAGCGTGTGGATACCCCGGAGCGCCGGGAGACTTCCGCAAACGTGACTGCCACCCCGGAAATGACAGCTTCGGCCAGACCCCGCTCGGCTGCGGACCGCTTGGCCAGTGTCTTGCCACGGCTCGCTCTCCGAAGAGCGGCGACCTGCCGCTGACGTCCACTCTCCGGCACCAGGCGTCCCTTCCAGTTGCCTACTCGTGGGCGCACTCACAAACCTTTATGCGCGGCGCCGGAAATCGACCACGTTGGACACTGGTTCTGAGGCCAATCCCCGCTTGGCCTCAGCCTTGACGGGAGCCGGGCGCTGGCCGTCCACGACTTCCTGCATCAGGTCCTTGGACCAACCGCCCGTGAGCGCCGAGAACAGCTCAGCAGAGGGCCGTTCATCCATGCCACGCTCTGTCATAACCGCAAGCAGTCGCGGTCGTTCCGGCTCCAATTCGTCCCAGGCGGGCTCCTGTACCCGCCAGGTCACATGGGTCACGGAGTCACGGCGGGCGGAGAGCTGCTTGAACAGGCCAGTGGCCCGCGCTTCATCGAGGAGTTGGTTGTGCCGTCCATGCATGATCAGCGACGACAGCGACATCTGCCACCGACGCTTGAGCGGCATGAGGGTCGCCAAAGTAGCCGTTGCCGGCCACTCCATCTCCAGCGCCAGGGGTGGAAAGAGAAAGGCGTTCGCGAAGCGGTTCGCCTCGTCCTCGGCCGCTTCAGGCAAAGCGCCGTGATGCATGACCAGATGCCCCAGCTCATGGGCGATGGACCAGCGAGTCCGCTCCCAGGAGTTAACCGGGCGCGCGACGATCAGCGGCTCGTCATGAAAGTCACCTGTCCATACGGAGAAGGCATCGTGCTTCGCGTCGGGCATGCCGATGTCGGCTACAACGATGGGCACACCGGCCCGCTCGACAGCGTGCGTCACATGAGGGATCGGCTCTCCCTCTTCCAGATCGAGAGCCAGCCGGGTCAGGGCAGCAGCGTCTTCGGGAGTCGTGCCAGCCAGCAGGTTCTTGGGGAGCCGCAACGGCGGATGAGTTGCGTGTTGGGACAGCACCTGCCAGAGCTCCTGGACCATCTCCGCGAACGCCGTCAAAGCATCGACCTCGGCGATCTTGATGCTCTTCTTCGCCCTCAAGAGCAGCGAGCCTCGGTGCACCGGAAGCCCTGCGGGGGGCGAGGTGAAGAACTCCTGGGGGAAGCGCAACCGCAGTGCGAGTGCTCGAACCCGTAGCACGGGCATACGAGTGCCGGCCGAACGCTCAAGGGCCGTCCAGGCCGAAGGCGTCAGCCCGAGCATCTCGGCCAACGGCTTGATCGGACTGCTGCGGATCGTCCTCGCTTGACGGACCCGGTGTCCATAGACCAGCACCGTGTCAGCCACAGCAGTCCACCTCTCCACTTCTCCCTGGCGCCGTTAGGCTCCGGTACCCGTATCCCCTGCTTCCTCCGCCGCTGCGGCGACCTTGCCGACGAGGTCCTCGAAGTCGTCGTGCACGGCCTGGCCGACCACGCGAAGGCCGGTCCTCTCGGCGAGCGCCACCGCAGGGATGCACACAGCGGCCAACGCATTCGCCGTGTCCAGCTTCTTCACGCTGTCCACCACGAGAGCAGTGAACTCGCTCAGCAGCCCGTCCACGCCGAGCGACCAAACCACCAAAGGCCAGGTGCCCTCCGGTAGAAGATCCACGCCGATCGGCGTATCGAACAATAGTTCCTGAGTGGCGTGCCTGGGAACCTCGACCTCCGCCCGAACGGCGGCTCGCGCCGCCGGCAGGGCGCGTACCTTGCGGAGCGGAAGCTCCAGGCCCGAGCCACGCTCGACCAGCCGCACGCCTCGGTTGTGAACCGGCCGAACACTCAGCGAAAGCCCGTCCATGGACGAAGCCGCGAGGAGGAACCGGTCCCGGAAGTCCATGCCCACAACACTGCCGGCCACGGCATCGGGCTCCGGGCGCTTCGAGCGCTCGGTGACCATGGCCTCGGCGAGAACGTCCTCGGCCACCGTTCGCGCCCGCCCGAGGGCCACCAGATTGCGCTCCACGTAGGCGTCCAGCCACGACTGTGGGTTCATGCCGAAAATTTCTCGCACCAACCCACATCACGTCAAGCCAACTTCCGCAAAAATGGCAGGACTTGGCAACACTGTTCCCATGAGATCAGCGTACTCATCTGGGGCTATTCCGCTCGGAAAACTCGCCAAATACCCCCGAACGAGCAACCCGAGCCAGTGGAAGGCGCTGGCCACGAAAGGTCACCCCAGGTGTGGAGCTTCCCGGGGTGCCCGAACCCCGATTCAGGGGATCGACCGTCGTCTTGTTCAAGACGGAGCCCGGGCAGGCCCTCGGTCCGGACGGCGTCGAGCCCGCCGCACTGGCCGTGCACTCCCCCGCGAACCCCGACGTGAGGAAGGGCCCCCAGCTGCGCACGCCGTGCGGCCTGGACACCTGCGCCCTCCTACGGCGTTGGCGGCTGGTTCCGCACGGGCTCGACGGAGGCGGGATCGAAGAGGATGTGCCGCGCGGGCACGGATTCGTCCGCGGAGGCCCGGCCCGTCGCCGTCAACCGCCCACCCAGATCTGCGGGCCTGTGCCAAACGACGAGGCGGGCGAGGTGCCGCCCGCTGGCCACTTCAATCCACACTGGCCGCCACGGGGCAACCGTGGAGCTGAGGCTTGCGGGGCCGGAAGCACCGCTCTCCACGGCATCCGAGCGGGGCCGGCAGGAGCCGAACCCGGACTCCGGCGGGCAACAGCGCCCCGGACCGGGCGGTCCGGTTCCGCCGGCGAAACAACCGGGCTGGGGACCTCAACACGGGTATGGCGCGCCGCCCCCGCCCCGGTGGCGAAGTCCTCCCGGTTCGGGCGCGGCTGCCTGGTCGGCGGCTGTCGCGCCCGGGCAGCTCGCGAAGACCGACGTCTCCGACATCGTCGAGGTCGGCGGCACGATCCAGTGCAAGGTCATGCGAGTGGACCGGGTCGCCGCCTGACCAGAGCGTACGGGCGGCCGGTGGGCGGCCGACCGACCGGCCGCGCCGGTCCACTCGTCCGGCTCCTCCTGCGCGAACTCGGTCCAGTCGGCCTGACCGATGATCCATGCCGGGACGGCCCAGACGCCGTGAGCGTGCGAGAGGCCGTGTCCGTCCACGGTCACCTGGTAGGCATCGGGGCCCTGATTGCCATCGCGGCTTTCTCCTCACCAGGAGTCCGCCTTGTAGGTGAAATTGACTGCGGTCGGTGGTGCGCTCAGTGAGGGTGGTGCGGGCGGAACGGCCAGATCCCGGTAGCGCTAACGGCCCCACAAGGATCGGAGGGCTGGAGCGCACGGAGGGGTCGGTGGCCGCCCGTCGGGACGAGCAGCCACTGGCCGGGGCAGTGCGACGTGCGGTCGGCCCGGACTGGGACGGCGCGGTGGGCCCGGAGCCGTCACAGTCACCGGACCACCGCACCCAGCGTGGTAAAGACCCAGGAACGGCCACCCTCGCCCGGATTCAAGGTCAACCACCCGCGCCTGACGATTCACCGAAGAAAACTCCTGATTATCAGTCAGAACTCCTTGAGGCAGATGCCGCACCGAAGCGGACCGGAGACACAACTTCATGACCCGCTACTGCATCGACCTCTCCCGCCACGCGCTGATCGCGGCCTGGGGAACGTGCGAGGGCGACCTCGCCACCCGCGTCGCGGCCCTCCCGACCGACGCCGACACCTCCGCGCTCCTGGGCCTGACCCGAGCCCTCACCCAGCTGTCCGAAGGTTCGTGGCGCAGCAGTAGTCGGTCGTGCCGCTGGAGTCGGCCCGCCTGCCGGGTCAGTCCGGCTTTCCCAGGCCCACGCCCGGCCGGGCGATCGTTCGCGGAACGCTGCTTCGCTGGGGCGCGTTCGGGCCTCTCATCGTGACGGCGATCCGAACGCAATGGCGACGAGGCCAAAAGGGCGCGGCTACCAGATGTCGCACTGGTGGCTGAAGTCCGGGCCGAGGGCTCCGACACCGAGCACCGGCGGGCCGCAGACGCCGGGCGGGACGTGAACGGGCACCTGGAGGCCGCTGCCCCTGTCGGCAGTGGTGCCGAGGGCGACGACTCCGTGGGCGCCCGAGGCACGCTGGGCATCATGGCGTCGGATCCGCCGAAGCGGTTAGCATCACGCCGACCGATACGTAGAGCGGCCGAGTGAATGCATCCTGCGATGAATCTCTCGGCAACAAGCAACTGGAGCGTCCATGGAATCCACCAAGCCGTCCGGCACCAGGGTGTGGCGTTAACGCAGCTGACGTCAGCGGCCGACTTCGGCAGCCTGAAGTCGCAGGGCGTCGAGTTCGCGATCGTGAGGGGCTACCAGCCCATCGGCCGCGTGGACCCCAACATGGTGGCCAACGTGGAGAACGCGTGGGGCGCCGGCCTGTCGGACGTCCACATCAGCCACTTCCCCTGCTTCTCCTGCGGCAACGCCGCGGGGCAGGTGAGTGACCTCGCCAGCCGCCTGAATAGCAACAACGTCCGGTGCAGCATGGTGTGGCTGAACGTCGAAGGCCCCGGCACGTACTGGGGCAGCAGCACCTCGGCCAACGCGGCCTTCATCAGCGACTGGATTGCGGAGGCGAAGGGCAACGGCCTCAACGCCGGTATCTGCACCTCCGCATCCCAGTGGGCCCCGATCGTCGGGAGCTACACCAGCGGCAGCGCATTTCCCCTCTGGTACGTGAGCCGTGACGGCGAACGGGCCTTCGACGACTTCGTCCGCCATCCTCAGCCCGCTCCCTGTCTCCAAGCGCGATCTTCAGGGCCTCGACGGCACGTCCTGGCTCATCCCACTGCGAACTGTTCCGAGTGCCCCGGCTTTCCAAGAGCTCGGCGACCGCGTGCCACGCGAACGAGGCGCTTCCTTCAATCGCTTCGCCGACGCGGAAGTCGGCGGCGTTGTCCACGCTGCCGAACAGGCACAGATCGACCCTCTGGCCAGAGGTACTCCAGGTCTGGGCATGGAGCACCAGCCCCTTGTCCCTGGCCGGCCCGTCGGTGAAGGCCGAGAAACTGACCCGGCCCAGTCCGCTGGCGAGCAGCACCTGCGGCTCCTCGTAGGTGACGGCGATCCGACCGCCATTGCGGCCAGCAGCCGATCTGCACCTCGCCGCCGACTGCGTTCGCGGGCCTCCGCACGCTGGAAGCCGAGCACTGGAAGCGGGACGCCGAAGAAGGAATCCGGGGTGCTGACCGATGCGGCCTGCCACAAGCGTCCGAGCCGGAGTCCATTGTCGCGTTCGAGCACGCGGATCTGCCGAGCCGACCAGTACCGGTACCTGGTGAAGTCGCTGTGCCGTCGCACTGACACCTCCATCGAGTCCGCAGAGCCTACAGACGACCGGCCAACCGAAACGAGCCGCAGGGACCAGTCACCAAGGTCAGACGAACGAACGTCACGGAGCGCTACGGAGCAAAGCAGCCAGAAGCTCTACGCGGACGAGGAGCCGGCCTCCGGCGACGGCAGATGTGTCGACCTCGACACAGACTCGCCACCTGATAGGCGGTCACGCTTGGCCAACTATCGCCACACAAGCCGGATTCCTGCCAGCAATGTGACCGAAACTCGATGGTCTCGACTCGACAACGGTCACTCAGCGTGACCTAGAATTCGGGCGATTCGGGCACTTGCTTGAAGGTAGTGGTGTCGAGTTCAGCCCGCTGGTCCCAAAGTGGTCCCAAGCAGTATGCGAACCAATTCCTCTGGCCCCTGACGGACCATCATGCAAAAGGCCGCCGACCTGGGCGTTAACCCGGCCAACGGCCTCTCCGACTCACGTCGGGACGACAGGATTTGAACCTGCGACCCCTTGACCCCCAGTCAAGTGCGCTACCAAGCTGCGCCACGTCCCGTGGTCTCGTGGCCCGGGCGGAGCCTGGGGGGCTCTGCTTCGGGTTTCTCGACCTTGTCGGCCGGTTGTCCGGGCGACGAGGAAAACAATACAGCACGTCGGGGGGTGCTCGCTGCAGGGTTCGGCGGGGGGTGGGTGGGGGTGCGGGTCAGGGGGTGGGGTGGCGGGCGTCGTAGCGGAGGAAGGCGGGGCGGCGGGCGGCGAGGAGGAGGATGGCGGCGACGCAGGCGAGGCCGCCCGTGACGACGGAGACGGTCGGGCTGGTGAGGGAGGCGACGGCGCCGGACTCGAAGTCGCCGAGGCGGGGACCGCCGGCGACGATCACGACGAAGACGCCCTGGAGGCGGCCGCGCATCTCGTCGGGGGCGGCGACCTGCATCATCGTGTTGCGGAAGATCATGCTGATGGTGTCGGCGCAGCCGGCGGCGGCGAGCAGGAGGAGTCCGAGCCAGAGGTTGTGGACCAGGCCGAAGGCGGCGATGGCGAGGCCCCAGGCGGCGACGGCGGCCATGACGGCGGCGCCCTGGCGATGGATGCGGCCGACCCAGCCGGAGAAGAGGGCGCCGGTCAGGGCGCCGACGGCGGGAGCGGCGGCGAGGAGGCCGACGGTGCGGGCGTCGCCGCCGTAGAAGGTGACGGCGAGGGCCGGGAAGAGGGCGCGCGGCATGCCGAAGATCATCGCGGCGAGGTCGGCGAGGAAGCTGGTGCGCAGATTGGGCTGCTCGCGCAGGAAGCGGAGGCCGTCGAGGACGGAGGCGCGGCCCTTGCGTTCGCCGAGCGGACGCATGGCGGGCAGGCGCCACATCGCGTAGAGGGTGGCTCCGAAGGCGACGGTGTCGACCAGGTAGGCGGCCTGGACGCCGTAGGCGCCGATGAGGACGCCGCCGATCATGGGGCCGACGGTGAGGCCGAGGTTCATGCTGACGGTGCTCAGGGCGTTGGCGGCGGGGAGCTGTTCGGCGGGGACGAGGCGCGGGATCATCGCCGAGCGGGCGGGCGAGGCGAGGGCGAAGAAGGCGGCCTGGAGGGCGACCGCGGCGTAGAGGACCGCGACGAGGCCGAGGCCGGCTATCGCCTGGGTGGCCAGGACGGCGGAGACGACGGCGAGGCCGGCCGAGCCGATCAGGCCGAGGCGGCGGCGGTCGACGGTGTCGGCGACGGCGCCGCCGTAGAGGCCGAAGGCGACCAGCGGGACCAGGGAGAAGAGGCCGACCAGACCGGTCGCGAAGGTGGATCCGGTCAGGTCGTAGACCTGGACGGAGACGGCGACGGCCGTCATCTGCTGGCCCACGGAGGAGATGGACTGGCCGAACCACACCCGCCGGTAGTCGGCGTGGTCGCGCAAGGGGCTGAGGTCGGCGAAGGCTCCCCTGGCCAGCCGCCGGTAGCGGGACCGCGGCGGCGCCGGGGGCGGCGCGGCAGGAGGAGCGACGGCAACGGCGGGGACCGGCGGCGGGTCTCCGTCGGCCGGCGAATTGGCAGGATGATTGGTCGACACAGTGCCCCATCGTCGTCCCGGCCGTCCCGGCCACGGAAGCCGGGGGGCATTTGCGCCCGCTTGACCCCGGCTTCATCGCCACCCGGTGGGATGGCTCTGCCCCTGGAGCGGGCCCGTGCACACACGGGTCCGGACGGCAGGGCCGGAGCGAGTGGAGGCGAGGGCCGTATGTCGAGCGCGTCGGTCGAGAAGCGCGGCGGCCCGCCCACGGGCGGCAGTCCCCCCAGGACCGCTCCCCCGGCGCCGGTGGGCGTCCGGCTGGACTCCCTCACCGGGCTGCGCTGGATCGCCACCTTCGGCGTCTTCCTGTCGCACCTCAACATCCTGTTGCCGCTGCCGCACACCCGGGGCCTGTTCTCGCTCGGGGAATCGGGGGTCTCGCTGTTCTTCGTCCTGTCGGGCTTCGTGCTCGCCTGGACGTGGACGGGCGCCGACTCCGCGCGCTCGTTCTACGGCCGCCGGTTCGCCCGGGTGTGGCCGCTGCTGGCGGTGGCCGCGCTGTTGCCGACGCTGTTCGCGCTGCCGAACAAGGACTCGGGTTCGCCGCTGCACCTGCTGGTGGTCGCGCTGTCCGCGATCCTGCTGGTGCAGGCATGGGTACCGGACTGGATCCTCACCGGTGCGACACCGGTGACCTGGTCGCTCTCCTGCGAGGCGTTCTTCTACGCGCTGCTGCCCGGCATCGCCCGCCGGATGACCGGCTGGTCGACGCGCCGCCTGGTCGTGCTGGTGGCCGGGTCGGTGGTGGTGCTGTGGGCGGTGCGGATCGGGCTCTGGGTGGCGTACCCGCCCGTGTTCCGGGTGTCCAGCCTGGACGGCTACGGGCCGGCCGTGTTCGGGGTCTACGCGCCGGTCGCGCGGATCCCGCAGTTCCTGATCGGCGTGGCCGCGGCGATCGCGGTGCGGCGCGGGTGGCGGGCGGTCCGGGTGGAGGTGGCGCTGGCGGCCCTGCTGGTGCCGCTGGTCACGCTCTGGCTGCTGCGCGGCGAGGCGTTCCGCGCACAGGTGCTGTTCGACGCCGTCGACCCCGCGCTCACCCCGTTCTTCGCACTGCTGATCGCCGCGTTGGCCCGGCGGGACCTGGACGGCGGGCCCTCGCTGCTGCGCTCGCGGCCGATGGTGCGGCTCGGTCAGTGGTCGTACGCCTTCTATCTCTTCCAGTTCACGGTGATCCTGCCGGTGGCGCTGGCCGCCTCCCCGGGCCGCAAGGTCGCGGACTTCTTCACCGATCCGGTGCCGGCGCGGACCGGACACCTGGGGCACGCGGTGCTGGCACTGGCCGTCACGCTCGCCGTCTCGGCCTTCTTCTACCGCTTCGTGGAGCATCCGCTCGAACTCCGGCTGCGCCGCCGCTTCCGGGCCGGCGGGTCATCCGGCGAAAAGCTCCGCTGAAGAACCCCGGCGGGAGAGTCCGAGGGGAGAGTCCGACGGGAAAGCCCAAGGGAAAGCTCCGGCGGGAAACTCCAGCGGAAAGCTCCGGATTCGGCCGAACGGCCCGCAATTCATTTGATCGAAAATTAATCACCCAACCATAGCCTGCCTGTCGGCACGGAAGTCGATCCAGGTGATCCGAGGGGGTCGCATGAGCGAGACCGTCAACACCGAAAGCGAACCGGTCCGGGAGGGGCGCGCCGGCCCGGCCGCGGATCCGCCGCGGTTCCCGCAGGACCGGACCTGCCCGTATCTCCCGCCAACCGGCTACCAGGCGTTCCGCGACGGCGCGCCGGTCCGGGCCGCCACGCTCTACGACGGGTCGCCGGCCTGGGTGGTGAGCGGGTACGAGGCGGCGCGGCAACTGCTGGGGGGAACGGGCCTCTCCGCGGACCGGATGAATCCGGGATATCCGATAGTTTCCGAGCGCATGGAGGGCATCCGGTTCCAACCGCCGTCCTTCGTCGGAATGGACCCGCCGGACCACACCCGGCACCGTCGGACCATGCTCGCGGAATTCTCGGTCCGCAGCATCAACGCGATCCGGCCCGGCATCACGGCGATCGTCGACGAACACATCGACGAGATGCTGGCGCGCGGTGGCCCGCTCGACCTCGTGCAGGCGTTCTCGCTGCCGGTCCCGTCCCGGGTGATCTGCGAGATCCTCGGGGTGCCGTACTCGGACCACACGTTCTTCCAGGAGACCAGTCAGAACCTGGTCCAGGCGGAGAGCCCGGAGCAGGCGATCGAGTCGGTCGGGCTGCTGATCGCGTACTTCGACGAACTGATCTCGGCCTGCCTGAAGCAGCCGGGAGCCGGGATGATCGGCCGGATCGCGACCGAGCACGTGGCGACCGACCGACTGGCCAAGCACGAACTCATCATGAACGCGCTGATGCTGTTGATCGCCGGGCACGAGACCACCGCGTCGATGATCACCCTCGGTGTGATCACCCTGCTCGCACACCCGGAGCAGTTGGCGAAGCTGCGCGGGGACGAGGCGCTGGTGGGGCCGGCGGTCGAGGAACTGCTGCGTTACCTGTCGATCGCGGACATCGCGGGCACCCGGGTGGCGGTCGCGGACATCGAGGTCGGCGGCATCACCGTCAAGCGCGGCGACAGCCTGGTGGTCTCGCACTCGCTGGCCAACCGCGACCCGTCCGCGTTCACCGCCCCGGACGCCTTCGACATCGCCCGGGGCAGCCGGCACCACCTCGCCTTCGGGTACGGGGTGCACCAGTGCCTGGGCCAGAACCTCGCCCGCGCGGAGCTGCAGATCGCGCTGCCCGCGCTGTTCTCCCGCATCCCCGACCTGCGGCTCGCGGTCGACCAGGACGACCTGGTGCTGCGCGACGGCGGCACGGTGCAAGGCGTCAACGAACTTCTGATCACCTGGGGGGCCGAGGCATGACCGAGAACCACCTCACCGACGGATCCACCCGCCACGGCACCGGGACCGGGACCAGCACCGGGAGCGGGACCAGCACCGGCAGCAGCCACGACAACGGCAGCGGCGCCGCCGACACGGACACCGACACGCTCCGCGTGGACGTGCTCCAGGACGACTGCGTGGGCGCCGGACAGTGCGTGCTGTCCGCTCCGGAGGTGTTCGACCAGGACGACGACGGCATCGTGGTCCTGCTGCGCGAGGGTCTGGACGGCCTGGGGCGCGCCGACCGGGAGGGAGTGGAGGAGGCCGTGCGGCTCTGCCCGTCCGGCGCGCTCCGCCTGCTCGCGCGCACCGCACCGGTGGCCACGGCGGACTGACGCCCTGCCGACGGCGGGTGCGGCGATCGACGGGCGCGACGAGCCGTCGGCCCACCCGCCGTCGGCGCGCTCCGGAAGCCGCCACGACCCACCGTCAAACACGGTCCACCGTCGACGCGGCCCGGCGCCGCCACCACCCACCGTCAAACACGACCCACCGTCAACGCGGCCCGACGTTCTCCAGGATCCGGTCCAGCAGCGTCCCGAGCTGCGCGACCTCCCGGTCGCTGAGGCCCTTGAGCATGTCCTGCTGGCTGCTGATCGCGACGGAGGAGATCCGGTTGTACATCTCCTCGCCGTCGGGCGCGATCTCCACCGTCGCCGCCCGGCGGTCGACGTCGGTGCGCTTGCGGACGACCAGGCCGCGCCGCTCCATCGACTCCAGGTGTCGGGAGAGCGTCGGACCCTCGATGCTCAGGTACTGGGCGAGCGCGCGCTGGATCATCGGGCCCTCCAGCTTGAGGGCGGCGAGCACCGTCCAGGCCGCGAAGGTCGCGCCGGCCTCGGCGAGGCGCTCCTCGAAGAACGCCCGACAGGACTTCGCGGTCAGGTGCAGCTTGGGCGCGACGCTGCTCCGCAGCCACGTCGGACCGGCGTCCGCCTCGGCGGCGAACCGTTCTGCGCTCTGCCGGCCGGGCATCCGAACCTCCCATTCGTCACGAAATCCTCTGTGAAGCGTAGCGCCGACCGGTGCGTTGACCAGCCCCGGGCGGTTGACCGTCGCTTAATTCATTCGTTAGGCTGCTAATGGTTGTGTGACCTGGGTAACGATCGGAGCAGCTGTGACCAACACCGACGTGAGCACTACCCCCGTACCACCCACCGAACCGCCGCCGCCCTCCCGCCGGGACTGGCTGGGCCTTGCCGTCATCCTGCTGGCCGCCTTCATGGAGCTGCTCGACGTCACCGTGGTGACGGTCGCGTCGCCGCAGATCCAGGACTCCCTGGGCGCCAGCTACGCGGAGGTCCAGTGGGTCCTCGCGGGCTACCAACTCACGTTCGCCGCAGGTCTGGTGACCGGCGGCCGGCTCGGCGACATCTTCGGCGCGAGGCGGGTCTTCGTGTACGGCGTGGCGGCCTTCACGGTGGCCTCGCTGCTCTGCGGCATCGCCACGTCCGGACCGCTCATCGTCGCCTTCCGGCTGATCCAGGGGCTGGCGGCCTCGCTGATGTTCCCGCAGGTGGTGTCGCTGATCCATGTGACCTTCCTCGGCAAGCACCGCGCGGCCGCCTTCGGGGCGCTCGGCGCCGTGACCGGGCTCGCCGGCATGGCGGGACCGCTGCTGGGCGGCGAGCTGATCGACCTCGATCTCTTCGGCACCGACTGGCGGCCGATCTTCCTGATCAACATTCCGATCGGCGTGCTCGCGGCGGTCGGCGCCTGGCGGCTGCTGCGGGAGCGGCGCGCGGCGGAACGGACCCGGCTGGACATCCGCGGGGCGCTGCTGGGGACCCTCGCGGTCACCCTGGTGATCTTCCCGCTGATCCAGGGGCCGCAGGCCGACTGGGCCTGGTGGATCTGGCTGCTGCTCGGCCTCTCGGTGCCGGTGCTGTTCCTCTTCTGGGTCAACCAGCGGCGGCTGCAGGAACGCGGCGGCTCCCCGGTGGTCGACCTCACCCAGTTCCGCGGCGGGTCCTTCGGCCTCGGGCTGGTGATCCAGTTCCTCTGCTTCGCCGGCGTGTCCTCGGTCTTCCTGATCCTCGCGATCGAACTCCAGGCGGGCCACCAGTTCTCCGCGCTGAAGACCGGCCTCGCCTTCCTGCCGATCGCCCTCGGCACCGGCCTCGCCTCGGGCATCGCGATCCCGCTGCTGCCCAAGCTCGGCAAGATCGTGCTGCAGATCGGCGCCGTCGTGATGATCGCGGGCATGGTCGCGCTCATGTACACCCTGCGCACCTATCCGACGGACCTGACGATCTGGAAGCTCACTCCCGCCGAGGTGATCGTCGGCATCGGTCTGGGCATGATCGTGACCACCGTGAACGACGTCGTCCTCGCCGAGGCCACCGGGCCGAGCGCGGGCTCCGCGTCCGGTGTCCAGGCCACGCTGGGACAGGCGGGCAACGCGGTCGGCGTGGCCGTGCTCGGGGCGATCTTCTTCGGGCTGCTCAGCGGCAACGCGACGGCCGCCGCCCGGGCGGAACTCCCCTCCTTCGGCGACCGGCTGCGCGCCACGTCGGTCTCGCCGCAGACCGCCCTGGCCCTGGAGGACGGGCTGATCACCTGCTTCAAGGACCAGTCGGGCGCCGACGACCCGGGCAGGATCCAGCCCAGCTGCACCGCGCTGATCGGGCAGGCCGCCCAGGCCGGTGACCCGGCGGTGTCCGCGCTGGTCGCCGACACCATGAAGGAAACGACCCGCAAGCACTTCTCGCACTCGATGGACCGCAGCCTCTTCTACGAGATCGCGGTGTACGCGCTGGTCTTCCTGCTCGTCTTCCGGCTACCGCTGCGGCGGGGCCTGCAGGCGGGCGCCGCCCACTGACGGACCCTGCCCGCGCCGACCGGTTCGGGCGGGGACGAAAGGACCTCCCATGAACCCGGACCCGCGGCACGAGAGCACCGAAAACACCGAGAGCACCGAGAGCACCGACCGGACCAGCACCGACCGGACCAGCACCGACGAAACCGCCACCGACCGGACCGGCACCGACGAGACCGGCCACGACGGCGCGGGCACCGGCACCCCCACGGGTGCGGGTGCCCGCGCCGCCGCGCTCACCGGTCGGACCGCCCTGGTCACCGGCGCGAGCCGCGGCATCGGCGCCGCCACCGCGCGGCTGCTCGCCGAGCGCGGCGCCGCCGTCGTCGTCGACTACCACACCGACAAGGACGCCGCCGAGGCCCTCGTCGCCGCCATCGAGGCGGCGGGCGGGCGCGCGCTCGCCCTGCGGGCGGACGTCACCGACGCCGAGCAGGCCGCCGATCTGGTGGCACGGGCCGAGCGGGAACTCGGGCCGGTGGACATCCTGGTGGCCAACGCGATCGGCGTGGGCGCCCGGGCCGGCCGTCCCTCGCCGTTGCTGCGAACCGCCCCGGAGGACGCCCTGGCGGTGGTCGGCGCCCAACTGCGGGCCTTCCTCCACCCGGTACGGCTGGTCGTCCCGGGCATGGTCGAACGCGGCCGGGGCGCGGTGGTGGCGGTCGGCGCGTCCCTCTCCCGGCGCTCCCCGGAGGGGTTCGGGACGCTCTCGATGGCGAAGTCGGCCCTCGACGCCGCCGTCCGGACGCTGGCCCGCGAGGTGGGACCGGCGGGAGTCCGGGTCAACCTGGTGGCACCCGGGCTGATCCTCAGCGAGCTCGCCACGCACATCCCGGAGCCGGTCCGCGCGGCCAACGCGGCGCGTACGGCGGTGCGGCGCAACGGCACCCCGGAGGACGTCGCGCACACGGTGGCCTTCCTCGTCTCCGAGGAGGCGTCCTACCTGACCGGCGGCTACCTGCTGGTCGACGGCGGCACCGCCATGCTCTGACGCCGGCCACCACCCGAACCCACCCCGGCCCGGCCCAGCCCGGCCCACCTCGACCCGGTCCACCCCGGCCCGGCCCACCGGAATCACATTTCCATCCCATGGCCCTGGGATAACTTGTCCATGGCGCCGCGCCCGAACCGGGTGGATCCCCCCGAAATACGCGTACTCGAACGGAACTGCGCGCTCCACGACTAGCCCGGATTCATCCCGAGGGTCGATATACCGACTTCCGGACGCGCGATAGGTTCTGCGCAACGACGCGGTTGTGGGGGGACACCGGGCGTCCGCAGAGTGACCACTGCAGCACCGTCCGCACGGGCGTCGCCGAAACGGGGGAACCCTCCTGTCGCGCGCACCGTCGACCCGGTGCACCGGTGCGCCGCCGGCCTGCATGTCCCCGCCATGATCTCTCGGCATCAACCTGGGAGAACAATCATGGAAAAACAAGCACCAGTCAGACCCGAACAGATCTCCGGTGAAATCGACCAGCGCGAACTCCGGGCGATATTCGGCCGGTTCGCCACCGGAATCGCCGTGGTCACCACGAACGTCGGCGGCGAACTGTACGGAATGACCGTGAACTCGTTCACATCCCTTTCGCTGGACCCGCCGATGGTTCTCTTCTGCGTACACACCAGATCCTCCTTCCTCGCCGCCCTGGACGTCGGATCGGCGTTCACGGTGAACATCCTGTCCGAGCAACAGGCGGACATCTCGACGCTCTTCGCCTCCGGGAGCGACCGCTTCCTCAAGGTGAACTCGCTGCCGGGGCTGGGCCGAAGTCCCGTTCTCACGGCCGCGCTGGCCTATCTGACCTGCGAGGTCGTGCGCGAGGTGGAGGCCGGCGACCACGCGATCGTCATCGGCCGGGTCGCGGACATCGGCCTGCTGCACCGCGACGGCGCACCACTGGTCTTCTTCGGCGGTGCCATGAGGAAACTCCGGTCGCACCACTGACATCGAAACGGGGGACGACTCACGGCATGAAATTCAGACTGCTCGGACAGTTACAGGTCTACGGCGACGGGCGTATTCTTACGCCACAGGCCCACAAATTGCGGGTGTTGCTCGCAGTGCTCCTGGTGCACCACAACAAGGTCCTCCCGGTCGATTCGCTGATCGACGAACTCTGGCCCCAGGGACCGCCACGAACCGCGTTGCAGGCACTCCGCGTGTACATCTCACAATTGCGCAAGACCTTGCACGGCGGCAGCACCCGCCATCGCGTTTCCCTGGTCAGCGAAGCACCCGGCTACTACCTTCTGGTGGACCGGGAATCGATCGACGTGGTCCAGTTCGACCGCCATTGGGCACTCGCCCGGGCGGCCCACGAACTGGACGACCCGGAGGTGGCGCTCCAGCACTACCGGGCAGCCACCGGCCTGTGGAACAGCACGCCGCTGGTGGACCTCCGGGAGGGCCTCCTGCTCCAGAGCGCGGCCTCGCGCCTGGAGGAATCCTGGCTGGCCGTCCAGGAGAGCCGGATCTCCCTGGAGCTCCGACTCGGCCGGATCCGCGGCGAACTCATCGCGGAGTTACGTGAGTTGGTCACCCGTTACCCGTTCAACGAGCGCCTCCAGGCCATGCTGATGATCGCCCTGTTCCTCTCCGGGCGCAGCGGGGACGCGCTCCAGGTGTACCGAGGCACCCGCAAGTGCCTGATCGAGGAGCTCGGCATCGAGCCGGGTGACGACCTCCGCCTGGTCCACCAGCTGGTGCTGGACTCCGACCGGACGGCTCTCGAAGGAATCGGACTGTGGACCGCGTGATCCACGAGCGAAGGAGATCGTGATGGGCACGACGGAGAACCCCGGCACGGACCGGGTGGCACTGGACGACGCGTTCGACGTGATGCTGGTCGGATGGTCGTTCGTCCGGAGCAAGCTGATGATGACCGCGCTGGACCTCGGCCTGTTCGAGGAACTCGCCGAACGGCCCGGCACTGTCGAGGAGTTGGCCGAGCGACTCGGGCTGCACCCGCGGGCCGCGGCGGACTTCCTGGACGCGCTCACCGCACTGGGCCTGCTGGAGCGCGTCGACGGCGCCTACCGCAACGGGCCGGCGGCCGGGCGCAACCTGGTGCCCGGCGCACCCGGCTACGTCGGCGGGTTCCTGACCATGACCTCGGCCTTCATGGGGACCGGGTGGGACAGCCTGTCCGACCTGCTGCGGACCGGACTGGCGCACCGCCAGGAAGGGGCCGAGGTCCCGTTCGCCCAGATCTACCGGGACAAGGAGCGGCTGCGCCAGTTCCTGTCGGCGATGGACAGCCTCAACGGGGCGATCGGGCCGGAGCTGGCCCGACGCTTCGACTGGGGGCGGCACAAGTCCTTCGTGGACGTCGGCGGCGCCCGGGGCAACCTCGCGGCGCGGCTGCTGGCGGAACACCCGCACCTGTCCGGGGGAGTCTTCGACCGTCCGGTGATGAAGCCCTTCCTGGACGAGCTGGCCGACGAGCACGGGGTGACGGAGCGGATCGCCTTCCACGGCGGCGACTTCTACGTCGACCGGCTGCCCACCGCCGAGGTGGTGGTGTTCGGCAACGTGCTGCACGACTGCCCGGTGGACGTGCGGCGCGGCCTGATCGCCCAGGCCGCCGCGGGGGTCGGCCCGGGCGGTGCGGTGATCGTCTACGACCCGATGATCGACGACGCCCGCAGCGAGATCGACACCCTGCTGCTCAGCCTGACCATGATGCTGCAGTCCCCCGCGGGCAACGAGTACACGCCGTCCGAGTGCGCCGAATGGATGCGGGAGGCGGGCCTGGAGGTCGAGTCCGTCCTCGACCTGCCGGCCCACGCCACCGCCGTGGTGGGCCGCCGCCCGGCCTGATCGCACGTCCGCACGACGGCCGGGCGCGCCGCTCCCCCGCGCGCCCGGCACCGCACATGGCCGCCTGACACCACCGCCGCCGCCGCCACCACCACCGCCGCCACCGCCACCACCACCGCCGCCACCGCCACCGCCACCACCGCCACCGCCACCGCCACCGCCACCGCCACCGCCACCGCCCGACCAATACCGCCGCCCGGTCAGTACCGGAACGGCACGGTGGCCCCCGCCCCGAACGGGTTTGACAGGACACCTTCCCGCCCAGATACTTCGTGAGGTAGCTAATGATTCCCACGGAAACGCGCCTCGCGGCCACCGAAGGGAGAACCCACCCATGGCGAAGAACTACGTCGACCTGACCGTCATGCTGGTCAGTCACGAAGCCTTCCGACGCGACATCCGCCGACTGGAGGGCGCCGCCGCCCGCAAGGACCTCGCCGACCCGGTCGCCCGCAAGCGGGTGCGGACCGGCTGGAACATCCTCAAGACCCAGCTGGCCGTCCACCACGAGGGCGAGGACCGCGACCTCTGGCCGCGGATGGCCAAGGGCCTGGCCGGCAGCCCCGAACAGCTGTCGACCCTGCGGGAGTTGGAGCAGGAGCACACGCTGATCGACCCCCTGCTCGCCGAGGTCGAGCGGGCCATGGCCGACCACGCCACCCGGCCCGAACAGCTCGGCGAGGCGGTCGCCGCGCTCGGTGCGGCGCTCGACGCGCACCTGCTCCACGAGGAGCGGGACGGCCTGCCCTACGTCCAGGAAGCCCTGACCGAGAAGGAGTGGAAAGCCTTCGTGCTCGACCAGCGCAACAGCCTGGGCTTCAAGGGGGCGGCCGAGTTCTTCCCCTGGGTGCTCGACGAGGCGACCCCGGAGACCGTCGCGAAGATCTCCTCGATCATGCCGGCGCCGCTGCGACTGGTCATGAACTCGGTCTGGAAGCCGATGTACAAGGCCCAGGACACCTGGACCAACTCCGGCCGCTGACGGCACTGCCACAGCCCGTACGCCCCGCAGCCCCTGCGCCCCGCCGCCGCCCGCAAGCCCCTTCGCGCGTCCGCCCCGCCTGCTTTGATTCCGGCTTAACCCCGCTGTGGAAATGTTCGACCGACCACAGCACCCGGCCCCGGCACGGGGCGGACGCGCGGCAGCCGACAGCGGTCGGCCCCGCCGCCCGTCCGCCCCCGCCGGCGACCGGACCGCCGCCCGGCGGGCGGCCGAAGCAGGGAGGGACCATGGGGTACGGGATCACCGCGGACACCGGCGGCTTCAAGCTGGGCCTGTTCGCCGCCAACGCCTCCTCCGGGCTCGCGATCACCACGATCGACGAGCGCTGGTCGGGCAGTTGGGAGGACAACCTGGCGCTGGCCCGGCTCGCGGACCGGGCCGGGATCGACTTCCTGCTCCCGGTCGGCCGCTGGATCGGCTGGCCCGGGACGACCTTCCACGACAGCGTCCTGGAGACCATCACCTGGGCGGGCGGACTGCTCGCCGCCACCGAACGGATCTCCGTCTTCGCGACCGTGCACAGCGCCCTGCTGCACCCGGTGGTGGCCGCCAAGCAGCTCGCCACCCTCGACCGGATCGGCGGCGGCCGGGCCGGACTGAACATCGTGGCCGGCTGGTACGAGGCCGAGTACGCGGCCTTCGGGCTGGACCTGCCCGGCAGCCCGGCCCAGCGCTACGCGCACGCCCAGGAGTGGTGGGACATCGTCCGGACGCTCTGGAGCAGCGATCGACCCTTCGACCACGACGGCGAGTTCTTCCCCGGGCTGCGCGGGCTGCACGGCAGCCCGCGCCCGGCCGCCGGCCCGCTGCCGGTGATCAACGCCGCCGTCTCTCCCGCCGGGCGTGAGTTCGCCGCCCGGAACGCGGACTTCCTGCTCACCGCCACGTTCGATCCGGACCGCGGATCGGCCCTGGTCAACGAGGCCCGGCAAGCCTCGACGGCCCACCGCGGCCGTCCGGTCGGCGTGCTGTCGAACGCCTTCGTGGTCTGCCGGCCCACCCGCCGCGAGGCCGAGGAGTACCTCGCGTACTACGCCGACACCCATGCCGACTGGGCCGGGGTGGACACCGTGATGGCCGGGCAGGGCATCAATCCACAGTCGTTCGGCCCGGAGCAGATCGCCGCATTCCGGCCCCGCTTCGCCGCCGGCCACGGCGGCCACCCGCTGGTGGGCACCCCCGACGAGATCGTCGCGACGATCGCCCGGTTCGCCGGGGCCGGCGTGACCGGGCTCGCGCTCTCCTTCGTCGACTATCTCGGCGAGCTGGAGCACTTCGCCGCCGAGGTGCTCCCCCGGCTGGAGAAGGCCGGGTTGCGCGGCCGCGGCGCGTCGATCGGATCTGCGCCCAACTGATCGCGCCTTGACGGCCCTTCGCCTACACTCGCCCGGAACTGAACACGTACTCCGACGGGGTCCGGCCGACTCCTGACCGCCGCCCCCCGACGGCTTCCGCCGCGAGGCTCCGCGTTCCCGAACCGAAAGGGGTATGACCGGATGGTGGCGGTGGCGGTCGTGGGCGCGGACTCGCACAAACGCGACGCGCTGGCAGAACGGGTCTCGGCCGTCGACGGGCTGACCCTGATCTCCCATGACGAATTGGACTTCGAACAGGCGGAGTTGGTGATCGTGGCGGCGGATCAACCCGGAATCGGGCTGATCCGCCGCATCGTGTCCGGCAGCGCGGGGGCCCCGCCGCCGCTCCTTCTGGTGGTGGGCGAGCCCTTCGAGGAACTGACCGGGGCGATCTGGCTGGGCGTCACCGGGATCGTCCTGAGCTCGGCGTCGGATCGTGAACTCGCGGACTGCGCGACCCTGGTGGCCGGCGGCTGCACCGTGTTCCCGGGCGGACTCTTCGCGGACGGCCGGCTGCCGGGCGCCGGACTGGCGGTGCACTGGGTGACCGGCCACGGTTCGCAGGCCGCGCTGGACGGTCTGAGCCGGCGCGAGCTGGAGGTGCTCGCCCTGGTGGGCGGGGGTCTGAGCAACTCCGAGATCGCCGCCGCGCTGTGGCTGAGCGCCAACACGGTCCGCACCCACATCCGGCGGCTGATGCAGAAGCTCGGGCTGCGCAACCGTCTCTGCGTGATCATCTTCGCGCACGAGGCCGGGCTGGTCACCCGCGCGGATGCCGAGGCGGCGGCGGACACCGGGCTCGCGCCCGCGTGTCCCACCGCCGCCGCCCGGCCGTAGCACCTCCGCCGGACCGGCCGGGACCCGCCCACACGGGGCCCCGGCCGTCCGCCCCCTCGGCCCGTCCAGCAGGACAGCCGTCCAGCCATTCGGCTGGACGGCTGGACGGCTGGACGGCTTTCCGGCACTTCTGACTGTCCGTCACACCCGGTACATCCGCCGGACCATCGCCTGCAGCAGTCGGCGCGGCATCACGCTCAGCAGGTACGGCTGGGGCTTGTACGCCGCGCCCGGCGTGACGAACGGCCGCCCCTTCGCCACCGCGTCCAGCGCCTCCGCCGCGATCCGTTGCGGTACCAGCCACCCCAGTTTCGGCAGCCCCGCCGGGTCCACCCCGGCCGCCTCGTGGAACCCGGTGCGCACCAGCCCGGTCCGCACGGTGGTCACGTGCACCCCGCTGGCCGCGGTCTCCAGGAAGAGGCTCTCACCGAACGCTCCCAGGAACGCCTTGCTCGCGCCGTACACCGCCGAGCGGGGCATCGGCAGCACCGAGACGATCGACGAGACGTTCACGATCCCGCCCCGTCCGAGCCGGCCCATCGGGCCCAGCACCGCGTGGCTCAGCAGTACGGGGGCGACCAGGTTGACCCGGATCTGGTGTGCCTCGCGCTCGACCGGCAGGTCGGCGAACAGGCCGGCCGAGCCGTACCCGGCGCAGTTGACCAGGAGGTCCACCGGCCGCTCCCGGTCCCCGGCCCGGCGCGCCACCGCGGCCAGGTCCTCCTCCCGGCCCAGGTCCGCGGCCAGCACCTCGGTGCCGACTCCGTACCGCTCGCCGAGCCGGGCCGCGAGTTCCTTCAGCCGCTCCTCGCGGCGCGCCACCAGGACGACGGCGGCGCCGCGGCGGGCCAGTTCCTCCGCGAAGGCCGCGCCGATGCCGCTGGACGCACCGGTGACCAGCGCACGCTGGTAGGGGTAGGGCATGTCGGTGTCTCCGTCCGTTCCGTGGGGCCGGCGCGCCGCGGCGGGGGGCGGCGCGGCACGCCGGCCGGATCATGGGGTCTTCTCCAGGACGGCGGCCGGGGTACGACCCGACGGGTCCGCGCCACGCGCACCTTCGGCGCCGTCCACAGCCTCCGCGCCGTCCGCGCCGTCCGCCGTGTCGTCCCGGGCGTAGGCCCGGCGCGGCACCAACGGCCCCGCCATCGCGGTGGTGACCAGCGCCATCAGCACCATCATGGTGAACATCCGGGTGTCCAGGACGCCCATCCGCACACCCGCGTTGAGGATGATCAGCTCGGTCAGCCCGCGGGTGTTCATCAGCACACCGAGCACCGCGGCGTCGCGCCAGGAGAGGCCGGACAGCCGGGCCGGACCGAGTGTCCCGCCGAACTTGCCGAGGCAGGCGACCGCGATCACCGCCGCCAGCTCCAGCAGGCCCGCCGAGCCGAGCCCGGTGACGTCCACCGACAGGCCGGTGGCGATGAAGAAGATCGGCAGCAGCAGGGTCGTGCAGTGCTCCAGCGGCACGCCCACCGCCGCCTTGAGCGAGCGCAGCGTGCCGCGCGGCATCACCAGACCGAAGGTGAACGCGCCGAAGATGGCGTCCAGTCCGATCCGGTGCGTCGTGTACCCGGCCGCGAGGACACCGGCGGCGATCACCGGCAGCAGCCGCGGTGACACCACGCCGTCCTTGGTCATCCTGGTCACCAACCGCCCGAGCAGCGGCCGTACCACGCCCACCAGGACGGCGCCGTACAGCACCGACCCGGCCACGACGGTGACCAGGTGGCCGGAGCCGCCGGTCGCCGCCGCCATCGACACCACGGCCAGCATGCACCACGCGACGGCGTCGCCGACCGCCGCGCTGGCCAGCGCCAGGATGCCCACCGGGGTCAGCTGCAGCCTGTGGTCCTGGATGATCCTGGCCAGTACCGGGAACGCGGTGATCGCCATCGCGGTGCCCACGAAGAGCAGGAACGCCGGACGCGCCACCTCGTGGCCGGCGACCGTGCGGTGGCCGTCGTAGAGCCGGAGCGCGAGCGCGGCACCGAGTCCGAACGGGATCGCCATCGCGGAGAGCGAGATCCCCAGGACCGCCTTGCGGCGGGCCCGGATCTGCCCGAGGTCGGCCTCCCAGCCGATCAGGAACATGAAGAACAGGATGCCGACCTGGGCGATCGCCGACAGGTTGGTGCGCACCCCCGGCGGGAAGAGCGCCGCCGGCAGGTCACCGGGGAACAGCCCGAGCAGGCTGGGGCCGAGCAGGATGCCGGCGAGGATCTCGGCGATCACCGGCGGCTGGCGCAACCGGCGCAGCAGCGGGATCAGCAGCGATCCCGCCACCAGCACCAGCGCGGCGCCCGCGACCGTCTCCGCGAGGACCGTCGCGGAGTCCTGGGCCATCGCCGCTACCCCCGACCGGGGTTCCCACCGGCCGGGCGCCCCGTTCCGGGCGCGCCACCGGGACCACCGGGACCGCCACCGGGACGCCCGACGACGGGAGGGCCGACCGGTCCGTCGCCGAATGCCTCACCCGGCCGGCGGGACGGGCCGCCCTTGGGCCGGAACCCGGTGATCCGGTGACGGTCGGCCAGTTCCTGCATCCGGTCCCAGTCCGGCGGCCGCTGCTCCGCCAGCAGCTGCCCGAGCTCCCGGAACCAGGACTCGATGCCTCCGGGCGCGACGACGCAGAGCATCCGGCCCGGCCGGTCCCCGGAGTTGACGAAGGCGTGACGCAGACCGCGCGGCCCGTACACCATCGAGCCCGGGCCGACCTTGTGGAAGTCGTCGCCGAGCTGGAACTCGTACTCGCCCTCGACCACGTAGAACGACTCGTCCATCTCCTGGTGGATGTGCAGCGGCGGGCCGCTGCCGGGAGGGGTGGTCACCTCGAAGAAGGAGTAGAGCCCTCCGGTGTCCTCCCCCAGCAGCAGCCAGCGGCCCGTCTCGTCGCCCCAGGTGATGGGCTCGACGCTGCCGATGTCGACGACGTGTGCTCGTTGCTCTGTCATGTCCTACGCCTTCCGGTTCGGGTGGACCAAGTCTCGGCAGGCCCGGTAAAGCCGCTGCTAAAGCGGGCGATAAGCGAACGACGGGCCGGGGCCGGGGCTGGACGGGACCCCTCCAACCGGCGCTTTGCCCACGACTAACCGCAGCTTTTCCGCCGCCGCGCAGACTCTCCGGAGAGACGGCCGGCCAGGTCGGCCACCCCGCTCCGCGCCCGCCTCCGCCCTTCCTTCCCGCCATCCGCTCACCATCGAGGAGCCGATCTCTCATGACCGAGAAGACCACCGGCGTGAACCACGTGAATCCAGCGACCCTCCGGGTGGCGGCCGACGAGGCCCCCGTCAACCGCCGGCGCGGCGGCCTGCTGCGGACCCTGCTCGGCCCCGCCAACACCGGTGCCACCAGCGGTTTCACCGGCCTGGCCACGCTCGCACCGGGCGAGTTCGTCAATGAGCACTACCACCCGTACTCCGAGGAGTTCGTCTACCTGATCACCGGCCGGATCACCGTCGCGCTCAACGGCGAGCCGCTCGAACTCGTCGCCCGCGAGGGGCTGCTGATCCCGGTCGGGGTCCGCCACCGGCTGACCAACACCGGCGACGGAACGGCCGAACTCGTCTACCACCTGGGGCCGCTGGCGCCCCGCCCGGACCTGGGACACGTCGACACCGAGGCCCAGCCCTTCCCCGACGCCCCGAACGGGGAGATCCGATGAGCGAGTGGGGCGCGGTCGTCACCGGGATCGGTGTGGTCGCCCCCGGCGGGATCGGCCGGCCGGCCTACTGGGACCTGCTCGCCTCCGGGCGCACCGCGACCAGGGGCATCAGCCTCTTCGACGCCACCGGCTTCCGGTCCCGGATCGCGGCCGAGGTCGACTTCGACGCCGCCGCCTGCGGGCTGACCGCCGAGGAGGTCGAACGGATGGACCGCAGCGCCCAGTTCGCCGTGGTCGCCGCCCGCGAGGCACTGGCCGACGCCGGTCTGGAACCGGGCCGCACGGCCCCCGAGCGGGTGGGCGTCTCGATCGGCAGCGCGGTCGGCTGCACCACCCGACTGGAGGACGAGTACGTCGTGGTGAGCGAGTACGGCTCCCGCTGGGAGGTGGACCCGGGGCTGGCCGGCCGGCACCTCTACCGGGCGCTGGTCCCCAGCACCCTGGCGGTGGAGGTGGCCTGGGCCGCCGGCGCCGAGGCACCCGCGACGGTGGTCTCCACCGGCTGCACCTCGGGGCTGGACGCGGTGGCGCACGGCGTCCAGCTGATCTCCGAGGGCGCGGCCGACGTCGTGGTCGCCGGCGCCACCGACGCGCCGATCTCCCCCATCTCGGTGGCCTGCTTCGACGCGATCGGCGCCACCTCGCGCAACAACGGGGACGCCGCGCACGCCTCCCGCCCGTTCGACCGCGACCGCGACGGCTTCGTGCTCGGCGAGGGCGCCGCCGTCCTGGTCCTGGAGAGCCGCGAGCACGCCGCCCGGCGCGGCGCGCACCGGTACGCCGAGGTCGTCGGCTTCGCCCAGCGCAGCAACGCCTTCCACATGACCGGACTCAAGCCGGACGGGCTCGACATGGCCGAGGCCATCCGGCTGGCGCTCGGCCGCGCCGGGGTCGCCCCCGGCGCGATCGACTACATCAACGCGCACGGTTCCGGTACCAAGCAGAACGACCGGCACGAGACCGCCGCCTTCAAGGACGCCCTGGGCCGGGCCGCGTACGGGGTGCCGGTCAGCTCGATCAAGTCGATGATCGGCCACTCGCTGGGAGCGATCGGCGCCCTGGAGGTCGCGGCCTGCGCGCTGGCGATCGAGCACGACGTGGTGCCGCCGACCGCCAACCTGCGGAGCGTGGATCCGGCGCTCGACCTGGACTACGTGCCGGTCACCGCCCGCGAGCACCGCACCGACGTGGTGCTGAGCGTCGGCAGCGGCTTCGGCGGCTTCCAGTCGGCGATGCTGCTGACCAGGCCGGACTTCCTGCCCCACCGGCGGTTCGGACGGGCGGCGTGACCGGGCCGGGCGCGATGTCGGACGGCGGGCGCGCCGTCTTCACCGGGCTCGCCGTGATCGCCCCCAACGGCGCCACCACCAAGCAGTTCTGGGACGCGACCCTGAACGGCGTCAGCGGGATCCGCGAGGTCTCCGCCTTCGACGCGGCCGGCTACCCGGTCCGGCTGGCCGGCGAGGTCCGCGACCTCGTGGTGCCGGAGCTGGTGGAGGGCAGGCTGGCGGTGCAGACCGACCGGTGGACCCAGTTCGGCCTGGTGGCCACCGAGCGGGCGCTGGAGGACGCCGGCGTCGACCCGGGCGAACTCGACCCGTACGACCTGTCGGTGGTCACCGCGGCCTCCTCGGGCGGCAACGAGTTCGGGCAGCGGGAGATCCAGAAGCTGTGGGCGGACGGCCCCCGCTTCGTCGGCCCCTACCAGTCGATCGCCTGGTTCTACGCGGCGACCACCGGCCAGATCTCCATCCGGCACGGGATGAAGGGCGCCTGCGGGGTCCTGATCGGGGAGCAGGCGGGCGGCCTCGACGCCCTCGCCCAGTCCCGGCGCTCGCTGCGCTCCGACGCCCGGACGGCGGTCTGCGGCGGCACCGACGCGCCGCTCAGCCCGTACGCGCTGGCCTGCCACGCCACCGCCGGGCTCCTCACCACCCGCGACACCCCGGACCGCGCCTATCTGCCGTTCTCCGCCGAGGCCGACGGCTATGTGGCCGGCGAGGGCGGGGCGATGTTCGTCCTGGAGGGCGAACGGTCCTGGCGCTCCCGCGGCGACGGGCCCGGCTACGGCGAACTCGCGGGCCACGCCGCCACCTTCGACCCGCGGCCGGGCTCCGGCCGGGAGCCCGGGCTGCGCCGGGCCATCACGCTCGCCCTGGCCGATGCCGGGGTCGGGCCGGAGGCGGTCGACCTGGTCCTCGCGGACGGCCTGGGCGTACCGGCCGCCGACCGGGCCGAGGCCGAGGCGCTGGCCGCGGTGTTCGGCCCGTACGGGGTGCCGGTGACGGTACCCAAGCGGCTGACCGGGCGGCTGCACGCCGGCGGGGCGCCGCTCGACGTGGCGATCGCCCTGCTGGCGCTGCGCGACCAGTTGGTACCCGGAACCCCGGGCGCGGGCCCGCTCGCGTCCGGCTGCGAGGTCGACCTGGTGCGGGAGACGAGGTCGGCCCGGCTGCGGACCGTACTGGTCCTGGCCCGGGGCTTCGAGGGCTTCAACGCGGCCGCGGTGATCCGCGCCCTGTGAGGGCCGGGACCGGCCGCCGCACCACCCGAACCGAGACGGAGGAGTAGTCCACCATGAGTACGACCACGATCACCCTGGCCGAACTGGCCGATCTGATCGGCCGGGCCACCGGCGTGAAGATCGACACCGAGCAGTTGCTGGAACCGTCCGTCACCTTCGGCGACCTCACGGTGGACTCCCTGGGCCGCCTCGGCGTGCTGTCCGAGCTGGAGCGCCGCTTCGGCCTCGATCCGGAGAGCGACGAACTGCCGTCGGACACGGTGTACGCCCTGCTGCACGGGTGCTACCGCCGACTCGTCACCGCCGGGCGGCTGGAGTCCGGCCTGACCGAGCAGGCGGTCGTCATCGACGCCCCCTACCGGGAGGTCTGGGAGCAGACCAACGACGTGCCGGCCTGGCCGGAGCTGTTCAGCGAGTACGCGAGCGCCGAGATCCTGGAGCGTTCGGGCGACACGGTGACCTTCCGGCTCACCATGCATCCCGACGAGAACGGCGCGGTCTGGAGCTGGGTCTCGGCACGGACCGTCGACGCCGCGACCGGGACGGTGCGCGCCCGACGGGTGGAGACCGGCCCGTTCGCGTTCATGACGCTCCTGTGGACGTACCGCGAGGTACCCGGCGGCGTGGAGCTGCGCTGGCGGCAGGAGTTCGCGATGAAGCCCGACGCGCCGCTCGACACCCCGGCCATGACCGCCCGGATCAGCGCCAACTCCACGTTCCAGCTGGAGCTGATCCGCGGCCGGGTCGAGGAGCGGGCCCGCCGCCGCGCCGCCTGACCGGCGGACGGCACCACGACCCGCGCCGGCGGAGCCTCCTGGGCTCCGCCGGCGCGGTCGTGCGGGTGGGGGCGGGGTCGGCGGCGCGGGGTCGGCCGCGCCGGGTCAGCCGCGCCCCCCGATCGCCTGCGGGAAGCGGAACAGCCGGTACGGGTCGTACCGGTACTTCGCCGCCACCAGCCGCGGGTAGTTCTCCGCGTAGTAGGAGGCCGCCCAGTTCCGCAGCTCCGGGTCGACGAAGTTCTGGTAGGTCTCGCCGTTGGAGTGCGGGTCGAGCACCGCGAACCCGGCGTCGGTCCAGCGCCGGGCCGCCCCGGTGGCGGCCCCGTCCGCGGGCCCGGCGGCGATCACGCCGAGGAAGCTGGTGCTGAACAGCGCGTCCCGGTGGACGTACGCGGTGGCCGTGCGGGGCAGGTCGTTGGCGGCACCGCCGAGCGCGCCGACCTGGATCAGGTGCTGCTGGCCGGGGACCCGTTCGCGGTCGAGCAGCGCGACCGCGTCCTCCCACATGCGGCGGGCCGGCGGAGCGGGGAAGAGCCGGCTGCGCTCGACCGCGTACGCGGGCCTCGGCAGCGCCGCGGCGGGCCCGGTCCCGGCCCGGTGGCACTGTTCATGGGTGAGCGTCCCGCAGCCGTACAGGCCGTTCATGACCACGTGGTACGGGCCACCGAACCCGCCGCGGGCGAGCGGCGCCGACCCGACCAGGTCGACCAGGCGGTCGGTCTGGGCGGTGAGTTCGGCCTCGGTTCCGACCGAGCTCAGCAGTACCGAGACGGTGGGCGGCTGCCCCGGCGCGGCGTCGCCGAGGACGACCACGGCGGCCCCGCCGATCGTGCGCGGGGCGTCGACCAGCCAGTGCGCCCAGGCGTCCAGGACGGCCACCGCGCGCTCCGGTCCCCAGGCCAGGGTGCCGACGGCGAGGGCGGTGAGCGCGGTCGGCGCCACGGTGTAGGAGGTGACGACACCGAAGTTGCCGCCACCGCCACCGCGGATCGCCCAGTACAGGTCCTCGTGCCGGTCGGCCGAGGCGGTGACGGTCCGCCCGTCGGCGAGCACCACCCGGGCGGCGGTGACGGTGTCGCTGGAGACGCCGACATGGCGGGTGAGCAGGCCGATGCCGCCGCCCTGCAGAAAGCCGCCGAGGGCGACCGTGGGGCAGAAACCGCCGGAGACCGCGAGACCGTACGGGGCGAGGCCGTTGGTCACGTCGACGAGCTGGGCGCCGGTCCCGAGGGTGACCGAGCCCGCGCCGACGGCGACGCCGTTCAACCGGGAGACGTCGACGACCAGGCCGGTCCCGGTGGAGTACCCGGCGGCGCTGTGCCCGCCGGAGCGGACGGCGATCGGGACGGCGCGGTCCTGGGCGTAGCGGAGGCAGAGGGCGATCTCGGCCTCGTCGGCGCAGTAGGCGACGGCGGCCGGCTCGACGCTGTCGAAGCGGGTCTGGCCGATCTGCTTGGCGGTGCCGTACGCCGGGTCGCCGGGCAGGACGAGCCTGCCGTGCAGCCGGTCGGAGAGCCCGGACCACCGTCGTCGCCGGGTCTCGGCCGCGGTGGCGACGGCGGGCAGGGCGTGGGCGGCGGCCAGCGGCAGGGCCAGGGCGCCCGCCCCGAGGAGCGATCTGCGAGTGATCATGCCGGTCCTTCCGGTCAAGGTGGTGCCGGGTGCGGATCAGGGGAGATCGGGGGAGGACCGCTGCCGACGGGGGACGCGGCGGCGGCCGGAAGCCCACGGTAGCGCAGGACAGGTAGAGAGCATGCTAATAAATCCGAAAACCCGCACCCGGGCGCCGACGGTGTTTTCCGTGCCCTGAGGGACGCTTTACCACCCGCCGACAGGATGAGCCGGAACGGTCGTCCGACCAGGTCCCGAGGTGAGGAGAGCCCGTTGCAGTACACACTGATCGTCGCGCGCATGTCCCCCGGGGACGCCGGACGCGTCTCCGACATCTGGGCCGAGTCGGACGCCACCGAACTCCCCCACCTGATCGGGGTCCACCACCGCCGGCTGTTCCGGTTCCACGACCTCTACTTCCAACTCATCGGCGCGGAGGACGGCTTGGCCGAGCGCGTCGAAGCCGCCCGCGCCCACCCGCTCTTCCGGGACGTCAACGAGCGGCTCAAGCCGTTCATCGGCGCCTACGACCCGACCACCTGGCGCGGGCCCCGGGACGCGATGGCCCAGGAGTTCTACACATGGAACGCCTGAACCGGCCCCGCCCCGGCACCTGCCCCGACACCAGAACCGGCACCGGACGGAGGCGGCCGTGATCCGCACCACCCTGTCCATGGTCGTCCGCCCCGGCCGGGAGCGGGACTTCGAGCGGACCTGGCTGGCGGCCGCCGAGCAGAGCTCCCGCCGACCGGGGGCCCTCGGCCAGGCGCTGCTCCGAGATCCGCGCGATCCGCGCCACTACACCGTCACCGCCGACTGGGCGACCCACGAGGACCTCGCGGCCTACCAGGCGAGTGACCACCGGGTGGCGCTCTCCACCGCGCTGGAGCAGCTGCGGGAGTCGGCCGACCGGTCCGTCCTGGAGATCGTCGCCCAGCTCCCGCCCGCCCAGCCGTCACCCACCGAGCCCCCGCCAGCGAAGGAGACGCCGCGATGACCGTCCGCGTCGTGATCACCGCGACCATCGACCCGACCCACCACGAAGCCTTCGAACGGGCCTATCTGGAGGTCACCGCCAAGGTCCAGGGCACCCCCGGCCACCTGCGTGACGAACTGCTGCGCGACGCCGCCGTCCCGGACCGGTACTGCCTGCTCGCCGAGTGGGAGTCGGAGGCGCTGTTCCGCGCCTGGGCCGACGACCCCGCGCACATCGCCCAGTCCGCCGCCATGTTCCCGTACTGGGCGGACACCTTCCAGCGCCGGATCTACGACGTGCGCGCCGCGCTGGACTCGCTCGGTCCGGCGCCGGCCGCGACCCCGTCCGCATGACGTCCGCAGCGGGCACGCCGCGCACCCGGGGTGCCGCCGGCGTCCGCCCGGTGCGCAGCGCCGTCGTGATCGGCGCCGGCATCGGCGGCCTGACCACCGCCATCGGCCTGCGCCGGGCCGGCGTCGACGTCACCGTGCACGAGCGCCGCACCGAACCCGGCCGGCTGCTGACCGGCGGCGGCTTCATGCTCTGGCACAACGCCTTCGTCGCGCTGCGCCGACTGGGTCTGGACGACGCCGTCGCCAAGGTGTCCTCGGAGATCGAGTTCCACGAGTTCCGCTCCGACCGGGGCCGTACCCTGGCCCGCTGGGCGATCGCCCCGGAGTCCCGCCGGATCGGCGCGCCGGCCGTCGCCCTGCGCCGTTCCGATCTCAACGCCCTGCTGCTGGAACACGTCGGCGACGACGTCGAGCTGGGGGCGCGGTGCTCCGGCTTCACCCAGGACGACGATGGTGTCACCGTACGGTTCGCCGACGGCTCCACCCGGCGCGCGGACGTCCTGATCGGCGCCGACGGCATGCGCTCCACGGTCCGTTCCGCGCTGCGCCACGGTCACGACCTGCCGCCGCGCTACGCCGGCTACACCGCCTGGCAGGCGATCGCCCGGCTGCCGGGCGAGGACGTCGTCCCGAGCGGGACGTTCTTCAACCTGTGGGGCCGGGGCGGCCTGCGCTTCCTCTACTGCCGGCTCAACGAGGAGGAGGTCTACTGGGACGCGATCACCTCGGACGGCGCCAGCGCCGCCTTCGACATGTTCCGCAAGGACCGTCGGACGGTGATGCGCGAGTCCTACGCCGACTGGCCCGACCCGATTCCCGCCCTTCTCGCGGCGACCGCCGAGGAGGCGATCCTGCCGATCGACATCGCCGACCGCCCGCCCGAGCGGGAGTCCGCCTGGAGCCACGGCCGGGTCTGCCTGGTCGGGGACGCGGCGCACCCCATGACGCTGAACCTCAGCCAGGGCGCGGGCCAGGCCATCGAGGACGGCGTGGTGCTCGCCGAGCGACTGGCCGCGGACGGTGACGTCACCACCGCCTTCGCCCGCTACGAGGCGCTGCGGCGCCGACGGGTGGACGCCATGGTCCGCGGCGCCTACCGGATCGGCCTGCTCGGCACCCTGCGCGGACCCGTCAGCTGCGGCGCCCGCGACCTGTTCATGCGGGCCTTCTTCGGCACCTTCGCCAGGAAGGGCACGTACCGGCTGATGATGGACTTCGAGTACTGAGGGGGGCCGGGGTGTTCACCCAACTGCTCGCCGCGGCCCTGCTGCTGATCAGCGGGACGCTGGCCGGGGTGCTGGTCGCGGTCGAGGTCGCCGTGGTGCCGATGCTGGCCGGGCTGCCCGGCGACCGCTACGTCCAGGTGCACCGGCTGCTGGACCCGCGCTTCGATCCGCTGATGCCCACCCTGAACAAGATCGGCCTGGGATGCGGGCTGCTGCTGGTGGTCCTGGCCCCCGGAGTCGGCGCCAAGGTGTTCCTCGGTCTGGCCGAGGCCGCTCTGGTCGGGGTCGCGCTGGTCTCGGAGCTGACCAACGTCCGGATCAATCGCGCCATCGACGGCTGGGACCCGGGCCGGCTGCCGGAGGGGTGGGCGGTCGTCCGGACCCGCTGGGCCCGGGCCAACCGGGGGCGCACCTGGATCTCGGTGACCGGTTTCGCGGCGGCCGCCGGCGGCATGCTGCTGCTGACCCGCTGACCCGCCGCTCACGGAAGCGCCACCCGCCGGACGCCACACGGCACGGCAACCCGCAGCACGACGGCACGACAGGACGACAAGCACCGAAGGGGCCCGCACCGCCGCTGCGCGGTGCGGGCCCCTCCCCGCGGGCCCGGGCAGGGCCCGCGGGCGGGAGGGTCAGAGCGGCACGACCCGGAAGAGCGGGATCTCCTGGGCCGCCTGCTCGAAGCTCTCCGGCCGCTTGTCCGGCACCACACCGTTCTTCACGAAGATGCCGGCGCCCATCGGGACCTGGGTCGGGAACTGCTTCGCGATCGGCGCGCGCTCGTGCGGCGGCACCTCCACCAGCCTGACCCGCCGGGCCTTGCGGCCGCGCACCAGTACACCCTCGCCGGCCGCCCGGACGTTCTTCACCCAGTCCGACCCGGGGAACGCCTGGAGGATGTACATCGTGCCGCCGACGGTCACCGGCGCGACCGGATTGGTGTACTCGCGGCCGGACTTGCGGCCCTTCACCTTCAACAGCTGCATCGGGCCGACCGGCAGACCGATCCCGTGAAAGACCTCCATCATCTTGTTGCCGAACCTCTGGAACCCGGTGACGCGGACGCGGGCGGTGGTGGACATGGCGGGTGCTCTCCTCTGGTGGGGTGTGCGGTCAGGAGGGGACGCCCGCCCGGTGCGGGTGCCACGCGACGCCCGGCCGGACGAGGCCGACGGCGTACGCCCTGGTGATCACGTCGATCCGGCTGTGCAGCTCCAACTTGCCGAGGAGGCTGCGGATGTGGCTCTTGACGGTGCTGGCGCTCAACGCCAGGGCCTCGGCGATCTCCTGGTTGGACCAGCCGCGCAGCAACAGGCTGACCACCTCGATCTCGCGCCAGGTCAGTCTGGCCAGCTGGGCCCGCAGCGCCGGGTCCCCGACTCCGGTCAGCGGGCGGTCGCCGCTCCCGGGCCGGCCTCCGGCCACCTGGTAGCCGGACCCGGCCAGGCGGACCGCCGAGACCAGCATCGCCGGGTCGGTGAGGCCGGCCAGGATGCCGTGCACGCCCGGCGGGACGTCGTCGTGCGCGCCGGCCCCGCCGAGGCGGAGCAGCAGGACGCGCGGCGCCCCGTGGCCGCCGTCGGCCAGGGCGGCCAGCACCGGCTCCGGATCGGCGTCGTCGAGGATCACCACCACGTCGGGCCGGCACTCGGCGGCGGCGCGGTCCACCGCGCCGGGGTCGGTCGCGCTGTGGCGGGGCGGCGCGAAGCCCTCGGCTCCCGCGAACGCGGAGACCACGCCGATCCGGCTGAACGGGCTGTCACTGATCACCAGGATCGACAGCGACCGTTCCGGGGATCCCGCTTCCGCCGACGGTCCGGAGATCGTCACCGCCACCCACCTCCCTCGGGCAGAGCCCGGCCGGCGGTCGATCGACGGCGCTGGGCGTGGCCCGCACGGTCCCGGCCGCCCGAAGGGCATAAATAGCTTGCTATCTAAGTAGGGTGACACGCTCCGGGGAGGCTGTCAACGCGAACCCCGTGACCTTCAACTCCCGCACTGGATCGAGTGGGTGGGGCGCGGATCCGGCTTTCTCCGGGCTTTACCCCCCGCCCGTACGGTGGAGACGCCATCGGGCCGAAGCGGCGCCCGCACAGGACACTCGCACCGGCGGACGGCCCCGACCAGGGCCCCGTCACCGGCGGGCGTCCGGCCGTCGGCCGCGATCGCCGCCCTCCACCACGGTCCAGCCGTGCGCGGGCCGATGGCCTTCCGATCTTCTGGTCCATCCGAGCGATAGGCGGATTCATGGGCGCAACTGTGGGAGCCGAGACCGGCAGCGCCGCACCCCTGCGGCCCGCCGAGGTCTGGCGCCGGGCCGAGGACGCGCGCAGCTTCCTCGACCGGGCGGCGGCCGAACTGGCGACGGTCAAGAGCGAACTCGACAGCGTGCTCCGGGTCTCCCCCGGTGACCGCGTGCTCGACGTCGGCTGCGGGACGGGCGCCGACGTCCGGGCGATCGCCACCCGGGTCGGCCCGGCCGGCCGGGTGGTCGGCCTCGACTCCAGCAAGGAGCTGATCGACCGGGCGGTACCGGCCGGGCCCGGCGACGCGCCGGTCGAGTTCCACCACGGCGACGCGACCGCGCTGCCGTTCCCCGACGACGGCTTCGACGCCGCCCGGGCCGAGCGGGTGATCGAGCACGTCCCCGACCCGGCCGCGGCGATCGCCGAGATGCTGCGGGTGGTCCGGCCCGGCGGCCAGGTGTTGATCACCGACCCGGACCACGGGCTCTGGGCGCCCGACCTCGACGACCGCGAGCTGACCCGCAGGATCATGGGCTGGTGGGGCGACCACGTTCCCAATCCCTGGGTCGCCCGGCAGCTGCGGGACCTGCTGGTCCGCGCCGGGGCCCGGGACGTCACCGTCACCGCCCGGCCGGTCGTGCTGACCACTCTCGCCGCGGCCGACTCGCTCACCTGGATCGGCAAGGCCGCCGATGCGGCCGCCGCCCAGGGGGTGGCCACCCCCGAGGAGGCCCGGGAGTGGGGCGAGGAGATCCTCCGCCGGGACGCCGAGGGCCGCTTCCTGATGCTCGGCACCTTCGTGATCGTCTCCGGGACCAAGCCGTGAGCGCCTCGGCCGCGCACCGCGAGCTCGTGGAGACCTGGTTCACCAAGGGCTGGGCCGGCGGTGACACCGGGATCGCCGAACAGGTCTTCTCCCCCGGCTTCGTGCTCAACGGCCGGCGGGTCGGACCGGCCGGACCCCGACACAGCGTGGCCGGGGTGCACGCCGCCTTCTCCGACATCCGGGTCGACCTCGACCTGGTGCTCGGCGACGGCCGGTACGTCGTCACGCACTACACCACCACCGCCCGGCACACCGGCGACTACCGGGGCGTGCCCGCCACCGGGCGCTCGATCAAGGTGTCGGGGATCGTCATCTGGCTCATCGAGAACGGCCTGGTCGTCCAGGACTGGAACGCGTTCGACACCGCCGAGGTGGTCGCGCAACTGACCGCCGGACACGACAACGAGGAACGAGTGGGAGGCTGACATGAGCGAGGCAGTCACCGCCAGGCCCGACTACGACGTGATCATCCTGGGCGCCGGCATGGCCGGCACCGTGCTGGGCGCCGTCCTGGCCCGCCGGGACGTCCGGGTGCTGATCATCGACGCCGGCGTGCACCCGAAGTTCGCCGTCGGGGAGTCCACCACGCTCTACACCCTGAAGGGCTTCCGCCAGCTCGCGGAGCGCTACGACGTGCCGGAGCTGGAGTACCTCACCTCCTACGAAGGCGGGCTCTCCAACATCGCCCCGACCTCCGGGGTGAAGAAGCACTTCGGCTTCATGCTGCACCACGAGGGCCGCGAGCCCGATCCGCGCGAGGTCAACCAGTTCAGCCCGCCGTCGAAGGCGCTGCAGACCGGCCACCTGTTCCGCCAGGACACCGACGCCTTCCTGTTCCACACCGCGATCAAGTACGGCTGCGACGTGCGCCAGGGCTTCCGGGTGAGCGACCTCGACCTCGGCGAGCACCAGGTGTCGGTGGCGGACCCGTCCGGCGAACGGTTCACCGCCCGCTACCTGGTCGACGGCAGCGGATTCCGCTCGCCGGTCGCCGACAAGCTCGGACTGCGCGAGGCCCCGGACGCGCTCAAGCACCACTCGCGGTCCCTGTTCACCCACATGATCGGGGTCCGGCCGACCGACGAGGTGCTCCGGATGGAACCGGAGGACCTGCCGCCGATCCCCTGGGTCGAGGGCACCATGCACCACATGTTCGAGCGCGGCTGGTTCTGGTCCATCCCGTTCAACAACGAGCCGCGCTCGCTGAACCCGCTGGTCAGCGTTGGTCTGACCTTCGACGAGCGGCTCTACCCGCGTCAGGAGGGCATGACGCCCGAGGAGGAGTTCCGCTTCCACGCCGCACGGTTCCCCGCGGTGGAGCGGGTCTTCAAGGACGCGAAGACCGTCCGGCCGTGGGTCTCCACCGGCCGGCTCCAGTACTCGTCGACGCAGACCGTCGGCCACCGCTGGTGCCTGATGTCGCACGCGGCGGGCTTCATCGACCCGCTGTTCTCCCGCGGCCTCACCAACACCACCGAGGTCATCAACGCCTTCGCCTGGCGGCTGTTCGAGGCGCTGGAGGAGGACGACTTCGACGTCGAGCGGTTCGCCTACGTGGACACCCTCCAGAAGGGGCTGATCCGCTGCAACGACGACATGGTCAACTGCTCGTTCATCGCCTTCTCCGACTACGAGCTGTGGAACGCCGTCTACCGCGTCTGGGCCGCCGCCGAGGTCCCGATCAACCTCCGTTTCGACCGCTTCGTCGAACGCTTCCGCGAGACCCGTGACGACCGGGTCTTCCGCGCTATGGAGGACCTGCCCTACCCCGGCCTGCTGATGCCCGACCAGCCCAGCTACAAGTTGCTGTTCGACGACATGGTGCGGCTCTGCGAGGACTACGAGCAGGGGCGGACCACCGCCGGCGCCGCCGCCCGGGAACTGATGGACCGGATCCAGCGCTCCGAGGGCGTCCTGCGGGGCATCGGCCTGGAGGACCGCGAGCGCCGCTTCATGTTCCCCGGGATCCCCGAGCTGAAGGACATGACCGCCTGGCTCACCCGACAAGCACCCGCCGAGATGCGCTACCTCGCCCCCGCCGACCCGTCCGGCTCCACCGCCGGAACGCGTTCGGCCAGCGAGGTCATCATCCCCGAGTAGCGGATCGGCGAGCCGTCGTGCGACGCGAGCCCCGCTCCGGGACGCGCCGGCCCGGCCACCTGGCCCGGCTGGGCCGGCGCGTCCTCGGATTCCTGTACCGGGGGCTGATGCTCCTCGGTGCCCAGTGGGTGCCCGCCGTGCTGGACCCGGAGCTGGGGGTACTGCCGACGACGGCCCCGCCCCGGCTGGACGAGCCGCCGTGCGCCCACCCCGAGCGGCTCTGTCCGCTGCCCCCGACACCGGTCGAACGCGAGCTCTGGAACGCCTTCTACGCCGAGTGACCGGGCCCGACGCCCAGCGGGCGACCCCCGCCGGGCCCGGCGGGCGTTCCCGGGCGGACGTTCCCCGGCGGACGTTCCCCGGCGGGCCCGGACCCTACCGGGTGAGGACCTGCTTCTCGCCCGCCTCCACGGGGAAGTCCAGCCGGTTGCCGGGCGGCGGGAAGGGGCAGATGAAGTGGTCCGCGAAGGCGCAGGGGGGCAGGTAGGCGCGGTTGAGGTCCAGGACCGTACGGCCGTCCTCGTCCGGGGCGGGGAGGGTGACGAAGCGGAAACGGTAGGTGTCGCGGCCGCTGGTCGCGTCGGCGATCACCCCGCTCAGCCGGCCGTCGTCCGAGCGGCTGACCGTGAGGGTCCGGTGCTCGCCCGCGACGGTGAAGGCGATCCGGCCGGTCACCGCGAGCGGGCGCTCCCTGCCGTCGGCGTTCGGGACCAGCACCGCCTGCCCGGCGCCGCCCTCGAAGGGGGTGAAGACCGCCGGGACGGCCCACTCCGGCGCGTAGGGGTAGGCCGAGATCCCGGCGAACGACGCCCGCCCGGGCGAATTCGGGTCGAAGACCCGCAGGGCCGGCTCGCCCTCCCGCTCGATCGGCACCAGCAGCACCTCGCCGAGCGCGGCCGTGTCCGCCTCGGGATCGGTGTCCGGGCGCAGCAGGACCTCGCCGTCGACGGGGGCGCCCGCCCCCGCGACGGTGACGCCGTCGGCCGCCGCCGCCCGCAGTCGCACACCCTCCGCGTCCGCCCACCAGACGCCGGGCAGGCCGGCGATCGCCGCCGGCTCCGGCTCCAGCCAGTGCGTACCGGTGAGCGCCAGCTGACCGTGCGGCGAGCTGACGGTCGCCGCCCGCCGGTCGCTCCAGTTCTGCCATTCCTCCGCGGCCGTCGCCGTCATCGGCTCGCCCTCCCATTCCGGTCGAGGCCCGCGGGGCGGGCCGTTCGTTCTCCGTTACCCCGTCGAACGTCCGGTACCCGGGCGGAGCATTCCCGGCCCCGGACACCGTCGCGCGCTCGTCGCACGGCCGTCACACCGGTCACAGCGGTCAACACGCCGTTCGCACCGCTGCCACCCGTCAGCCCTTGATCCGGCGGAACAGGCCCTCCTGCACCACCGACACCACCAGTTGCCCGCTCCGGTCGAAGATCTGTCCGCGGGCCAGGCCCCGGGCGCCGTGGGCGATCGGGGACTCCTGCTGGTAGAGCAGCCAGTCGTCGGCGCGGAACGGCCGGTGGAACCACATCGCGTGGTCGAGCGAGGCCATGTCGAAGTGCCGGGTGCCCCAGAGCGGCTCGACCGGGGCGCGGACCGCGTCCAGCAGCGTCATGTCGCTCGCGTAGGTGAGCGCGCAGACGTGGATCAGTGGATCGTCCGGCAGCTCCCCGTTGGTGCGCAGCCAGACGCCGCTGCGCGCCTCGACGCCGGCGAGCTCCTCGGTGCTCCAGCGCAGCCGGTCGACGTAGCGGATGTCGAACGGCTGGCGCCGGCTGATGAACGGGGGCAGCTCGCCGAGCCGGGAGCCGACCTCGTCCAGCGCGCTCGGCAGCTTCTCCGGGGCGGGCACCTCGGGCATCGGGTACTGGTGCTCGATGCTGTCGGGCTCCGGGGCGTGGAAGTCCGCGGTCAGCGCGAAGATCGACCGGCCGCCCTGGATCGCCAGCACCCGGCGGGTGGTGAACGAGCGGCCGTCCCGGAGCCGGTCCACCTGGTAGACGATCGGCACCCCCGGCACGCCGGGCCGCAGGAAGTACGCGTGCAGCGAGTGGACCGGCCGGTCGTCGTCCACGGTGCGCCCCGCCGCCACCAGCGCCTGGCCCGCGACCTGCCCGCCGAACGTGCGCTGCAGCGCCTCCTCGGGGCTTCGCCCGCGGAAGATGTTCAGCTCGATCTGCTCAAGGTCCAGCAGTGCGACGAGATCGTCGACAGGGGTAGCCATGGGACACGTCCTCTCCGGGCCGCCACCCGGGCCGGAGGTCTTCCGCCCCGCTGTCGGCAACCCGTTCTCTCGAATTCTCCAGCTCAATCGAATTCCTCAGCGAGCCGGGACATTCCCCTCCCCCGGGCCGACCGCACCGATTCACTCGAACGAGTTCGAACAGTAGCCCCTGCGCGGACGGTCACAGACCCGACTGCCGGACGGTGATGTTGAGCCGCCCGGTCAGCCCCAGCGCCGGGTCCGCGGTGCCCGGCAGGGTCCGCACCACACCGTGGTACGCGAACCGGGCCGGGCCACCGAACACCAGCAGGTCGCCCCCGCGCAGCTCCAGGTCCGTCCACGGTCCGGCCCTGGTCTCCGTGTTGCCGAGCCGGAAGACGCAGGTGTCGCCGAGCGACAGCGAGACCACCGGGGCGTCGGCGCGCTCGTCGCGGTCCTGGTGCAGACCCATCCGGGCACCGTGCGGGTAGTGGTTGACGATCGCGACGTCCGGCTCGTAGCCGACCGCCCCGGCGATACCGCCGACCGCACCCGCACCCCCGAGGTCGCCGGTACCCCCGACACCGCTGTCGGCGCCGGTACCGCCGCCGTCGACGCCCGCCCCGTACGCCTCGGCCACCGCCCGCCGGGCCAGCTCACCGAGCTCGGGCGGGAAGGGTTTGACCGGGGTGCCGTCCTCGGCCAGGCGCCGATAGCCGTACGGGTACCAATGAAGGCCGAGGCTGACCATCCGGACGGACATCGTCCCGCCGGTGGGCATCCGGACGGTGTGCATGCCCGCCGGCGGACGGGCCCAGCCGCGACAGGCGGCGAGCAGACGCAGTTGCGCCGCCGCGTCGAGCCAGCCGGGGAGCAGCACCGCCCCGGGGGCCGGCTCGAAGCGTCCGATCCCGGACCGTCCGCTCCCGGAGGTGGCGTCGAAGAGGTCGCCGAACAACTCGCCCTGGGTCACGCCCCCCATCCTCCCGCACGCCTCCGACAACGGCCGGAAACCCCCGACGGCCGTCCTCCCGCGGTGCGGGAGGACGGCCGTGGCGGCGTGGACCGGCGGGGTCGGACCGGACACTGCCGGACCGGACGCCGCCGGATCGACGGGGTCGGATCAGACGGTGAGGGTCTGGCCCGGGAAGATCAGGTCGGGGTTGGCGCCGATGACCTTGGCGTTGTTGTCGTACAGGGCGTGCCAGTCGACGCCCTGGGCGGCGGCGATGGTGCTCAGGGTGTCGCCGGCCTTGACGGTGTAGTTGCCGTTGACCTGCTTGGCGTCGTTCGAGGTCCAGGACTTGCCGGACTTCGCGGCCTTGTCGGCCTTCGGCGCGGCGTCGGTCTTCGGCGCGACATCGGCCTTCGGCGCGGCCTTGGGGGCCTCGACGGCCTTCGGGGCGGCGGTCTTCGGGGCCTCGACGGCCTTCGGCGCGGCCGGCTTCGGAGCCTCGGTCGCCTTGGGGGCGGCCGGCTTCGGGGTCTCGGTGGCCTTCGGGGTGGAGGTGTCGACCGCGGCGGCGGCGCCGCCCTTGGTCAGACCGGCCTTCACGGAGCAGACGGGCCAGGCGCCCGGGCCCTGCGAGGCGAGGACCTTCTCGGCGACGGCGATCTGCTGCGCCTTGGTGGCCAGGTTGGCCTGCGAGGCGTAGGCGGTGCCGCCGAAGGCGGCCCAGGTGCTGGAGGTGAACTGCAGACCGCCGTAGAAACCGTTGCCGGTGTTGATGGCCCAGTTGCCGCCGGCCTCGCACTGGGCGACAGCGTCCCAGGTGGAGACGGAGGCGGCCGAGGCCGAGGTGGCCGTGACGAGGCCGGCCACCGGCAGGGCCGCGACAGCGGCACCCGCCACGACAGCCATCCGGACGCGGTTGCGCTTGGTGGCGGTGGTGGTGGCAGCGGCGGTCTCGTTACGGAAGGTCATGAGGTTCCTCTCGACAGCCCCGGGAGGGCATGCGGAACCAAGCCCTGGAGGGTCTGGAATCGCTCGCCGCGTCCGTCGGGCGGCCGGAGACGTGTCGGACGTTCCGTGCCGCCCCGGCCACCCTCCACACACCGGCGACCTGTTCGAGCGGTCGCGTCGGCGGGCACCGCCGGCGCCGGTGCGAACCGGCGGGCTGTGCGTCGGGGGTGAACCCGGGTGGTGCTCGTTGCACCGCCAATGAAGCTACGAGGCGGGCGGCCGGGGTTCAAACAGCCGGAGGTCTCCCCAGCTCAGCACGGCGTTACCGGCGGTAACGACCATGCAATTATGTCCAATTTGTCCGTTTTAACCGTCATTTCCTAGATCAAACATCGACGGGCCGTGACTCACCTCACCGTTCCATTCCGGCAGTCCCGTCTCCGAGATCGACAGATTGCGACGCCGAGAACACCCTCCGCGATCGGATCCGAGGCAATTCCCGTCACCCCTGCCCCCCACCCGTGACCCCTGCCACAAGGGCCCGTTGGTAAGGGCGGCCGGGCCGCCGCCGCCTCCCGGCTCGAACAGGCCCGATCCTCCGGCTCCACCGCGTTCGACCCCCGGGCCCGCCCCGGAACCCCCGGGGACCCGCCCCGACCGTCCCCGCACCCGTATTCCCACACCGCACCGAGGAGACCCAGTGCCGCGCATGCTCGACGTCAGCGACGAGGTCCGATCCGAGATCGGCGACGACGAGGCCGACCGCCTGCTCGGCGGCGCCCACGCACCCGACAGCTACGAATGCACCTCCTGCCGCACCCCCGGCGACACCCTCCTGGAGCCGACCAGCACCGTGCTGTTCGTCGGCGACGAGACGGCGGTGCTCGCCTTCGCGCACGCCCGCTGCATCCCGTCCCAGGTGGTTCCGGTCGCCGAGGAGCAGTTGGCCGGCGCCGTCCGCAGCATCAGCCAGGCCCAGAGCGACGTGTCCGCCGACGCCGCCCGGCTGCAGCCGTCCCTCCCCGCCCAGGCCGCCCCCGCGCCGGCGTCCGACCCGGCCGGCCGGCCGGGCACCCCCGGCCAGGCCGCGATCCTCGGCATCACCTGCGGTCTGGTGCTGCACGGCGACACCGGCCACGCCTCGCTGGTCGTCGAGCCGACCGGACCGGTCGGCCGCCCCGGCAACACCACCGGTGAGGACGAGTTCCTCGACCTGCTCCAGGACGCGGGCTTCCAGCCGGTCACCGACCTCGACCGGACGCCGGACCAGCTGCCCGGCTGGTCGGTACTGGTCGCGATGGGCAAGCTGCACGCGATCCTCCAGCCGGCCGCGGCCGGGGGCAGCACCGGCTGGTGGCAGGCCCACCAGCCGCTCCAGGTGACCGACGCCTGGCGGTTCGCGGCCAACCAGCTCGGCGAGGTCACCATGTACGCCGTCCCGGCGGGGACGGTCGGCCGGCAGCCGCGGGAGGACCTGCTGCGCCAGGCGCTGGAGCGCGCGGTGGCGCTCGGCCAGGTCGTCTCCGCCTCCCTCCCGCTCGCCGGCACCTGAGCCGCGTCCGGGACCGCCGGGCCGGAACCGCTGCCGCCACAGGCACCCGGACCCCCGACGACCGGAACCCCCGCCGGTGGAGGCCGCCGCCCGAACGCGGCCCCACCGGCGGCGGCCCGGGCAGCCCCGACACCCTGGCCTCACACCCCGGCCTGACCCCGGCCGGTCCCCTTCCCCGACCGCCCGGCCCGGCCGGGCCCGCGGGCCCCCGCACCCCGCATCCCCCGGCGTCCTCGCTCGTTGGGCCCTGCGTGTACAGCTACGACGTCCCCGCAGCCCCCCGGCGGTCCACCGCCTCCCGCGCGATCCCGGGCATGCGCCCGTCGTACGACGCCGAGCACCCGCACTCGGCGACGCCGATCTACGACGAGCTGTACTCCGAGTACCGGCGCCTCTTCCGCGCCCTGCCCGGTGACCGCTCCGGTGAGGAGGACCTCGTCTTCGCGGGCTTCGCCGTCCGCGACAACGGACCGGGACGGGCCGACCACCGGGGCTACCCGCCGCAGCACCAGGCGTTCCAGACCTGGGCGGGCCAGGCGATCGGCCTCCCCCAGTTCATGCCGAGCCAGCCGGGCAGCCCCGACCACAACGGCCCCGCCGAGCACCACGGCCACACCGGACAGCACGGCGGCACGGGCCACAGCAGCCACACCGGCCAGCACGGCCAGCACGGCCACGGCGGACTCCCCGCCCTACCCGCCCAGATCCACGCGCACGACCAGGGCCACACCCACACCGGCCACACCGGTCACGCGCCGAGCCCGTACGCGACCGGCTTCCACCCCGTCGCCGCCCAGGCCCCGTCCCACCCCCAGAGCCCGGCCCAGGCCCAGTTCGGCACCGGCCAGGGCTGGGTGGCGGCCGGCTACCTCGGCTCCGTCCCTCACTCGACGGCGGCGCACCTGCCCGCGCCCGCCCCGGTGACGGTCCCGGTCCCGGCCCCCGTGCCGGCCATGGGCACCGCCCACGGCCCCGGCGGCGGACCCGGCACCACCAGTGGCGGCCGCCACCGCAGCCTGCTCTCCCTCCCTCCGGGCCGCAGCGGCGACCACCACTGACCCACCGCGCGTGCGGCACCCGCCCCGCACCCGCGGACCGCGCCCGGCCGGACACGACGAAGGACCCCGCCACCCGGTCCGAAGACCGGCCGACAGGGCCCTTCCGCCCGGGCTTCCGCCCGGCTCACCGCCGCAACGGCTCCACCGGAGCGTCAGCCGTCACCTCTCGCGTCACTTCTTCCGGCTGCGCTTCTCCCGCACCCGCACCGAGATCGAGATCGGCGTCCCGACGAAGCCGAACTCCTCGCGCAGCCGACGCTCGATGAAGCGCCGGTAGCCCGCCTCCAGGAAGCCCGAGGCGAACAGCACGAACCGCGGCGGGCGCGCGCCCGCCTGGGTGCCGAACAGGACGCGCGGCTGCTTGCCACCGCGGATCGGGTGCGGGTGGGCGGCCACCAGCTCACCGAGGAAGGCGTTCAGCCGCGCGGTCGGGATCCGGGTCTCCCAGCCCGCCAGCGCGGTCTCGATCGCCGGGACGAGCTTCTCCATGTGCCGGCCGGTCTTCGCCGAGACGTTGACCCGCGGCGCCCACTGCACCTGGACGAGGTCGCGCTCGATCTCGCGCTCCAGGTAGTAGCGGCGCTCCTCGTCGAGCTGGTCCCACTTGTTGTAGGCGATGACGACGGCGCGACCGGCCTCGACGGCCATCGAGATGATCCGGGTGTCCTGCTCGGCGAGAGTCTCGCTGCCGTCGATCAGGACGACGGCGACCTCGGCCTTCTCCAGCGCGGCGGAGGTGCGCAGCGAGGCGTAGAAGTCGGCGCCGGCGGTCATGTGGACCCGGCGGCGGATGCCGGCGGTGTCGACGAACTTCCAGGTCTTGCCGCCGAGCTCGATCATCTCGTCGACCGGGTCACGGGTGGTGCCGGCCAGCTCGTTGACGACGACGCGCTCCTCGCCGGCGACCTTGTTCAGCAGGCTGGACTTGCCGACGTTCGGCCGGCCGATCAGCGCGACCCGGCGCGGACCGCCGGGGGCGAGGTCGCCGAAGGTCTGCGGCGGGGCTTCGGGCAGGGCGGCCATCACCGCGTCGAGCAGGTCGCCGGAGCCACGGCCGTGCAGGGCGGAGACCGGGTAGGGCTCGCCCAGGCCGAGCGACCAGAGGTAGGAAGCCTCGGCCTCGGTGGACTGGCCGTCGACCTTGTTGGCGCAGAGCACGGTCGGCTTGCCGGCCCGGCGGATGATCTTGATCAGGGCCTCGTCGGTGTCGGTGGCACCGACGGTGGCGTCGACCACGAACAGCACCGCGTCGGCCTGCTCGATGCCCAGCTCGGCCTGGGCGGCGACCATGGCGTCGATGCCGAGGACGTCGATCTCCCAGCCGCCGGTGTCGACGACCTTGAAGCGGCGGCCGTTCCAGGTCGCCTCGTAGCTGACGCGGTCGCGGGTGACGCCGGGCTTGTCCTCGACGACGGCCTCGCGACGGCCGATGATGCGGTTGACCAGGGTCGACTTGCCGACGTTCGGGCGGCCGACGATGGCCAGCACCGGAAGCGGGATGTGGGTGCCGTCGCCGAAGCCGTCGACGTCGTCGAGGTCGAAGCCCTCCTCGGCGGCGAGCGCCATGAACTCGGCGTAGTCGGTGGCGTCCAGCTCGCCGTTGCCGGCGGCGGTGTGCTCTGCGGTCATGTTCGTACTGTCCGTTTCCCGGCGCGGCCCTTCCCAGGGGCGCGCCGTGCGTTCCTGCCCCTCCGGGGCAGCGCGAATGGTTCCGGGTGCCACCGTGGCAGCCCGTGGTCGTCGGAAGCGCCTCTCGGCCGCTCCCGACGGAAGCACTTCCCGGCAGTTCCTGCCGGGAGCTCTTGTCAGTGTGCCGGAGCGGAGGCTCCGGCCGGTCTCAGACCGTCGACAGCGCGGTCCCGGCCCGCTGCTCGACCAGCGTGGTGATCCGGTCGATCACCTGTTCCAGGGTGAGCTCGCTGGTGTCCACCAGCACGGCGTCCGCGGCCTGGGTGAGCGGCGCGGTCGCCCGCGAGGAGTCCGCCGCGTCCCGGCGGGCCAGATCGGCGGCCATCGCGGTGATGGTCGCCTCGTCCAGGCCCTTGGCCCGCAGCTCGGCCGCCCGGCGCTCGGCCCGGGCCACCTCCGACGCGGTCAGGAAGACCTTGACGGTGGCGGTCGGGAAGACCACGCTCCCCATGTCCCGGCCCTCGGCGACGATGCCGCGCCCGGCGACCCCGGCGCAGCCGCGCTGCAGCTCGACCAGGCGGGCGCGCACCGCGGGCACCGCGGAGACGGCGCTGACCTGGGCGGTCACCTCCGGGCCGCGGATCGGGCCGGAGACGTCCCGGCCGTCGACCGTGATGGTCGGGCCGTCCGCGTCCGTGCCGGACACGATCACCGGCTTGCCGCAGGCGACGGCCACCGCTTCCGGGTCGGCCACGTCGATGTCGTTGGCCAGCATCCACCAGGTCATCGCCCGGTACATGGCACCGGTGTCCAGGAAGCTCAGGCCCAGCCTGGCGGCGACCGCCCGGGAGACGGTCGACTTGCCGGAGCCGGAGGGTCCGTCGATGGCGACGACGACCGGGGCATGCGCTCGGTCGGCAGTGTCCACGGCCCGAACCTCTCTCTGGATCTCTGATGTCTGAGCACGGCGACCCGGATCTACGGGGCGACCGGGGATTGTCTCCTCCAAGGTTAATGGACCGGCGCCCGACCCGGCCCCGCCGGTGCCGGCCCCCTCCGGGCCGGGGCCGACACGACAACCCGGTCCCCGGAAATCGGTCCCGGACACCCGGTCCCCGAAGCCCGCTCCCGGACACTCACTCCTGGACGCTCAGTCCCGGACGCTCCACCCGGTCGCCCGCAGCGCCACCGTCAGCGCCCGGACCGCCCCCGGCGCCACCGCGAGCTGGACGAAGCCCACCTGCTGGCCGGTCGAGTGCTCGATCACGACGTCCTCGATGTTGACGCCGGCCGCGCCGACCTCACCGAACAGCCGGCCCAGCTCACCGGGCTGGTCGCCGAGCACGACGGCGACGGTCTCGTAGCGGGTGGGCGGTGCGCCGTGCTTGCCCGGGATCCGGGCCTGGCCGGTGTTGCCCCGCCGCATGACCGCCTCGATGTCGGCCGCGCCGCCCCGCCGCTCGGCCTCCTCGGCGGCCTGGAGGGCGCGCAGCGCGGTGACGGTCTCGCCGAGGTCGGTGGCGAGCTCCGCCAGCACGTCGGCCACCGCGCCCGCGTTGGCGGACAGGATGTCCACCCACATCGCGGGGTTGGAGGCGGCGATCCGGGTGACGTCCCGGACGCCCTGACCGGAGAGCCTTATGGCGGTCTCGTCGGCGTGCTCCAGCCGGGCGGCCACCAGCGAGGAGAGCAGCTGGGGGGCGTGCGAGACCAGGGCGACCGCGCGGTCGTGGGCCGCGGCGTCCATGACGATCGGCATGGCCCCGCAGAGCGCGACCAGTTCCAGGACGGCGTTCAGCGTCCCGGTGTCGGTGTCGGGGGTCGGGGTGAGCACCCACGGCCGGCCCTCGAACAGGTCGGCGCGGGCGGCCAGCGGGCCGGACCGCTCCCGGCCGGCCATCGGGTGGCTGCCGAGGTAGTGGACGGTGTCGCAGCCGAGCGCGGCGACCTCGGCCCGCGGGCCGGCCTTCACGCTGGCGACGTCGGTGTAGTACTGCGCCAGGCCGCGGCGCTGGCAGTCCGCGAGCACCTTGCCGACCAACGCGGGCGGGACGGCGATGATCGCCAGGTCCACCGGGCCGTCGGCCGGCTCGGTGATGCCGGCGCCCAGCGAGGCGGCGGTGCGGGCGGCGTCCGGGTCGGCGTCCTCCAGATGGACCGTCAGACCCCGTCCGGTGAGGGCGAGCGCGGCGGAGGTGCCGATGAGTCCGGTACCGACGACGACAGCTGTGCGCATGGCGGGTGGCTCTCCTCACAGAACGGAACGGAACAGCACGGGCGACACGGAACGACGCGGAACCGAACCGCGAACCGGGCCCGCCTCATCCTCCCCCATCGCCCCCACCCGCGCGGCCACCGTCCGGCCCCGACACCGGCCGCCACCGCGACCGCAACCGCTCCGGGCCCCGCGGCCGTCCCCCCTCACGCGGACCCGCACCACCCGCGCACCGGCCGACCGCACGCCACGCACGTCGGAAAACCGGGGACGCGGGAACCGGCACACGGCAGGATGGGCCGCCCGGGAGAAGGCTCGGCGCGCGGGCTCGGCGCCGAAGGTACGCGACGAAGGGGTTGGCCGGGTGAACGATCAGCACAGCAGCGACCAGCATCGACCGCAGGACAGCAGCACCACCGTTTCCTCCACCGGGGGCGCCGGAGCAGGAGACGAAGCTGGAAACGGCGCAGGAACCACCACCGTCCCGGCCGTCCCCTCGGTCCTGGACTCCGTCGTCGTCCACGCCGCCGGCGCGGTCTGCCGCCGCCTGGCCCGGGTGGCCCTGCCCCCGGACGGGCGGGTCCGGCTGACCGGCCTGCCCGGAAGACTCGACGAGCGCTCGCTGCGCGCCCGGGTGCTCTCCGGACCGGCCGGCACGGCCGTCACCGAGGCCCGGGTGGAGGCGGTCGCCGAACTCCGCGACCCCTCCGAGCTGCCCGAACTGCGCCTGCGGCTGGACGCGGCCCGGGAGCACGAGAGCACGCTGCGGGAACGCCTCCGACTGGTGCTCGCCGCCGTCGCCGAGACCACCGCGCTGCGTGCCGTCCCGCCGGCCCGGCGCCGCGACGACCCGCTGCGCCGCACGCCCGCCGACGCCTGGCTCGAACTGGCCGACTTCGTCGACGAACGCCTCTCGCGGCTCCACCGGCGCACCGAACTGCTCACCAGGGACATCGAACTCGCCGAGCACGAGACCGAGTTGCTCGCCGACCGGATCGCCCGCGCGACCACCGCCGACCCGCAGGAGGCGATCACGACCGCGATCACCGCCCTGCTCACCCTCACCACCGCCCCGGCCCCCACCGACACGGACACCGCCGACACCACCGACACCGCCCCCGAGCTGGACATCGAGCTGGAGTACACCGTCCAGGCCGCCCGCTGGGTGCCCTCCTACCGACTGTCCTACCGCCAGGGCGACGACACCGGCGACCTGGTCCTGCGCGCCTCCGTCGCCCAGCAGACCGACGAGGACTGGACCGGCGTCCGCCTCGCCCTCTCCACCGCCGACCTGGAACGCCGCACCGACCTGCCCAAGCTGCGCTCGCTGCGGATCGGCCGCAGCCAGCCGGCCCCGCTGCCCTCCGGCTGGCGCGAGCCCCCGGCCGGACTGTCCGACCTGTTCTCGGCCTACGACGCGGTCGGCCCACGCCCGGTGGCCGACCGCCCGCTCCGCTCGCCCCGGGCGCCGCTCGCGATGCCGGTCCCGGTCAGCCCGACCGTCGCCGCGCCGCCCCCGGCCCCCGCGGCGGCCTCGTTCCCCGCACGCCCGGCCGGCGGCGGAGCGCGCGGCGGCACCCAGGTCAGGATGCACCCGGCCCCGGAGCCGCCCGGCTTCGCCGGCTACGGCGGGGTACCGCTGCCGCCCGAGGCCCGCCGCGTCCGCTCGGCCTTGACCGCCGAGGGCGGCGGAGCCGCCGGCCCCTCCGGATTCGCCGAGGAAGCCGACTTCCTCCTCGCCGACGCGCCCGCCCCGTTCGCTCCCCCGCCCGGACCGCCGGTCCCGGACGAGCGGCTGCTCGACTACCCCGTGCTCGAACTGCTCGGCCCGGACGGCGACCCCGACCGGCGCGGCACCCTGCACCGGGCGTTCCGTCCGGGCACCGGCGCCCGGACGGCGGCCGGCCCGTACGGCGCCAGGCTGCAGCGCCTCCCGATGCCGCCGCACGCGGTGCCGCCACAGGTCTCGACCGGCTCCTTCGAGTACCGCTACGACGCCGCCGCTCCCGCCGACATCCCGTCCGACGGCACCTGGCACACCGTCACGATCGACGACATCGCGGTGAGCGTCCGGCCGGAGTACGTCGCCGTACCGGCGGTCGAGGAGCGGGTCTACGCGACCCTGGTGCTCACCAACGGCACCGCCCGCGCGGTGCTCGCCGGCCCGGTCGAGGTGACCGTCGACGACGAGTTCCTGCTCACCGGGGCCCTGCCCACCCTCGCCCCCGGCGGTGTGCGCCGACTGGGCATCGGTGTCGCCGAGTCGGTCGAGGTGACGCGCCGTACCGAGCTGCACGAGTCCACCGCGGGCATGCTGAACAGCAGCACCGTGCTCGACCACCGGGTGCGCGTCGAGCTGGCCAACCGGCTCGGCCGCCCGGTCACCGTCGAGGTCCGCGAACGGGTACCGGTCAGCTCCGACGCCGATGTCCGGATCGAGGAACGGCCCGGCTGGCACGCACCGGACGAACCGTCCGCCGAGTGCCCGCCCGGCACCCGGCTCCGGCGGGTCGACCTGCCGCCGGGCGGCCGGGCCGAGCTGGACGGCGGCTACCAGATCAGGATCCCGGCCGGAAAGGCCATCGTCGGCGGAAACCGGAGGAACTGAACGATGACCGTCACCCCCCTCCCCGGCGCCGCGAGCGCGGACGCCCCGGGGCCCGGCGCCCCGAACACTCCGGGCGTCCCGACCACCCCGGGCACCCCGCCCCCCGTGACGGCGCTCCCCGTCACCACCGTCACCTGCCTGGAGGACCGCGCCCGGATCGGGCGGACCGCCACCGCGGACCTCGCCGCCGGCGTCCAGCGGCTGCGGCTCGGCCCGCTCACCGCCCTCGCCGTCGACCGCACCCTGCGCGCCGAGTCGGACACCCCGGGCGTCCGCGTCCTGGACGCCCGGATCACCCGCACCTGGACCCCCCGCCCACCACTGCCGCCCGGCCCCGACGACTCCGAGCTGCGCCACCGGCTGCACGACCTGGAGGTCCGGATCCGTGAGGAGGAGCGGCTGGCCGACCGGCTGGAGGCCCGGCTGGCCCTGCTCGCCCAGCTCAGCACCGACCTGCTCCGGGAGGTCGGCGAGGGCGCCGGCGCCGGCGAGGTCGAGCGCACCCGCTGGCACCGCGAGCTGGACCGGGTCGACGCCGGCCGCGAGCAGCACGGCGAGGAGCTGCGGGCCTCCCGGGTCCGGCTGCGCCGGCTGGAGGTGGACCGCGCCGCGGCGCTCGGCGCCCTGGAGGAGTCCGAGGAGCGGCCCGCCGAACTGGTCGCCCACCTCGACCTCACCGTCGAGGCCGCCGCGGCCGGTCCGGCCCGCCTCACCGTGCACCACCTGGTGCCGTGCGCCCTGTGGCGGCCGTCCTACCGCGCCACCCTGGCCGACGGCGTGCTGCGGCTGGAGTCCGAGGCCGTGGTCTGGCAGCGCACCGGCGAGGTCTGGAACGGGGCCCGGCTGACCTTCTCCACCGCCCGGTCGGCGCTGGCCACCGAACCGCCGTCGCTCGTCGAGGACGTGCTGACGCTGCGCGAACGCACCAGCGAGGAGAAGCGCGCCGTCGAGGTCGAGCTGCGCGAGGAGGCGATCTCCGAGCTGGGGCCGGACGGCGTCGTGCCGGGCGTGGACGACGGCGGCGAGGTGCGGGTGCTGAGCGCCCCGGCCCCGGCGACGGTGCCGTCCGACGGGAAGGCGCACCGGGTGCCGCTGGCCTCCTTCGACGGTCCGGCGCGCAGCGAGTTCACCTGCGTGCCGGAGCTGTCGCCGCTGGTGACCCAGGTGGTCCGGTTCCGCAACACGGCCGGGCACCCGCTGCTCGCCGGGCCGGTCGAGCTGGTCCGCGGCAGCGGGTTCACCGGGCGCGGACAGCTGCCGTTCACCGCGGCGGGCGCCGACACCGAGCTGTCCTTCGGCAGCTCGGACGGCTACCGGGTGGTGCGGGAGACCGAGGAGCGCCGGTCCACCGCGGGTCTGAGCCAGCGTTCGGTGACCACCCGCACGGTGCGGCTGCACCTGTCCCGGTTCTCCGGCCCGGAGGAGCGGGACGAGCAGCTGGTCGCGGTGCGCGAACGCGTACCGGTCTCCGAGGTGGCGGCGGTGGAGGTGCGGCTGCGCAAGGAGGAGTGCTCACCCGTGCCGGACGCCTCCGACGCCGAGGGCATCGTCCGCTGGGACGTTCCGCTCGGCCCGGGCGCCCGCCGCACGCTGACCCTGGTGTACGAGGTCTCCGCCTCCGCGAAGGTGGCCGGCCTGTGAGCGGCGGCGGCCCGGGCGTCCGTCCGGGCCCGGCCGGAACAGGTACAACAGGAGCATGATCCTGCACCTCGCTCCCCTGGACGACTGGCTGGCCGACCCCGGGCGGCCGTACGCGACCGCCTCGCTGCTCACCGACGGGTTCATCCACTGCTCGGCGGACGAGCCGACCGCGCTGGCCGTGGCCAACGCCTTCTTCGCCGACACCCCCGGACCCCTGATGGTGCTGCTGATCGAGGAGTCGCTGGTGGAACCGATGGTCAAGTGGGAGGCCCCGAACGGCGCACCGCCGTCCGGGGCCACGCCCGGGGTGCTGTTCCCGCACATCTACGGGCGGCTGAACCGCACGGCGGTGGTCGGTCTGGAGAAGGTCGAACGCGGGCCGGACGGCCGTTGGGCGTCCCTCTCCCCCTGGAGCTGACTCCCCGCCCGGCCCACCGGCACCGGCCCGGCCGCCGCCACGCCAGCACCGGAAGCAGGGCCGGAACCGGGGCCGGAGCTACAGCCAGCCCCGCTCCCGGGCCGCCATCCCGGCCTGGAAGCGGGTGGTGGCCCCCAGCTCGCGCATCAGCGACTGGAGCCGGCGCTGGGTGGTCCGGGCGCTCCAGCCCAGCGAGCGGGCGATCGACTCGTCGGTGAGGCCGGCGGCCAGCAGGCCGAGCAGTTTGCGGTGGTCGGCCTCCGGCTCCAGCGCCCCGTCACCGGCGCCGAGCGCGGACTGCAACTGGACGGCGCGCTCCCACTCCGCCTCGAAGAGCGTGTCCAGGGCCTGGAGCAGCGCCGAGGGGTGGATCACGTACGCGGCGTCGAGCACGCTGTCACCGACGCTGATCGGGATGATCGCCATCCGGTCGTCCGACATCACCATTTTCATCGGGAGCACCGGCCGGACCCTGGCCTCCTCCCCGTCGGCGACGCCGACCAGGATGTTCTTCTCCAGCCGGCCCGGCCAGGCCACCGCCTCCCGGTCGTAGATGGTCCGGAACCGCACGCCCTCCCCCAGCCGCTGCCGCTGCAACGGGATGTTGGCCACCGGGTCCTGGATGTAGGGCGGGCAGTCGAAGCCGCGGATCTGGTACTGGCTGGTCCCGGTGATGTGCTCCAGCCGCTGGGCTATCGCCTCGCCGCCGGTCAGCACCTCGACCGAGTGCGCCGGGTCGGTGTACCGGGAAGCCTCCCGGAAGGCGTCCATCAACCGGTGCATCTCGGCCCGGGCGTGCCGCAGTTCGGACTCCCGGTGGCCGATCAGGGTGCCGATGGCGACGTCCGGGGCGACCGGCAGGAAGCGCTGGCGGTCCACCGGGGCCCGGGTGGCCATGCCCTGCTGGGCCAGCCGGTCCAGGGCCCGCAGGCTCTGCTGGAGGGTCAGGTCGCAGAGCCCGGCGAGGTCCTCGGCCGTGGACTGCGGGTTGGCCACCAGCGCCGCGTAGACCCGCCCGTCCGGCCCGGCCAGTCCCAGCGCGCTGAGTGGTGCATCGGACACGGCGTCGCTCCCGGTTCGCCTCTGGCCCCCCGCACGGGGTGGCGCACTCCCGCCACCCGGCGGATCGCGGTCAGGTGGCAATCCTCGGCCACGGATCACCGGGCTGACAAGGTGATCACCCCACGACGCGGTCCGCCGCGCAGCGGATACGCCGAACGACGGAGGGCCTCCCCGCCAGGTGGCGGGGAGGCCCTCCGGGGACCGCTGGGCCGGCTGTTACAAGCCGACCTCGTTCATCAGCTGACCGACCTCGGGGTTGGTCAGCCGGCGCAGCCAGCCGGACTTCTGGTCACCGAGCGCGATCGGACCGAAGTGGGTGCGCACCAGCTTCTCGACCGGGAAGCCCGCCTCGGACAGCATCCGGCGGACGATGTGCTTGCGACCCTCGTGCAGGGTCACCTCGACCAGGTAGTTCTTGCCGACGTTCGAGACCACCTTGAAGCTGTCGGCGCGGGCGTAGCCGTCCTCCAGCTCGATGCCCTTGGCGAGCTGCTTGCCCAGGTCGCGCGGGATCGGACCCTGGATGGCGGCCAGGTAGGTCTTGGTCACGCCGTACCGGGGGTGGGTGAGGCGGTGCGCCAGCTCGCCGTGGTTGGTGAGCAGGATGATGCCCTCGGTCTCGGTGTCCAGGCGGCCGACGTGGAACAGCCGGGTTTCCCGGTTGGTCACGTAGTCGCCGAGGCACTGGCGGCCGTCCGGGTCCTCCATGGTGGAGACGACGCCGGCCGGCTTGTTCAGCGCGAAGAACAGGTACGACTGGGTGGCGACGGTCAGGCCGTCCACCTTGATCTCGTCGTTCTGCGGGTCGACCCGCTTGCCCTGCTCGGTGACGCGCTTGCCGTTGACCTCGACCCGGCCCTGGTCGATCAGCTCCTCGCAGGCGCGGCGGCTGCCGATGCCGGCCCGGGCCAGCACCTTCTGCAGCCGCTCGCCCTCGGGCTCGCCGAAGGTCTTCGGCAGCTTCACGGCCGGCTTGTCGTGGCGGGCCAGCACCGCGTCCTCGATCCGGGCCTGGAGCTCGCGCGAGCGCTGCGGCTGGCGCCGCGGGTCGCCCGGGGCGCCCTGGCCCTCCCGGCGCGGGCGCGGGGCCGGGTTGGGCCGACGGCCGCTGAAGCCGCCGCGGGCCGGGGTGGCGTTGGGGCCGCCGCCGAACTCGGGGCGGTCGTACCGGCGCTCCTCGGGCCGCAGCGGGCGGTCCGGGAAGCGGCGGTCGTCACGACGGTCATCGCGCCGGTCGTCACGGCGGTCGTACGAGCCGGAGCCGGTACGACCCGCGCCGGAGCCACCGCGGGGCGCGCCGGAGCCGCCGCGGCCGGAACCGGAGCCACCGCCGTACGACCCGCCACGGCTCGCGCCGCCGCCGTACGAACCCCCGCGCTCGCCGGAGCCGCCGCGGCCCGAACCGGAGCCACCGCCGTACGAACCCCCGCGCTCGCCCGAACCGCCACGGCTCGCGCCGCCGCCGTACGAACCTCCACGCTCACCGGAGCCACCGCGGGGCGCGCCGGAGCCGCCGCCGTACGAGCCGCCGCGGCCCGCGCTCGAACCCGAGCCGCCCCCGTAGGAGCCGCCCCGGCCCCCGCCCTGTCCGCCGCGACTGCTGCCGCTGCCGCCGCCGCTGCTGTTCCTGCCGTTGCCACTGCTACGCATCAAAGTGTCCGTACGTCGTTACCGTCTGGGCTGTGCGGTCGTCTCGGCCGACCTCACCGCCCCCTACCGATCAGGCGCAGCCCGACCGGCCTCGCCACTGCCGTCCGCAGCCTTCGCGGCAGCGGCGGCGACCGCCTCCGCGATCATCGTGCCCTCAAGGGACTCCGCTTCCACGTCGTCGACCTCGGGCAGGAAGGGAGCAAGCTCCGGCAGCTCGTCCAGGCCGCGGAGCCCCATCCGTTCCAGGAAGTAGTTCGTCGTCCGATACAGGATCGCACCTGTTTCGGGCTCGGATCCGGCCTCTTCCACCAGTCCTCGCTGTACCAGGGTACGCATCACACCGTCACAGTTCACACCGCGGACGGCGGAGACCCGCGATCTGGACACCGGTTGCCGGTAGGCGACGACCGCCAGGGTCTCCAGCGCGGCCTGGGTCAGACGGGCCCGCTGGCCGTCCAGAACGAAGCGGTCGACGGCCGGAGCGCAGGTCGCGCGGCTGTGGAAGCGCCAGCCCCCGGCCACCTGCCGCAGGTCGAAGCCGCGCCCCTGGGCGGTGTACTCGGCGGCGAGCCCGCGCAGGGCAGAGGCCACTTCGGCGCGCGGCCGCTCCAGCACGGCGGCCAGGTGGGCCTCGGCGGCCGGCTCGTCGACGATCATCAGGATCGCCTCCAGCTCCGCCCGCAGGCCGGGCCCGTCCGCCGCCGGGGGGCCGCCGGGAGGGTCCCCGCGGAAGTCCTCGGGAAGGTCCTCGGCAAACTCCTCGGAAAAGTGCGCCGGAGAAGTCGACGGGGCCGACTTCTGGTGCACCACCTCCACCGGGGCCGCCTCCACCGCCACGGCCGCGACGGCGGCCATGACCGCGGGGACGGCCCCGGGAGGCCCGGGAGAAGGCGCCGGCCCGTCCTCCAGGACGCTCGGCGCGGGCTCCTGCCACTCCTCGGCCCTCGGCTGGCCCGGCACCCCCAGCGCCCGTCTGGTCGGCCGTCCACCGCCCGCCTCGCCGTTCCCGACCGTCATCGCTTGTCCTCCTCGCCCCGCACCGCTGCCGACGCCCCCGTCGAAGCCGTCGCCGACACCCCCGCCGAAGCCGTCGACGCCCCCTCCCCCGCCGGCCGGTCGAACTCGTCCGTCACCTCGATCGCGCCCCGGTCCGCCTCCGCCACCCAGCGCACCACCAGCTCGCCGAGCGCGTCCGGCTGCTCGAAGGCGAGCACCCGCTCCCGGTAGAGCTCCAGCAGCGCCAGGAAGCGGGCGACCACCACCATGGTGTCCGGCGCGTCCGCGACCAGCCGCTGGAAGGTGGCCTCGCCCAGCTCGGCCAGCAGGTCGACCACCAGTCCCGCCTGGTCGCGCACGCTCACCGGCGGGGTGTGGATGTGGTCGACGTAGACGGCCGGCGCGGGCCTGGGCGTCATCGCCCGGGCGGCGAGCTGCGCGAAGCGTTCGGTGCCGATGCCGATCACGACCTCGGGCAGCAGCGCGGCGTGCCGGGGCTCCAGGCCGACGCTGCGCGGTCGCCGGAGCAGCTCGGCGGCCCAGCGCTCGCCGAACAGAGCCGCAGCCCGCTTGTAGGCCCGGTACTGGAGCAGCCGGGCGAAGAGCAGGTCGCGCGCCTCCAGCAGGGCGAGGTCCTCCTCGTCCTCCACCTCGGCGGCGGGCAGCAGCCGGGCCGCCTTGAGATCGAGGAGGGTGGCGGCGACCACCAGGAACTCGGTCGCCGCGTCCAGGTCCCAGTCCGGCCCCATGGCCCGGATGTGGGCGAGGAACTCGTCGGTGACCGTCGCCAGCGCCACCTCGGTGACGTCCATCCGGTGCTTGGCGATCAGGCTCAGCAGCAGGTCGAAGGGGCCCTCGAAGTTGTCCAGCCGGACCCGGAAGCCGCCCTGCGGTCCGTCGGTGTCCGCTCCGCCACCGCTGTCGGCGCCCTCGGCGTCCACGGCGGGCGACGCGCCGGGCTCCGCCGCTGCGACGGCGGCGGCCTGGGCGACGACGGGGATCTCGGACGTGCTCGGCATGACGGTCCATCTTCGCCCGGCGGCCCCGGCCGCCCCGCATCGGGGCCACCGACACGCCGGTCCGCTCCGGGCCCCCGACCGACCGCGCGGCCCCGAGGCACCGGCCCGGCGCCCGCACGGCCGCCGTACCGGGGTCCGCCGACCCGACGGCGTCCCGGACCCGCCCGGACGACCCGCACGGCCCGCCACGGCCTCCCGCGACCACCGCACGGACCGACGGCCCGCCCCGGACCCCCCGCGGCCCCGAGGCGCGGGCTCAGCGCCCGCGCAGCCGCCGTACCAGGATGCTGGCCTCGCCGCGCTGCTCCAGGTCCGCCAGGACGACCGCGATGGCCTCCCGCACGATCCGGCCCCGGTCCACCGCCAGGCCGTGCTCACCGCGGAGCACCAGCCGGGTGTGTTCGAGGTCCATCAGCTCCTCGGCGGACACGTACACGGTGATCTTCTCGTCGTGCCGCTCGCGCCCGCTGGGACGGCGGGGGGCACGGCCACGCGGACGGGGCCGCCCCGCGGCACCCGTCTGTTCCTCGACCGCACCGGCGTGCTGGCGCGGGGCCGCGCCGCGGCCGCCCGGCTGCGCGGGGGCGGGCACGGACGCGCCCGCCGTACCGGCCTCGCGGCGGGTGCCCTGTCGGCCCTCCGCCTGCTCCCCGGCCCGGCCGGCGCCGCTCCCGGCGCGCTCCGGGTCCTCGCCGCCGTCGGCCGGGCCGACACCACCGGCCGCCGTGACCTCGTCGGCACCCTCGGCGCCGTCGGCGTCACCGGCGCCGTGGACCGCCCGGGCGGTCTCCGGTCTGGGGGCCTCGACGGCCGAACGCGACGCGAGGGACGGCGAGAGCGCCATCCCGCCGGTGGTTCGGAACAGCTCGTCGGCCCCCGGGAGACTCACTCGGCGGGGCGGCACCGGTCGAGCACCTCCCTGGCGAGCTGGCGGTAAGCGGCGGCACCGACCGAATTGGTCGCGTACGTCGTGATCGGTTCGCCGGCGACGGTGGTCTCCGGGAAGCGCACGGTCCGCCCGATGACGGTGTGGAAGACGTGCTCGCCGAACGCCTCGACGACGCGCGCCAGCACCTCGCGGCTGTGCACGGTGCGCGAGTCGTACATGGTGGCGAGGATGCCGTCCAGCCGCAGCTCCGGGTTGAGCCGCTCGCAGACCTTCTCGATCGTCTCGGTCAGCAGCGCGACACCGCGCAGCGCGAAGAACTCGCACTCCAGCGGCACGATCACGCTGTGAGCGGCCGTCAGCGCATTGACCGTCAGCAGGCCCAGCGAGGGCTGGCAGTCGATGATGACGAAGTCGTAGTCGGGCAGCAGCGGCTTCAGGGCGCGCGCCAGCGCGGACTCCCGGGCCACCTCGCTGACCAGCTGCACCTCGGCGGCGGAGAGGTCGATGTTGGACGGCAGCAGGTCCATGCCCGGCACGGCCGTCTTCAGCAGCACCTCATCGGCCGTCAGTCCGCGCTCCATGAGGAGGTTGTAGACGGTGACGTCGAGTTCCATCGGGTTGACGCCGAGTCCGACGGAGAGGGCGCCCTGCGGGTCGAAGTCGACCAGCAGCACCCGGCGGCCGTACTCGGCGAGCGCGGCACCCAGGTTGATGGTCGACGTGGTCTTGCCGACGCCGCCCTTCTGGTTGCACATCGCGATGATCTGGGCGGGGCCGTGCTCGGCCACCGGCGCCGGGATCGGGAAGTACGGCTGCGGACGTCCGGTCGGGCCGATCCGCTCGCGGCGCTGACGCGCGGCGTCGGGGGCGAGCGTGGCCGCGTACTCCGGGTCCGGCTCGTACTCGGCATCGGGATCGTCGTAGGCGCCGTAGGCGAATTCGCCGTAGGCCAGGCCGTGCGCCGGCAGTTCGACGTCGTAGTCGGTCACCGTGGTCACCTGTGCTGTGTTCTGGCGTGCTTCGAAAGTACGGAGAGCGACCGAGCCGACCTCGGCGGAGCCCACGGTGGCGTGCCTGGCCCCGGACTCCCCACTCGGCTGGCCGGCGGTGTGCTCCGCCAGCCCTGGCTGACCACCCCCGGGAGCAAATGTCGACTCATTCACAAGTCGTCTTACCTCCTTGGGCATCCAGGACTCTATGTCGATTCGTCAGCGTGGCAGCATGCCGACGGTTTGCGACTCTAGGCCGTTCAAGGCGTTCGCAGCAACACAATCCACGGTAGTGGGCCGGATGTGTCGACTATCGGGCAACCCTCTGTCAAGGGATGCGAGGGCCCTTGACCCTAACGTTTCTGCGGTGGGGTGACACGACCCACAGAAATTGACGACAGAGCGACCCGCCCGTTCCGCCCCCGAAGTCGTCACGGGCTTCACCCCTTGTTCACACCGTTCACGGGGACGCAGCGTGACCCCGTGGACGGGCATGCCGAAGCCCCCGGCCCGAGGTCATCGGGTCGGGGGCGACGCGGTTCGGGCTCAGGCGAGCACGGACTCCAGGGAGACCGACTCCAGGCCGAACGCCTCGGCGACGGCGCCGAAGGTGATCTGGCCCTCGTGGACGTTCAGACCCTTGGCGAGCGCGGCGTCGCGGCGCAGCGCGTCCTTCCAGCCCCGGTTGGCCAGCTCGACGACGTACGGCAGCGTCGCGTTGGTCAGCGCGTAGGTGGAGGTGTTCGGGACGGCGCCCGGCATGTTGGCCACGCAGTAGAAGACCGAGTTGTGGACCTGGAAGGTCGGCTCGGCGTGCGTGGTGGCGTGCGAGTCCTCGAAGCAGCCGCCCTGGTCGATGGCGATGTCGACGAGCACGGAGCCCGGCTTCATGCGGGAGACCAGCTCGTTGGTGACGAGCTTCGGGGCCTTGGCGCCCGGGATCAGCACCGCGCCGATGACCAGGTCGGCCTCGATGACGGCCTTCTCCAGCTCGAAGGAGTTGGACATGATGGCCTTGATCTTCGTGCCGAAGATCTTGTCGGCCTCGCGCAGCTTGTTGATGTCGCGGTCCAGCAGGGTCACCTCGTAGCCCATGCCGATCGCGATGGTGGCCGCGTGCCAGCCGGAGACGCCGCCACCGATGACGACGGCCTTGGCCGGGTGGGTGCCGGGGACGCCGCCGGGGAGGGTGCCGCGGCCGCCGGCCGGGCGCATCAGGTGGTAGGAACCGACCTGCGGGGCCAGCCGGCCCGCGACCTCGGACATCGGGGCGAGCAGCGGCAGGGCACCGTTGGCGAGCTGCACGGTCTCGTACGCGATGGCGGTGGTGCCGGAGGCGATCAGCGCGTCGGTACCGGCCCGGTCGGCCGCCAGGTGGAGGTACGTGAAGACCGTCTGGCCCTTGCGCAGGCGGTGGTACTCCTCCGCGATCGGCTCCTTGACCTTCAGCAGCAGGTCGGCGGTGGCCCACACCTCGTCGGCGGTGGGGAGGATGGTGGCGCCGGCGGCCACGTACTCCTCGTTCGGGATCGAGGAGCCGACACCGGCGTTGTCCTCGATGTAGACCTCGTGTCCGTTGCGGACCAGCTCATGCACGCCGGCGGGCGTGATGGCCACGCGGTACTCGTGGTTCTTGACCTCGCGGGGGATGCCGACCTTCACGGCTAAACACGTCCTCTTGCCATGGGGGTCCCTACCGGAGAAGACCGGCGGGCAACGCGCACGGGGGGAAGCCTCCGGATGGCACCGGGGCACGGCTCGATGCGCGCTTGAGTACGAGTGTAATGAAGCCCAGGCGGCCTGTCAGCCTTCCAAAATGAATAAATCTGCCGAGCTCATTGGCAGGTTCGTAGGCTTCCATCGCGATCTTCCTGCCAAAGCCGTGCCGACCGGACATCTTCGACAATACTCCCGAACCATCCCCTACCACCCGGCGGAGACCCGTTCCCGCAGCTCGGCGAGGGCGGTGGCGACGGCCTCCCGGCCCCGTTCGTCCCCGATGCGGCGCAGCACCGACAGGGACGCCCGGTACTCCCGCTCGGCCTCGTCGAACCGGCGCTGGGCCACGTGCGCCTCGGCCACCCGGGCCAGCAGCCGGGCCTCGGCGGCCTGGTCCCCCATCGACTGCCGGACACCCAGCGCCCGGCCGTACCAATCGGCGGCGCGCACGGCATCGCCGAGCGCCCGGTGACAGCCGGCCGCGCCCTCCAGCGCGCGGGCACAGAGCGCTTCGTCGTCGGCGGTCCTGGCGTGCTCCAGGGCGGCCCGGTAGTGCCCGGACGCCAGCTCCCAGCGGCCCGCGGCGGCCTGGAGGTCGCCCAGGTTGAGCAGCGCGGCCGAGGCCCGGCGCGGTCGGCCGTGGCGCTCGGCGACCGTCAGCACCAGCTCGTGCAGCTGGTGGAGGTCGGCCGGGGCGGCGGCGCCGGTCAGCGGCAGGGAGCGCAGCAGCGCGGTGACCAGCCGGCCCGCCGAGCCGTCGAGATCGCCCTGGCCGATCGCGTCGGCGACCGCGCCGAGCAGCGGGTCCCGCTCGCCGAGCAGCCACTCCCGGGCGTGGGCGGCGGACGTCAGCCGCAGCGGACCGGGCAGCGGATCGGGCCCGGGGGTGCCGGACGGGTCGAGCAGCGCCCGGGCCGCGTCGGTGAGCCGGACCAGCCGCTCCAGCAGCCTGGCCCGGGCCAGCTCGATCTCGGCGGGCCGGTCGTCCCGCTCGCGCAGCCGGACCAGCCGGGGGTGGAGCCGGCCGGGGACGCGGTAACGGGCGGTACCGTCCGCGGCGGGCGGCTCCTCGGCGAGCAGCTCCCGCTCGGCGAGGGCGGCCAGGGTGGTCGCGGCCTCCGGGGCCGGGCAGCCCACCAGGGCGGAGGCGGTGCGCGGATCCGCGGACTGGGCGGGGGCCAGGGTGAGCGCGCGCAGCATCCTGGCCTGCGCGGCGGTCAGACCCGCGTAGGCCAGGGTGAAGGCGCCCACCAACGGGTCGTTGTCGGGCACCGGGACGGGCTCGGCCGGTTCCGGACCGGGCCGGACCCAGGCGGCCGGGTCCCGGGCCGGCTCCGCCGGCGGGGCCACCGCGGCGGGCCCCGCCTTCGCCCGCTGCGCCTTGCCCGGCTCCCCCTTGCCCTTCCCCTTCGGCGCCGGCGGGTGGGCGACGGGCTCGGCCGACTCCTTCGAGCCCTCCGGCTCCGCCTTCCCGGCCTCCGCGACGGCCCGCAGCAGCTCCTTCGCGGCCTCCGTCACCGCCAGCTCCGGCTTGCCGCGCAGCCGTCCGGCCATCAACCGCAGCGCCGCCGGCTGGGAGCCGCAGGCTTCCGCCAGGTCCGCCGCGCCGACCGGGTCGCAGCCGATCCTGGTGCCGCCGACCAGGTCGCCGAGCAGTTCGGCCACCGCCGACCGGTCGAGCCCGCCGAGGATGACCGGGTCGATGTCCTCGATCCCGGTGAGCGGCCCGGCCGTGGTGGCGAGCACCAGGCAGCCGGGCTCGTCCGCGAGCAGCGGCCACAGCTGCCCGGCGTCCCGGACGTCGTCCAGCACCAGCAGCACCCGCCGCCCGGCCAGCGCCGCGCGCAGCGCGACGCACGCCGGGTCGTCCCGGCCGTCCCCGGCCGCGCCGGGCAGTGGGACCTCGGCGGTGTCCGCGCCGAGCTGCTCCAGCAGCCGCCGGGCGGCCCTGGCGGGCGGCACGCGGCCGCCGTCGGCGGCGGACAGCCGGGCGAACAGCACCCCGTCGGGGTACTGGCCGGCGACGGTGACGGCGAAGCGGACGGCCAGCGCCGTACGGCCCGAACCGGGCCGTCCGGCCAGCACCAGCACCGGGCTGCGGCCCTCGGCCGGACGCGCGGCGGCGGCCCGGAGCGCGGCCAGCTCGGTGCGCCGGCCGACGAACAGGGCGGGGCCGGCCGGCAGCCGGTCCAATCCGGGAACGCGCTCGGCGGGCGCACCGGTCCCGGCCTCCATGGTCGCCGTCTTCCTCGCCACCCGTGCCACTCCCGACGTCAATCAGCGCTCACCGGCGGCCGCCCGCAACGGACGCCCCGTCTGCGAAGCGTAGTTCGACCACCCGCCCCGACCGAGGTGACATCCGGTCGTACGAACCGGTAAATCACCCCCCCGGCCGAAACCCGGACACCGGACCGCCGGAACTCACCCGCCCGCGCGGCGCCGGAAACCGTGACCGGGGACCACCTCGCCCTCGTCCTCACGCCCCGAGCCCCCCACCGACCCGCCCTGACCCCCGCCCGGCACGGACCGCGAGCGAGCCGAAGGGGCGCGCCGGTGCCGAAAGGGAGAAGCGAGGACGACGCGACGAAGGAGCGGCGTTGGAGCGCCGACCGTCGGCACCGGATCAGAGCGCCCCGGAGGTGAGCCGAGCCTAAAAAGAAGAGAAGGGCCTGGCGGGCCACGGCGAGTCCGCCGCCCGCAGGCCGTCCAGCCCGCCCGGCCCGTGCAGGGCCGCGTACAGCGCCAGGGTCCCGGTGATCAGGGTCGGGTTGTGCAGCTCGCCGGCGTGGATCAGCCGGATCAGCTCCTCGACCGGCACCCGGGCGGACTCCAGCTCCAGTTCCTCCCCGTGCGCCTCGTACCGCTCGCCCTCCGCCTCCGAGAGGTCGGTGGCGAGGAAGAGCCGCAGCGCCTCGTCGGTGCCGCCGGGCGAGGTGTAGAAGTCGACCAGCACCCGCCATTCGCCGGCCTTGCAGTGCGCCTCCTCGTACAGCTCGCGCTGGGCGGCGTGCAGCGGGTTCTCGCCGGGCACGTCGAGCAGTCCGGCGGGCAGCTCCCAGAGGCGCTGGCGGACGGGGTGGCGGTACTGGCGCAGGATCAGCACCCGCTGCCGGTCGTCCAGGGCGAGGACGGAGACCGAGCCGGGGTGGGTCTGGTAGTCCCGGCGGGCCCAGCTGCCGTCGGGCATCAGGACCTCCTCGGTGCGCACTCCGGTGACCCGGCCCTGGAACGGGGTGGTGCTCCCCCGGACCTCCCACTCCTCGGCCACGTCGGCGACATCGGCGGTGCTGCGGTCGTCCATCACGCTCTCCCCTTTTCGTCAGTACGACACAATCTAACGCCGAACGGCGGCCCCGCAGGAATCGCGGGGCCGCCGTCCGGGGAACGGACCGGGACTACTGGGCGTCGTCCGGGGCCGTCTTGATCTCGATCGCGGCCTTCACCAGACCCGCGAACAGCGGGTGCGGGCGGGTCGGCCGGGACTTCAGCTCCGGGTGGGCCTGGGTGGCCACCAGGTAGGGGTGCACCTCGCGCGGGTACTCGACGTACTCGACCAGGTCGCCCTTCGGGGAGAGGCCGGAGAACTGCAGGCCGGTCTTCTCCAGGTCCGCCCGGTACGCGTTGTTGACCTCGTAGCGGTGGCGGTGGCGCTCCTCGACGTACTGCTCGCCGGCGTAGACCTCGCGGACGATCGAGCCCTCGGCGAGCTTGGCCGGGTAGAGGCCCAGGCGCATGGTGCCGCCCAGGTCGCCCTTGCCGTCGACGATGGCCAGCTGCTCGGCCATGGTGGAGACGACCGGGTGCTTGGCGGCGGCGTCGAACTCGGTCGAGTTGGCCTCGGGCAGGCCGGCCAGGTTGCGGGCGGCCTCGATGACGACGCACTGGAGGCCCAGGCAGAGGCCGAGCAGCGGGACCTTGTTCTCGCGGGCGAAGGTGATCGCACCGACCTTGCCGTTGACGCCGCGGTCGCCGAAGCCGCCGGGGATGCAGATCGCGTCCACGTCGCCGAGCTGCTCGCGGGCACCCTCGGGGGTCTCGCAGTCGTCCGAGGTGACCCACTTGATCTCGACCCGGGCGTTGTTGGCGAAGCCGCCGGCGCGCAGCGCCTCGGTCACCGACAGGTAGGCGTCCGGGAGGTCGATGTACTTGCCGACCAGGGCGACCTTGACGATGTGCTGCGGCTCGTGGACGCGGCGCAGCAGGTCGTCCCAGGTGGTCCAGTCCACGTCGCGGAACGGCAGGTCCAGACGGCGGACGACGTAGGCGTCCAGGCCCTCGCCGTGCAGCACCTTGGGGATGTCGTAGATCGACTTGGCGTCGATGGCCGCGACCACGGCCTCCTCGTCCACGTCGCACATCAGCGAGATCTTGCGCTTGATGGCCTGCGGGACCTCGCGGTCGGCGCGCAGCACGATGGCGTCGGGCTGGATGCCGATGTTGCGCAGCGCGGCGACGGAGTGCTGGGTGGGCTTGGTCTTCAGCTCGCCCGAGGGGCCGATGTACGGCAGCAGGGAGACGTGCACGAAGAAGACGTTGTCCCGGCCGACCTCGTGGCGGACCTGGCGGACGGCCTCCAGGAACGGCAGCGACTCGATGTCGCCGACGGTGCCGCCGACCTCGGTGATCACCACGTCGACGTCCTCGGTCGCCATCCGGCGGATCCGGGACTTGATCTCGTTGGTGATGTGCGGGATGACCTGGACGGTGTCGCCCAGGTACTCGCCGCGGCGCTCCTTGGCGATGACCGTCGAGTACACCTGGCCGGTGGTGACGTTGGCCGAGCCGTGCAGGTTGGTGTCGAGGAACCGCTCGTAGTGGCCGATGTCGAGGTCGGTCTCGGCGCCGTCGTCGGTGACGAAGACCTCACCGTGCTGGAACGGGTTCATGGTGCCCGGGTCCACGTTGAGGTACGGGTCGAGCTTCTGCATCGTCACGCGCAGGCCGCGGGCCTTGAGCAGGGCACCGAGGCTGGAGGCGGTGAGGCCCTTGCCGAGAGACGAGGCGACACCCCCGGTGACGAAGAGGTGCTTGGTCGTCACGGCGCGGCCGTTCGATGCCTTGCCGGAATGGGGCTGTGCCAAGAGGGGGCTCCCGTGGGTCGCGTGTCGAAGGTGACGTGGTGGGAGGCTCGCGGCTCGCCGTCGCGACGGGGGAGGGCGGTGCTGCGCACGGGGCCCTGAGGGTCGTCGGTTCGGCCGGTCCGGGGCGTTTGATCCCACCGGTCCACGGGATACCAGGGTATCAGTGACCCGGCCCGAACGCGTTCCGGCCCACCGTCGGCGGGCCCCGGGACCCCGGTTTCCGGGCGGGGAACCGCGAGGGCGCTCCCGGGGCGCACGCCAGGCGCACCACCGGCGCACCACACGGCGCAACCGTCACATCCGTCGCACCACCGGCCCGTCCGGGCCACCCGGCGGCGGCCCGGGAGCCCTCGGCCGGGCCATCGGCGATCCCCACTTCGAGCCATCCGGAGCTGATCCTTCCGAGCCATCCTGACCTCCGCTCCCGCGATGCGCGGTATTTCCGCCGAAATGCGGCGCCACACCGCGCTGCGCCCGCGTGCTTCGCCCCTTTCGTCCGTCGTAAGCTGCTCGGACGCATCGCCGACAACACGAGCACGCGGAGGGCGTGGGAGGGTCAGGAACCTCTCGGTCCCCGATGCGCGACCGGACCTCCCCCTTGTCCCGCTCCTCCCACCCACCCAGAGGCTCGACCGAGCCCTCGCGGATGCTCCGGCAAGGCCCGCCACCACCCCCCGGAGGGCCGGACGTCCCGGGGTGGCCCCGGTCCCGCGGTCCCGCTGCTCCCCCTCGGATCGCCGATGCGTCGTGACCACATTGCGAACTGGAGATCACGTGGCCGGCCGTATCGAGGACTACGCACTCATCGGGGACATGCAGACCGCCGCCCTCGTCAGCAGGGACGGAGCGGTGGACTGGCTCTGCCTGCCCCGGTTCGACTCGCCGGCGGTGTTCGCCGGCCTGCTCGGCACCGACGAACACGGCTTCTGGCGGATCGGCCCCGCCGAGGCGGTGGCCACCGCACTGCCCCACCCGGCCACCGCGCCCGCCGCCGACCCGGCCGGAGCCCCGGCCGCGCGGCCGGGGCTCGGCGACACCGGCGACCAACGGGTGCCGCCGCCCACCGCGGCCGCCCCCGCGGTGCCCGCCGACCGCCGCCGCTACCGGGGCGACTCACTGATCCTGGAACAGGAGTGGGACTCCCAGGGCGGCACCGTCCGGGTGATCGACTTCATGCCGCCCCGCCCGCTCGCGGGCAAGGACGCCGTGCCGCAGATGATCCGGATCGTCGAGGGCGTGGCCGGCACCGTCCGGATGCGCTCCGCCCTGCGGATGCGCTTCAGCTACGGCCGGGTCGTCCCCTGGGTGCACCGGGTGGAACAGCCGGACGGCGGCCACCGCACCGTCGCCGTCGCCGGGCCGGACTCGGTCTGGCTGGACGGCGAGGCCGACACCTACGGGCGCAATCTCACCACCTACGCCGACTTCACCGTCCGGGCCGGCGAACGGATCGCCTTCGCCCTCACCTGGCAGGCTTCCCACCTGGAGGCGCCGACCGCCCCGGACGCCGAGGAGATGCTCGACGCCACCGCCGGCTTCTGGCACGAGTGGGTCGGCCAGTGCACCTACCAGGGCCCCTACCGGGAGGCCGTGGTCCGCTCGCTGATCACCCTCAAGGGCCTCACCTACGCCCCCACCGGCGGGATCGTGGCCGCCCCCACCACCTCACTGCCCGAGGACATCGGCGGCGAGCGCAACTGGGACTACCGGTACACCTGGCTCCGGGACGCCGCGATCACCCTCTCCTCGCTGCTGCGCACCGGCTACCGCGACGAGGCCAGGGCCTGGCGCGAGTGGCTGCTGCGCGCCGTCGCGGGCGACCCGGAGAACCTGCAGATCATGTACGGCATCGCCGGCGAGCGCGAGCTCACCGAGTCCTCGCTGGACTGGCTGCCCGGCTACGAGGGCTCGCTGCCGGTCCGGGTCGGCAACGGCGCGGCCGGCCAGCTCCAGCTGGACGTCTACGGCGAGGTCGTCGAGGCGCTGCACCTGGCCCACATGACCGGCCTGGTCCGCAACGACCACGCCCACCACCTCCAGCTGCGGCTGATCGAGTACCTGGAGGACCACTGGCAGGAGCCGGACGAGGGCATCTGGGAGGTGCGCGGGCCGCGCCGGCACTTCGTCCACTCCAAGGTGATGGCCTGGGTGGCGGTGGACCGCACCATCAAGCTGCTGGAGCAGACCCCCGAGGACGCCCCGGCCGGCGACCAGCTGGAGCGCTGGCGGGCGCTGCGCGACACCATCCACCGGGACGTCTGCGAACGGGGCTACGACCCCGGACGCAACACCTTCACCCAGTACTACGGCGGCAAGGAGCTGGACGCCTCGCTGCTGCTCATCCCGCAGGTCGGCTTCCTGCCCCCGGACGACAAGCGGGTCATCGGCACCATCGAGGCGATCCAGCGCGAGCTGTCCACCGAGGACGGCTTCGTGCTGCGCTACCCGACCCACGACGAGAGCGGCAACAACGTCGACGGCCTCTCCGGCCACGAGGGCGCCTTCCTGGCCTGCTCGTTCTGGCTGGCCGACGACCTCGCCATGATCGGCCGGGTGCAGGAGGCGCGGGAGCTGTTCGACCGGCTGCTGTCGCTGCGCAACGACCTCGGGCTGCTCGCCGAGGAGTGGGACCCCCGGCTCAAGCGCCAGGTCGGCAACTTCCCGCAGGCGTTCAGCCACGTCCCGCTGATCGACACCGCGCTGCGGCTGACCGCCTGCGGCGGGGCCTACCTGTCGGCCCAGCCGGACGGCCCGGCCGCCGACCGGGCCGGCGAGCAGGCCACCGTCTGACCCGCCGCCACCGTCGCGCTCACCCGTTGCGCTGCACCAGCTCGTCGTAGGTGCTGAGCACCTGGGCGACGGTGGCGGCCTCGTCCGGCCAGGTCCGCGCCTGCTGCCGGCCGGCCGCCACCAGGCGCTCGCGGCGCTCCGGGTCGGCCAGCAGCTCGCGCACCGCCCGGCCGAGCGCCGCCGCGTCCCCGGGCGGGACCAGCACGGCGGCGTCGCCGACGAGCTCGGGGATGCCGCCGACGGCCGTGGCGACCACCGGCACGCCGGCCCGCATCGCCTCCTGCACCACCAGCGACCGGGCCTCCCAGCGGCTGGGGAGCACCAGCAGGTCGGCGGCGGCCAGCAGGTCGGACACATCGGTGCGGTAGCCGAGCAGCCGCACCGGCAGCTTCTCGGCGGCCACCCGCTCGCGCAGCCCGGCGGCCTCCGGGCCGTCACCGGCCAGCAGCAGCAGGGGTTCGGGCGTCAGCGCGGCCAGGTCGCGGGCCGCGTCCAGCAGCAGTCCGAACGCCTTCTGCGGGACGAGCCGGCCCACCGCGAGGACCAGCGGTCGGTCCGGACCGCCGTCGAGCAGTGCCGCCCGGGCCCCGGCCCGGGGCAGCCGCGCCTCGGGCATCGGCGGGGCCGCGACCGGGCCGAGCCGGGCATCGGTGGCGCCGAGCTCGCGGGCCCGGGCCACCAGGTCCGAGGAGGCGCCGAGGACGAGGTCGGCGGCGCGCGCCACCCGGCGCTCCATCAGCCGCTGGAGGCGGCGCTCCATGCCCGTGGCGTCCAGCGCGTGGTGCGAGGTGACGACCAGCGGCGTCTCCGGGCGCAGGCCCGGGAATCGCCCGGCGGTGCGCAGCGCGAGGTCGGACAGCAGCCCGGCGCGCAGTCCGTGGGCGTGCACGACGTCGGCGCCGGTGAAGGCGCGGCGCAGCTCGCCGATCGCGGTGGCGTCGCTGCGGGCACCCGCGGTCGGGGTGATGTCGACCAGGTGGAACCGCGCACCGGTGCGGGAGAAGCCGAACAGCGCGTCCGCCCCGGCGGGGGCGCACACCGTGACGGTCACTCCGTGCGCGACCAGACCCTGTGCCAAGGAGCGCACATGCGCACCGATGCCGCCGCTGCTGGCGGCCAGGACGAGCACCGCGTGCAGCTGCCCCGGTTCGGGGGTGGCCGCGGCTGCCCGGGCGGCGGAATGGTCCACGTCGTCTCGCATCCGACTCGATCAGCTACGCGCGCCCCGGGCGGGGGTTGCCCGCCGGCGGCGCTCGGGACAGGAAGGGCCAGTGTCCAGCCGCCACCATGCCAGGTCGGCGGCCCTCTTGGACAGTCGGCGCCCCCGGCGGGGCGCGTCGTGGCCGGTCCGCGAGGGCCGCCCGGGTTCAGCGGTGGCGGGGGGCGCGGGCCGCGGCGAGCAACTCCTCCGCGTGCGCCCGGCCGAGCTCGGAGTCCTCCAGGCCCGCCAGCATCCGGGAGAGCTCGCGGACCCGCTCCTCGTCGGTCAGCACCTTGACGCCGCTGCGGGTCACGGTGCCGTCGTTGGTCTTCTCGACCACCAGGTGGCGGTCGGCGAAGGCCGCCACCTGCGGCAGGTGGGTGACGACGACGACCTGGGCGCTCTCGGCGAGCTTGGCGAGCCGGCGGCCGATCTCCACCGCCGCCTTGCCGCCGACGCCCGCGTCCACCTCGTCGAACAGATAGGTGGGAACGGGGTCGGCCCCGGCGAAGACCACCTCGACGGCCAGCATCACCCGGGACAGCTCTCCGCCCGAGGCGCCCTTGGCGATCGGCCGGGGCTGGGCGCCGGGGTGCGGGGCCAGCAGCACCTCGACCTCGTCCACGCCGTGCGGCCCGTAGGCGACGGTCCGGCCCTCGATCTCGATCCCGGACAGGTCGTCGACCTGACTGATCGCGAAGGTGACCCGGGCGTGCGGCATGGCCAGTTCGGCGAGCTCGGCGGAGACGGCCGCCGCGAAGCGCCCGGCGGCGGCCTGACGGGCGGCCGAGACCTCGGCCGCCAGTTCGGCCAGCTCGCCGCGCAGCGCGGTCTCCCGCGCGCCGAGCTCGTCGATCCGCTCGTCGTCGCCGTCGAGTTCGGACAGCCGGGCGGAGCCGGAGTCGGCCCAGGCGATCACCTCGGCCAGCGAGTTCTCCGGACCGCCGTACTTGCGCAGCAGCTGGGCCAGTACGGACCGGCGTTCCTCGACGGCGGCGAGGCGGACCGGGTCGGCGTCCAGGTCGTCCGCGTAGCCGGCCAGGTCGCCGGCCACGTCGGCGAGCAGGTAGCCGACCTCGTTGAGCCGGTCCGCGAGGGCGGCGAGCCGCTCGTCGTGGTGGCGGACGGCGTCCAGCGCGCGGCGGGACTGGGCGAGCAGAGTGCCCGCGTCCAGCGCCTCCGGGTCGGCCGGGTCGCCGGCCAGGGCGGCGTGGGAGAGGGTCGCGGCGGAGGAGAGCGCGTCGGCGTGGCCGAGCCGCTCGGCCTCGGCGGACAGGCTCTCGTCCTCGCCGGCCACCGGTTCGGCGGCGGCGACCTCGTCGAGGCCGAAGCGCAGCAGGTCCGCCTCCTGGGCGCGCTCGCGGGCCCGGGTGGTCAGCTCCTCCAGCGTCGAGGAGACCTCGCGCAGCCGCCGGTACACCTCGCGGTAGCGGGCCAGCGGCTCGGCGACCGCCTCGCCCGCGTACCGGTCGAGGGCGCCGCGCTGGCGGGCCGGGCGCAGCAGCCGCTGCTGGTCGGTCTGGCCGTGCACGGCCACGAGGTCCTCGCCGAGCTCGGCGAGCAGGCCGACCGGGACGGACCGGCCGCCGACGTGGGCGCGGGAGCGGCCCTCGGCGGAGACGGTCCGGCTGATCAGCAGCGCGCCGTCGTCGAGCTCGGCACCGGCCTCGACCGCGCGGGCGGCCACCGGCGATCCGGGTGGCAGTTGGAGACGCCCCTCGACGACCGCGCGCTCGCTGCCGTTGCGCACCAGGCCCGGGTCGGCGCGGCCGCCGAGCAGCAGTCCGAGGCTGGTCACCACCATGGTCTTGCCGGCTCCGGTCTCCCCGGTCACCGCTGTGAAGCCGGGGGCCAGTTCGACGACAGCGTCGTCGATGACCCCGAGATCCCGTATCCGCATCTCGTCCAACACGGAGACGACCTTACGAGGTTCCGCACCCGCCGCGCGACGAGCGGCAACGACGCGCGGCAACTCGGTGCCCCCAAGTTCATCCGTTCCGGGCGTTTCCGGACCCGCCGCGCCGGTGGCCGGGCCGATCCTCCGTGCCCGGCCCACTCGGGGCACCCGACCCGGACAACCCCGCCCGACCCGCCCGACCTACGCGGTCGGCCCGGCCGCCCCGGCCCGCCCGGCCTGCTCGGCGGTGGGCACGGTGCACCACGGCAGGAAGAACTGCGCGAGCGGGCCGATCGCCAGCGCGTACGCGACGGTGCCGACCCCGGCCGTGCCGCCGAGCAGCACGCCCACCGCCAGCACGACCAGCTCGATCCCGGTGCGGATCAGTCGCAGCGAGCCCCCGGTCCGCCGGTGCAGCCCGGTCATCAGCCCGTCCCGCGGCCCCGCGCCCAACCGGGCGCCGATGTAGAGCCCGGTGGCCAGCCCGTTGAGCACGATAGCGGCGACCATCGTCGCGATCCGGGCCGGGAGCGCCTCCGGCGAGCCGACGAAACGCAGGGTGAGGTCCATCGCGCCGCCGATCAGCAGCACATTGGCGACCGTGCCGACCCCGGGCAACTGGCGCAGCGGAATCCACAGCAACAGCACCAGGGCCCCGCAGATGGTGACCCAGGCGCCCACCGAGAGGCCGAAGCTGCCCTGGAGGCCCTGGTGGAACACGTCCCAGGGGTCGAGCCCCAGGCCGGAGCGGAGCATCAGCCCCATGCTGCCGCCGTAGAGGGCGAGGCCGACGGCCAGCTGGGGCAGCCGGCGGCCCAGGGCGTGGGTGTCGCCCAGCACCCGCAGCAGCGGGCCGGGCCGGGCGCCGACGGGGGCAGCGGCGGCGGGGGACGGCGACGCGGACTCGGACGAGGCCGAGGCCGAGGCCGAGGCCGAGGGCGAGGGCGAGGGCGCGCGCTCGGACGGGGACGGGGACGGGAGGGTGCTCGTGGTGGCCATGGAATCTCCGGGCAGGTGATGCTGCACCGCCGGCGGACCGGCCCGGCGGTGGCGGTCTCGACGGCCGCCCTGCCATGATGGCCAAGCCAATAGCGCCCACGACAGGGCCAATCACGAGTAAGTGGACTGATCACCTTGGCCGACTGGCAGACCACCGTCGCTCCCCCGGCACTCGCCCGGCTGCTCGCCACCGCCCGGCTGCCCGAACCGCCCGCCGCCGCCCGCCGACCCGCCTACCGCTCGCTCGCCGCCCGGATCCGGCTGCTGGTCTCCGAGGGCCGACTGCCGGTCGGCGCCCGCCTGCCCGCCGAACGCGAACTCGCCCTGGCCCTGGGACTCAGCCGCACCACCGTCGCCACCGCCTACGAGGCCCTGCGGGCCGAGGGGTACCTGCACAGCCGCCGCGGCGCCGGCAGCTGGACCGCCCTGCCCGAGGGCTCGGCCCCGCCCGGCGACGCCCTGCACCCCGTCCCGCCGGACGAGCAGGGCAGCATCCTGGACCTCGGCGTCGCCGCGCTGCCCGCCCCGCAGCCCTTCCTCTCCGCGGCCGCCGCCCGGGCCGTCGACCAACTGCCCGCCTACGCCGCCGGCCACGGCCACTACCCGACCGGCGTCCCGGTGCTGCGCGAGGCCGTGGCCCGCCGCTTCACCGAGCGCGGCCTGCCGACCACCCCGGACCAGATCCTGATCACCATCGGCGCGATGGGCGCCCTGCACCTGGTCCGGCAGGCCCTGCTCGGCCGGGGCGACCGGGTCGCCGTCGAGGCCCCCAGCTACGCCCACACCCTCCAGGCGCTGCGGATCCACGAGGCCCGCCCGGTCCCCGTCCCGCTCCTCGGCGCGTCCCCCGGGCCGGGCCCCGGGGCCGGACCGCGCTGGGACCTCGCCGAGTGGCGGCGGGTCCTCGGCGGGGCCGCGCCGAAGGCCGCCTACGTGATCCCCGACTTCCACAACCCCACCGGCGCGCTGATCGACGAGGAGCAGCGCCGCGAACTGCTCGCCGCCGCCCGGTCGGCCGGCACCGTGGTCCTGGTCGACGAGACCACCGCCGAGCTCGGCTGGGGCGTGCCCGAGGGGGCGCCGCTGCCCCGCCCGACCGCCGCGCTGGACCGCGCCGCCCAGGTGGTCACCGTCGGCTCGGCCGGGAAACTGCTCTGGGGCGGCCTGCGGATCGGCTGGGTGCGCGCCGCCCCGGCCCTGATCCGCCGGCTGGCCACCACCCGGGTCTACAGCGACGTCGGCGCCCCGGTGCTGGACCAGCTGATCGCCGCCGAGCTGCTGGCCGAGGACCTGCCCGCCGTCCGCGCGCACCAGCTGACCCGGCTGCGGGACACCGCCGAGGCGTTCGCGACCGCCCTGCGCGAGCAACTGCCGCACTGGCGCTTCACCGTACCGCCGGGCGGACTGTCGTTCTGGGTCGCCACCGGCGGAGTGTCGGGCACCGCGCTGGCCCGGGCCGGTGAACGGTCCGGGGTCCGGCTCGCGGCCGGCAACCGGTTCGGCTCCGACGGCGCCTTCGAGCACCACATCCGGATCCCGCTCACCGTTCCCGCCCCGGCGGTACCGGCCGCGGTCCGCCGCCTGGCGGAGACCGCCGCCCGCGCCGAGGAGGACGGCGGGTGGCGGGGCACCGACGACAACCAGCCGCTCGCGGTCTGACGGAGCGGGCGGACCGGGCGACGCCGAGTCACCCGGTCCGCCCGCTCCGCGGAACTCAGGCGGTCTCCGCCCGGCCGCGCCAACCGGTCACCGGCAGCGCGAACTTGGCCACCAGCCGGTCGGTGAACGGCGCGCGGTGCAGCCTGGCCAGCCGCACCGGCGTCTGCCCCCGGCGCACCTCCACCCGCGCCCCGGCGGGCAGTTCGACCGAACGCCGGCCGTCGCACCACAGCACCCCGTGCGGGGTCTTCGGCTGCACCTCCACCGCCAGCACCGAGTCCGGCGAGGCCACCAGCGGCCGGGCGAACAGCGCGTGCGCGCTGATCGGCACCATCAGCAGGGCCTCCACCTCGGGCCAGACCACCGGCCCGCCACCGGAGAACGCGTACGCCGTCGAGCCGGTCGGCGTCGCGCAGACCACGCCGTCGCAGCCGAAGTTGGAGACCGGACGGCCGTCCACCTCGGTCACCACCTCCAGCATCCGCTCCCGGGCCGCCTTCTCGATCGACGCCTCGTTCAGCGCCCAGTCGTGGTGCACCGCGTCGCCGTTGGTCCGGACGATCACATCGAGGGTCATCCGCTCCTCGACCTCGTAGTCGGCGTCGACCACCCGCTCGACCACCACCGCCAGGTCGTCCCGCTCGGCCTCGGCCAGGAAACCGACCCGGCCCAGGTTGATGCCGAGCATCGGCAGTCCGTGCTCGCGCGCCAGCTCCGCCCCGCGCAGCAGGGTCCCGTCCCCGCCGGCGACCAGGATCAGCTCGCAGCCGTCCGCCGCGCCCGGCCCCCCGACCACCCGCTCCACGCCGTCCGGCAGGTCCAGGTCGACCGCCTCGGCCGCCAGCAGTCTGATCCGGATCCCCGCCTTCAGCAGGCCGTGCACCAGTCCTTCGACACTGCGCAGCGCCGCCTCGCGGCCCGTGTGCGCGATCAGGAAGACCGTACGTTCATCACTCATGCCCGCTGCCCTCTCCCTATGCCGGCCGGGTCGTCGTCCGCCCGGTACGGCCGCGCCACCCAGCATGACGGACCGGACGTCCGCAGAGCACCCTATCGGGGGCCTTCGGCCACAGCCCGGTCCGCCTCCGCCGGGTCCAGCGGCGGTGCGTCCCGGCGCATCCAGAGGAAGTACTCGACGTTGCCCGACGGCCCCGGCAGGGGGCTCGCGGTGACCGCCCGCACGCCGAGACCGAGCTCCCACGCCTGCCCGGCCACCTGGCGCACCATCTCGGCGCGCAGCTCCGGGCTGCGCACCACCCCGCCGTTGCCGAGGCGCTCCTTGCCGATCTCGAACTGCGGCTTGACCATCAGCACCAGGTCCGCGTCCGGGGCGGCGCAGGCGGCCAGCGCGGGCAGCACCAGGCCGAGCGAGATGAAGGACAGGTCCCCCACCACCAGGTCGACCCGGGTGCCGCCGATCATCTCCGGGGTCAGCTCCCGGACGTTGGTCCGGTCCATCACGGTGACCCGGTCGTCGCTCTGCAGCGACCAGGCCAGTTGCCCGTAGCCGACGTCCACCGCCAGCACGTGGGCGACGCCCGCCCGCAGCAGCACGTCGGTGAACCCGCCGGTGGACGCGCCCGCGTCCAGCGCCCGGCGGCCCTCGACGACCAGGCCCTGCGGCACGAACGCCGCGAACGCCCCGGCGAGCTTGTGGCCGCCGCGCGAGACGTAGTCGGGATCGTTGTCGTCCTCGGCCACCACGACCGCCGCCGCGGTCTCCACCTGGGTGGCCGGCTTGGTCGCGGTGGTCCCGCCGACGGTCACGCGGCCGGCCGCGATCAGCTCGGAGGCGTGCTCCCGGGACCGGGCCAGCTTGCGGCGGACCAGTTCCGCGTCGAGTCGGCGTCGTGCCACTGCCACTGGTGTTTCAGCTCCTACGGTGGTTCCCGCCCGCCCCGGTCAGTCCCGGTCGAGCGCGGCCAGCGTGTCGGCGAGCCGCTGATGGACATCTTCGTACACCGCGACGTGCGCGTCGGTCGGCACCCCGTCCAGCGCCGCCAACCGGGCCAGCCCGGCGTCCACCGCCGGGTGCCCGGTGGGCGTGAGCCCGACGCCGAGCGGCAACGGCTCACCCGGGGCCGGGACGGGGGCGCTTCGGCTCTCCGGCCCGGGATCAGGCATCGGGCTTCTTCGTGGTGGCGGTCCGGCGGACGGTGGTCTTCCGGGTCGCGGTGCGCTTGGCGGGCGGCTGCTCCGCCCCGGCCTCGGCCGGCTTCCTCGCCGCCGTGGTCCTCTTCGCGGTCGCGGTCTTCTTGACGGCCGTCTTCTTCACCGCCGCCTTCTTGGCCACCGCCTTCTTCGGCGCCGCCTTCTTCGCGGCCGGCGCGGCCTTCTTCGCGGCCGCGGGCTTGCGCGCCGCCGCCTTCTCCGCGGCGGGCCTCTCCGCGGTGACCCGCTCCGCCGTGGGCTCCTCCGCCACCGCCGTCCCGTTCGACGGCACCGGCGGGTCGACCTCCACCGGCTCGTCCACCGCGATCCGCTCGGCCCCCGCCGAAGCCCTCGTCTCCTGCTCCCAGCCGTCCTCGAACAGCCCGCCGGCCCGGGGCGCCGGCGGCGGCCCGGCCTGCTCCGGCCGCGCCCCCTCGCCCTCGTCCTCGTCCTCGACCTCGCGCAGCTTGCTCTCCAGATAGGCCAGCACCACGCCCACCTTGGTCACCTGGTCGCCGACCTTCTCGAAGACCTTCTCGACCTCACCGCGCGCCACCCCGACGGCCAGGTCCACCCCGGCCCGCCCGGCGGTCACCGCCTCCTCGGCGAGCGTCTGCAGCGACTGCGCCGACGGAGGGAACTGCCCGCCGAAACGGCGCTCCACCTCCGCGACGTCGACCCCGCTGCGCTCCAGCAGACCGGCCGCCGTCCCGACGACCCGCTTGCCGACCTCCTCCACCAGTACGGCCGCGGCCGCCACCGCTCCTCGTACCGTCCTCGGCAGCATCCGGGTGCCTCCCATTCGCCTGCGCGCGTCGCTCCGTCGCCACGGTGCCCGGACGGATCCGGGCATCCCACCGACGACGCTACCGCCAAAACCCTCCTGCGGTACCGTGGCCCGGCAGTCATCCGCCGCCGGACCCCGCCGACCGCAGGGGCGCGGCGGCCCGTCCGGGGAGGGATCCACCGCCATGGCCGACGCCGAGGAGTGCCGCGAGGCACTGGAGCAACTCAGCCGCAACCTCGCCAAGGCCACCGGCGACGTCCGCACGGCGGCCGGCCTCGACCGCTCGCTCAGCTGCCGGATCACCGACCTCGACCTGACCTTCACCGGGCGGCTGCGCGCCGGAAGCATCCAGGACGTCGAGCAGCACCCCGGCGGCCCCACCGAGAAGGCGGACATCCGGCTCACCATGGGCAGCGACGACCTGCTGGCCCTGGTCGGCGGCCGACTCAACTTCGCCTCGGCCTGGGCCGGCGGCCGGATCAAGCTGGAGGCGGGCTTCCGCGACCTGCTGCGGCTGCGCACCCTGCTCTGACCCGACCGCCGACCGGCCACCGGCGGCGGCCCCGAACTCAGAACCCCAGCTCGGCCAGCGCCTTCCGCCCGTCCACCGGCTCGCCGTCCGCGTCCAGCGCCGTCCAGGCCGCCGCGCACAGCGCCCGCAGACCGTCCCAGCGATCCGCCCCGACGCCCTCCAGCCGCAGCGCCCCGTCCCGCGCCACCGCGAGGAACCCGCCGCAGCCGAAGCCGCCGTCCTCGGCCGTGACCGGCGCGTGCGCGGTCAGCAGACCCCGCAGGTCCTCCGCCAGATATGTCGGCCGGTGCTCCGCCGGTGCCGCCAGCAGCTGCGCCGCCGTCGTCACCCCGGTGAACACCAGCAGGCTGTCCACGCCGCCGTTGAACGCGCCCTCGATGTCGGTGTCCAACCGGTCACCGACCACCAGCGGTCGCTTCGCCCCGGTCCGCAGCACCGTCTCGCGGTGCATCGGCGGCAGCGGCTTGCCCGCCACCTCCGGCTCCACACCGGTCGCCGCCCGCACCGCCGCCACCAGCATCCCGTTGCCCGGCGCGATCCCGCGCGCGGTCGGCACCGTCACATCCGTGTTGGACGCCACCCACGGCAGCCCGGACTGCACCGCGTAGGACGCCTCCGCCAGCTGCGTCCACCCCACCGAGGCGTCGAAGCCCTGGACCACCGCGGACGGCTCCTCGGCCAGGGTCCGGACGGCGACCAGACCCCGCTCGGCCAGCGCTTCCTCCAGGCCGAGTCCGCCCACCACCAGTACCTTCGCGCCGGCCGGCAGCTTCTCGGCGAGCACCCGGGCGGCGGCCTGGGCGGAGTTGATCACGTCGGCCGGCTCGGCCGGCACCCCCAGCTCGGTCAGGTGCTCGGCGACCACCCGGGGCGGCCGGGAGGCGTTGTTGGTCACGTACGCCAGCCGCATCCCGGCGCCGCGGGCCGAGTCCAGCGACTCCACCGCGTGCTCGATCGCGTTCGGGCCGGCGTACACCACGCCGTCGAGGTCCAGCAGCGCCGTGTCGTACGCCTCGGTCAGCGGCAGCTCGCTGCCGCCCGGGGCGGTCCGTCGCACGGTAATGGCCGTCTCGGTCATGCCTGCTCCACCTCACTCATCGCGTCACTCGTCCTCGTCCGTCGGGAGTCCGGGCGGTGCCCCGCCCCGACCGGTGCGGCGGCCCCCGGACACCGCGCCGGCTCAGCCGTCGTGCCGGTCCCGGCCGGACCGCTCCGGATCACCGGTCGGCTCCGGACCCGCCGTGGTTCCCGGGCCCGGCCCGTCCACCCCGGCCGAAGGCCCCGAATACCCCGGCGCCCCCGGCAGCAACGGGCCGAACGCCCCTTCCCGGGCCGCCAGCGTCGCGCGGGTCTGCCGCAACGCCGCCCGGTAGTGGTCGTTCTCCGGCCGCATCGCCACGGCCAGCGCCAGGTGCTCGGCGGACGTCTCGAAATCACCGAGCCGGGCCGCCGCCACACCCCACCCGAACTGAGCGTAGTCGTCCGAGGGATCGGCCAGCGCCACGGCCCGGAAGTTCTCCAGCGCCGCCACGTACGACCCCGCGTCGAACTGCGCCCGCGCCAACGCCTCCCGGATGCTGCGCGACCCCGGCTCGGCGGCCGCCGCCCGGGCCAGCAACTGCTCGGCCGCCGCCGGGTTCCCCTGCGCCAGCATCCGGGCACCCCGGCGGAACCACTCGTAGACGTCCCCCTCCGGCTCGCCGAACCGCTGCTGCGAGCCGGACGAAACCACCCCGCCACCACCGGCGTCCGCACCGCCACCAGCGCCGTCGTCCACCCGCTCGTCGCGCTCCTCCACCCCGAACCTCGCCCTCGGTCACGACACCCGGCCACCGGACCGGCACGGGTGTTCCGATCTCTGAACAACGCGTACCCGGTTACGATGCCCAGAATGAGCACACCCAGTGCAGAAAGCGGAGTGGAGTCTCCGCAGGGCGGCCCCGGCAATCCCGGGCACGTCGCCACCGCAGGTCTGTCCCTGTCCCCCTTCCGCGGCCTCCGCTACGACCCCGACCGGGTCGGCGCGCTCGCCGCCGTCACCTCACCGCCGTACGACGTCGTCGACCCCGGCCGACGGCTCGACCTGGAGACCGCCGACCCGCACAACGTGGTCCGGCTGATCCTGCCGCGCCCCGAACCCGAGGACACCGGCGACCGCCCCGACCGCGACACCCGCTACCGGCACGCCGCCCGGCTGCTGCGCGAGTGGCAGCGCGAAGGCGTCCTGGCCGCCGACCCCGAGCCGGCCCTCTACGTCTACGAGCAGCGCGTCCCCGCCGCCAACGGCAGCGCCGAGGTCCTCCAGCGCGGACTCATCGGCGCCCTCGCCGTCAGCGGCAGCGAGGCCGGCGTGGTCCTCCCCCACGAGGACGTGATGCCCCGCCCGGTCGCCGACCGGGTCGGCCTGATGCGCACCACCCGGGCCAACCTCGAACCGCTGCTGCTCACCTACCGGGGCGGCGGCGGGGCGTCCGCCGTGGTCGAACGCGCCGTCCGTGCCGAGCCCCTGCTCACCACGACCACCACCGACGGCACCCACCACCGGCTGTGGGCGGTCACCGACCCGGCCGAGATCGCCGAGGTCGGCCGCGACCTGGCCACCTGCCGCGCCCTCATCGCCGACGGCCACCACCGCTGGGAGATGTACCTGCGGCTCCAGCGCGAACACCGGCACCTGCCCCGCAGCCCCTGGGACCGCGGCCTGGTGCTGCTGGTCGACACCGCCCGCTATCCGCTGCGGGTGCGGGCCATCCACCGGGTGCTCTACCGGCTGCCGGTCGAGGAGGCCCTGGCCCGGCTCGGCGGCCAGTGGCAGGTCAAGGAGATCCCCGGCCCGCTCGACAACGCGCTGCAGACCCTCGCCGAGCAGAAGCGGCACGGCGGCAGCGGCTTCCTGCTCACCGGCGGGGACGGTGTCTACCACCTCGTCACCGACCCCGACGAGGCCCTGCTCGACGCCACCGTGCCGCAGGACAAGCCCGAGGAGTGGCGCCACCTGGACGCCACCGTCCTGCACGCCACGCTGCTCGACCACACCTGGCGGGTCCCCGACAGCCCCGACGACATCGGCTACCTGCACACGGCGGCCGCCGCCGAACGCGAGGCCGCCCGCAGCGGCGGAACGGCCGTCCTGCTCCACCCGGTGAGGGAGAGCGTGGTCCGCCGGCTCGCCGAACAGGGCGTCACCATGCCGCGCAAGTCCACCTCCTTCGGCCCGAAGCCGGCCACCGGCCTGGTGCTGCGCAACCTGGAGCTGGGCTGAGGCCGTACCGGCCCCGAACGCAGTGAGGCCCTGCCGCACCCCGGATCTCCCGGGGTGCGGCAGGGCCTCACTCGTGCCACGCCCCGACCGCCGGCGAGTACCGGCGGTCGGGGCTGACGACTACTTGTCGTCGCGCTCGGCGGAACGCTCCGGCACCACGCCGTCGAACTCCTCGTCGATCTCGAGGTCGTCCTCGTCGTAGAACTCCTCGACGTCCTCCTCGTCCTCGAAGATGACCCGCTCGTCCGAGGTCTCGCCACCCTTGCGGGCGGCCGGCTCGGCGGCCTGGCCGGCCTCCTCCTCGGCGAGCTCAGGGTCGAGGGCGTCGATGAACTCCACACCGTCGATCTCGGCGAGGCGCTCGGCGGCGTTGGTGGTGCCGTCCGTGTCCGCCTCGACGGCCTTGGCGAACCAGTCCCGGGCCTCGTCGCCACGGCCGGCGGCGATCAGCGCCTCGGCGTAGGCGTAACGCAGGCGCGCGGTCCACGGGTGCACCGCGGACGAGGCCAGCTCGGAGCTCTGCAGGGTGACGACGGCGGCCTCGAACTGCTCCATGTCGCCGCGCGCACCGGCCGCGACCAGACGCATCTCGACCTGGCCGGCCTTGTCCAGCTGCTTGACCTCGGGCTCGCCGGCCATCGCCAGCGCCTTCTCCGGGCGGCCCAGGCCACGCTCGCAGTCGGCCATGACCGGCCACAGGTCCGCGCGACCGGTCATCCGGCGGGCGGCGCGGAACTCGGTCAGCGCCTCCGAGTAACGCTGGGTCACGTACGAGGCGAACCCGGCCGCCTCACGGACGGCGGGGACGCGGGAGGCCAGTCGCAGCGCGACGCGCGAGTACTGGTACGCCTCCTCCGGCTCGTCGTCGAGCAGCCGGGCGACCATCACCAGGTTGCGCGCGACATCGTCCGCGAGGGTCTTGGGCAGGCTCTTGAGCTCCTGGCGCACATCCGCGTCGATCTCGAAGCCGGTGACGTCCTCGGGGATCGGCAGACGCTTGACCGGCTCGTAGTTGCCCCGGCGGTCGTCCTGGTAGTCCCGGCCGCCGCCGCGCTCGTCGCGGCCGCCCCGGTAGCCACCGCGGTCGTCGCGGTCACGGCCGTAGCCGCCGCCCGACGGGCGGTCACCGCGGTCGTCACGGCGGAAGCCGCCGCGGTCGCCGCCACCGTAGGGGCGGTCGCCACCGCGGTCGTCGCGACGGAAGCCACTCGGCCGGTCGTCGCGGCGGAAACCGCCACCGCTGGGGCGGTCGCCACCGCGGTCGTCGCGGCGGAAGCCGCCACGGTCGTCACGGCCACCACCGAAGCCACCACCCGAGGGACGGTCGCCACGGTCATCGCGACGGAAACCGCCACCACCGGACGGACGGTCACCACGGTCGTCGCGACGGAAACCGCCCGGACGGTCGTCACGGTCACGGCCGAAGCCACCACCGGAGGGACGGCCGCCACCGTAACCACCGCCCGAGGGACGGTCGCCACGGTCGTCACGGCGGAAACCACCGCGGTCGCCGCCACGGTCGTCACGGCCGCCACCGAAGCCACCGCCCGAGGGACGGTCGCCACGGTCGTCACGGCGGAAACCACCGCGGTCGCCGCCACGGTCGTCACGGCCGCCACCGAAGCCACCACCGGACGGACGGTCGCCACGGTCGTCACGGCGGAAACCGCCACCGCTGGGGCGGTCGCCACCGCGGTCGTCACGGCGGAAGCCGCCACGGTCGCCGCCACGGTCGTCACGGCCACCACCGAAGCCACCACCCGAGGGACGGTCGCCACGGTCATCGCGACGGAAACCGCCACCACCGGACGGACGGTCACCACGGTCGTCGCGACGGAAACCGCCCGGACGGTCGTCACGGTCACGGCCGAAGCCACCACCGGAGGGACGGCCGCCACCGTAACCACCGCCCGAGGGACGGTCGCCACGGTCATCGCGACGGAAACCGCCACCACCCGAGGGACGGTCGCCACCGCGGTCGTCGCGACGGAAGCCGCCACGGTCGTCACGGCCACCGCCGTAACCACCACCGGAGGGACGGCCGCCACCGTAACCACCGCCCGAGGGACGGTCACCGCGGTCATCGCGACGGAAGCCGCCGCCACCCGAGGGACGGTCGCCACGGTCATCACGGCGGAAACCACCACCACTGGGGCGGTCGCCGCGGTCATCGCGACGGAAGCCGCCGCCACCCGAGGGACGGTCGCCACGGCCGCCACCGAAGCCACCACCGGACGGACGGTCGCCGCGGTCATCGCGACGGAAACCGCCACCACCCGAGGGACGGTCACCACCGCGGTCGTCGCGACGGAAGCCGCCACGGTCGCCGCCACGGTCGTCACGGCCACCGCCGTAACCACCACCGGAGGGACGGCCGCCGCCGTAACCGCCGCCGGAGGGACGGTCGCCACGGTCATCACGGCGGAAACCACCACCACTGGGGCGGTCGCCACGGTCGTCGCGGCGGTCGTCGCGGCGCGGAGCACGGTCGTTGGACCAGCCCTCGCGAGACCGGGGCTCGTAGCCGCGGCCGTCGTCCGATCGACGCTCGGGACGGTCCTGGGGCTGGTTCGCCATCGTGGTGACTCCTTCTGCTTCTTCATCTCCACCGCGCATCGGGCAGTACCACTGCCCTCTCGCGGCTCGGCGCCGGCCTCCTGGCCGTACGCCTTCTCCATTGTCCGGCATCCAGGGGCACCCCGCGTCCGGGCGGAAGTCCCTGTTCTACCGGTCGTACACATGCGCAACGCAAAAAAGCCGCGGCCCCCAGCGAATCGCTGGGGGCCGCGGCTTTGAATGATTGTTCGGCGGCGTCCTACTCTCCCACAGGGTCCCCCCTGCAGTACCATCGGCGCTGTGAGGCTTAGCTTCCGGGTTCGGAATGTAACC
>NZ_JBIWIF010000022.1:0-147074 GCF_044764505.1 Kitasatospora sp. NPDC094019
AAGAGGGACTTGGCCTTCTCCAGCTCGCCGGCCTTGATCGCGGCGGCGAACGCCTCGACGGCGGGGATGGTGGCGTCGGCCTGTTCCTGGGCGTACTTGCGGTAGGCGTCGACGGCGGCGGTGAGGCGGGGGTCGCCGGGGGCGGCGGAGGCGGAGGTGTCGCCGGTGACGGTGATCTTCTGGCGGATGCCGTCGCCGACCATGCCGGGCTTGCAGGCGACCTCGTAGGAGCCGGCCTTGATCTCGGCGGTGATGGTGGCCCTGGTGCCGGGGCCGATGTTCTCGCGCTCGGTGACGATCTTGTCGCCGGCGGCGTAGACGTAGACCTCGGTGACCTTGGATCCCTTGTTGGCGATGTCGATGCTGACGTGGCCGGCCGGGAAGGTGGTCTTCGAGACCTCGCAGGCGGTGTCGGTGGCGTTGACCTTGACGGCGTCGGCCGCGGCCTTGTCGTCCTTCTTCTGCGAGCAGCCGGCCAGTGCGGCGGTCGCCACGGCGAGGGTGAGCAGCGTGGCTGCGGTGGAACGACGGGCGGACATGCGGGCTCCAGCGGTCAGGACAGGGCGTTTCAGGGCAGGGCTGAGCGCGGACAGGGAGCAACGACGCCGTCGGTACCCCCGTCCACTTAGCTAAGGCATACCTTAGGGATATCTTTTTTTGCCGTCCACCCCGGGGTCGGTCACGAAACGGTGCAGGTGGGACAAGGGCTCCGGCGTCCCGGTGGTCGGTTCACCGACGATTTCAGGCCACTGGCGGCTCGGTCGGAGGTGGCATGAATGGCAAAGAAGTGGTAAAGGGGCACGCACTGGTGGGTGCGCGCCCCCGAGCAGGCGCCTTCCGGCACCGTGGGACTCAGCCCGCCGGGGTGCGCCGGGCGGCGGCCCGCGCCGTCCAGCGGCCCTCGTGGCGGGTGATCCGGATCGGGTGGCCGAAGGTCGCGCTCACCAGCTCGGTGGTCATCACCTCGTCCACCGGACCGGCCGCGACCGTCTCCCCGGCCCGCAGCAGCAGCGCGTGCGTGGTGGACTCCGGCAGCTCCTCCAGGTGGTGGGTCACCAGGACGCTCGCCAGCTCCGGGTGCTGATGGCGGAGCAGGTCCAGGCTCTCCAGCAGCAGCTCGCGGGCGGTCAGGTCCAGCCCGGTCGCCGGCTCGTCGAGCAGCAGCAGCCGCGGACTGGGCATCAGGGCCCGGGCGATCAGCGCCCGGCCCCGCTCGCCCTGGGAGAGCGTGGTCCACGGGGACTCCGCGGCCGGCGTCATGCCCAGGGTCCCGATCAGCAGCTCGGCCCGCTCCAGTTCCTCCGGGGCGGGCTTGCGGTGCAGGTCCGGCTCGATCGTGTTGGTCACGCCGGTGAGGACCACCTCGCGCACGGTCAGCGGCGAACGCAGCGGGTGGCGCGGATTGACGTGGCCGAGGTGCGCCCGCAGCTCGCGGATGTCGACCCGGCCGAGCCGGCGGCCGAGCACGTCGACCTCGCCGCGGGTGGGGTGGGAGACGGCACCGAGCAGGGCGAGCAGGGTCGACTTGCCGGCGCCGTTCGGACCGATCAGCGCCCAGTGCTCACCGGGGTGGATGGCGAGGTCGATCCCGCGCAGCAGGTGGCGGCCGTCCCGGACGACATCCACGGCCCGGGTGCGCAGCAGTGGGGCGGTCGACTCCGAAGGCCCCGAAGGCTCCGGCGGTGCGGCGGACAGGCCGGTGGCGGGCGGGCGCGGGTCGGACGTGCTCATGCGGGCGGGCCTCCTGGGGTCCGGTGCCGGGCAGGGTCGCGGGAGCGGCGCCGCACCGGACGGGCCGCCGCCGACCGTCCGCGTGCAGAGTACAACCGTCGCCTCCGGCAACGGGTCCGGCGTCCGAGCCGTGGACAGCCGCCCGGCGCGGGCTCCGTGCGTACTCCTCTTTCGCCCGGCGGCAGTTGACGCCATCATCGGTGCGCGAACCGTGGAACCGGGGCGGACCGGCGGCTCGTGGAAGCGGTGCGGGGGCCACAGCCAGGTGGATGCGGGTGGAGGGGACGGGTCATGACGGGAACGGACACACCGCCGGAACTCGGCACCGGACGGGCCGGGACGCTTCCCGGACGCTTCGAGGAGCACGCCCGCGCCGCGCCCGGGGCCGTCGCCCTGCGCTGGGCCGGAACGGAGCTCGGCTACGGCGAACTCGACGCCAGGGCCGACCGTCTGGCCCACCACCTGGTCGAACGCGGGCTGCGGCCCGGCGACCTGGCCGCGGTGGCGCTCGGCCGGGGCGTCGAGGTGTACGTCGCCCTGCTCGCCGTGCTCAAGACCGGCGCCGCCTACCTCCCGCTGGAGCCCGGCGCCCCCGACGGGCTGCTGCGGCACGTTCTCGCCGAGGCCGGGCCGGTCCTGGTCGTCACCGAGGAGGCGCACCGGATCCGGCTGACCGACGCCGGGGCCCGGGAGCTCGTCTGCCTCGACTCGGCCCGGTCCGCCGTGGCGGCGGGGCCCGCCGGCCCACCCCGGATCGACCTCGACCCGGACGGCCCCGCGGTCGTCCTGACCACCTCCGGCACCACCCGGGCGCCGCGCTGCGCGGGGCTCTCGCACCGCAACCTGCTCGCCGTCCACCACGGCTGGCGCACGGTGTACGGCCTGACGCCCGCCGACCGGATCCTGAGCACCGCGAGCCTGGAGTTCGACGTGTTCACCGCCGACTGGGTGCGCGCGCTCTGCTCCGGCGCGACGCTGGTGGTCGCTCCGCGCAACCTCACCCTGGACCGCGCCGCCGACATCGCCGACCTCCCGCCACTGATCGCCGCCGAGCGGATCACCGTGCTGGAGCTGAACACCCGCACCGCGCGCAGGCTGACCGCCCACCTGGCGCCGACCGCCGGACAGAGCGCGCACGGCGGTGGGAGCCCGCTCGCCGGGGTGCGGGTGCTCACCGTCGGTGCCGAGAAGTGGTGGCTGGACGAGCACCTGGCGCTGCAACGGCTGCTCGGCCGGTCCACCCGGGTGATCAACGTCTACGGCCTGGCCGAGGCGGGCGTGGACAGCACCTGGTTCGAGGTCGGGGAGAAGAACCAGGTCCTGCGCGGAACGGCGTCGTCGCTGATCGGCGCGCCGTTCCCCGGCGCCCGGGTGCTCGTGCTCGCCCCGGACGGCACCCCGTTGCGGGACGGCACGGTCGGCGAGATCGCGCTCGCCGGCCCCGGACTCGGCCGCGGCTACCCCGGCCGGCCCGAGGAGACGGCCCGTCGGTTCGTGCACTCGGCCCACGACACGGACGGCCGGATACTGCTGACCGGCGACCTCGGCCGGTTCACCGCCGACGGCACGCTGGAGTTCACCGGACGGGCGGCGGGCGTGGTCGGACCGACCGACGTCCGGCTGTCCGCCACCGTCGCCAGGACCGTGGCCCTGGCCGCCCGGGCCGAGGCCCGGCTGCGCGCCCGCCCCGGGATCCGGGAGGCGGCGGTCGCCGAGGTGGAGGTGGCGCCCGGACGGCGCGAGCTGGTCGGGTACGCCGTCGTCGGGCCCGACGCGCCGGACACCGACGGCTGGTCACTGACGGCCGCACTGAGAGCCGTGCTGCCGGACGGGGAGGCCCCCGCCGCCGTGGTCCCGGTGCCCGAGCTGCCGCGCACCCGGGCCGGCAAGCTCGACCGGGCCGCGCTGCCGCTGCCCGCGCCGGCCGACCACGCCGCCCCGCCCCGCCGGTCGGGCGGCGGGAAGGGCGGCCGGAGCTGGAAGGGCGGCGGGAGCGGCGGCTCCGCCGGGGTGGACTCCGCCCTCGGCTGCGGCGCGATCGCCTTCGGAGTGCCGGCGGCGGTCGTCGCCGGGCTGCTCACGAACAGCCTCTGGCCGGGTTCGACGGACGTCTCGGCCGTTCCGGCCCCGTACGACGACCTCTTCCGGGTGCTCTACTTCTTCGAGTGCGCCTCGTTCGGACTCGGCGTGGCCTGGCTGCTGTTCGGGGCCGGGACGACGGCGCGGATGCGGCGGCCGGCCGGTCTCTCGGTCGCCGCGCACCTGGCGGTGTTCTGGCTGCTGGCCTCCTGGTGGCCGCAGGACAACCTGTACCGGACCACCCGCCCGCACGACTGGCACGCCCAGGCGTGGCTGGTCTTCGTGTTCAACATCGCCCTGATGGTCTCGGCCGCGATCGTGGTCCGGTTCCTGGCCTGGCGCCCGAAGCCGTCCCGACCGCCGAAGCGGCCCTGAGCGGTGGGGCACCGAGCGGTGGGACTCCGGGCGCCGGGGCCCGGAGTGGTGAGGCTCCGAGCGGTGGGGCCGGTCCGGAGGCTCAGCGCAGGGCTTCGAACATCCGGCCCAGCGCGTGGTGCGCCGCCCTGAGCAGGGCCTGCGCCGCGTCCAGCGCCTCGGTGCTCCGGGCCGCGAGCGCCAGGCCGACGGCCGGCTCCGGCTCGTGGCCGGCCGTCACGATCAGCGGAAGCAGCGTCACGCCGAGCCGCGCGCAGGCCGGGCGCAGTCGGTCCAGGTGGCTGTGCAGCGCCTCCTGGGAGAGCCGGGCGCCGAGCGGCATCGCGTCCACGGTGCGGACCAGATGGCCTGGGCCGCGCACCTCGTCCAGCCGGTGGCGCAGGACGAAGGCGACCGCCGGGCCGGTGAGCCGCAGATTGGCCTCGGTCGGGGCGAGCCGGCGTTCCCGGTCGGTGACGAAGTCCACGTCGTACCAGCCGCGGTGGCCCGCCGCCGCCAGCCGCTCCCCCACCGCGAGGCCGAAGCGTTCGGCGGTCGCGGCGGCGCCGGGCGGCACCACGCCCGGTCCGACCGTCACCCCCTGGTAGCGGGTGCCGTCGACCGCCATCTCGCCGACGCCGACCGGGTTGACCCGGCCGTCGGCGCCGATCACGGCGTCGAAGGTGAGGTCGCGCAGCCGGCCGCTGCCGGCCGGGCCGCCGTCCACGTACTCCTCCAGCAGCAGCGGGCCACCGGGCGGCAGGGCGTCCTCGCGCACCAGCCGGCGCAGCAGTGCCCGGGCTCCGCCGGCCTCCGCCAGCTCCGCCGGGGTGATCACGACGGTGCCGTGACCACCCACTCCGTGCGGGGACTTGAGCACCGTGGTCCGGTCCCGGGCGGCGCGGGCGGCCAGCTGCCGGGCCGCGGCCCGGGGGCTGTCGGCGAGCTCCTGCCGGGGCACCCGGACGCCGGGGTGGTCCTGCGCGAGCGCGGTGAAGAGGCCGTGCGTGGCGTCCTTGGCCTCGTAGCGGCGGACGGCCGCGAGTTCCGGACCCTCGCCCCGGTCGGGGGTGCGGCCCCAGAACAGCACGGGGCCGGGGCCGGTGGCGAGCCGTTCGGCGAGTGCGGGACGGGCGGACAGGGCCTCGGCGACCGTGCCCCCCGGGGCGATGCCGTCGAACAGCTCGACCGGGCCCCAGTCCAGTTCGCGGGCGAGCCAGTCGATCCAGGCCCGGTCGACCTCGGCGGGCAGCACCAGCGCGGCGGGGTCGGGGCTGTAGCCGACGGCGAGTCCGGCGTAGTGGTGTGCCCGGCGGAGGCGGTCGGCGCGCCGCTCGGCGGCGGTCGGCGCGGGGGCGGACCCGCCGCGGGCCGACGTCCCGACGGCCGACCTCCCGGCAAGGGGTCTTCCTACGAGGGGTCTCCCGGCGAGGAACCACCCGGGAGCGGACGGGGCGGGAAGGAACTGCTCGTTGAAGTCGGCCACGTTGCCGACGTGCACCGCACGGTGTCCGCCGGTCCAGGCCCCCACCCATCCGTCCATCCCGCGAGGGTACGGCAACCGCGTCGACGGGCCCGGTTCAAGCGTGAACAGACAACTCAAAAGTGATCACTTTTGATCAGTACAGGACACGAATTGGCAAAGTTCTGACGTTCGCTCTAGCCCTGGATGACTGCGCACCGTCAATCTCAACCCAGCTCTCATCCCTGCATCACGCAGCATCCCCCGACTGGAGTCAGAGTGAGCCCCACCTCCTCTTCTCGCCGCTACCTCGCGGCCGGAGCCATAGCGGCCACCGCCGCCCTCGTCGCCGCCACCGTCACCGCCGGGACCGCGTCCGCCGCCCCCACCGGCCGCGACGCGGCGATCGACCGGGCCCGCGCCAACGTCGCCCACAACGCGTCGGTGTTCGGCTTCGCCGACGGCCAGGACCTCCTCGTCAAGGACGTCGTGCTGGACGCCGACGGCACCCAGCACGTGCGCTTCGACCGCACCTACCTCGGCCTGCCGGTGGTCGGCGGCGACCTGGTGGTCCACCAGGACTCCCGCGGCCGGCTCAAGGACTCCTCCCGCGCGGCCGCCCACGACGCCGCCGTGCGCACGATCGTCCCCAAGATCCCCGCCCAGCTCACCGCCGGCCGCGCGCTCGACGCCGCCCCCGGCGTCGGCAACGCCACCAGCAGCCCCGAGCTCGTCGTCTGGGCCGCCGACGGCACCCCGCGCCTCGCCTGGCGCACCACCGTCGAGGGCACCGGCGACCACGGCCAGCCAGCCGGCCGGATCGTCGTCACCGACGCCAACACCGGTGACCAGATCGAGGCGTACGACGCCGAGCACCAGGCCAGCGGCACCGGCCACTCCGAGTACACCGGTGACATCACCATCGACACCACCGCGCAGAGCGGCGGCTTCTCGCTGAAGGACCCGACGCGCGGCCACATCACCAAGGACGCCCGCAACGTCGCCGCCGGCTCGCTCAACGCGAACTCCGGCACCCTCTTCACCGACACCGACAACGTCTGGGGCGACGGGAAGAAGTTCTCCACCGACCGCGCCACCGCGGCCGTCGACGCCCACGCCAACACCGCCTGGACGTACGACTACTACAAGAACACCTTCAACCGCAGCGGCATCAAGAACGACGGCAAGGGCGCCACCGTCTTCGTGCACGTCGGCACCAAGTGGGACAACGCGCAGTGGTCCGACAGCTGCTTCTGCATGATGACCGGCGACGGCGACGGCGTCACCGACCCGGAGCAGGTCGACCTCGACACCATGGGCCACGAGATGACCCACGGCGTCACCAGCGCCACCGCCAACCTCCGCTACAGCGGCGAGTCCGGCGGCCTCAACGAGTCCACCTCGGACATCTTCGGCACCATGGTCGAGTTCTACGCCCACAACCCGGTGGACAAGGGCGACTACCTGTTCAGCGACCAGTCCACCCCGCCGTGGCTGCGCCGCTTCGACAAGCCCTCGCTGGACGGCCGGTCCGCCGACTGCTGGACCAGCAAGGTCGGCCAGCTCGACGTGCACAACTCCTCGGGCGTCGGCAACCACTGGTTCTACCTCGCCAGCGAGGGCAGCGGCGCGAAGACCATCGACGGTGTCAGCTACAACAGCCCGACCTGCAACGGTTCGACGGTCACCGGCATCGGCAACCAGAAGATCGCCAAGATCTGGTACCGCGCGCTGACGGTCTACATGACCTCCACCACCAACTACAAGGGCGCGCGGGCCGCGTCGCTGAGTGCCGCCAAGGACCTCTACGGCGCCACCAGCACCGAGTACAAGGCCGTCGCGGCCGCCTGGGGCGCTGTCTCGGTCTCCTGACCGCGGCGCCCGCACCGCGGCCCGTCACCCCCGGCGCGGGGGTGACGGGCCGCTCGCCGCTCGCCGATCGCTGCTCGCCGCCGGCCGCTCGCCGATCGGAACCGGGGCCGGGGCGGGGCCGGGGCCGTCAGTCGCCCAGGACCCGGACCGGCGCCCCGGCCAGGAAAGCCGCGATGTCCTCCACCGCCTCGCCGTAGTAGCGCCGGTAGTTGTCCCGCGACACGTATCCCAGGTGCGGGGTGGCGAGCAGCCGGGGCGCCGTCCGCATCGGGTGCCCCGCCGGAAGCGGCTCCTGGTCGAACACGTCCACCGCCGCCCCCGCGATCCGGCCCGCCGCCAGCGCCGCCAGCAGCGCCTCCTGGTCGACGATCGCCGCCCGGGAGGTGTTGACCAGGTACGCGTCCGGCCGCATCAGCGCGAGTTCGGGCGCGCCGAGCAGCCCCCGGGTGCGCTCCCCGAGCGCGAGGTGCACGGAGACGAAATCGCTCTCCCGCAGCAGTTCCTCCTTCGACCCCGCCCGCCGCACACCGACCTCGGCCGCCCGCTCACCGGTGAGGTTCCGGCTCCACGCCACCACGTCCATGTCGAAGGCCAGCCCCACCCGGGCGACCCGGGCGCCGATCTTCCCCAGCCCCAGCAGCCCCAGCCGGCGCCCCGCCAGATCGGCGCCCACCGTGCTCTGCCACGGCCCGCCGGTCCGCAGCGCCGTGCTCTCCTCGACCAGCCCCCGGGCCAGCCCGAGCAGCAGCGCCCAGGTCAGCTCCACCGGCGGCGTCGACGAACTGGCCGTCCCGCACACGGTGACCCCGTGGGCCCGGGCCGCCGCGTGGTCGATCACCGAGTTCCGCATCCCTGAGGCGACCAGCAGCCGCAGCCGGGGCAGTCGCTCGAACACCTCCGCCGGAAAGGCGATCCGCTCCCGCAGCGTCACCACGATGTCGAAGTCGGCTACCGCCGCGACGAGTTCGGCCACCGAGGCCGGATGCTCGCGGAACGCCACCACCTCGACCCGGTCGGCCACCGGGGACCAGTCGGCGATCGTGGTGGCGACGCCCTGGAAGTCGTCGAGTACGGCGCAGCGGAGTCTCATGCCCCGCACTCTTCCAGATCCGCCCGGCGGCGCCGGGCCCGGCTCCCCGCTCCCTCGTCGGCCCCCGCGATCGGGTCCGGACACCCCCGGCGGCCGTCCGGCACCCCGGTGTGAGAGGGTCGGCGCCCGGACGGAGGAGGCGCCGATGCGGGTGAGTGGGACCGGGGACGCGACGGGGACCGGCGGGCGGGTGCTGGTGGTCGACGACGACGCGGCGATCCGGCGCGGGCTGGAGCGCGGACTGCGGCTGAGCGGCTTCGCGGTGGACCTCGCCGAGGACGGCGGGGCGGCGCTGGCCCGGATGACCGCCGAACCACCGGACGTGCTGGTGCTCGACGTGTCGATGCCCGGCCTCAGCGGCGTCGAGGTGTGCCGCCGCCTGCGCGCCCGGGGCGACGACCTGCCGGTGCTGATGCTGTCGGCCCTGGACGAGGCCGCCGACCGGGTCGCCGGGCTCCAGGCGGGCGCGGACGACTACCTGGTCAAGCCGTTCGCCCTGGAGGAACTCGTCCTGCGGCTGCGGGCCCTGCTCCGCCGACGGCCGCCGCAGTCGGACGACCGGGTCCTCGCCGGGCCTCTCCGCCTCGACCCCGGCACCCGTCGGGCCGACCTCGACGGCGAGGAACTCACCCTCACCCGGCGGGAGTTCGAACTGCTCACGCATCTGGCCCGGAACGCCGGACTGGTGCTCTCGCGCGAACTGCTGCTGGAACGCGTCTGGGGCTACGACGCCGAGGTGCGCAGCGACGCCGTCGACACCTTCGTCAGCTACCTGCGCCGCAAGACCGAGGCCGGCGGGAGGCCCCGGCTGATCCACACCGTCCGGGGCGTCGGCTTCGTCCTGCGCGTACCCGACGGAGCGCGGCAGGCACCGCGATGAGGCTCTCCACCCGGATCGCGCTCTGGGCGGCGGCCGTGGTGCCGCTGCTGGTGGTGCTCGCGGGCCTGCTGCTGCTGCCACTGGTCGGCCGGGACCTGCGGCACCAGCAGGACGCCCGGCTGAACGACCGCGCGGCCGCGCTGCTGCCGAGCGTCCGGGCGCTGGTGGCCGCCGACAGCAAGGGCCGGCCCAAGGTGGAGCAGAACCAGCAGCGCAAGGTGGTGGACGCCGCCCTGGACCTGGGGGTGCGGGTGACCGGGACCGACGGCGGCGTCCTGCTGTCCGTCGGGCCGCAGCCGGACGACGCGGCCGTCCTCCCGGACGGGCCGGGCGGCGGGCCGGTCACCGTCCGGGACCGCGGCACCTCCTGGCGGGTCCTCACCCGGGCGGTCGGCGCGAACGGGAACGGCGGCGGGAGCGGTGCGGGCGCGAACGGGAGCGGTGCGGGCGCGAACGGCAAGGGCGGTGGCGCGACCGGCTCCGGCCTGCTGCAGGTGATCGCCCCCACCGGGCCGGCGGACCGGCAGGCCGCCGCGGTGCGGCGGCGCGTCCTGCTCGTCGCCCTGGTGTCCGCCCCGGTCTCCGCACTGCTCGGCTTCGTTCTCGCCGAACGTGCCACCGCCCCGCTGCGCCGACTCAGCCGCCGCGCCGCCGTACTGGACCCGGCGGCGCCCACCGGGCCGACCGGTACCGGCGCCGAGGACTCACCCGGCGGCCACGGCTTCGTGCCCGAGCGGACCGGGACCGCCGAGGTCGACGAGCTGTCCTCGGCCCTGGTCCTGCTTCTCACCCGCTACGACGAGCAGGCCCGGCGGACGGCCCAGGCGCTGGACACCGCCCGGGCGTTCTCGGCCGACGCCTCGCACGAGCTGCGCACACCGCTGATGAGTCTGCGCACCAATCTCGACGTGCTGGCCGCCCACCCGGACCTGCCCGCCGCCGACCGGGCCGAGGTGGTGACGGAGCTGCGGCAGGACCACGCGCGGCTGCTCGACCTGCTCACCGCGCTCAGCACCCTGGCCCGGGGTGACCTGGTCCAGTTGGACGCGTTCCAGCCGCTCGACCTCGCCGAACTCGTCGACGCGGCGACCGAGGAGGCCCGGCGCCGCCACCCCGGCACCGTGTTCGCCGTGCACGCTCCGGCCGAACTGCGCTTCTTCGGCTGGGAGTCCGGGCTCCGGATCATGCTCGCCAACCTCCTCGGCAACGCCGCCGTGCACGGCCGCGCCGACGGCCTCCCGGCCGGCGTCACCGTCCGGCTCACCGCCGAGGGAGCGCGGGCCCGGCTCACCGTGGACGACAGCGGCCCCGGCGTCCCGCCGGAGGACCGGGCGGCCGTGTTCCGGCGCTTCCACCGCGGCCGGGACAGCCCCGGTTCGGGCCTCGGGCTCACCCTGGTCGCCCAGCAGGTCGCGCTGCACCGGGGCACCGTGGCCCTCACCGCGCCCCCCGACGGCGCCGCCGGCTGCCGGGCCGAGGTGATCCTCCCGCTCCCCCGGCCGGACGCCCCGACCCTCGAACTCCCGGCCCGCCGGGACTGGCTCTCCGGTCCGGGACGCTGAGCGGTCCGCGGGCCGGGCGGACCGGGCCGGCCGTTCCACAGGGATTCCACAAGAAGGCGTCCTACCGTCCGGTCCGACCGCACCGCACCGGGCCGTCCGGGCCCGGGCCGAAGAGAGGACGTCCCATGCCCGCAGTCAACCGCCTCCCCTCCGGTCGCCGGGCCGGCGCGCTCGGGGCCCTGGCCCTGACCGGCGCGCTGCTGGCCACCGCGCCCGCCGCCCAGGCCGCTCCGGCCGCCCCGATCTCCGCCCCGGCCGCCGCCACGTCGCCGACCGCCCGGCCGACGCCGACCGGTGACGGCGCCAGGAGCATCTGCAAGCGGCTGCCCAGCACCGAGGGACATCTCACCAAGGCCCTGAACCGCCTCGACGGGGACGCCACCGTGGCCGGCTCCGTCGCCCGGCTGGAGCAGCGGGCCGCGAACGCCAGGACCGCCGGCCACACCGAGATCGAGACCTACCTCAATGGCCGGCTCACCACCCGCAAGGCCCTGGTCGGCACCCTGAAGGCGCGGCAGGACGACCTCAAGTCCGTGGCCACGTGGTGCGCCGCCCACGGCCGCGGCGCCGGCAAGTGACCCGCCGCCCCGCCGGAGCGCTGCTCGCCGCCGTCGTCCTGGCCGGAGCGGCGCTGCTCACCGGCTGCGGTCCCGTCGTCACCCACGGACCGGCCGCACCCGGCGCGGCCGACAGCGCCCCGCCCGCGGACCTCCAGCAGAAGCTGGACGCCGCCGAGAGCGCCGCCGCGGCGGCCGACGCCGACACGGCGTCGGAGAACGGCTGATCCGGGCGGCCCGACGAGCGGTTCCGGGGAACGGCGGCGGAGGCAGTGTCGAGGTGCGCCGGGCCGGTCGTGGGGGCCGGCCCGACGCCCTTCCCGTCCTCGGGCCCCGGACGCACCCCGGTCGGCCGCCCCTCGGCCGTCGGTCTCAGGGACCCCGGCGGTCCCACCGCCACAGCCGCCGGTGGGACGGCTCCGACGGCCCCGGCAGCCGGGCCGACAACTCGCGGTCGCCCCACTGCTCCAGCCACCGCCGGACCTCGGCCACATCCTCCGAACGGCCCGAGGCGACCGTTTCGATCGCCTGCCGGAGCGTCGTCCCATCACCGGCCAGGGCCAGGTGCTGGAGGAACTCGGCGACGTGCTCCGGCGGCCGGTGGCGGCAGACCGCCACCGTCATCCGGTGGCCGAGCTCCGGCGGCATCTCCGCCTCGACCAGGCTGACCACCGCCCCGGCGATGTCCGCGGCGCTCAGGTCGCGGGAGGAGAGCGCGGTGACCAGTGTCCCGGCGCTCCCGGGCCGGTCGATCCGCAGCAGACGCCCGATCACCCTGGCCACCGAACCGCCGGCCAGCAGCCGGCGGGCCACCAGCTCGGCCACCTCGTCCGACTCGCCGGCAGGGGCTCGGTCCCTCGGCCCGTCGGCCGTCGGCGGGACCTCCAGCAGCGCGGCGACCCGGTCGGCGGTTTCGTCGGCGAGGACGTGGTCGACGATCCGCTCCGCCTCCGCCGGACGCCCGCTCTCCAGCAGGGCGCGGAGGATCGGGGCGAGTTCCGGCGCGGGCCGGGCAGCCGCGAGCAGCCGCCACAGCTCGGCCCGCTGCTCCGTCACCTCGGTCCGGGGCTCCCCGATGGGGTACGGCACCGCACTGATCCACGTCGGCGGTGGCGGCGGTGGCGCCTGGTCCGCGAGCGCCGCCAGGAGGCCGACGACGTCCGCGGGCTCCCGGTAGAGGGCCGCCGCCGTCAGGGCCGCCCTCGCCGCGCCACCCCGGGCGGCGCGTTCGGCGAGTCCACCGACCGGGCCGTCCGCGCCCGCCGCGCGCAGCAGGGCCGCGCCGTCGAGGCCGGGGACCCTCCGGTCCAGCTCCCGGTACCAGGCCACGACGGGCGTGTCCGCCGGGGCCTCGGCGACCAGGGCGGCCGCGTACCGGAACCAGCCGCGCTCGTTGCAGTGGACCCAGAGGGCGTGGCGCTCGACCGTCCGCGCGAGCACGCGGAGCACGGGCAGGCCGAACTCCTCGGCGCCCCGCCGGTGGAGGTGGTCGAGCACACCCAGGGCCAGTGGGGGCGACAGCTCCGGGGCCAGCGCGTCCAGCGCGTGTTCCACTTCCCCCCGCGCTTCCAGCGCCAGGAACAGCCGGTCGAGTTCCTCGGCCGCCCCGGTCCAGCGGGCGGCCCGCAGCACGGCGCCGGCCAGGACCTGCTGCCGACCGGCGAGCAGTTCCACCACCAGGTCCCGGCACCGGTCCGGCGCGGTCTCCCGCGCGACGTGTTCCACGAAACGCTGGACCGCCAGCCCCGGTCGCAACCGCTCCCGCCGGAAGCTGCCCAGCACCTCGGCGAGTTCCGGGGCGGGCCGCTCGGCCGCCCCTCGGCACAGCACTTCGAACGCCGCGTCGTCCCGGAGGGCCTCCAGCAGACCGGAGACGGTCCGGGGCGGGAGGAAGCGGCCCGAGCGGTCCAGCAGGAGGTCGGCCTCCAGCCGCGCGCCGGTCCGGTTCAGCTCCACCACCAGGTCGCGGAACTCCTCCACCCGAACGGGCGGTTCGCGCACGAAGGCGTTCAGCAGATAGGCCGTTCCCGCCGTGGAACCGCTCGCCCGGGCCGCCGCGAACAGCGCGGCGGCGTGCACCCGAAGCGCCTCGGTCAGCCGTTCACCGGGGCGCCGGGAGCGCAGAGCTTCGATCAGCGCGCCGGTCCGCTCCACCGGTCCGGCGTCCAGAGCGGCGCCCAGCAGGCCGGTGAGGTCGGCCGCCGCACTCGTCTCCGGCCCCCGGGCATCGAGGGCGAGGATCAGTCCGGCCAGCTCGTCGGGCGAGCCGTGCCGGGCCGTCTCGAACGGGAGGTCCCGGACCTCGGCGGCCGACGGGATCCGCACCTCGTACCGGGGCACGGGCACGGGTGTGGGTGTGGGTGTGGGTGTGGGTTCCAGTGTCGGTGTCGGTGTCGGTGTCGGTGTCGGTGTCGGTGGCGTTGGCGCCACCGGCGGGCCCTGGGGGGTCAAGAACCGGTCGAGCAGTCGCTCCCCCGGCCCCCGGTGCCCGGCCTCGGGGTTCCCGGCCCGGAACTCGGCCCGCAGAGCGTTCAGTTCCGAGCGCCGGAGCCCGGTGACGAAGGTCAGCGCCACCTCCGCCCCCACCTCCGCGAACTGCTCGCCGCCGCACACGTCGAGCAGTTCGACGAGCTGGGCCGGGTGTCGGCGCAGCCGGAGGAGCCGATGGAGGAGCGCCGGGCGGGTCGTCACCGGGAGCCCGGCCAGCGCCGTCAGCAGCTCCGCCACCGGCCGTTCGTGGACCATCGCCTCCCAGACGTCGAAGAGGACACGGGTCAGGTTTCGTTGCTCCAGCGCCCCCAGCAACGGCGCCAGCCGATCCGCCGGGTACCGCGCGCCCAGTACCGGCACCGCGGCCGCGACCGGGTCGCCCTCCGGCCGCCACGGGCGCGGAAGTTCACCGGCCCGGAGGAGGAAGGAGGCCACCCGCTCCGGTGCCCCCTCGCACAGCGCCAGCAGGAAGGGCTCGAACAGGTGGCGCGGGCCCGGGCCAGGGCCGCGGAGCAGGACGGCCAGCTCCACCGCCGCCTCCGGACGCATCAGGTCGGCCGCGCGGCGGACGACGGCGATGGCGTCCTCCTCGGGCGCCAGACCGTCCAGCAACCGGTACAGGGCCAGAGGATCCCGCAGGGCGCACATGGTGTGGAACACGTCGAGGTGCCGCGACAGGCCGGCCGCGCGGAGCGCGCTCGGAAGGCGCCGGACCTTCTGGTGCTCGGCCACCAGGGCCTCGACGACAACGGCCGCGTCCCGGTCGATGCCCTCCCGCTCGTCCCCGGACCGCAGCCAGGCGACGACCGCCTCCACCCGCCACTCCGCCACCGCCGCCAGCGCCGTCGCCCTGGCCTCGGCCGACCCGGCGCGGGACAGCACCGCCAGGAGGCCGTCCACCGACCGGGCGCCGAGCCGGGCCACCGCCGCCCGCACCAGTCGCCGGGCCTCGGCCGGCAGACCCTCCGTCTCCAGGGCGGCCAGCAGCGGCGGCAGGTCCTCGACCGGCCGCCGCTCCTCCGCCACCCGGGCCGCCTCGGCGGCGAGTCCGGCCCGGTGCAGCTCCAGTACGCAGGCCACCTGGGCGCCCACCGGCAGCGCCGCAGAAGCGCGGAGCAGCGTCACCCGCAGCGCCTCGACCGTCTCCTCCGGCAGCCGGACGGCTCCGGCGGCTCCAGCGGCTCCGGTGCCGTCGGTGCTGGCGGTGCTGGCGGTGCGGTCGGTGCGGTCGGTGCCGACGGCGGGCGGATCGGCCAGCCCCGCCAGTCCGCTGAGCACCAGCGGCAGTTGGGTCGCCGGGCGGACGGCCGCCGCCGCCAGGATCCGGTGGGCGACCTCGCCCCGGCCCGCCGCGCAGAGCGCCGCGACCAGCTCCACCAGCGGGGCGACGGGGCGGCGACGGGCGGCCGCCTCCCACATCGCGGCCACCGCCGGAGCCTCCAACCGGCCGCCGACTTCGAGCAGTTCGGCCGGCGGCCCGAACACGGCACAGTCCGCCAGCGGTCCGGTGCGCCCGTACGCCTTCCACTGGTGGACGGCACGGTCCAGCAGGCCCTGGAGGTCCGGGGCGTCCGCGAGCTCCGGAACCTCCCGAGTGTCCGGGGCATCGGCCGACCGCACGGCCGCGTCGCCGGGCGGCCCGGGCGCGGGCTCCACGCGCGGGCCCGCGACCAGGAACTCCGCCTGGTCGGCCTCGGTGAGGACGCGGATCTCCTGTGCCGGGCCCGCCTTGCCGTACTCCGTGTGGAGCGCCTCGATCCGGCCCTGGACGGCCTCGCTCAACTGCTCCAGGGTCAGTCGACCGTCGTGTCCGAGCAGCACCTCCAGGAGCGCGCGCGAGAACAGGCTGAACGAACCGCTCTCCGAGGCGACGAAGTGCGCGTACCCGCCGGGGGAACAGGCGTACAGATGGGCGGTCCGACGGCCCTCGACCGCCGCCGCCCGGCTGGTCCCCCAACCGGCCGCCCCGCCCATGGAGTCGCCCCCGACGGCCTCCCGGCCGGCATCGATCAGGAACAGCACCTGGGCGGCGCGGGTGTTCTCGACCTCCTCGCGCCAGTCGATGGCGACGCAACCCGACCAGAGCGGCTTGCGGTAGCGGTGCAGGTCCTCGGGGACCAGATAGTCCACGCCCCGCGCGTGCAGGCCGTGCCCGCTCAGGCAGATCAGCAGCGTCTCGCCCCGGCGCGCCTTCTCCAGGAAGCGGGAGACCTCGCCGTTCACGAAGTTCCAGCTGATCTGCCGGCCCGCCGCGGGCCGCTCGACCCGGAAGCCGCGCGCCCGCAGGGCCGTGTCCAGGCGTTCGAGGTCCTGGAGGACGAAGGGCAGGGGGGTGAACCCGACCCGTTCGTAGGCACTGGCGCCTATCAGCAGTGCGGCGAACCCGCCCATCCGGGCCCGCTAGTCGCCGAGGACGAAGGTGATCCCGCGGGTGCCCCGGACCTGCGACGTGCCGACCAGCTGAACGAGGACGCCCATCGCGTCGGCGTCCTCCTCGTCGTCCTCGGTCACCCGGAACTCCAGCGAGTCCAAGGACTCCACTTCGTCCGCCACTGCTCCCCCACCCCGCGCGGTCCGCGCGCGATCCACTCCCCGGGCCGACCCCGGTGTGATCCACCGCAGGGCGAGGATAGCCGCCGCAGGCCGGTGATTGAAGCGGATCCGGCGATTGGTCACGGTTGTTGACGGTGGGTCGGGAGGCGTCTTCCGTGACACCCGGGGCAGCACCGGGAACGTTCCCCGCGGCTACTGGCGGGCGGCGAGCCAGCCGGTCAGCTCGGCCGGGCGGTCGGTGATGATGCCGTCCACCCCGGCAGCGTCCAGGGCCTTCCAACGGGCGGGCGCGTCGACCGTCCAGACGTTCACCGCGACGCCCGCCGCGTGCAGGGCCGCCACCACCTCGGGGCGGGCGGCGAGGGCGGCGTCGGCGGGGTTGTAGGCGGACAGGCCGAGGTCCCGGGCGACGGCCACCGGGTCGGCGTCCAGCGAGGCGCGCAGCAGGCCGAGCGGCAGTTCGGGCGCCAGTTCACGGGTGTAGCGGAGGGCGTCGGTCTCGAAGCTCTGGACGAACACCCGGCCGGTCATGCCGCGGTCACGGACGTCCTGGACGATCCGGGCCACCTCGTCGCGGGTGTGCGGGCCCTTGATCTCCAGCAGCAGGCTGCCCCCGCGGCCGCGCAGGTCGTCGAGCTGGGCGGCCAGGGTCGGCACGCGCGCGCCCGCCGCGGCCGGGGCGAACCAGGAGCCGGCGTCCAGCGCGCCCAGCTGGGCGGCCGTCAGGTCGCGGACCCGGCCGCTGCCGTTGGTGGTGCGGTTCACCGTGTCGTCGTGCAGGACGTGGGGGACACCGTCCCTGCTGGGCTGGACGTCGTTCTCGATCCAGTCCGCGCCCGCGCGCCGGGCCACCTCGTCGGACAGCAGGGTGTTCTCGGGGGCGGCGGAGGAAGCGCCGCGGTGGGCGAGGACGGTGAGCGGCGCGCCGGGCTGCCGGAGGAAGGCGCCGGGGGCGAGCGCGGTGACCTTGAGGTCGTCGAAGGAGACCCTGGCGCCGTTGACCAGCAGGGCCTGGCCACCGTCCGCGCTCCGGGCGACCTGGGTGGTGCGCATGACCTCGCGGCCGTCGAGGATCCAGCGGGCCGCGCCGCCGTGCACCTCGACGGCGAGCCGGACGTCCCGGCCGGTGCCCGCCGCGGTGGGCGCGACGGCGGTGTCGGTGACGTTCCAGGCGTCGGCGGGGGTGCGCCGGGCGAACTCCAGGCCGTTGGCGGCGGTGCTGCCGGAACGCACGGTGGCGATCGACCAGGGGGTGGCGCCGTTCGCCGGGACGTCCAGGCCGAGGGCGGTCCAGCGGGCGGCGTCGACGACGCTCTCGAAGCGGGCGGTCACTTCGAGGCGGAAGTCGGTGAGGTGGCGGCCGAAGGTGATCCGGGTCTGCTGGTTCCAGTCGGCGGAGGCTCCGACCAGGCGGCCGTCGGCGATCCGCCACGTCCCCTCGACCGCCGTCCAGCCGGCGGGCAGGGCGGGGCCGTCGAAGTGCTCGTCGACCACGACCTCGCCGGGCGCGGGGGCTCCCGGGGCGGCGCCCGGGGCGGCCGAGGCGGCGTGGGGGGCCGTCAGCGCGACGGTGGTGAGGCCGAGCGCGGCGGCGAGCAGCGCGGCGAGCAGGCCGGAACGAGGGACGCGTCCGTTTCGCGACCGGTCCGGGCCGGCGGAGTGACTGTCGATCATGCGCGGCACGCTAGGCGATCGCGGGCCGGAGCGGAAGCCACGACGTACGAACGACCGTTCCGCCGACCGGTCCGGGGCGGTACGAGGTCACCCCGTCGGCGGGAACGGGACAGTCCGGTGTCACCCCGTCGGCGGGAGCGGGCGGCCGGGAGCGAGGTGCAGGGCGAGGGTGGCCAGGGCCTCGGTGACGGCCCGCAGGACGGCCGGGTCCGGGGCGGCGCCGTCGGGCCCGGCGAGGGCGGCCGCGAGGGCGTCGTCGACGGTGGCGGCCCGGACCTCGGCAACCCGGGCCGACGGTGCGGCGGCGGGCCGGACGAGTCGGCGGCGGCGGTCGGCGGGGTCGGGCTCCGTCTCGACCGAACCCGTCTCGACCAGGCGCGCGACGGCGGTGGAGACCTGACTCTGCGGCAGGCCGGTGCGGACGGCGATCTCGCCGACGGTCGTCCCCGGGCGGGCGACGATCTCGCCCAGGGTGACGAGGACCGAGCGGACCGAACCGCGCGAGCCGGTGGCCGGTTCGGGCATGGCCTGCTCGCCGACCTTCATCAGCGTGCGGCCGAGGAGGAAGAGCTCGACTCCGTTCATGGCCGCCAGGCTACATCGGCATCGATACATTGAAGAAGATGCATCAGATTAGATACATCTCTATTGATACATCTTTCTCGATGCTCTAGCGTCGTCACTCGGATCACCGGACGCCGGACGCCGGACGCCGGACTGCGGCACAGCCACCGAAAGGACACCCACCACCATGACCACCACCGTCGTCCCTCCCGCCCCGCCTTCGAGGGCACGCTCGCCGCCCCCGGCGCGATCCTCCACTACCGGGTCGCGGGCAGCGGCCCCGTCCTGCTGCTCTCCCAGAGCGGCGAGGGCGACGCGGACCGCACCGTCGACCTCGTCCCGCACCTCACGGACACCTTCACCGTCGTCACCTACGACCGCCGCGGCCTCTCCCGCAGCGCACTCGACCACCCCACCCGGCCGGTCACCATGGCCGACCACGCCGACGACGTCGCCCTGCTGCTCACCGAGGCCGCCCGGATCAGGGGCACCGCCCGAACCGGCGTGGCGGCCCCCGAACCGGCCCTGATGGCGGGCTTCAGCATGGGCGCGGCGATCGGCCTCCAGGTGCTGGTCCGCCACCTGGGCCTCCTCGGCACCCTGGTCGCGCACGAGCCCGTGCTGCCGAACCTGCTGCCCCCGGCGGACCGCGACGAGCACGTCGCGGAACTCCTCGCCATCCAGAACGCCCACGCCGTCGGAGGCACGGCGGCGGCCTTCCCCGCGATCACCCGGCACCTGGGCATCGACCCCCGGCACGACGCCACCGAGGAGGGCCTCACCCCGCAGCCGATGACGCCCCGCCGGCGCGCCAACTTCGACTTCTTCATCGGCACCGAGTTCACCGCCGTCACCACCGACGGACTCGACCCGGCCGAACTGGCCGCCGCCGCACGGCACTCCGGCACCCGCGTGCTGCCCGCCACCGGCCGAACCACCCGCCCGGACGTGCACACCCACCGCTGCGCGCTGGCCCTGGGCGAGCTGCTCGGCACCGAGCCGGTCGCCTTCCCCGGCGGGCACAACGGGAACACCGCCTTCCCCCGGGCCACCGCGCGGACCCTGAAGGCGCTGCTCGGCCGGTGACCACGACCGCCCGGTGACCACGAACACGACGACGACCACGAACACGACGACGACCACGAACGCGACGGCGACGGCGACCGCAACCGCTCGGCGGGCACCGTCCGGGTCGGCGGGCCGGGACCGCTCGCACGAGGTGCGGGCTCCCCGGCCCGGCCCACGGCGTCAAGGGGCCGCGTCAACATCACCCCTGCCGCGCTTCACCCCTGCGGTCAGGCTTCGCCCGGGTGCCGGGCGGGCCATTCCCACGGGCGGTCGACCCACTGGACACGGTCCGGATCGCGCGGGTCGAGGTCGGGGAAGAGCTGGTGGATCCGCGGTTCGAGTTCCTCCGGGGCGAGCGGCTCCCAGCCGTGCCCCTCGAAGCGGACCAGTCGGTACCGGCTGTCGGTGCGGAACTCGGCGACCTCGACCAGGCTCGTCGCCGTACCGGACGTGCTGTTCGTTTCCATGCCCTCAGCATGTGTCCGACCCCCGGTCGCCGCACCCGGGCTGCGGCAGCCAGCGTACGGCGGCGGCCCGGTTCCGGCGGGCGCGCTCGCGGGACCGCCGTCCTGGTCATGTCCGGCCGTCGGCAGGCTCGTTGAGCAGCGCGAGCGGGGCCCGCGACGGCCGCCGCGCGGAGCGAACCGTCCGGCCCGCCCGGCACACCCCGGCCCTCCCGGCAGGCCACGCGCGGACGGGCGGCGGTGGACGACGGCAGGAGGACGAGGACATGGGCGGACAGGCGGCAGACGGCGGTACCCCGCCGGACGGCGGACCGGCGGACAACGCACCGGTGACCGGCCCGGTGGCGGGCGCACCGGTGACCGGCCCGGTGGCGGCGACCGGTCCGGTGGCGGGCCCCGGCGCGGGCGCCGCGCCGTGGCAGTGGCCGACCCCGGCCTGGCAGCCGCCGCCGGTTCCGGTACCGCCCCCGGGCCCCGTCCCGGCACCGCCCTGGGAGGCGATGGCGGAGGCCGCCGAGGCGGACCGGCGACGACGACGCCGGACCTGGGCGGCGAGCGCCGTCGGGATCGTCGCCGGGCTGGCGGCGGTACTCGCGATGTGCGGGCCCGGGTCGGGCGAGGAGTCGTCCGGGGTCGTGGCCTTCCCCGGCCCCTCGACGCCACCGCCGCTCGCGCCCTCCCCCGCCGCCTCACCGACCCCCGGCCTGCGGCCGGTCCCGGCGCCCTCCCCCTTGCCGTCGCCGACGAGCAACGAGGGCCCGGCACCGGCCGCACCGGCACCCGCCGGGCCGGACCCGGGCCCGGTCGTCGCGGGCGGCCCCCCGGCCGGCGCCCCGCCCGGCACCGACGGCGGCGACCTCACCGGCGGCACCCGCCCGAGGCCGAACCGTTCACCGCGCCCGGCACCCACCCGGGCCACCCGCGCCCCCGCCACCCCGCCCGCACCGGCGTCCGCACCGGCACCCGCGGCAAATACCCCGGCCCCCGCGCCCGCGCACTCCCCCGCCGCCGCAGCGCCGGACGCCGCCCCGGCACCGGGAGCGGGCGGCGGCACGATCTGCGACCAGGCCGAACACTTCGGCCGCTGGCCCGCCGGCTCCGAACAGGCCCGCATCTGCCGGGGAATCTACGGCTGATCCCTCGCTCCCGCACCCGCCCGGGCGCCGTTCGACGCGCCTCGTTCCGGCATCCACGTCACCGCCGACCCGGACCGGGAACGACGGCCGCCCGCCCACCGGGGACGGTGGGCGGGCGGCCGGGTGCGGCGGGTGTCAGGAGACGGGCGCGGGCGCGGGGTCGGGGCCGAGCAGGGCGTGGTCGAGGCGCGGAGCGAGGACGCGGGCCAGCGTGTCGGTGATGTGGCCGGTGTCGCGGTAGAGGATCACGCCCTCCAGGACGGCCGGGCAGTCCGGGCCGGTGCCGGGGCAGAGCAGCGGGCCGACGTCGAGGGACCGGACCCGGTAGCGCTCGGCGAGGCCGCCGTCGAGCAGCGGGTCGCGTTCGAAGGCTGTGGCCCGGGGGAAGAAGCATTCGTCCGAACGGCCGTCGGAGCCGGCCAGGCAGGTCGGGATGTCCTTGCCGGGCATCGGGGTGTCGCCCAGGTAGGCGAGCGGCGCGCCGAGGGCGGTGAGGCGGTCGAGGGTGCGGGTCCAGCCCTCGGTGCGCTCGTCCTGGCCGCCGTACCGGTTGAGCCCCGCCATCAGCACCAACCGGGGCCTGGGACCGGAGGTGAGGCGGGTGAGGGTGTTCTCCCGCCAGCGGTCGCACTCCTCGAAGGTGCGGCCGAGAACGTTGTTGCGCACCGTCAGGGTGGCCAGCGGACAGCCCGGCTTGACCAGCACCTCCAGCGCCCACTGGCGCTGTTCGGCCATGGCCAGGGCGGCGGAGATCCACTGGCCGGCGTGGGAGTCGCCGAGGAGCACGATCCGGTCGGGGCTGGACTCGGTGCCGAACAGGCAGCGCGGGCTGTTCTCGGCGCCGAGCGGGATCTCGCACCCCTTGCCGGGCGGGAAGTCCTCGCGGGCCCGGGCCAGCGAGGGGGTGAGTGTGAGCACCCGGGCGCCGGGGGCGAGGAGGCCGGGGCCGTCCACCGCCCCGGCGGGGGCGACGGTCGCCCGGTCGGGGTCGCCGAGCGCGCGGACCGTGCCGCCGCCGAGGGTGAGTCCGGCGATCAGCGGGATGACCAGGGCGCTGGCGCCGACGGCGAGGCCCCGGCGCGGGGCCGGGCTGCTGCCGTAGCGCAGCGGCTGCTCGACCAGCCGCATGGTGAGCCAGGCGGGCACGGCGGCGGCCGCGGTGAGGGCGACCAGCGTGGGCCAGGACAGGGCGCCCCAACGGGCCTGGGCGATGGTCAGTACCGGCCAGTGCCACAGGTACCACGCGTAGGAGAGACGCCCGGCGGCCCGCAGTGGGCGGGTGGCGAGCAGGCGGCCGGCGTCGCCGGGGCCGAGCGCGCGGTGCGCGGGGCCCGCCAGCAGCACGGCGGCGGTGCCGAGGACGGGCAGCAGGGCGGCCGTGCCGGGGAAGGGCGTGTCGCGGTCGAAGCGGAGGACGGCGGTGAGGAGCGCGGCGACGCCGGCCCAGCCGAGGACGCGCAGCAGGCCGCCGCCGAGCCGGGCGCCGGGGCCGCCGCGCGCGAGCCGGGTGCTGAGGGCCGGACCGGCGAGGGCGACGCAGCCGCCGGCGGCGAACTCCCAGAGGCGGCTGGCAGTGGAGAAGTAGCCGAGCGGCGCGGAGCCGGCCGTCCAGCGGACGCAGAGCAGCAGCGAGACGCCGCCGACGGCGAGGGTGGTCAGGGTGGCGGCGGTGACGGTGCGCCGGCGGTGTCCGGCGAACAGCCGGGCGAGGCCGAGCAGGAGGACGCCCCAGAGCAGGTAGAACTGGTTCTCCACCCCCAGTGACCAGAAGTGCTGGAGCGGGCTGGGGTCGTGTTCGGCGGCGAGGTAGTCGGTCTGCTGGCCGACGAAGCGCCAGTTGGAGAACTGTCCGGCGGCGGCGATCAGGTCCCGGGCGAGATCGGTGCCGCGCAGCGGGTCGAGCAGGGCGCCGCCGGCCAGCGCGGTGGCGACCAGGACCACGGCGGCGGCGGGCAGGATGCGGCGGGCCCGGCGGGCGGCGAAGTCCCACAGGCCGAGCGGGCGGGCGAGGAGGAGGCCGGTGATCAGGAAGCCGGAGACGACGAAGAAGACGTCGACGCCGACGTAGCCGCCGGTGAGACCGGGGACGGCCGCGTGGAAGGCGAGCACCGAGAGCACGGCGACACCGCGCAGACCCTCGATGTCGGGGCGGAAGGCGCTCCGGGGGCGCGCGTCGGCGGTGGCGGGTCCGGCCGGATCGGGTTCGGCGACAGCGGGCCCGGCAACAACGGGCCCGGCGGACGAGGAGGAGAGGATGTCGGTCGGGACGAGGGCGCGTGACGGCTCGGCGCCTGGTGGTACGGCCGTGGGCACGGCGAAGCTCCTTGCAGGGGCTGGCAGCGGTGGTCGGGGCCGGCGGGCCGATGGGGCGGCCGGCCGGCAGTCCGCGCCGGTGGGGCGACGCGCAAGGAAGGGTGAAGCGGAACTATCGGGGAAGAGCGCTGAATCGACGAGACGTCAGAACATCAGCGGGTCGGCCCAGCCGGACGCCAGCAGGCCGCAGAGCAGCAGCACCGCGGTGACGGCGACGGCCTCGGCGGGCCCGAAGCGCAGGTCGGACGGGCGGCCGGGCCGCCGGTCGGACGGCCGGGCGAGGTCCGTGACGGTGGCGCCGTTGCCACCGCGGACCAGCGGCCACAGGGCCCGGATCAGCGGAACCACCGTGTAGGTGGTGAGCGCGAGCAGTCCGGCGAGCGCCCAGAAGGGCTGCCAGCCGTAGGAGTTGACGGCGCGGACGAGTCCGGCCGCACCCGCGACGACCACGAGACCGAGCCAGCCGACGCCGATCCGGGCGACGGTGCGGGCCAGCGCGGTGCCGCCGGAGACGGCGCCGGTGGGCACCCAGTCGGCGCTGCGGCGGCGCAGCGCGTGCGCGATGGCGACCACATGGCAGAGCCCGCCCAGGAGTTGGACCCGGGTGACCTCGAAGCGCCAGTGGGTGCGGGACATCGCGGGGAGCAGCACGAGCGCGACCCAGATCGGCGGCAGGAACGGCAGCACCTGCCAGGGGGCGATCTCGTCGGGGCGGAAGAACAGCATGATCAGGGCCGGCAGCGGCACGGCGAAGACGTTCACCGCGCTGGTGAGGTAGCCGAGGATGCCGTTCCAGAAGCAGAGCCGGGCCGAGCGGGGCAGCGGGCCGCGCCGGAAGTCGGGGTCCCCGACCAGGGCCAGCGAGCCGAGGCACCAGCGGTACTGCTGGCTGATGAAGGCGGGCAGGCCGGTGGGCGACATGCCCTTGGCGAGCAGCGCGGGCACGTACCGGGTGGTCCACCCGGCGCGGGCGAGCGAGAGGCCGGTGTAGAGGTCCTCGCTGTGGTCGATCTCGGCGAAGCCACCGACGCGTTCGAGTGCGGCGCGCCGGTAGAGCGCGTTGGTGCCGCAGCAGACGGTGCCGTCCTGGGCGTCCCGGGAGGGCTGGATCCAGCGGTAGAAGATCTCCTGGGTGGCGCCGGCCGCGCGTTCGAGCCAGGACATCCCGGCGTCGGTGTCGAAGCACTGCGGACTCTGCACGATGCCGATGTCCGGATCGTCGAGGTAGGGCACCAGGTGCTGCAGGAAGTCGGGACGTGGGCAGAAGTCCGCGTCGAGGACGGCGATGATGTCGCCGGTGCCCTCGACCAGGCCGTGGTTGAGGTTGCCGGCCTTCTTGAAGCGGCCCCGGTCGGGGCGGCTGCGGTACTCGAAGCCGTAGGACTCGGCGAGTTCGCGCACCTCGGGGCGGGCGGCGTCGTCGAGGACCAGGACGGTCAGCTCGCCGGGCCACTGGACGGCGGCGGTGTGCCGGTAGGCGTTGTCCAGAACGGTGAGCGGTTCGCCGGCGGTGGGCAGCAGGAGGTCGACGCCCGGGTGCCGGACCGGGCGCCAGGCCCGGACCAGCAGGTCGTGCGAGTCGCGGGTGAAGCGCCGGGAGCGCTGTCCGTCGACGACGGAGAGCAGCCAGGTGGCGGCGTTGAGCACGGTGAGGACGAGGAACGGCCAGAGCAGCGGACGGCTGAGCGCGAACAGGCCGAGTGTCGCGGTGGCACCGGCGTAGGAGAGGGTGGCGCAGAGCAGCACCCAGCGGCGCTGCGGGCCGAAGTACCAGTAGAGCTCCTCGTCGTCGGGCGGGCTCGGCAGGCGCGACCCGTCGTCGTCGGATCCGTCGGAACGCGGGTCGGGGCGCGGGTCGGGGCGGGCGCCGGGGCGCCGCTCGGGACTCCCGCCGGAGCGGCTGTCGGGTCCGCCGCCGGGTATTCGGAGACGGGGGTGGAGCGGTTCCCGGTCGGGCGCGGACACGGCGTTGCCGTGGTGTACGGGCATGCGGAATGGCCCCCTGAGCTGGGACGGAACGTGGCCTTTCGTCGGCCAGCCTCTCACGCTGGTCTGGACCAATCGATCATCGGCGGTGACCTTCGCGCATCGCCCCAGGTCAGGGAGTTGACATTGCGTCAGATTCGTACACCACCTGACGCCGCGTCACCACTACCGGACGGTAATCTCCTTGATCAGCTTCTCGAACCGCAGATCCGGACGGAGCGGGATGCCGAAGCGCTCGTTGCCGTAGGGGAACGGCGAGTAGTCGCCGGTGCGGCGGAAGCCCCGGCGCTCGTACCAGGCGATCAGCTCCGTGCGCTGCTCGATCACCGTCATCTCCATCTCGACCACCCCCCACTCCTCGGCCGCGTAACGCTCGGCCCGCGCCAGCACGGCCCGCCCGAGGCCGCCGCCCTGACGGCCGGGGCGGACCGAGAACATGCCGAAGTAGGCGCGCGTGCCGCGGTGTTCCAGCTGGCAGCAGGCGAGCAGCTCGCCGTCCAGCTCCGCGAGCAGCACCACGCCGTTCTGGTGGGTGACGGCCGCGGTCACGCCCTCGGCGTCGGTGCGCTGCCCGGCCAGCAGGTCGGCCTCGGTGGTCCAGCCGGACCGGCTGGCGTCGCCCCGGTAGGCGGACTCGACCAGGTCCAGCAGGGCGGGCACGTCCGCGGGGGTCGCGGCACGGAAGTCCGGCCGGTCGGTGCCGGCGGCCTCGGGGGCCGCGCCGGTGGTGCTCTCGGGCACGGGGATCCTCATCTCTGGCTGCCCGGACGGCAACGGCCCGGGCGGGGAGCGGCGGCCGTTCGGCCGATCCCTCGCATCGTGCCACAGCCGCCCCCCGCTCCCGACCTGCGCGGACGGCCCGCCCCGGCCGTCGCCGCCCGACCCCGCCACCGTCCGCCCACACCGCACGTCCGTCCACTACCCGGACACCCTCGCCCGGGCCGTACCGCCTCCGGCAGGATGGCGGGAGGACCACGAACCCCGCCCGGCACGCCCGGACCGCCCACCCCGGAGGCCCCATGACGACCGTCGAGATCCCCGGCTCCAAGTCCGTCACCGCCCGCGCGCTGTTCCTGGCCGCCGCCGCCGAGGGCACCACCACCCTGCTCCGCCCGCTGCGCTCCGACGACACCGAGGGCTTCACCGAGGGGCTGCGGGCGCTCGGCTACACGCTCACCGCCGGGCCGGACCGGTGGACCGTCGAGGGCCGCCCGCAGGGCCCCGCCCACGACGCCGAGGTCTACTGCCGCGACGGCGCCACCACCGCGCGCTTCCTGCCCGTGCTCGCCGCCGCCGGCCGCGGCCGCTTCCGGTTCGACGCCTCCGCCCAGATGCGCCGCCGCCCGCTCGGCCCGCTCACCGGGGCCCTGCGCGACCTCGGCGTCGACCTCCGGCACGAGGAGGCCGAGGGCCACCACCCGCTGCGGATCGCCGCCGCCGGCGTCCGGGGCGGCGCGATCACCCTCGACGCGGGCCTGTCCTCGCAGTACCTCACCGCGCTGCTGCTGCTCGGCCCGCTCACCGAGCAGGGCCTGCGGATCACCGTCACCGACCTCGTCTCCGCGCCGTACGTGGAGATCACCGTCGCCATGATGCGGTCCTTCGGCGCCACCGTGACCCGCACCGGCCGGGTCTTCGAGGTCGCGCCCGGCGGCTACCGGGCCGCCGAGTACCCGGTCGAACCGGACGCCTCCACCGCGAGCTACTTCTTCGCCGCCGCCGCGCTCACCGGCCGCCGACTGACCGTCCCGGGGCTCGGCAAGGACGCGCTCCAGGGCGACCTGCGGTTCGTCGACGTGCTGGCCCGGATGGGCGCGCGGGTCGAGGTCGGCGACGACCGGACCACCGTCGAGGGCCCCGCCGGCGGCCGGCTCTCCGGGCTGACCGTCGACATGCGCGACATCTCCGACACCATGCCGACGCTGGCCGCCCTCGCCCCGTTCGCCGACGGACCGGTGCGGATCGAGAACGTCGCCAACACCCGGGTCAAGGAGTGCGACCGCCTGGACGCCTGCGCGGAGAACCTCCGCCGGCTCGGCGTCGACGTCGCCACCGGGCCCGACTGGATCGAGATCCGCCCGGGCACCCCGCGCGGCGCGGCCCTCGCCTCGTACGGGGACCACCGGATGGTGATGTCCTTCTCCGTCACCGGCCTGCGGACGCCCGGGATCACCTTCGACGACCCGGGCTGCGTGCGGAAGACCTTCCCCGAGTTCCACGAGGTCTTCGGCCGGCTGCGCGAGGAGTGGACCACCACCGGCTGACCCGCGGCGCGACCTCCGGGAGGGGTGCCCTCGCTACCAGAACCGGGCGAGGGCACTCTCCTTGAACGGCTGTGGGGACACGCTCAGGTCCCCCGAGAACGGCCGGTCCAGCACGACCACCAGCAGCAGGCTGAAGCCGATCAGGGTGGCCGCCGTGCCGACGAACAGCAGCCGGACCCGCCGGTCGCGCACCCCGTACACGAGGGCGAGCGCGGTCATCACCACGGCACCGCCGAAGATCAGCGCCTGCAGCAGCTCGGGCAGACTCCCCCGGCTGTCGGCGAGGCGGCTGCGGCGGAGGCCGGCGACCTCGTTGAGGCTGTCCAGGGCCTTGGCGTAGAAAGCCTGCTCGGAAGCCGTTTCCGGCTGGTAGCCGACGAACACCCGGTACATCCCGTCCACCGCCCGCGTCGTCACGGCCGAGTCCCCCTGCCCCGCCCGCATCAGCGGCCACTGGTCCTCCACCACGGCGTGCACGTAGTCGTGCACGGCCGTGAGCACCGCCGCGCGGGTGGCGGGCGGGAACGCCTCGGCGTCACGCACGATCTGGGAAACGGCGCTCGCCTCGGCGGCCACGGTGTGCCCGGCGTCGTGCAGGTCGGTCCACAGGTTGACCACGACGAACGCCAGGATGATGCCGTAGATCGCGCCGAACATGCCCAGCAGCACCCCGGCCATGTCGTTGTACTCGCCCTCGGCCAGGCCGGGGAACCGGCGCAGGGCCAGCACACTGGCCGCCACTGCCGCCAGCACGAATCCGCCGACGACCAGCACGGCCAACGGCACGGTCGGCACGTGGTTCAGCAGCCACAGCTCCACCGCCTCGACTCCTCGTGGACCGGGCCCCCGACGGGCCTCCCGCAGCCATCATGGGCGCTCCCCCGGCGCCCGCCCCGCACATCCACCGCCCGGGAACGGCGTGGCGGCCCCGGCGGCCCGGGCCGGATCAGCCGTGCGGGTGTCGATGGCGGCCGATTCCGCCGGAACTCGTAACTTTCCGGACCGCCGTTCTTTGGTCAGGACAGCAGTGACTGCAACCGGTTCAGGGCGTGCACCACCTTCAGCCGGCGCCTGATCGATCATCAAGTGATCGACCAGTGCTTCGATTTCATCTTGAGAGGAATGCGAAATGTTCAAGAACTCCCTCGCCGCCGCCGGCCTGGCCGCCGCTTGCATCGCGATGTCCGCCGGTTCGGCCTTCGCCATCGCCGACGCGGACGGCGCCGCCACCTCCGTGCAGGGCAACGGCGGTACCAACCAGACCGGCACCCACGGCGACCACAGCGCCAACTTCCACACCCTCGACAACCCGAACATCTGCCTCCCGGAGGTCCACAACATCGCGGTCGGCGCGGTCATCGGCGTGGCCGTCCCGATCGAGGTCCCGGTCCTGAACAAGACCCCGAAGCAGATCTGCAACGTCGGCCACAACACCCAGTCCTCCGGCGACGGCGGTGTCTCCCACCTGATCGGCTGATCCCGCGGCATCCCGCCCGGCCCCGGTGACACGTCCCGGGTGCCGGGTGCCGATGTCCCTCGACGGACGCCGAACGCCCGGCCCGGTCTCCCGGCCGGGCGTTCGGCGTGTGCGGGCGGAGCTGGCGACATCGGGACCCGGCGACGCCCGGGCGAGTCCGCAGGTCCCACCGCCGCCCGCAGGTCCCACCCCCGCCCGGCGGCCCGCCGCGGGCCGCCGGGGTCACGCCGGTCGCGCGAAGACTGGACGACCAGTGGCCGACCGGCACGGGAAGGCCGGGCGGCGCGGGAGCGCGGACAGGCGCGTTCCCGCAGGACCCCGCCGCCCCGCCCCAGGGGAACACCCCCAGGTGACCACGGGTCCTCCGGGCACGGAGGCATCCCGATGGTCGGAACCATCCTCCTGGGACACCCGGTCGGAATGTGCCCACCGGTATCTGGCGGTGCTGGCACGTACATGGCTACCCTGCTGGCGCCGGACGCCGTCACCGGCCGTCCCGGCAGTCCGCACCCACCCCACGGGTCGTCAGCACCGGACCAGAGGAGTGTCATGCCCAGCACTTCCCGCTCCGCCAGCCCCTCCCGCACCACCGGCCTCCGGCAGCGCCCGCGACGCCGGCTCGCCACGTTCGCCGCCGTCGCCACCGCCGCCGCCCTGGCCGTCGGCCTCGCCGCCCCCGCGCACGCGGCCGGCGGCCACCTGCCGCCGATCCACCCCGAACTCGACTTCGCCGGCTCCACCGTGGCCGTCCACGAAGGCCGCGACGGCACCGCCCCTCTCGCCGCCCTCGCCGTCACACAGACACCCGGACTCGACGTCGCCAGCTACCAGGGCAACGTCAACTGGTCCTCGGTACGCGCCAACGGCGCCCGCTTCGCCTACGTCAAGGCCACCGAGGGCACCACCTACACCAACCCGTACTTCGCCCAGCAGTACAACGGCTCCTACAACGCCGGCCTGATCCGCGGCGCCTACCACTTCGCCCTGCCGGACCGCTCCTCCGGCACCGCCCAGGCCAACTGGTTCGTCGACCACGGCGGCGGCTGGTCCCGCGACGGCAAGACCCTCCCGCCGGCCCTCGACATCGAGTACAACCCCTACGGCGCCACCTGCTACGGCCTCACCCAGAGCGCCATGGTCAGCTGGATCCGCTCCTTCAGCAACACCGTCCACACCCGCACCGGCCGCTACCCCACCCTGTACACCACCACCAACTGGTGGAGCACCTGCACCGGCAACAACGCCTCCTTCGGCGCCACCAACCCCCTGTGGGTGGCCCGTTACGCCTCCGCCGTCGGCACCCTCCCGGCCGGCTGGAGCTACCAGACCATCTGGCAGCACGCCGACTCCGGCACCTTCCCAGGCGACCAGAACCTCTTCAACGGCGCCTTCGACCGCATCCAGGCCCTCGCCAACGGCTGACGCCCGGTACGGGTGCACCTGCGGCTCTCAGGGGCACCCGTACCACCCGACCACCTCGACACTCGACGGTCCCGCCCGCCTCCTCCGTGAAGCCGCACACCGTGCGCACCGGCAGCGTAGTGCTAGCTTCTCCGGAGCAGACGGTGAACGGCAGTTCCGTACATAGGCGTTGAGGTGATCGGTGACCAATTCGGCAGCAGCGACGTTCCACCGCATGGAAGGGTTCTACGCAGCGGGCGGCACCCGGAGCGTTCAGGAGAGCTTCTCGGCGCTCGACTTCGAGGTTCGCTTCCTGGCCCTCCTGGCCGCTTCCACCCTTCGTGCGACCGGCCTGCCCATGCCACCCATAGGTCGTTCACCCGGCCTGGGTGAGTGGATCTCCCTTCTTCGCGACCTCCGTTCGCGCCTCGACGGCGCCGAAGCCGGTGGCACGGCGAGCCGTGTGAGACATGCCGTGACCAGTGCGCTGGCCCGATATGACGAAGGGATACCGGGCGCTCCCTCCGGACTGCGGGCCACCAAACAACTCCGTGACCACGTGAGCCACGGCGGAGCGATACCGCCGGGCCTGTCGCACACGGTGGACGCGCTCGTCCGCGCGATCTCCGACATCGTCGCGGCCTGCCTGGCGGACGCCACGGTCTCGCTCACCGACACGGGCGACACGGAGTTGCGCCCGGCCTTCGTCTGGCCCGACACCGAGGTCGGGCTCTGGCCATTCCTCTACGTGACGACGGACGACAGTTGGCATGTGTTCTCCAGGTTCGTCGGCGACGATCCGTCGTTCCTCGCCTTCGGGACTCCGGGCTACCGGTCCACCCTCAGCGCGGGACCGATTCCGACCTCGCTCAACCAACTTCTCAAGCCTCGACACCAGTCGGACTCACAAGATCCCTTCCGGAGAAATGCCGAGAGGGACCTCAGGGCCTTTGCCGATCTGATCGCACCGCCACCGGAGTACTTCGATCACGGGCAAGGGTTCGGCTACGAATGGGGCAAGTCGACCAGCGGGGGCACGGAGCACCGAAGGGACTACTTCCGTCATGGCCCCGACGGCCCCCAGTGGCGGGACGAGAACGCCTGGGTCCCTTACCGCGACTACCTCCGACGGCTGGCCAACTGGCCCGTCGTCGCCGGTCGGCTGTCGCGCACCCTGGACCAGATCGAGCGCCGGATCACTGAGGAGGAGAGCGAGCAGCTCGGCTGGAAGCCGCAGATCGCCGCGCAGCGCGAGGCACACGTCAAGGTCACCGATTACGACGGTACGAACGCGCAGCAACAGCGCTTCGCCGAACTGATCGACGGCGTGGACGACGACCTCGGCGTGGAGAAGGGCACGACCCAGGTCGTCTTCATCAACGGCGAGGCCGGGATCGGAAAGACTCGCGCGATGGTCAAGGCCGCACGGGATCGAGCCCGAGAGGTGGAGCAGAACGAGGGCAACGCGACCGGCAACCTTCCGCTCTTTCTGTACGTGCGGTCTACCGGACGGGTCCTGGACGGTCTCGACGCTGCGGTCAACGATGCCGTGATCAGAACGGAAAACCTCAACGAGGAGCGCGTCAAGACTCTCTGCCGCAACGGCCTGGTGGCTCTGCTCATCGATGGCTTCGACGAGTTGCTCGGCGGAGCCGCCTACAGCGACGCACTCGACTCCCTCAAGGACTGGCTCAACGCGCTGGGCGGCCGGGGAGTCCTGGTGGTCTCCGCCCGCTCGTCCTACTACGTGAACCAGTACCGGTCCAGTGTCCAGCGCGCCAAGAAGCAGGGCGCGGCGGTCCGCCACCGGGTCGCCGAGGTCCTGCGCTGGACCCCCGATCAGATCCGTTCGTTCCTCGACGACTATGGCGTCCCTGCCACCCGCTTCCAGAATCTGTCGCCTGCCGACAAGGAACTGCTCGGTCTCCCCTTCTTCACCCGGGCCTTCGCCGAAATGTGCCGCGCGGGGGACTACGACCAGGAGTCCGGTACTGTCACCTCGTTCACCGAGCGACTGCTGGACCACTACATTCTGCGGGAGGAACGCAAGCTCACGCCCACCTCCGGCAACGCAGCGGGGCTCCTCGACCGCGGCGAACTGCGGCGCACGTTCGAGTATGTCGCGGAGATCATGGCCGAAAGCCATGAACGTGAGGTCGACTCCGATGAACTGGAGATGGCTGCGACGATAGCGCTGGATCTGGCCGACGTGGAGGAACTGGACAATCGGGAAGGTCTTCGGGACCGGCTTCAGGTGCTGTGCGGGCTGGCGGCCGGCGCGACGAGCAACGGACCCACCCGATTCCGGTTCCAGCACGAACTGTTCTTCGACTACTTCCTTGCCGGGATCGTCACACGTCACCTGGACGAGCGTCGGCTCGCGGCCTTTCAGCGGCTCCTGAGTCGGTCGGAGTGGCGGACGGCCACAGTGAACGCCGTGGCCGCAGCGGTCGACCCGACATGCATCGTCGAGGCACTGACCGACTTCCCACCGAAGGCGACACGCCAGGACGATGGCTTCCACGACAGCGTCCTCGCGACCAACCTCGGCAGCCTGTGGTCCGCGTTGATCCGGCACACTCGGGAAATTCCGTCGACGCCGATCCTCGGCGCCACGTTCACCGACCCGCTCGACCTCACCGACGTCAAGGCGGACAGCGCCAAACTGGTCGACTGCCAGATGGAGAAGCTGATCCTCCCGGAGACCGACGGTTGGCGCATCAAGCTCGACGGAACTCATGTCAAGAAGATCACCACAGGAGTGGGCAGGACCGACCTGACGGGGCTGAGCGGAGTCGTGCACAAGGAGGTCGTGGAACTCTACCTACGGCCCGACCGCTACTGGTCCCGTCGTCAGGAGATCCTTGAGGCACTGTTGACGTGCGAAGCAGCCGTCGTCGACGCTCCGGCACCGTCCAACGGCACCGACTCGGTGCTGGCGGAGGCATCACGCCATTACCTCAGGCATCTCATGGAGCACGCCCAGTCCACTCTGATCCTCAAGGACGACCATCAGCCCGAGGACCACCGCCTGAAGTGGACGCAGGAGTACGAGGGTGAATGGAAGCGCTTCATCAGCGCGCTTCGTGACTCCGACCTGGCCAGGTTGGAGAATCTCGCGGCCAAGGGATCCAAGAAGGTTCGACTGAGGCTCAATCTCGGCGCCGCTCTCATTCTCGACGAGTCCTCGGAAGAGCCAAGGATCCGCGCGTTCTGGGAGAGCGTGGAACGGTAGCCGTTCGCGTCACCCCCGGGCGGGGGTGACGCGAACGCCGTCACGATCCTTCGTCCCTCCGCCCCGGGAAGCCGCCCAGGGCGGAGGGAGTGGCACGGGATGGTGCGGCAGCGCGGTTCACCGGGCGGTGGTGAGGGAGTCCAGGAGGATGCGCCAGGCGGCGGTGTAGGCGGCCGGGTCGTCGGGGGTCGTGTCCGGGGGGCCGAAGGTGACGTGCGGGGCGCCGTGGAGGACGGCGAGGAGGAGTTGGGCCACCAGTTCGGGCGGGCGGGGAGCCATCGTGCCCTCACCCTGGGCGCGGCGGATCAGGACGACCAGGCCGCGCTGGACGTCCGAGAAGATGTCGGGCACCGGGGCGTCCTGGTCCGGGACGTCGGCGGCCAGGCGGAGGGCCGCGCGCAGGCGGACGTCCTCCTTCACCCGCTGCGCGAGGTCCAGGACGAGTGTCTCCAGAACGGTGGCGGCGCCGACGCCCGGGACGTCGCGGGTCAGCCGCATCTCCTCCCAGACCTGCCGGGACTGGGACATCAGGGCGCCGGCGAGTGCGAGTTTGGAGTCGAAGTGCCCGTACAGCGCGCCCTTGGTCATGCCGGTGCGCTGCGCCACCGCGTTGAGGGTCGCCCGGCTGTAGCCCTGACAGGAGAACTCCTCGGCCGCGGCGTCCAGCACCTTCTCCCGCGTCCGCCGGGCCCGCTGCTGCTTCATCATGCGTCCTCCTCGGGATCCGGAGAACATTCCGTTGCTCAGGAATGTTCTCGGGGCGGCACGGTGGCCGCCCGGTTCTGCTCAGATCCGACCGGGAACATTCATGGATGCTTCCTCCCCCGAGGTCGCGAACTCCCGCGCGGGACCGCTACATTGCGGTGCCCCCACGGGCGTGACAGCTCAGGAACCTACCTTCCGGAAGGATTGGCGTCGAGGCGGGCTTCCCGCCGCCCTGTCCGAAACGCCGTCACCCGGCGGGAGTTGCCAGCCCACCCCACCACCGAGGAGCCGACCGTGCCCGAGCTCGAATCCCAGGCCGGACCCGAGACCGGACCCGAGCACCGAGCGGAGAACAGAGCGAAGAGCAGAGCGGAGGACAGAGCGGCGGCCGGACCCGGGGGCGTCGAGGCCGCCCCGTTCCGCGTCCGGCCGATCAGCACCCGGCGGGGCCCCGACCCCAAGCAGGACCGGGCCGCCCGCACCAGGCAGCTGGTGCTCACCGCCGCGGCCGAACTGTTCGCGTCCGGGGGCTTCCGCCGCACCTCGGTGCAGGAGGTCGCCGACCGGGTCGGGATGACCAAGGGCGCGGTCTACTTCCACTACCCGACCAAGGAGGCGCTGGCCGTCGCCGTGGTCGAACAGCACTACGCCCGTTGGCCGTTGCTGCTGGCCGCGGTCACGGCCGAGGGACACGGGCCGCTGGGGACCGCGGAGCGCCTGCTGGCGGGCGCCGCCCTCGCCTTCCGGGACGACATCGTGGTGCGGGCAGGCACTCGGCTCCAGGTCGAACGCCCGCAGATCGACGCGGAGTTGCCGACCCCGTACGTGGACTGGACCGACCTGCTGGCCGGACTGCTGGCCGCCGCCGAGGCCCTGGGCGAGCTGCGCGCGGAGGTCTCGCCCCGCGCCGCGGCCCGGTCGCTGGTGGCCGCGCTCTTCGGCACCCAGCACATCTCGGACGTCCTGCACGAACGGGCGGACCTCGTCGAACGCTGGTCCGAGACGGCCGGGTTACTGTTCCGGGCGATCCGCGCCGAGTGACGCGACCGGGCGGCGGCCGGGTGCCGCTCCCGGCCGACCGGCCACCGGGGCACGGGTGCCGACCCGTACACCGGCCCGCGTACCGACCCGGGCGGTAGCGGCGGCGACCAGGGCGAGCACGGCCGCCGCGAGCGGGAACCAGCGCTCGCCGAGCAGCGCGACCGCCGCACTGCCGACCGCTCCCCCGGCGGCCGTACCCAGGTACAGGGCGCTGCTGTTGAGCGAGATCAGCAGCTGCGCGTTGCCCGGGTCGAGCGAGGCGAGCCGGTGCGGCAGCGCCACCGAGACCGCCCAGCCCGCCAGCGGGGTGACGACGGCGTAGGCGAGCGCACCGGGCATGGAGCGCCCCGCCCACGGCAGCGAGGCGAAGGCGACCGCCGCCACGGTGCTGCCGGTGAGCAGCACCCGGCGGACGCCGACCCGGTCCACCAGCCGGCCGCCCAGCCAACTGCCCGCCACCGAGGCGAGGCCCGAGACCAGCAGCACCAGGCTCAGCCGGTCCGCCCGGCCGCCGGTGGCCGGGGCGACGGCGGTGGCCAGGTAGATGTAGACGGTCTGGAAGGCGAGGAAGAAGAGCAGCGTGGTCGAGGCAGCGCCGAGCACCCGCCGGTCTCGCAGCGGCGCCAGCCGGTCCCGGAGGCCGGGGGCGGCGGCGGGTGCCGACAGGTCGCGCAGCAGCAGGGCCAGTCCGGCCAGGGCGGCCGCACCGAGTGCCGTGACCAGCCACATCGTCGCGCGCCAGTCGGTTCGCCCGATCCAGGTGCCGAGGGGCACCCCGAGCGCGGTGGCGACCGTCATGCCGCCGAGGACGGTGGCCAGCGCCCGACCGCGCCGCTCGGGGGCGACCAGGGTGGTGGCCACCGCGTTGGCGGTCGGGGTGTAGAGCGCGGCGCCGGCGGCGGCCAGCACCCGGGTGGCGAGCAGGGTCCCGTAGGAGGGGGCGAGGGCGCTGAGCGCGTTGGCGGCGGAGAACACGGCCAGCGCGGTGAGCAGCAGCCGACGGCGTGGCCAGCGGGCGGTGAGCGCGGCGAGCGGCGGGGCGAGCAGCGCGTAACCGAGGGCGAAGACGGTCACCAGCTGGCCGGCGGCGGCGACCGTGACGTCGAGGTCGTCGGCGATCGGGCCGAGGATGCCGGCCATGACCATGGTGTCGGTGCCGACGGCGAAGGTGCCGAGGGCGAGCAGGAGCAGGCGGACGGGCACGTGGATCCCCCAGGGGCGGACGTCGTGGAACCGGATCGTTGGACGGAGGTCGTCGGAAGGAGATTGTTGGACGAACGGGCAACTGTTTGACGCTCGCCAAACAGTACGGATTGGTGGATGATTGTCAAACCGTCCCGTCCCGTCGCGTCGCACCAGCGCCGCCCGAGCCCCGAGGAGGCCGCCGGCCATGACCGCCGACGAGCGGCTGCCCCAGCCCGCCGCCACCGAGATCGACCTGGTCACCGTGCTGCACGCACTCGGCGACCCGGTCCGGATGCGCCTGCTGACCAGCTACGCCGACGGCGCCGAGCACTCCTGCGACCCGCGCCACCTCGGCCTCGACCACCTGCACAAGTCGACCGTCTCGCACCACATGCGGGTCCTGCGCGAGGCCGGTGTCACCACCACCCGGGTCGCCGGCCGCAACCGCTTCGTCTCCCTGCGCCGGACCGACCTCGACGCGCGCTTCCCCGGACTGCTCGACGCCCTGCTCGCCGCGGCCCCGGGCACGGCCGTGACCCCGAGCGCGCCCCGGACCACGACCCCGACCCCGATCCCGGCCGCCGACTGAGCCGCACCCGGCCCCCGGCCGTCGACCGGGCCGCACCTGCCCCCGGGGGGCCGCCCGTCCGGCCGCATCGGACCGGCGGCCGCGGCGGCCGCTCGGTAGCGTGGCCGGGACGGCGAGGGCGCGGACCAGCGGAGAGGCCGGACGGGCGCGATGATCGGTGAGGTCGGCGGACAGACCGGCGGCGAACGGGCCGACGGCGGACGGCCGAGCGGCGGGCTCGACCTGGACGGGCTGCGCCGGGTCTACGGAACCCCCGGCCACCGCGCCTTCTACACCCTCGTCTGCCGGCGGGCCCGGCACTGGGGCTGGACCGAGCCCGGCCAGTCCAAATGGCGCTGCTGGCGGGCGCAGCGGCAGCTGGAGGGGGTGCTCGGGCGCAAGCTCGCCCTGCCGACCGGTTCCCGGGTGCTGGACGCCGGCTGCGGCGAGGGCGTCGTCGCCCGCCAGCTGGCCGCCCGCTTCGGCCTGCGGGTCACCGGGGTCGACCTGATGGACTTCCACGTCCGCGAGGCCCGCCGGCTCAGCGCCCGGGCCGCGCTGGAGGACCGCACCGCCTTCGCCTGGGGCGACTTCCACGAGCTGGACCTGCCCGCGGGCTCCTTCGACGGCGTCTACTCGATGGAGACACTCTGCCACGCGCACGACCCGGCGCGGGCCCTAGCGGAGTTCCACCGGCTGCTGCGGCCGGGCGGGCGGCTGGTCCTGCTCGGACCGGCCGCCGTCCCGCGCGCGGAGATGCCCGACACCCAACAGGCGCTGCTGGAACCGTACCTGGACGCGATGGTGCTGCCGGGCGCCCGCCGCTACACGACCCGCACCCTGGGTCCACTGGTCACCGGGGCGGGCTTCCGGCTGGAGGAGGAACTCGACGCGACCCGCTTCTACCTGCCCACCACGGAGGCGCTGTACGCGTACTTCCGGGTGCCCTACGCCGTGCTGCGGCGCCTGGGCGCGAGCGAGCACTGGCTGGGGCTGCGGTCCACGGTGGAGATGTACGAACTGCGCCACCACGTCGCGTGGATGGTGCACACCGCCGTCAAGGACGGGTGAACGGCGCCTCGTTCACGGGCCGGCCGCCGGGGGTCAGCGCCCGGCGCCCAGCATGCGGAGCACCAACTCGCCGTAGCGGCGGCCGAGTTCCTCGGGAGTCTCACTGCTGCGGTCGGTGTACCAGCGGGACACGTCGATCCCGAGCGAGGTCACCGCGCGGGCGGCGGTGCGCACCTCGGCGACGTCGAACAGCCCGGCCGCCCGCCCCTCCTCGATCAGCGCCGTGACCTCGCGCTCGATGTCCAGCCGCAGCCCCGCGACCGCCGCGTAGTCGTCCTCCGGGAGCGCGTGCAGCTCGTAGTTGACCACCCGGCCGACCGTCCGCGCCCGGGCGTGCCAGGCGGTGAAGTCTTCGACCAGGCGTCGCATCCGGGCCACCTGGTCGCCCTCGCCGGCCGACGCGGCCCGGACCAGGCCGAGCGCGGCGGCGTGGCCGGCCCGGCTGATCTCGGCCAGCAGGGCCGCCTTGGAGGGGTAGTGGATGTAGAGCGCGGCGGGACTCATCCCGGCGCCGGTGGCGATGTCCCGGGTGGTGGTGGCGTGGAAGCCTCGCTCGGCGAAGGACTCGACGGCGGCCCGGAGCAGCCGGTACGCCGCCTCCGGGCGGGTGTCGGCGCCGCCGGGCAGGGTCGGCCACAGCTCGGCGATGGGCGTGCTGGTCATGGCGCCATCCTCGCAGACAGGTCGTCCGGCGGTCGTACGGGCATTCGCCCCTGGCGGGGGCGCCCTTGCCGGGGCCCCGCCGGACAGGGTCCCCGCCGGACAGGGCACCGGGCCCGGCTCAGCGTCCGGACGAACACCCGGAAGCGCGCCCGGAGGCACACCCGACCCCGGCCCCGGACACCGCCCGAGGGACTGTTGACAGGGTGTCGCACCGACAGCATGCTGAGCAAGCGCTCAGTCAGCAGCCAGTTCCACCGGCCGCCGGGCCCCGTCGGCCGGCCGCTGTCCACGCCGAGAGGATCCCCGTGGTGCACTCCTTCAAGGGCCGGGTGGCCGTCATCACCGGGTCGAGCCGCGGCATCGGCCTCGGCATCGCACGCGAGCTGGTCGCCCGGGGGGCCAAGGTCTGCCTCACCGCCCGCACCCCGGAACCACTCGCCGAAGCGGTCCAGGACCTCGGCGGCCCCGAGGTCGCCATCGGCGTCGCCGGCCGCGCCGACGACCCGGCCCACCAGGAGGAAGCCGTCACCCGCACCCTGGCGGCCTTCGGCCGGCTCGACCACCTGGTCAACAACACCGGCATCAACCCGGTGTACGGCCCGGTCCTGGGCGTCGACGAGGCCGCCGCCGCCAAGATCCTCGCCGTCAATGTGCTCGCCCCGCTCGCCTGGACCAGGCGGGTCCACGCCGCCTGGATGGGCGAGCACGGCGGCTCGGTGGTCAACGTCGCCTCGGTGGCGGGTCTCCGATCATCGCTCGGCATCGGCATGTACGGGGTGTCCAAGGCCGCGCTGATCCGGCTCACCGTCGAACTCGCCGCCGAACTGGGCCCCGAGGGCATCCGGGTGAACGCGGTCGCCCCCGCCGTGGTCAGGACGAAGTTCGCCGAGGCCCTGTACGAGGGCCGCGAGGAGGAGGTCGCCGCCGCCTACCCGCTCGGCCGCCTCGGGGTGCCCGAGGACGTCGCGGGAGCGGTCGCCTTCCTGCTCTCCCCCGACGCGGCGTGGATCACCGGCCAGACCGTCGTGCTGGACGGCGGCGTGACCCTCGGCGGCGGGCTGTGAGCACCCCGGCCGCCACCCCGAACCACTGCCCCGCCGACGGCCCGGAAAGCACCCCCGCCACCAGTACCGCCACTCCCGGCGCCACTGCCGCCGCCTCCGCCACCCACCCGACCGCCCCGCCGTTCGCCGGCCAGGGCGTCGTCGTCACCGGCGCCGGCCGGGGCATCGGCGCCGCCGTGGCCCGCGCCTTCGCGGCCGCCGGGGCCCAGGTGGTGGTGAACGACCTGGACGGCGCCGCGGCCCGCGCGGTCGCCGCCGACTGCGGCGGCTCCGCCGTCCCCGGTGACGCCGCCTCCGCCGACGGGCTGGCCGCCCTGGTCCACTCCGCCCGGGGAGCGCTCGCCCGGCACGGCGCCGAACTCGACATCTGGTGCGCCAACGCGGGCGTCGCCCCGGTCGGCGGCGCGGACGCCGCGCCGGAGGCATGGAGCGCCGCCTGGGAGGTCAACGTCCTCGCCCACGTCCGCGCCGCCGAACTGCTGCTCCCCCACTGGCTGGAGCGCGGCAGCGGCCGGTTCGTCGCCACCGTCTCCGCGGCCGGGCTGCTCACCATGCTCGGCTCGGCCCCGTACTCGGTCACCAAGCACGGCGCGCTCGCCTTCGCCGAGTGGCTCGCCGCCACCTACCGCCACCGCGGCCTGCGGGTGCACGCGCTCTGCCCGCAGGGTGTGCGCACCGCGATGCTGGCGAGCACCGGCGCGGTCGGCGAGGCCCTGCTCGCACCCACCGCGCTGGAACCGGCGCAGGTCGCGGCGGCCCTGCTGGACGCCATGGCGGCGGACCGCTTCCTGGTCCTGCCGCACGCCGAGGTCGCCGACCACTACGCCGCCCGCGCCGGGGAACCGGACCGCTGGCTGGCCGGGATGAACCGCCTCCAGCGGCAGTTGGAGCAGGAGGGGGCGTTGTGAGGGCCTGGCAGGTACCGACGCCGGGCGAGCCGCGCGCGGTGCTGCGGCAGGTCGGGGACGCGCCGCGGCCGGTGCCGGGCCGGGGACAGCTGCTGGTCCGGGTCCGGGCGGCGGCCGTCAACTTCCCGGACGCGCTGCTGGTCCGGGGCCAGTACCAGGTACGGCCGCCGCTGCCGTTCACCCCCGGGGTGGAGCTGTGCGGCGAGGTCGTGGAGCACGGACCCGCCCCGGCGGAGCCGAGGGACCCGCCGGACGAGAAGTGGCGGCCCGGCGACCGGGTGATCGGCACCCCGGTCCTCCCGCACGGCGCGTTCGCCGAGTACGCGCTGCTCGACGCCGCCGCCACCTTCCGCGCCCCGGACGCCCTGGACGACGCGGAGGCCGCCGCCCTGCACATCGGCCACCAGACCGCCTGGTTCGCCCTGCACCGCCGGGCCGCCCTCCGCCCCGGGGAGACCCTGCTGGTCCACGCCGGGGCGGGCGGGGTCGGCAGCGCCGCCGTCCAGCTCGGCCGGGCCGCCGGGGCCCGGGTGATCGCCGTGGTCGGCGGCGCCGCCAAGGCGGCCGCCGCCCGCGCGCTGGGCGCGGACCTGGTGGTCGACCGCACCTCGGAGGACTTCGTCGCCGCCGTCCGGGCCGCCACCGGTGGCCGGGGGGCCGACGTGGTCTTCGACCCGGTCGGCGGCGCGGCCTTCACCGGCTCCACCCGCTGCGTCGCCTTCGAGGGCCGGATCGTCGTGGTGGGCTTCGCCGGCGGCGAGATCCCGTCGCCCGCGCTCAACCACGCCCTGGTGAAGAACTACGCGATCCTCGGACTGCACTGGGGCCTCTACCAGACCCGCGACCCCGGGGCCGTCCGCGCCGTCCACCGGGAGCTCTGCGCACTCGCCGCCAAGGGCGCGGTCCGCCCACTGGTGACGGCCCGGCTCCCGTTCGAGGCCGTACCCGACGCCGTCCAGCGGGTCGCCGAGGGAACCACCACCGGACGGCTGGTGGTGCTCCCGTGACCGGGCGGGGCCGCGACTGACGGCCCGAGCCCGTTCGCGGCGGCCGTCGAACCCGTGGCCCCGTTGAACACCGAAGGACCCTGCCGCATCAGCGGTGCGACAGTGGCTGCCGTTCAGGGATGCAGGACGGCGTCCGCAAGCGCGGGCACGATGCCGTCACAGGAGCGGTCGGTGTCGAAGTCCGTGCCGACGTCGAGCTTGGCGACACCGGTCAGGTCGACAGTCACGGTCTGCGGGTTGTTGATCTCCAGCATGACGTTCTTGATCTCTTTTCCGTCGCCCTTGATCGACAGCTTTCCGTGCTCCGCCACACCGTTGTCGTCGATCCCGGCGATGAGGGTGAGCGATTTGTAGTGCTGGTTGATGCTGTACTCGTAGCCGCCCTGGCAGGGGTAGTGGAACACCATCGAGTTGGGGTAGGTCTTGCCACCCATCGTCACGGACCTCAATTGGAGCCCCTGGTCGGCGAAAGGACCGCCCACTGGCCGGAGGTCCCGCAGTGCCACCTCGCCGGTCGGCAGCGGCGCGGGGCTCCCGGAACCGGGCGTGTCGGAGGGCCTGGCAGCGGTCGGCGACGCGGTAACGGTCACGGTGGCTGTCGGGCGAACGGTCTCCGTGGTCGTCACGAGCACCGTCTCGGTAGTCCTCACCGTTTTGGCGGTCGGGGAGTCGACCACGGCCGGAAGTCCGAGGAAGCCGAGCATGAGGCCGACCACGGCCGTGCCGGCGGAGACCAGCGCCGCGACCTCACCCAGCCGGCGGGGGGCTGGCACCGGAACCGCTCCCGCCCGGCGTGACGGCGGCTCGCCCGGCGCCGCCGGCGGTGGCACCGCCGGCGGCTCCTGGGGGCTGGGTGGCGGGGTTGATGCACTCACGGAGGAACCCTCCTACGCACTCGGACCGGGCATGGGACTCACTGCATGGCAGCCGCCGGCGTCCGATCCGTGCAGTGTTCCCCGGCCCCCCGCGGCACACGCAGTGCACCGTTGATCCGATGGCCCGTCAATACCGCCTCGCGCCGGCGGGCCCTGGCCAGCTCGTTCCGCGACGCGGGAGGAGTCGGCCGGACCCATTTCGAGCTGCCGGTCGTCCCCTCCCCGACCAGGGAGGAAGGGCCCGCCCCGGGCCAGATCTGCACAGTCCGTCCAGCCGGACAGCTCCTGAGCGTCACCACGAGGCGTCCGTTCCGGCGGTGATCACCTCCAGGGCCGGGCGCGGGGCCCGGCCGAGGAGCTCGGCGAGGTCGCCGGGCTTGCCCGGGCCGGCCAGGAAGCCGTGGGCGATCGACGAGAGGGTGCCCGCCACCATCGGCACCTGGAACGACTCCGCGCCCGAGGCGGCGACCGCCGCCCGCGCCTCGGCGAGGGTGCCCGGGCGGTACCCGACCGGACGGCCGGTGCTCCGGGTGAGCGCGGCGGCGACGTCGGCCCCGCCCACCGCCTCCTCGCCGACCAGCTCGTAGACCCGGCCCGCGTGCTCGGCCGGTGCCGAGGCGACCTTCGCGGCGACCTCGGCGAGGTCCGCCCGGGCGACCGCCGCCAGCCGGCCGTCGGCGAGCGGGGCGGTGATCACGCCGTCCGCGTCGGGCCGGGCCAGGAAGGCCAGCAGCTCCGCGTAGAGGCCGTTGCGCAGGATCGTCCAGCGCAGGGTGGCGGACTCGCGCAGCCGCCGCTCGGTCCAGCGGTGGGCGAGCGCGTAGGCGAGGTGGTCGCCGTCGCCGGAGAGGCTGGTGTAGACGACGTGCTCCACCCCGGCGCGCTCCGCCGCCTCGATCGCGGCCCGGTGCCGCGCGATCACCACGTCGTCCTCGCCGTAGCCGGCCGAGACCAGCAGCAGGGTGCGGACTCCGGTGAAAGCCTCGGCCAGCGTCTCCGGCCGGTCGAAGTCCACCGTCCGCACCGGCACACCGGCGGCCGCCGTGCGCTCCGGCGTCCGGCTGCCCGCCACCACGCCCTCCGGCCCGCCCGGCCGCGCCGCGAGCCGCTCCAGCACCAGCGAGCCGAGTCCGCCGTTGACACCCGTCACGAGAAGCATTGTTCCTCCGGAAATCCCGTACCGGCCGGGCGGTCCGTCCGCCCCACCCCGTCCGGCCGCCCTGCTCGGCGGCACGTCCTCCATCCTCGATAACCTGGGCGTTCGACGTAAGGAGGCACTTCGATGTCAGTGGGGCACACCGAGGTAACCACCCCGGCCGGCACGGCTCGTCCGGTGCTCTGGTGCGAGGACGGCGAGGACTGCGGCATCCGGGATCTGCTGAACCGCCTCGGCGACCGCTGGACCGTCCTGGTGGTGGTCGAACTCGCCAAGGGGGTACGGCGGTTCCGTGAACTCCAGCGCGGTGTGCCGGGGATCTCGCAGCGGATGCTGACCCTGACGGTCCGCCGGCTGGAACGCGACGGCCTGGTCTCGCGCACCGTCCACCCGACGATCCCGCCTCAGGTGGACTACGAACTCACGCCGCTCGGCCACAACCTGACCCGTCTGGTGCGCGCGATGGCGGACTGGTCCTACGACCACCACGACGCGATCGTCGACTCGCGGCAGAGCTGGGACGAGGCCAATCCGGGGTCCGAGATCCGCTGATCCGCTGGTCCGCGCGGAGCCCGGAAGCGGCTCGACCTCGCCTCAGCGCTCGAACCGCATCTCCGGGAAGAGCGCCGAGGGCCCGTCCAGCAGGTGGTCGTCGTGCCCGCGCAGCCAGCGGTCGAGGAACGAGCCGACGTAGGCCCGGGTGGCGAGCACCGCCCGCTCCGGCCGGACGTCGCCGATGTCCGCGCGGACGACGTCGGCCGGCACGGCCCCCTGGCGGGCGAGCTGCGGCAGCAGCGACTGCGCGTCGGTGTACGAGCCGTGCCGCGAGCCGAGCAGGGTGACATCGGCCTTCCAGCCCCGGGTGTGCCGCCAGAACGCGGCCCAGCCGGGCTGGCCGGAGTAGGGGCCGGAGTCCTGGTCCTCGGTGCCCATCAGCAGGAACGGCCGGTCCACGCCGTCCTCGGCGACGCTGCTCAGGTGCACGCCGGTGCCGTCCGGGCCGGGGAAGTGCAGTTGGCCGTCCAGGTTGACGCCGGCCTTGATCCGGGGGTCGTCGTGCATGGCCTGGGCGGCCGTGAAGCCGCCGGCGGAGTGGCCGACCATGCCGATCCGGTCGAGGTCGAGCGAGCCGGCCAGCGCGGGCGGGAGCCGGCGGTCGGTGCGCAGCGCGGCCAGCTCGTCCAGGACGAAGCGGGTGTCGGCGACCCTGGTCGCCAGTGCCTTGCGGAGCAGTGCCCCGACGTCCAGGCCGGGTTGGCCGGCCAGGACGGGCAGGACGGAGGTGGTCAGCCGGCCGTCCGGGAAGGCCACCTCGGAGGCGTCGGAGGGGTGGTCGACGGTGACCACGACGTATCCGCGCGAGACGAGGTCCTCGACCAGCGCCGTTCCCCAGGTGCGGGGGTCGCCGAGCCCGGCCGAGTAGAGCACCACCGGGCGCGGCCGGGCGGCGGGCAGCGCCGGGGCGTCCTGTCCGGCGTGGGTGCGAACCCCGGACCAGTCGGTGCGGCCCGGGTCCGTCCGGTAGTTGAAGACGCCGGCGCCGTCGGGGCCGCCGAAGTGCCCGGCGGCGCGCGGCTCCATGTAGCGGGCGCGCCCGTCGCCCTGGACGGGTCGGGTGGCCGGGTACCAGATACTGATCATCAGTTCGCGGGCCCGCCCCGGCTGCCAGGGGTCGTCACGGCCGTGGTCGACCAGGCGCAGCGCGGTGGTGCCGATCGCGTACGGGCCGGTCGGCTGCGGCAGTCCGGCCCTGGCCTGTCGTTCGGCCACCACCGGGGCGGCCTCGGCGGGGACGGCCGCCGCCCCGACGCCGCCCAGCACGGCCGTGGCCGCCAGCGCCACGGCGACGCCCGTCCGCAGACCCCGTCCGTGGATCCGTGCGACCCGGACCCGGCCCCGCTCCTGCACCCGCTCGCGCATGCTCCCCGACTCCCCGTACCGTGCGGCCCGCCGCCCTCCGGCCGGCCCGTACGGCGACAGTACGGGCCGGGCGGTGCGTGGACGTCATACCCCGGAGCCAACCCGCCGGGTGCTACCCCGGTATGACCCGGGCGGGCGCGTCGCACGGGGCGCGGCGGCCGCACCGGGAGCGGCCGGTCAGCGGTGGCGGCGCAGTTCGCGCCGGGCGAGCGAGCGCTTGTGGACCTCGTCCGGTCCGTCGGCGATCCGGATCGTGCGGTTGAACGCCCAGAGGGCGGCGAGCGGGGTGTCCTGGCTGACGCCGGCGGCGCCGTGGGCCTGGATCGCCCGGTCCAGGATCCATTGGACGGTGCGGGGGGTGGCGATCTTGATGGCCTGGATCTCGGTGTGGGCGCCGCGGTTGCCGACGGTGTCCATCAGCCAGGCGGTCTTGAGCACCAACAGCCTCAACTGCTCGATGCGGACCCGGGATTCGGCGATCCAGTCCTGGACCACCCCCTGGTCGGCGAGCGGGCCGCCGAAGGCCGTGCGGTCCAGGACCCGGCGGCAGGTCAGTTCGAGCGCCCGCTCGGCGATGCCGATGGCCCGCATGCAGTGGTGGATCCGGCCGGGGCCGAGCCGGGCCTGCGCGATGGCGAAGCCGTCGCCCTCCCCGCCGATCAGGTCGGCGACCGGGACCCGGACGTCCTCGAAGGTGATCTCGGCGTGGCCGCCGTGGTCGGCGTCGTCGTAGCCGAAGACCGTCATGCCCCGGCGCACCGTGACGCCGGGGGTGTCGCGCGGCACCAGGACCATGCTCTGCTGCCGGTGCCGTTCGGCGGAGAGGTCGGTCTTGCCCATCACGATCAGGAGGCGGCAGTCCGGGTTCATCGCGCCGCTGATGTACCACTTGCGGCCGTTGACGACGTAGTGGTCCCCGTCGCGCTCGATCCGGGTGGTGATGTTGGCGGCGTCCGAGGAGGCGACGTCGGGCTCGGTCATGGCGAACGCGGAACGGATCCGGGCGTCCAGCAGCGGCACCAGCCAGCGTTCGCGCTGTTCGGCGGTGCCGAACTCGGCCAGCAGCTCCATGTTCCCGGTGTCGGGGGCGGCGCAGTTGAGGGCGGGCGGAGCGAGGTGCGGGCTGCGGCCGGTGACCTCGGCCAGCGGCGCGTACTGGAGGTTGGTCAGCCCCGCGCCGTGCTCGCCGGGCAGGAAGAGGTTCCACAGGCCCAGCTTGCGCGCCTCCACCCGCAGGTCGGCGACCACCGGCGGGATCTCCCAGCGCGGCCGGGCCGGGTCGGCGAGCTCGGCGGCCAGCACCGGTTCGGCCGGGTACACCTGCCGGTCCATGAACTCCTCCAGCCGTTCGCGGAGTTCGAGAGTGCGACGGTCGTAGGAGAAGTCCATCGATCAGTATCCCTTCAACGTGGTGAGGCCGTGCTCGATCAGGACGGGCGCCGCCGTGCCCGCCCGTTCGAAACCGGCGCCGAGGGTGCGGCCCTGGCGGAACCGGTAGTGGATGCCCTCGGCCACGACGGCGAGCTTGTAGGCGGCGAACGCGACGTACCAGTCGAGTTCGGCGGCGTCGCGTCCGGTGGAGCGGGCGTAGCGGTCGACCAGTTCGGCGCTGCGCGGGAAGCCGGGAGCGGTGGCGGCGGCCGGGACGAGCCCGCCGCCGACACCGGCCAGTTCGGTGTACATCACCAGCAGTCCGACGTCGGTGAGCGGATCGCCGAGGGTCGACATCTCCCAGTCCAGCACGGCGCCGATGACGTCCCGCCCGGCGCGCTCCTGGAGCAGCACGTTGTCGAGCCGGTAGTCCCCGTGCACCAGGGCCGGGGCCGGGGAGGTCGGCCGCCGGGCGGTGAGCAGTTCGTGCAGCCGGTCGACGCCGGGCAGGTCGCGGCTCCGTGATGCCTCCAACTGCGTGGACCAGCGACGCAGTTGACGCTCCAGATAGCCGTCCGGGCGGCCGAAGCCGGCCAGCCCGACCGCCGCCGGGTCGATCCGGTGCAGCGTCGCGAGGGTGTCCACCAGGGCCTCGCCGACCGCCCGCACCCGGGCCCGCCCGAGCGCGCCGAAGGCCCCGGCGTCCCGGTGCACGACACCGGGCACGAAGGCCATCAGGTACCAGGGCGCGCCGAGCACCTCCGTACCGGGATCGAGGTGGACGGTGGCGGGCACCGGCACTCCGGTGCCGCGCAGCGCCGTCATCACCCGGTACTCGCGGCCCATGTCGTGCGCGGTGGCGAGGACGTGCCCGAGCGGCGGCCGGCGCAGCACCCAGTCGTTGACGCCGTCGGTGAGCCGGTAGCTGAGGTTGGAGCGGCCGCCCTCGATCAGCCGCGCCCGAAGCGGACCGGCCACCGTACCCGGCAGGGCGCGTTCCAGGTGGTCGCGCAGTCGCTCCAGGTCCAGCCCCTGCGGCGAGTCCGCAGCGGGCTCCGGACATGGCTCCGCACCTGGCTCCGGAGCGGGCTCCGGCGTGCTGTCCGACCTGCTCTCCGGCACGGGCACTCTCCCTTCGTCCGCCGACCGCGTCGTCGGCGACCAAGCACTGACCGAGCGTCGGCCGAGCGCCGACCAAGCCTGACTGAGCGCTTGCTCAGCATTCAGCCGACGGCGGTGCCGTGTCAATGCCGACGGGACGTCACAATGATCGCCATGAGGTTGATCCACACCGTCGCGGGCGTCCTGCTCCTGCTGCTCACCATCGGCAGCATCCTGCGCACGCTCGTCGTCCCGCGCGGCCTGTACAGCTCCCTGGTGCACGTCCTCTGGCGCGGCCTGCGCACCGTGCTGCGGCTCGCCGCCACGCCTTTCGCCACCTACCGCGCGCAGGACCGGGCCCAGACCTGGCTGGCCCCGCTGATGCTGACCGGCATGCTCGCCGTCTGGCTCGGCGGGATGCTGATCTCCTACACGCTGATACTGCACGGCACCTCGGAGCTGGACTGGTCGGTGTCCTTCCGCGAAGCCGGCTCCAGCCTCTTCACCCTCGGCTTCGCCAGCGGCGACCGGCTCCACCTCTCCGTGATCGACTTCGTCGCCGCCGCCAGCGGCCCCCTGGTGATCGCCCTGCAGATCGCCTATCTGCCCACCCTCTACGCCGCCTACAACCGGCGCGAGCTGGAGGTCACCCTGCTCCAGTCCCGGGCCGGCGAGCCCGCCTGGGGCCCGGAACTGCTCGCCCGGCAGTCCCTGGTCGACACCGAGACCGCCCTCCCGCAGCTCTACCGGGACTGGGAACGCCTCGCCGCCGACCTGGGCGAGAGCCACTCCAACTACCCGGTGCTGATCTCCTTCCGCTCCCCGCAGCCCAACCGCAGCTGGGTGGTCGGGCTGATCGCCGTCATGGACGCCGCCGCCGTCCACCTGTCGATCTGTCCGCGCACCGCACCGCCGGAGGCCCGGCTGGTGCTCCGGGCCGGGTTCACCGCGCTGCGCGACATCGGGCGCTCGATGCGGGTCGACTTCGACCCGGACCCGGCACCGGACACGCCGATCCGGCTCAGCTACACCGAGTTCGACGCGGCCGTCGCGCTGATCGCCGCCGCCGGGTTCCCGCACGAACGCCCCGCGCCCGAAGCCTGGCCGCACTTCCAGGGGTGGCGGGTGAACTACGAGCCGCTGGCCTACGAACTGGCCCGGCGCAGCGACGCCGTCCCGGCTCTGTGGAGCGGCCCGCGCGACTTCCGGGCCCCGGTGATCCCCCCGGCCCGGCCCGCCGACCGCCGACCGCCCGGCGGCCACGCGGGCTGACCCGCGAGCGCACCACCGCACCGCCGCGCCGAGGCACAGAGACAGAGAGACAGAGAGGTACAGGGTCACAGGGGCACAGAGCAACCCCTCCTCGCCCGTCGGGCGAGGAGGGGTTCGGGGTGAGCGCCGAGGGCACTTTGCAAAGTCCTGGCGTACTTTGCAAGGTGCGCCAGGACTTTGCAAAGTACGGGTGGGCAGCCTCCACCCCCCACGGGGCGCCGCCCTACTTCGGCTTCCGCTGGGTGAACCGCAGCATGTTCCCGGCCGGGTCGCGGAAGGCGCAGTCGCGCACGCCGTACGGCTGGTCGATCGGTTCCTGGAGTACCTCGCCACCCGCCGCGCGGATCCGCTCGAAGGCCGCGTCGCAGTCCTCGGTGGCGAAGATGACCGCCCGCAGCAGCCCCTTCGCCAGCAGCTCCGCCATCGCCTGCCGGTCGGCGGCGGAGGCGTTCGGGTCCGCCAGCGGGGGTTCGAGCACGATGTCCACGTCCGGCTGCGAGGGCGCGCCGACCGTCACCCAGCGCATGTTCTCGAACCCGACGTCGTTGCGCACCTCCAGGCCGAGGATGTCGCGGTAGAAGGCGAGCGCCTTGTCGTGGTCGTCGACGGCGATGAAGCACTGTGAAAGCTTGATGTCCATGCGATCCACGCTACGGGCGGGGCGGACGGGATGCTTCTCCGTTCCTGACCGGTTCGCTCGTGACGCTTTCGCTCGTGACCCGTTCGCTCCTGACCGGTCTGGTGTACAGCTTCGCGTAGCAGGCCGGGATCGCGGCACCGTGCTCGTGGCCCCGGGCCCGGTAGGCGCTGGGGCTCTCCCCGACCAGCTCGGTGAAGCGCGAACTGAACGAACCCAGCGACGTGCAGCCGACCGCGAAGCACACCTCCGTCACCGAGAGGTCCCCGCGCCGCAGCAGGGCCTTGGCCCGCTCGATCCGCCGGGTCATCAGGTAGCTGTACGGGGTCTCCCCGAAGGCGGCCCGGAAGCTGCGCGAGAAGTGGCCCGGCGACATCAGCGCCACCCGCGCCAGCGCCGGCACGTCCAGGGGCAGCGCGTAGTCGCGGTCCATCGCGTCACGGGCCCGGCGCAGCCGGACCAGGTCCTCCAGTCTCACCACTCCACCCTCGCACAGGGCGCCGACAGCCGCTCCGACCAGCTCCTTCATGCTCTGCGCCACGTCCCCCGCACCCACCTGGCCGGTCCCCGAGCCGTCGGTCCACCCCGAGCCCACGCTGCCGCTCAGGACGGATGTGCGCACCCGGGCCGTCGGCCCGCGCCCGCTGATCGAGCCGGAGCCGACCGACCACCCGCTGGCGGTGGAGCAGCGCGAGGGCGTCACCGCGGAGCGGGTGCGGGCGTTCGCGGAACAGCTGCTGGGCGGCCGAGGGGGGCGGACCGGGAGCCGCCTCAGACCTCGACGGTGGCGCCCGCCGCGAGCGAACGCTCGGCGGCGGCGAGGATCTCCACGGTGCGCAGGCCGAACGCGGCCGAGCAGGGGTGGGCCTCGCCGGTGCGGGCGGCGGTCGCGAGCGCGTCCAGGGCGCGGTGGAACGCCGCGTGCGGGCCCTCCCCGCGTTCCGGCAGCCGGACGGTGCCGGTCTCGCCGCGCAGCTCCATCGCGGTGCCGCCTCCGGCGACCGGCGCGGTCAGGCTCAGCGCGAGGGTGCTGGAGGCGCCGCCGACGTGGCGCAGCACCAGGTGCACGGTGTCCAGCGGGCCGGGCACGGCGGTGACGGCGGTCGCGTCGCCCAGTACGGGCAGCAGCACGGAGAGCGCGTGCGGGCCGACGTCCCAGAGCGCGCCCTTGTCCTTGCGCCACTGCGAGGCCGCGTAGGCGCTGGTGGAGTCGGGGACGAAGACCGAGCCGAGCCAGTCCGAGCGGCCGGTGAACCAGCCGCCGACGGCGGCCTGCTCCTCGATCCACGGCAGCTGCTCGCCGCCGAAACGGACGGTGAAGAACACCACCGAGGCCACCCGGTGCGCCTCGGCCGCCTCGACCACCCGGCGGGCGTCGGGGACGGTCAGCGCGACGGGCTTGTCCAGCAGCAGGTGGCGACCGGCCTCGGCCGCGCGCACCGCGAGGTCGGCCTGCACGGTCGGCGGGAGGGCGATCGACACGGCGTCGACCTCGGCGAGCAGCCGGTCGAGGTCACTGTGGCCGGGGACGCCGTACTTCTCCCCGAGCGCGGCGGCCGCCTCGGGGCGACGGCCCCAGACGCCCGCGAACTCGACGCCGGGATGGTCCGCGAGGGCGGGCGCGTGCACCCGCTCCGCCCAGGTGCCGGTGCCCAGGAGGCCGATCCGCATGGTGCTCCTACTTCCCTCTTCGCGTGCTGTTCCGTCGTACGGGTCATACGGGTCGTACTGTCCTACAGGGTCGTGCGGGTCCTACCGGGTCGTGCGGGTCCCACAGGTCGTGCGACCCGTTCGGTCGTCCGCTCCTACCGCCCCCGCACGGACGCCGCCGCCCGGAGCGGGCTCCGGGCGGCGGCTCGCGCGATCGGCTTCCGGGTGGACCCGGGGCCCGTCAGTCGGCGGCGGGCGCGGGGACCGTCGGGGCCGTGTCCACGGTCTTCGCCGCGCCCTCGGCCTCCAGGGCGTGCGCGGCCTTCGCGGCCCGGCGCTTCATGAACCAGGCCGAGAACGCGCCGACGGCGACGGCGAGGAGCAGACCGATCCAGGAGAACTTCGACAACCACTGCTCGGCGACCTTGCCGACCTGGTAGACCAGCCACGTCGTGCCGCCGGCCCAGACCACGCCGCCGAGGACGTTGGCGATCAGGAACTTCCAGTACGGCATCTTCAGGGCGCCCGCCAGCGGACCGGCGAAGATGCGCAGCAGGGCGATGAAGCGACCGAAGAAGACCGCCCACATGCCCCACTTCTGGAACGAGCGCTCGGCGCTCGCCAGGTGGCTGGGGCCGAAGTGCTTGGGGAACTTGCGGCCGAGCTTCTCGAACAGCGGCTTGCCGCCCTTGCGGCCGATCGAGTAGCCGATCGAGTCGCCGATGATCGCGCCGGCGATCGCGCAGACCGCCACCCAGACCGGGCTGACCACGCCACGGGCGGACAGCAGGGCCGCGGAGACGAGGGCGATCTCTCCGGGGAGCGGGATGCCCAGCGACTCCAGTCCGATGATCAGCGCAACGAGGGCGTACACCGCGCCCGGTGGTACGCCTTCGATCCAGGCGTCGATGTGCAGCAAGGCCAGTACCTCCGTGGCAGGACGAGACGCGTGGCGGGGCCCGCCCAGGTCCCGATCAGGTCCCCGCGGTCCGCGCTCCGGTCTCGACAGTCGTCCGAATGGCGGCACCAGGCCGCTCCCCGAGAGGGCAGCCTAACGTGCCGGGCGGCCTGTCCCCCTGGCCGATCACCCCTGCGTACGACGTGCGGGGCCGCCCGGCGGTTCCGCGCCCCGGGCAGTCCGCCGGCCCCTCCTCCCGGCGCGGACCCGCGGGGGCGTGCGCCGGAGCGCCCCACGGGCGCGCGACGCCGGCCACCGGCCGGCCGCCGCCCCGCTGCCGCCCACCCGCGGCCCGACTGCCGCCCGCCCCCTCTTGACGTGCTCGCGCACGCCACCGAATCGAATTGGTCACGGTTCACCGAACGGCGGCCGAACCGCCCCCGTTCCACCCAAGTGAGGCTCTAACCTCCAGGGCAATCAAGGCAGTTGACTCCATCGGGGGACGCCGTGACGATCCGTGCCCGCAGCATCCGCAACCGCGCCGCCCTCGCCGCCGGCTCCACCGGACTGGTCCTGGCCCTCGTCTCCGGCTGCGGAGGCGGCGGGTCCGCCGAGTCCCTCGCGGCCGCGGCGGCCGGACCGCCGGTGACCACCACCGGGACGGCCGACCCGACCGCTGACCCGACCACCGACCTCACGCCCTCCGTGCCGGCCCCGACCCGGACTCCGCCCCGGACCTCGGCCCGGCCCTCGGCCCCGAGCCCGACCGGATCCGCCGCACCGAGCACGGTCCGCCCGAGCAGCAGACCGTCGGCCGACCCGGGCACCGCCCCGCCCCGTGCCACACCCACCCCCACCAGGACCGCGACGCCGACCAGGACCGCGACCAGCGCGCCTCCGGCCGGGGGCGCGTCCGAGCTGTGGGGCGGCCAGTACCGGGGCACCGCCAAGGTCACGGTCCAGTTGTTCGACTACTGCTCGTCCACCGGCGCGCGGCGGCCCGCCGGCTCGAAGACGTACTCGATGTCCACCTCGCTCTCCGTGGACCGCCCCCGGGAGGCCGGCGGACGGCGCGAGACCAACCCCTTCTCGCTGCTCCTCTCCGTCGGCCCACCGGGGCAGACGGGAGCGGTGACGCTCGGCACCTCCGGCACCGTCGCGACCGGTTCCGGATCGCTCCTGCTGACCTACTGGAAGCTGTCCTGGGACGACGGCACCCTGCGCGGACAGCTCACCGACAACCACGTGCGCGAGGCCGCCGCCCTCAACCTGGTCAACTGGGCCACCTTGCTCGTCCCCTGCCGCCCCGAGCTGGGCACCCTCCCGGGCGGCATGCCGCACTCGGTCGCCGTCGGCGCGAGTCTCACCGGAAAGCTGACCGCCACCAGCACCTCGCTGACCGCCAAGGGCACCTCGGACGACGGGCTGGTCGGGTTCACCTTCGAGTTCACGGGGAGCCGCTGAGCGACCGGGACCGGGCCGGGTGCCCGCGGGCCGTCGGCGGCGGCCGCCGTTCAACCGGTCCGGCCGCCGTTCAGCCGGTCCGGGCGCCGTTCAGCCGGTCCGGCCACCGTTCAGCCGGTCGGGGCGGCGAAGTCCAGGACGGTGACCGTGGGGCGGTGGGTGGAGAGCGGGGGGACGGTGAGGGTCAGCGGGAGCAGGGTCGCGGCGAGGCTTCTGTCGGCGGTGGGGCGGACGTCGCGGACGGCGGTGACGAGCGGGCTCGCGGTGCGGAGCTTGTCACGCTCGCGGGCGTCCATCCCCCACGGCATGGGAGGTGCCTGGTAGCCGGGGGTGCGCATCCTTCCGGTCCGGGTCAGGCGGGCGAACCAGCGCGGGACGGCGTCCAGGACGAGCGAGCCGCCCGGGAAACGCTCCGCGCAGCCGGCCACGAGGGCGCGGACGCGCGGCGGGGGGAGGTACATCAGCAGGCCCTGGGCGGTGATCAGGACGGCGCGGTCGCGCTCCACCTCCCCGACCCAGGCGGCGAGGTCGGTGGCGTCGGCGGCCAGGTAGCGCTGTCGGGGTCCGGGCGGCAGGAGGCGTTCGCGCAGTTCCACGGCCTCGGGGAGATCGACGGAGAGCCATCGCGCGCGGCCGTTGTCGACCCGCCAGTACTGGGTCTCCAGGCCCTCGCCGAGGCAGACGACCGTGCCGCGCGGTTCGCGGGCCAGGAAGTCGGCCACCTCGCGGTCGAAGCAGCCGACCCGCAGCGCCTGGAGGCGGGCCTGCCATCCGCTGGTGCCGAAGCGTTCCGCGAACGGGAAGTCGATCCGGTCGACCAGGTCGACGGCCTCGGGGTCGTGCAGCAGCGCGTCCGGTCGGCGGGCCTCGACGGCCCGCTGCCAGAGGGTCCACAGTGCCGTTTCGGGCACCGCCGCCAGGTCCGGACGCTCCGCGCCGCTCATCTCTCGCTCGCTCCCTCGGGTGGTGGGGCCGGCCTCCGACGGCCGTGCCCCCTACGACCCGCCGATTCTGACACCGCCGGGGGCGTGAACCGGGGGTGCGGCGACACGGCGCGCCGGGCCGAGCTCCCGCGCGCCGGTCAGCCGACACCGAACGCGCCCTCCGGCGGGGGCGGGGAGTCGGTGGCGGTGGCGTCGGTGACCGGCGCGGTGCGGCCGGTGAAGGCGGCGAGGTCGGCGCCGTCGGTCAGCCGGGCCGGGAAGATGTCCCCGGCCAGCCGCCGGACGAGATCCGCGACCGGCAGCGGTTCGGCGGAGCCGACCAGCAGGATGTTGCCGTAGCGGCGTCCGCGCAGCACCGGCGGCTCGGCGATCAGGCAGGTGTGCGGGAAGACCGCGCGCAGCGTCGCCGCCTGACCGCGGGCGAAGGCGAGCGGGGCGCCGTCGGCGAGGTTGGCCGCGTAGCAGCCACCGGGGCGCAGCACGGCGGCGGCCAGGCGCAGGAACTCGACCGAGGTGAGGTGGGCGGGGGTGCGGGAGCCGTGGAAGACGTCCGCGACGACGAGGTCCAGGCCGGCGGGCGCGGTCCGGGCGGCGGTGGCGAGGGCCTCGCGGGCGTCACCGACCTCGGCGGTGATGTCGACGCCGGGCCCCTGCCAGGGGAGGTGCCGCTCGACCAGGTCGAGCAGCGGGCCGTCGACCTCCACCACGCGCTGGCGCGAGCCGGGGCGGGTGGCGGCGAGGTAGCGGGGCACGGTCAGGGCGCCGCCGCCGAGGTGGAGGGCGTCCAGCGGCCGCCCGGGCCCGCCCGGCCCGTCGACCGGGTGCCCCGGCCCGTCGGCCCCGTCGAGCGCGTCGACGAGGTGGCCGAGGCGCCGGGTGTACTCGAACTCCAGGTGGGTCGGGTCGCCGAGGTCGACGTAGGACTGCGGGGTGTCGTCCAGGGTGAGCAGCCAGCCGCCGTCGTGGTCGACGTCGGGGAGCAGCTTCGCCCGCCCGAGGTCGGTGTCCCGCAGCACGGGTACGGGTTCGTCGACCGGGTGGTCCTGCGGCGGGGCGGGCTGGTCGGGGAGTTCGGGCATGTCCGCAGCATAGGCGCCGCGCCGGAGGTCACCGTCACGCCCGAGTCGCCGTCACACCGGAGGCTACCGGCCGGTATCGTCAGGGGGTCCGGGTGCCGGGGTTCCGGCGGCCCGCGATTGCGACCCGGAGTCCGACCAGAGATCCGACCAGAGATTGGGTGCGAGTGGCCATGGAGTTCCGCGAAGACATCCTGGGTGCCCCCTACGAGGCGGCCGAGCTGCCGCTGCGTCCGGACGAGGAGGGCGAGGTCACGGCGACACTGGTCCGCCGGTTGGTCCCCGGTTCGGACCAGGCCGTCCTCTACATCCACGGCTACAACGACTACTGGTTCCAGACCCACCTCGCCGACCACTACACGGCCGCCGGCTTCTCCTTCTACGCGATCGACCTGCGCAAGTACGGCCGCTCGCTGCGGGCGCACCACTCGCCGAACTTCGTCCGCGACCTCACGGCCTACGACGAGGAACTGGACCAGGCGGTGCGGATCATCCGCGAGCAGGACGGTCACGGCCGGCTGCTGGTCAACGGGCACTCCACCGGCGGGCTGATCGCCGCCCTCTGGGCGGGCCGCCGGGCCGGGCGGGGCCTGGTCGACGGGCTGTTCCTCAACAGCCCGTTCCTGACCATGCCGGCCTCCCCCGCCGTGCGCACCCTCGGTGCCCCGGCCCTGGAGGCGATCGCCCGGATCTCGCCCACCCGGGTCCTGCCGTCCGCGCTCAACCCGCACTACGTCCACAGCCTGCACCGGGACTTCCGCGGCGAGTGGGACTTCGACCTGAAGCTCAAGCCGGCCGAGGGCGTGCCGCTGTTCGCCGGCTGGCTGGCCGCGATCAACCGCGGCCACCGCGAGGTGCGGCGCGGGCTCGGCATCGACGTGCCGGTGCTGCTGATGGCCTCCACCGCCTCGATCGCCACCACCCGCTGGCACGCCGCGCTGCACCACGCGGACGCCGTCCTGCGCGCCGACGACATCGCGGCCGCCGGGCCGCACCTGGGCCGCCATGTGACGATCGTCCGGATCAAGGGCGGGATGCACGACCTGGTGCTGTCGGGCGAGACCGCCCGCGCCCAGGTGTTCGCCGAGCTCGACCGCTGGTTGGGCGCGTACTTCCCGCTCGCGGTGCACTGATTCGAAGATCCGTTCGGGGGGTCGGGGGTGCGCCGCCCCCGGCCCCCCGATCGCTCCCCGTGCGCCTGCTGTGCGCCCGTGAGTCCGTGCGAGGCTACCCGGGCCCTTGTCACTTACCTTGCCGAGAAGGCGAGTTGAGGAGCCAGCATGACGCATGGACACGGCCCGCAGGACGACCGGCCGTCCGGCCCCGGCGATCCCTCCCTCTACCGCACGCCCGCCGAGGCGATCGCCGCTCCACCGGAGAAGCTCGCCTACGTCGCCGGGTTCGACCGGTCGGCGCGGCGGCCGGACGCGCTGATCACCGTCGACACCGACCCGGAGTCGCCGAGCTACGGGCGCGTGCTCAACTTCACCGACATGCCCGACGTGGGCGACGAACTGCACCACTTCGGCTGGAACGCCTGCTCCAGCGCCCTCGCCCACGCCTGCCACGACAGCCCGGAGCGGCGCTACCTGCTGCTGCCGGGGCTGCGGTCGTCCCGGCTGCACGTCCTGGACACCCGGCCCGACCCGGTCCGGCCGAGACTCGTGAAGACGGTGCAGGCGGAGGAACTGGCCGCGAGAGCCGGGTACTCGCGCCCGCACACCCTGCACTGCGGGCCGGAGGGCGTCTTCCTGTCCTGCCTGGGCGCGGCCGCGGGCGGCGACGGGCCCGGCGGGGTCGCCCTGCTCGACCACACCACCTTCGACGTGCTGCGCCCCTGGGAGACCGAGCGCGGCTCGCAGAACTTCTCCTACGACGTCTGGTGGCACCTGGGCAGCAACGTGGGTGTCACCAGCGAGTGGGGCACCCCGTGGATGGTCGAGGACGGCGTGGTGCCGGAGCTGCTGCTCGGCCGCAAGTACGGGCACGCGCTGCACTTCTGGGAGCTGGACACCGGTCGGCACCTGCAGCGGATCGACCTCGGCGACCAGTACCAGATGGTGCTGGAGCTGCGCCCGGCCCACGACCCGCAGGCCGAGTGGGGCTTCGCCGGGGTGGTGACCAACGTGGAGGACCTCTCGGCCTCGGTCTGGCTCTGGTACCGGCAGGGCGAGGCGTTCACCGCGCGCAAGGTGATCGAGATACCCGCCGAGCCGGCCAAGGCCGAGGACCTGCCACCGGTGCTCCAGCCCTTCGGCGTGGTGCCGCCGCTGGTGACCGACATCAATCTGTCGGTGGACGACCGCTGGCTGTACGTCTCGGCCTGGGGCACCGGGGAATTGCTCCAGTACGACGTGTCGGACCCGTTCCACCCGCTGCTCACCGCCTCGGTACGGCTGGGCGGGGTCGCGGCCAGGACCCCGCACCCGGCCGAGCCGGGCCGCCCGCTGAGCGGCGCGCCGCAGATGGTCGAGGTCAGCCGGGACGGGCGGCGGGTCTACCTCACCAACTCGCTCTACGGCGCCTGGGACGACCAGTTCTACCCCGACGGCATCGAGCCGTGGATCGTCAAGCTGGACGCCGATCCGGAGACGGGCGGGATGACCGTGGACACCCGCTTCTTCCCGCACGGCGCGGAGTTCCGGGGGCTGCGGGTGCACCAGACGCATCTGGCGGGCGGGGACGCCTCCTCGGACTCGTACTGCTACCGGTAGCGGGCCGGACGGCACCGGGCGGTCGCGGGCAGCGGGACGGGGCGGCCCGTCCTCCGGGGCTCAGCACCGGCCGAGCACCGGGTCGTGGTGGATCCGGGCGGCCGGCATTCCGGCGGCGGCCAGGCGGGTGCGCACCTCGTCGACCAGGCCCGCCGGTCCGCTGACGCAGGCCAGGTGCTCGGACCAGTCGGCGGCCCGCCCGACCGCCTCGGCCAGCCGCCCGCCCGGCCCGGCCGGTCCGCCCCCGCCGGCGTCCTCGGCCACCGGAACCAGTTCCAACCACGGCTTGCGCAGGCAGAGTTCGGCCAGCGCCGGCCAGTCGTAGAGCTCGTCCCGGTTCCGCGCGCCGACGAAGAGGTGGACCCGCTGCCCGCGCGGGCGGTGCTCCGCCAGCCGCTCCACGATCGCCTTCATCGGGGCGAGCCCGGTACCGCCCGCCACCAGCAGCAGGTCCCTGCCCTCGTCGGCCGGCATCAGCGTGCCCCGCGGCGGCCCCAGCCGGAGGCGGTCGCCGACGGCGGTGGCGCCGACCAGGGCCGCGCTCACGCCGCCGGGCCCGGTCCGGCGGACGTGGAACTCCACCTCGTTGTCGGCGCGCGGCGCGCAGCCCATCGAGTACTGCCGCCAGGTGTGCGGAAGCGCCGGGTGCTCGACCGTCCCGTACTGTCCGGCCCGGTACGGGTACGGCTCTCCGGTGCGGACCCGGAGCACGGCGAGGTCGGGGCGGCGGCGTTCGTGGCCCACCACCGTGGCCTGCCAGTACGGGGGTTCGGTGAGCGCCGACTCGGCACCCGCCACCATCGCGCGGACGGCGAAGCGCAGCATCCGCACCCAGGCCGCCTCCAGTCCGGTGTGCCACCGCGCGCCGGCCCGGTGCCGGATCGCCTCCCGGAGCGCTTCCTCGAAGGCTTCGTAGTGGACCGGCCGGACGCCGAGCTTCCGGTGGTCGCGGCCGAGCCGGGTGAGGGTGTCGGCCAGATCGGCCGGCCGGTGCAGCCGTGCCACCAGGTGGTCGAACATCCGCTCCAGGTGGGCCTGCTGGAACTCCATGGACTCCGGGAACAGCGCGCGCAGGAACGGGCGGCGGCGGAACATGCAGGCGTAGAGGTGGTCGATCAGCTCGCCGAAGGGGGCGACCAGGGCGAGGTCCCGGAGGATCACCCGCTGGTCGGCCGCCCCGTCGTAGCCGTCGGCGCCACCGGCGGGCCCGGCCGGACCGGACGGCGCGGACGGACCGGCGGGCCCGGCCGGACCGGCGGGCGCGGACGGATCGGCGGGCGCGGCGGAGAAGGACGGCGCGGGGGCGAGGATCTGCCGACGCAGCAGCATGGCGTGATGACGCGCGATCAGCCGATCGTATTCGCCGGTGGCGCTGGTGGTGTGCATGACGAGCAGCCTAACCAGCGGTGATGATCGCTCAATTGTCCGCCGCACCAACGCCGTTCACAGATCGGGCGAGCCGTCGACCGGTTCCGGGCAGGGAGCGGCCCGGTCCCGGCACGGATCCAGTCAACGGCCTCGCCCGGGGATACGGCCAGGGCTGTTGGACCCCGGCCGAGCGGGACCACCGGCCCGACGCGCGGACCGAAAAGAGGACTGACGACCCGTCGACGAAGCGGCACCCGGATCGCCGGGAGGAAGGACGGCTCGCCGATCCCGTGGCCCTGCGAGGAACCGGAGCGCGTGGACGCACGTCGTGCGGAAGTCGGGATCCCGCCCTTCGCCGAGGACATCGCTCGGTTCTCGATCGCCTGAGCCGGTCCGGTCCGCACCCGGCGCATCACGCCCCGTCCGGTTCGCCGGACAGACCCCGGCCCGGGTGCGAACCGGAGTCGGACGGGGCCCCGGACACCGCCTCCTGTTCGGGGCGGCGCGGCGACTCGGCGCCCCCGGGCGGCCCGGTGGCGATCCAGCTCGCCAGCAGCCGCAACGACTCGGCCGAGGGCGAATCGGGCTCGGCGTGGTACGCGACCAGCACCTGGTCCGGGTCGCCGGCCGGCCGGAAGGTCTCGTAGCGCAGGGTCAGCCGGCCGACCACCGGATGCCGCAGCTCCTTGACGCCGTGCCCCTTGTCCAGGACGTCGTGCGCCGCCCAGAGCCGTCGGAAGTCCTCGCTCTTGACCGAGAGTTCGCCGATCAGCGAGGCCAGTCGGGGGTCGTCGGGATCGCGGCCCGCGTCGAGCCGGAGCATCCCCACCAGGTCCGCCGCCTTGCGCTCCCAGTCCAGGTAGAGCTTCCGGGTGCCCGGGTCGAGGAACACCTGCCAGGCGAGGTTGCGCTGCTCCGGCGGCAGCGCCGCGACGTCGCCGATCACGGCGTTGCCGAGGCGGTTCCAGGCGAGCACGTCGAGCCGACGGCCCAGGATGTAGGCCGGGACACCCTCCATCGCGTCCAGCAGCTGCGTCAGCTCGGGGCGGACCTGCTGGGTGCGCGTGGGACGGCCCCGCCCGGGGCGGCGGCGCACCGGCCGGGTGATCCGCAACAGGTGTTCGCGCTCGGCCGGTTCGAGCCGCAGTGCGCGGGCTATCGCCTCCAGGACCGCCGTGGAGACGTTGTCGCCGTTCCCCTGCTCCAGCCGGACGTAGTAGGCCGTGCTCACCCCGGCGAGCTGGGCCAGCTCCTCGCGGCGCAGCCCCGGGACCCGGCGGCGGCCGCCGTAGTCGGGCAGGCCGACATCGGCCGGCCGCAGCCGGGCCCGCCGGGACCGCAGGAATTCGCTGAGCTCGGTGCGCTGGTCCATGCCAGCAGTATGGGCCCGGCCGACGCGGCCGCCGGGCGCCGTGGGTGATACTGCCAGTGGTAGGACCGGCCGTCGTACGACCATCACTGGCCTGGCCCGCGCCGAACGGCGGGCCGAGTCTTGGGGCATGACGAACACGACGACCACGACGATCGCCGCGAACTCCACGACCGGTACGACCGGTACGACCGGCGAGGACACCGCCGGCACCGGGAGCGCCGCCGCGACGGAGGCCCCCGACCGCCCGGGCCGGATCGCGGTCTACGCCGCCCCGGCCCCGAAGGCACCGCTGGAGCTCACCACCGTGCCGCGCCGGGCCCTCGGCGCGCACGACATCCTCATCGACGTCCGCTACGCCGGCATCTGCCACTCCGACATCCACCAGGTCGACGAGGACTGGGGTCCGGGCATCTTCCCGATGGTCCCGGGCCACGAGATCGCCGGCGTGGTCGCGGCGGTCGGCTCCGCCGTCTCCCGCTGGTCGGCCGGCGACCGGGTCGGCGTCGGCTGCTTCGTCGATTCCTGCCGGGAGTGCGACAACTGCCGCGCCGGACTCCAGCAGTACTGCACCGGCGGGGACGGCATCGTCCTCACCTACAACGGCCGCGGCCGGGACGGCGCCCCCACCTACGGCGGATACGCCAGGCAGCTGGTGGTGGACGAGCACTACGCGCTGCGCATTCCCGACGCGCTGCCGCTGGACAGCGCCGCGCCCCTGCTCTGCGCGGGCATCACGGTCTACTCGCCGCTCAGCCACTGGGGCGCCGGGCCGGGGCGGAAGGTCGCCGTGGTCGGGCTCGGCGGGCTCGGCCACCTGGGGGTGAAGCTCGCCCGGGCCAAGGGCGCGGAGGTCACGGTGCTCAGCCAGTCGCTGGGCAAGCGGGAGGACGGACTCCGGCTCGGCGCCCACGACTACCGCGCCACCTCCGACCCGGCGACGTTCACCGAGCTGGCCGGACGGTTCGACCTCATCCTCAACACCGTCTCGGCCGACCTCGACCTGAGCGCCTACCTCGGCCTGCTGCGCACCGACGGCACGTTGGTCCAACTCGGCGCGCCGGCAAGGGCGGTCAGCGTGTTCGCGCACTCGCTGCTGATGGGGCGGCGCTCGATCGCGGGCTCGATGATCGGCAGCCTTGCGGAGACCCAGGAGATGCTGGACCTCTGCGCCGAGCACGGGATCGGCGCGGAGATCGAGGTGATCCCGGCCGAGCGGATCAACGAGGCGTACCGGCGGGTGCTGGCGAGCGACGTGCGCTACCGCTTCGTCATCGACGCGGCGACGATCTGACGCCGGCCGACCGGCCGACCGGCCGACCGGCCGACCGGCCGACCGGGACGAGCCGACGGCGCCCCGCCCCCGGCGCTCTCCCTTCGCCGGGGGCGGGGCGCCGGCCCGGTGGGCCGTGGCGCGCGTCGGTCACCGGCCGCGACCGACGCCCACCACGGCCGCCTCAGACGCCGGCCGGGTCGGCGGCCTTGCGTCCGCTCCGGTCCCTGCGCAGCCAGCGGCGGCGCGGGGGCTGGTCGGGCAGCCACCCGAAGGCGAGGCAGCTGCCGATCACGCCGAACAGCATCCCGAGCAGGAAGCCGCCGAGGTTGGAGGTGAGCCAACTGCCCAGCGAGGCCAGCACGGCGAGGATCGAGTAGAACAGCCGCTGGGCCGGGTTGAAGAGGATCAGCAGGCCGCAGAGCACCATCACCGCCGGAACGAGGTAGCCGGCCAGCCCCTGGATCCCGATGTGCAGGACGACGGGAAGCGGCGCGCGCACCGTGAAGAGGATCTCGGCGCCGCCGAACAGGACCAGCACGCCGCCCCAGAACGGCCGCCGGCCCCGCCAGCCGCGCCAGGACCTCCGGGCCCGGGCGACCGCACCCGCCCGGGCCTTCGGCGGCGCCTGTGCCGCAGGCCCCGCCTGTCCTTCGAGCGCCGCCGCCGGTGCTCCGGGGGGCATCCGTCCATCGGGCCCCGCCTGTGCTCCAGGGCCCGCCTGCGCTCCGGGCTCCACCTGTGCCTCCGCCTGCGCCTCAGCCTCGGCCGGTGCCCCCGGCTCGGGTGCCGCCACCGTCAGCAGCCCTCGGAGCTGAAGCTCAGCCGAAGGTTGGGCAGCTTGAAGGCGCCCGCGGTGGTGGCGTAGTTGTGCTGCCGGAGGTTGACGATCCTGACCGTGTCGGCCTGCTGGCCGAAGACCCCGGGCAGGCCCTGGACGCCGGCCTTGGTGTAGGTGCTCGCGTCGCCGCCGATCTCGATGTTCTTGAACTCCGCGTCGCCGGAGAGCAGATCGGAGTCGGTGGTGAGGTCGGTGGCGGTGACGGGCGTGCCGGCGTCACCGGCCCTGATCAGCAGGTTGATGCCGCCCAGTTCGACGCTCTGGCACAGCTTGGTGAGCGATGCCTGCTTGATCGCCGAGACCGCGACCAGCACCTGTCCGCCGGTGTCGCCGGCGTTGGGGCTGTCCTTGATCATGTGGTCCAGGCTGCCGAACTGCTCGAAGCCGACGCCGTCCAGACTGTCGGCGGTGACGACGAAGGGCATGCCGGAGATGTCGAACTGGGCGGCGAGCACGCCCTGCGCGGTCAGGGCCATCAGCACCGCCCCGGCGGCGACGGCGGGAACGGCCATCAGCGCGGTGCGCCTCAGCCGGACCCGGCCTCTGTCCTGAACGGGTGACGCGGGGGCCTCGGTGGCCTCGGTCGGGTGGGCGGCGTCCTCGGACGTGGCCATGTGTGCTCCCTCGGGTGATGGGGACGGGCAGGCACTGGCACGTTGTCCTGGCGCGGACAGCGTTCTGCGGCACGGCAGCGGCGGACCACCCCTCGGCAGCGGGGCGGACCGGTCGGGCCGCAGTGGGTAACTGGGAAGCTACTGCCCGGTATTGACCGGGTCAATACGGGTGCACGAAGGATCATCGTCCGCTCCCCGACCCCGGTCCGGGGGCGGCGCCGCCGAGGCCAGACGGCGTGCGGACTCGACCGGACCGAGGAAGGGCGCCAGGCAGAACAGGCTCAAGGCGGGCAGCAGGTCCGGCAGTTCGGCCGTGCGGTCGGTGTCGATGCAGCGCTGGAGGGTGGAGTAGACGCCACCGACCACCGCGTCGACCATCGCCTCCGAACCGAATCCGTCGGGGAGTTCGGGAATCTCGGCGAAGAACGCGCGGAACCGGATCAGGAGTTGTTCCCGCTCACGGCGCCCGGCCGGGCCGACCGCGTCCAGCTCGATCACCGCCATGGTCGCGAAGGCCGGTACCCCGGCAAGCAGTTCGAGCATCGCCCGGAGCGCCTCGCGGATCCCGCCGCACCAGTCCGGTGCGGCGGCGAACGCCCGCGCCATCCGCCGGACCACCACCCCGGTGCCGTGCCGGTGGGCGGCCAGGAAGGCGTCCTCCTTGCCGGTGAACAGCTCGTAGAAGACCGGCCTGGTCACCCCGGCGGCGCGGCAGATGTCGCTCACCGTGGCACGCTGGTAGCCGTGTTGCGCCACCGTGTGGACCAGCCCGTCGAGCAGGCGCTCCCGCTGGGTCGCCGCGACCACCCCCGGCGGCAGCCGGCTCGGACCGCGCTTGATCGAGCGCGCCGGATCGCGCCCGGTGCGCGCACCGGGGATCAGGACCACGTCGGCATTCCCACGGAGATCCGGGTCCATCGCCATCTTTCGTCCCCAACTCCTGTGTACTGCCTTGACATTGGCGCGACATCAGGTTTACAACACTGACGGGTTTCCAATCCGCGGCCGAGGCCGCCGGAAACCCGCACGCGTTCCGACTGCTCAGTATGGCGAACGCATGCCCGGCGGTGGCAGCCGCCGACCTGCACCCCGCACCGCACGCGTCCCCGAGGTGCCGCGTTCCCGCTCCACCTCCGCTCCACCCTGCCGTACCCCGCCGTACTCAGCCGTACCCGGCCGGTTCGTTCCGGCCGGTCCAGGCCGTGTCGTACCCGCCGCACAACGTCGTGCCGCCGGTACCGCGCCGTACGGGCGGGCCCGTGGCGCCGGGCCCGCCGAGTCGCCGTTCGCGGCGCCCCACCCCGCATGCTCCCCGTCCCGGCCGGGCGCGGCCGACGATGCCGCGCGCACCCCCACACCGACCGCACGGGCCCCACCCGACTCGCCCGGAGAGGCACACCCTCATGCGCATCCGCCGTACCCTCGGAGCCACCGCCCTCGCCGCCGCCGCGGTGCTGGCCGCCGGCACCACGACCCCCGCCCAGGCCGCCGGCTCCGCCGTGCTCACCCACACCTCGGTGGGCGGGCCCGACATCGCCGTCGGCGACGTGCTCACCGCCGACCTGGTCTCCGGCAGCTTCGCCACCTTCTACTCCACCGCCACCGGGACCAGCGGCATCAAGTGCGCCGCCTCCTCCTTCTCGGCGAAGGTCACCGCCAACCCGGCCGCTCCCGGTGTCGCCACCGAGCAGCTCAACACCCAGACCTTCGGCTCCTGCACCGCCAACGTCATCGGCGTCACCTCCGTGCAGAGCATCACCGTCAACAACCTGCCCTACACCAACTCGGTCAGCGACGCCCCGGGCAACCCGGTCTCGCTCGACCCCACCGCCGTCGGACCGCTCCAGACCACCGTGGTGCTGAAGACCATCCTCGGCACCATCACCTGCGTCTACCGCGCCCCCGCCGGCATCAGCGGCACCACCAGCAACGTCGGCCAGACCATCGGGTTCACCGCCCAGGCCCTGCCCAAGGTCTCCGGCCCGAGCACCTGTTTCGCGACCGGGTACTTCAGCGCCACCTACGGGCCGGTGAAGGACAGCTCGGTGGCCGGCAGCCCGCACGTCTACATCAACTGACCCTCCCGCCCGACCACCGGCCCCCGCCGGAGCCGGGACGACGGCACCCGGCGGGGCCGGTACGACACCGGTCGGGGTGCGGCCGCCGCCGCATCCCGACCGGCCCTCCGCCGCCCGGCACCGCATCTCCCGGACACGGCGTCACCGGCGCCGGTGACGCCGTGTCCGGGACAGCGAAGTGACCCACGGGTAGGGTGCTGGCGACAGACACCGGACCACGGGGACACGGGGCAGACATGGTCGGCGAGGGCACGCAGTTCTTCGAGTCGGTGGCCGACACCGCCGCACGGCTGGCCGAGGTCGGCTACCTGGCCTCCACGGAGGTCGCCACCACGGTCTTCCTCGCCGACCGGCTCGGCAAGCCGCTGCTGGTCGAGGGCCCGGCCGGCGTCGGCAAGACCGAACTCGCCAAGGCCGTCGCCGCACTCGGCCGGGCCCGACTGGTCCGGCTCCAGTGCTACGAGGGCATCGACGAGTCCCGCGCCCTCTACGAGTGGAACCACGCCAAGCAGCTGCTGCGCATCACCGCCGGGCGGGACGAGGGCTGGGACGCGGCCCGCACCGACATCTTCGGCGAGGAGTTCCTGCTCACCCGGCCGCTGCTCACCGCCATCCGCGGCGACGAACCGACCGTGCTGCTGATCGACGAGATGGACAAGGCCGACGTCGAGGTCGAGGCGCTGCTGCTCGAAGTGCTCAGCGACTACCAGGTGACCGTGCCCGAACTGGGCACCATCACGGCGAGCCGCCGCCCGTTCGTCCTGCTCACCTCCAACGCCACCCGGGAACTCTCCGAGGCGCTGCGCCGCCGCTGCCTCTTCCTCCACCTCGACTACCCCGAGGCCGAACTGGAGCGCCGGATCGTCCGGTTGCGCGTCCCCGGCCTGGACGCGGCACTGGCCGACTCGCTGGTCCGGGTGGTGGGCGCGCTTCGGGCGCTGGAGCTGCGCAAGGCCCCCTCGGTCGCCGAGACGGTCGACTGGGCCCGCACCCTGCTCGCACTCGGCGCCGACACCCTGGACGAGACGGTCGTCCGGGCCACCCTCGGGGTCGTCCTGAAGCACCAGGACGACATCCTGAAGGCCACCCGGAAGCTCACCCTCGCATGACCGTACCGACTCCGTCGGCTCCGGCCGGCCCGTCCGGCGGCCCGTCCCCCGACAGCTCCCCCGGCACCTCCCCCGGCTCGTGCGATCCCGCGGACCTCGCCGCCCGGCTGACCGCCTTCGTGCGCGCGCTGCGCGCCCACGGCCTGCGGATCGGGCCCTCCGAGACCGTCGACGCCGCGGCCGTCCTGGCCGTCCTCGGCCTGGCCGAGCGCGAACAGGTCCGGGCCGGACTCGCCGCCGCGCTCCTGCGCACCGACGGGCAGCGCACGGTCTTCGACACCACCTTCGACCTGTTCTTCCCACTCGGTGTCGGCGACCCGGAGGCGGTGCGCCGGGCCTCCGCGCAGCAGGCCCCGGAGCCGGCCGACGCCGCCGCTCCGGGCCCCGCCGACCTCGCGGACCCGGACCGGACCTCTCTGCGCGAGGACCTCCGGGCGCGGCTGGTCGCGGCCCTCGCCGCCGACGACCGGGCCGCCCTGACCGGGCTCGCCGGCGAGGCGGTGGCGGCGTTCGGCCGGTACGGCGGCGGCGGCGCGGCCGGGCGCCCCGGCAGCGACGGCTGGTCCGCCTACCAGACCCTCGGCCGGATCGCGCCGGAGACCCTGCTGGCCCGCGTGCTCGCGGCCCTGCGCGCCGGGCCCGCGGCCGAGGCACCCGCTCCCGACCTGGCCGATCACGTCCTGCCCGACGAGATCCGCCGCCGCATCCAGGGCTTCCGCGCCCTGGTCGCCACCGAGGCCCGCCGCCGGGCGGCCGAGCTCCGCGGCACCGAACACCTCGCCGAACGGGCCGTCGCGCCGAGCCCCGACCGGATCGACTTCCTCACCGCCGGCCGCGACCAGCTCGTCGAACTCCGCCGCGCCGTCCACCCGTTGGCCCGAAAGCTGGCCACCCGACTGGCCGCGCGCCGGCGCCGGGCCGCGCGCGGGCGGATCGACCTGCGCCGCACCCTGCGCCGCTCGCTCTCCACCGGCGGCGTCCCGCTGCGCCCCGCCCACCGGCTGCGCCGTCCGGCCCGGCCCGAACTCGTGCTGCTCTGCGACGTGTCGGGCTCGGTGGCGGGCTTCTCCGACTTCACGCTGCTGCTGGTCCAGGCGATGCGCGACCAGTTCAGCAAGGTCCGGGTGTTCGCGTTCGTCAACCGCACCGCCGAGGTGACGGACCTGCTCACCCGCGGCGGCGGCGACCCGGCCGCGCTGGCCCGACGGATCCTCACCGAGGCCAAGGTGATGGGCCACCACGGCAACAGCGACTACGGCTCGGCCCTCGGTGAGTTCGCCGAGCACCACCTGGACGCCGTGGGTCCGCGGACCGCCGTGCTGATCCTCGGCGACGCCCGCAACAACTACCGGGACCCGCACCTGCCCGCCCTGCGGCTGATCGCGGCCCGCGCCCGCCAGGTCCACTGGCTCAACCCGGAGCAGCCCGCCCTCTGGGGCACCGGCGACTCCGCCGCCCCCGCCTACGCCGAGGTGGTGCCGATGCACTGCTGCCGCAACGCCCGCCGGCTGGGCGAGTTCGTCGCCCGCCTGCTCCCGGTCTGAGCCGACGGGCGGGGAGGACGGTCTGAGCCGACGGACGGGGACGACGGGCGGGGACGACGGGCGGGGACGGCGGGCAGGGACGGCGGGCGGGGACGGCGGGCGGAGCCGAGGAGCCGCCCCCGCCACCGCCCGCCTTCACCAAAGCCCCGTCTCAGCCGTCCAGTCGGCCGAGGAAGTCGATCAGGGCCGCGTTGACCTCCGCCGGGCTCTCCTGCTGGGTCCAGTGACCGACACCCGGAAGCGTCACCCGCCGGTACAGCTTCGGCGCCAGTCGCTCCAGCAGCCCGCGCATCGCCTCCTCCGGGATCAGGGCCATGACCATGTCCTGGTCCCCCGCCACGTAGAGGGCCGGGACCTCCACCGGCCGCCCGGCCAGCCCGACCAGCAGCTCGTTGTTCCGGTCGATGTTGCGGTACCAGTTGAGACCACCGGTGAACGCCCGCTCGCCGTGCTCGGCGTAGTCGGCGACAAAAGCCTCGATGTCCGCCTCCGAGAGCCAGGCCGGCAGCTTCTCGGGTTCGGGGAGGCCGTCCAGCAGGGCCTGTCCCTCGCCGATCACCCAGGCCCGCGGTCCCCCGCCGCCCGGCCGGGCGCCCCCGCCGCCGGACAGCATCCGGCGGAACGTCGAGTGGAGGTCCCGGCCGAGCTCCGCGTCCGCGACCCCGGGGCGCTGGAAGTAGATCTGGTAGAAGCCCTCACCGAACCGCTCCCGGGCCTGCGCCAGCGGCGGCAGGCCGAGGGTGGCCAGCGGCGGGACGCTCAGCCCCGCCACACCGCGCACCAGGTCGGGGCGCAGCGCGGCCGTGCTCCAGGCGACCGGGGCGCCCCAGTCGTGGCCGACGAGGACGGCGCTCTCCTCGCCGAGGGCGCCGATCAGCGCGGTGACGTCGCCGACCAGGTGCAGCAGGGTGTACGCGTCGACCGAATCGGGCTGCTCGCTGCGGGCGTAGCCGCGCTGGTCGACGGCGACCACGCGGTAGCCGGCCTCGGCGAGCGGGGCGAACTGGTGCCGCCAGGAGTACCAGCTCTCCGGGAAGCCGTGCAGCAGCAGGACCAGTGGTCCCTCCCCCTGTTCGGCGACGTGCAGCCGGACTCCGTTCACCTCGACCTGACGGTGCGCGATCTGTCCGTACGCCTGCTTCGTCATGCGGCCCTCCTCGTCGACGACGCGTCACCCGGCAGAACGGGCGGCGGCGGACCGTTCGTTCCCCGCCGACGGCCCACCGCCCGGCCGGGCGCTCGACCCGCCGCCCGGGCCCACCGCCCGGCCGGTGGAGGCCCGCCACGCGTTCAGTCCCGGCCGGACCGCCGGTCGAGCAGCGCCGTGCCGGCGGCCAGCAGGACGCCCACGGCGATCAGCGCCAGGTAGCCGACGGTCCGGTGGTCGGCGGGGACGAGGTAGCGCACGAACCCGAAGAGGTGCAGGCCCCACAGATGGTCGACGAGGAGGCCGTTGATGCCGCCGACGACCAGGACGAAGCTCACGAATCCCAGCAGGTTCTTCATGGCCCCGACGTTAGGCAGCCGGGCCGCCGGCCGGATCCGACTTTCGGCGCGGCCCGGGCCCACCAAAGTCGCGCATCCGCAGCAGCGCCGGCGCGGCGGCCAGCGCCGGGGCGGCGGACAGGGCGAAGCAGAGCGGCAGCGGCAGGTGCCCGACCAGCAGGCCCACACCCGCGCCGCCGACGGCCGAACCGGCGTTGAAGGCGGTGTTCACCCAGGCGCCGGCCCTGGTCCCGGCCTCCGGGGCGACCGCCTCGTCCGCGACCAGGTAGGCGGTGGTGAGGGCGGGCGAGACGAAGAACCCGGCCGCACCGACGGCCACGCCGAGCAGGACCGGACCGGGTGCCAGCCCGGCCACCGCCAGGGCCAGCCCCAGGCCGGCGGTGAACAGCGGCAGCCGGGCGGCGTTCGGCACCGGGCGGTCCAGCGCGCCCAGCCCGAGGCCGCCGACCGCGCTGCCGGCGGACAGCGCGGCCAGGATCCAGCCCACCGCCTGCGGCCGGCCGCGGTCCTCGGCGAAGGCGAGCACCATCAGGTCCAGCGCGCCGAGCGCCAGCCCGGTCACCGCGGAGGCGAGCACGGCGGCGCGCAGCGCCCGTCCGCCGCCGAGCGGTGTCCGGCGACGGCGCCCGACCGGCGCTGCCCCGACCCCGGGGCCGTTCGCGCCGTCCGCCGCACCCCGTCCGCCCGGTCCGCCCGCTTCACCCCGTCCGTCCGCTTCCCCCGGTCCGTCCGGTCCGCCCGCCGCCACCGGCGAGGCGACCAGCAGCAGGGCCCCCGCGACCAGCAGCCCCGCGCCCACGACCACGGCGCCACCGGGGCCGACGACCGGAAGCAGCAGCCCGACCAGCAGCGGACCGGTGACGAAGAGCAGTTCCTCCGCGACGCCGTCCAGGCCGAACGCCCGGCGCAGCAGCGCCGGGTCGGGCAGGAGTCGCCGCCAGAACGTCCGCATCACCGGACCCAGCGGCGGAGTGCAGGCGCCCGCCGCGACGACGAGCGCCCCGACCAGCACCGGGGCCGTACCCGGCCGGGCCGTGGCCGCGACCACGGCGAGCAGCAGGACGCCGTACAGCACGGCCATCGGCGGCAGTACCCGCCGGGGACCGTGACGGTCGACCAGCCCGGCCCGGACCGGCGAGAGGAGGACGCTGGCGAGCGCGAACACCGCCATCGCCGCGCCGGCCGCGGAGTAGGAGCCGGTGGCCTCGCGGACGGTGAGCAGCAGGGCGAGCGGAACCACCCCGTAGGAGAGGCGGCCGAGCAGCGCGGCGGCGAAGGTGCGCCCGGCGTGCGGGGCACCGAGCACGGCGCGGTAGCCGGGGCGTGCGGACGGGCCGCGCGGAGGCGCGGAAACGGTGGAAGGCATGGGTGGACGTCCTCAGGGAGGTCCGGTCCGCGGGCCGGGAAGGTCACGGCGGGCGGCACCGGAGGTGTGCGTGCGGGGACACCGGAGGACCGCGCGGCTCCCGAGCGGTCGGGGCGCGGTCGCGTCGGGTCGGCTACGCACAGAGGAAGGTCATGCGCCGCACCGTACCAGGCCGCCCGGCGGCCCGGTAGGGCCCGGACGGAGCAGCGGGCAGGGCGGGGCGGCGGCCGTCCGGGTACGTTCGCGGTGTGCAGCAGAGGTCACTCCACGTCAGCAGGCGCGTCCGGGCCGGGAGACCGGCGGCGGCCAGCGCCGTCGCCGTCCTGGTCCTCGCGGCCGGCGCGCCCGCCGCGTTCTCGGCCCCCTCCCCTTCGCCGTCCCCTTCGCCGTCCCCTTCTCCGGCGGTCTCTCCGACGGTGTCTGCGGCGGTGTCCCCTTCCTCCTCGTCCCCCGGAGCAGGGGCGGCGGCGGGCGGGGCCGGTTCCGCCCAGGACGCGGCCGCCGTGGTCGGCGGCGAGCGCCTGGGCCGGCCCGCCGTCCAGGTCGCGCCCCGGACCGGGGCACCCGACCTGCCGGCCACCCTCACCGGACGGTCCTGGCTGATCGCCGACGCCGCGACCGGCGAGATCCTCGCCGCGCGCAACGCCCACCTCCCGCTGCCGCCCGCCAGCACCCTGAAGATGCTGTTCGCCGACACCGTGCTGCCGAAGTTCGACCGCGCCCTGGAGCACAAGGTGGCTCCCGCCGAGCTCGCCGCGCTCGGCGCGGGCAGCAGCCTGGTCGGGATCAAGGAGAATCTGCCGTACCGGGTCGAGGACCTCTGGCGGGGCGTCTTCCTCGCCTCCGGCAACGACGCCGTGCACGTGCTGTCCCACATGAACGGCGGCCTGGCCCGCACCGTCGCCCAGATGCAGGAGCGGGCGACCGCCCTCCAGGCGAAGGACACCCGGGTGGTCTCCCCGGAGGGCTACGACCAGGACGGCCAGGTCTCCTCGGCGTACGACCTCACGCTGTTCGCCCGCGCCGGACTGCGCAACCCCGACTTCCGCGGCTACTGCGCGACCCGCACCGCCCGCTTCCCCGGCGCGATGGACAAGACGACCGGGCAGCGGTCCGCGTTCGACATCGCCAACACGGACCGCCTGCTGGGCAAGTACCCGGGCCTGATCGGGGTGAAGAACGGCTACACCACCAACGCGGGCGCCACCTTCACCGGTGCGGCCGAACGCGACGGCCGCACCCTGCTGGTGACGGTGATGCACCCGGAGCAGCAGTCCAAGGTCTACGACGAGGCGTCCGCGCTGCTCGACTGGGGCTTCGCGGCGGCCGGCAAGGTCGAACCGGTCGGCCGACTGGTCGAGGAGACCGTCGCCGAGGCGACCGCCGCCCCCGCCGCCGAGGAACCGGCCTCCGGCGTCCTGCCGCACGCGATCCAGCAGGCCGACCACGCCCTCGGCCCGGCCGGCTGGACCGCCCTCGCCTTCGGCACGGCCCTCGCCCTCTGGGCCGCCGGCCGGCTGCGCACCCGTCGACGCCCGCACGCCGCCGGGTCCACCGCGCTCCCCGTTCTCCCCGGCGGCCTCCCGGTCCCCCCGCGCCCGGACTACGCCCCGCACATCGCCTACTCCGTGCCCACCGGGGCGGCACCCACCACTCCCGCCCACCGCGGCTCCACCGCCAGCGGCGGCGCCACCGCCGTGGGCGGCCCCGCCCGCCACCGCCTCACCCGCCGCGCCCGAGCCCTCGCCCACTCCACCGCCGCCCGCTTCCGCGGCCCGGCCACCGCCCGCCGCCGGCACCGGGGCTGACCCCCGCCCTCCCGGCGGCCGGGCCCGTCCCGGCCACCTAGAATGCCCCGCATGAGCACCACTCCCCAGCCCGACCCGCGCCGGCAGGAGCGGCTTGAGCGCCTGGTCGGCCTCTCCTCCGGCAGCTACCTGCTGGTCACCACCTTCAAGAAGGACGGCACCGCCGTGCCGACGCCGGTGTGGGTGGTGCGCGACGGCGAGGCGCTCGGCATCTGGACCGTCACCGACTCGTGGAAGGTCAAGCGGATCCGCAACCGCCCGGACGTCCTGGTCGGTCCCTGCGACCTGCGCGGCAATCCGACCGGGGAGTCCGTCCCGGCCACCGCCGAGATCCTCGGCGCCGAGCGCACCGCCGCCTACCGGACGCTGCTGCGGCAGAAGTACGGGCTGGTCGGCGTCGTCACGGTGCTCGGCAGTCGGCTGCGGCGCGGCACGCGCGGCACGATCGGCATCCGGATCACCCTCACCGAGGGCTGACGCCCGGCCGCCGTCACGCCCCGCCGCCACACCCCGCCATCGCACTCCTTCCGCTCGCCTTCCACTCGCCTTCCGCTCCCCTTCCGTCACGTCCCGCCCCACGGACCCCTCGCGTCCTTCGCCCCGTGCATGCCAGGCTGAACGTTCTTCCGTTGGACGCCTGGCCGTTCGCCGGAGCGCGCGGTACGGCATGGGTGGCGCTGCTACAACACACAGCGCCCGCCCATCCACTGCTGCACGCCCGTCAGGAGGACGCCCATGCGGCGAACCGATCGAGTCCGGCTCCGCGCACTGGCGGTGGCCACGGCCGCCACCGTCGTCGGAGCGCTCACCGCGCTGCCCGCCGGCACCGCGCAGGCGGTGTCCCCGGACCTCGTCATCAGCCAGGTGTACGGCGGCGGCGGCAACTCCGGCGCGCCGTACGCCAATGACTTCGTCGAGCTGTACAACCGGGGCACCACCCCGGTCAGCGTCACCGGCTGGACCGTCCAGTACGCCTCGGCGGCCGGGTCCTCGTGGTCGAGGACCACCCTGTCGGGCACCGTCGCCCCCGGCAAGTACTACCTGGTGCAGGAGGCGGCCGGGGCCGGTGCCGGCGCCGCCCTCCCGACGCCGGACGCCACCGGCACGATCGCGATGGGCGCCAACGCCGGCAAGATCGCGCTGGTCACCAACTCCACCGCGCTGACCTGCGCCACCGGCTGCGCCGGCCAGCCCGGGGTGAAGGACTTCGTCGGCTACGGCACGACCGCCTCGTCCGCCGAGGGCTCGCCCACCGGGAACCTCGCCAACACCACCGCGGCGGTGCGGGCCGGCGGCGGCGCCACCGACACCGACAACAACGCGGCCGACTTCGCCGTCACCGCGCCCACCCCGCGCAACTCCACCTCGGGCGGCGGGACGGGCGGCACCCGGATCCGCGCCGTCCAGGGCGCCGCCCGGACCTCACCGCTGGCCGGCCAGTCGGTCACCGCCGTGCCCGGGGTCGTCACCGCGGTCGGCCCGAGCGGCTACTGGTTCCAGGACCCGCAGCCCGACGCCGACCCGGCGACCAGCGAGGCGCTCTACGTCTACACGGCGGGCGCCCCCGGCGTGGCCGTCGGCGACTCGGTCCAGGTCGGCGGCACCGTCAGCGAGTACCGCCCCGGCGGCACCGGCGGCACCACCAACCTCACCGTCACCGAGCTCACCGCGCCCACCACCGCCGTGCTCGCCCACAACGCGCCGCTGCCCGCCGCCACCCTGGTCGGCGCCGGCGGCCGGGTCCCGCCCGCCGCCGTGATCTCCGGTGTCACCACGGGCGACGTCGAGACCGCCGGCGGCTTCCAGCCGGCCACCGACGGCCTGGACTTCTGGGAGTCGCTGGAGGGCATGCGGGTCCAGCTGAACAACGCCGCGGTGGTCGGGCCGAGGGCTTCCGTCGGCGAGATCCCGGTCGTCCCGCAGGGCTCCGGCACCAGGACCGCCCGCGGCGGCATCCTGCTCCAGGCCGCGGACGGCAACCCCGAGCGGGTCCTGCTCGACGACGTGCTCGCGCCGACCCCGGCCGCCAACGTCGGTGACACCCTCTCCGGCGCCACCGTCGGCGTCGTGGACTACTCCTTCGGCAACTTCAAGCTGCTGGTCACCGCCACCCCGACCGTCCTCCCCGGCGGCCTCGCCCCGGAGACCACCGCCGCACCGGCCGCCGGCGAGCTGTCCACGGCGACGTTCAACGTCGAGAACCTCGCCCCGGGCGACCCGCAGAGCAAGTTCGACGGCCTGGCCGCCGCCGTCGTCACCAACCTGCGCTCGCCCGACCTGGTCGCGCTGGAGGAGATCCAGGACAACTCCGGCGCCACCGACAACGGCGTGGTCGCCGCCGACCAGACCCTGGCCAAGCTGACCGCGGCCATCACCGCGGCCGGCGGCCCGGCCTACTCCTACCGCCAGCTCAACCCGGTCAACGACCAGGACGGCGGCCAGCCCGGCGGCAACATCCGCCAGGTGTTCCTGTACCGCACCGACCGGGGCCTGAGCTTCACCGACCGCCCGGGCGCCGGCTCCACCACCGCCGACTCCGTGGTCAACAACGGCGGCGTCCCCGCCCTCGCCTACTCCCCCGGCCGGATAGACCCGACCAACACGGCCTTCAACGCCAGCCGCAAGCCGCTCGCGGGCGAGTTCCGCTGGAACGGCCGCCCCGTGTTCGTGATCGCCAACCACTTCAACTCCAAGGGCGGCGACCAGCCCCTCTTCGGCCGCTACCAGCAGCCGTCCCGCCCCTCCGAGACCCAGCGCCACGCCCAGGCCACCGCGGTCAGGACCTTCACCGACCAGATCCTCGCCGTCGACCCGAACGCCGCCGTGCTCGTCCTCGGCGACCTGAACGACTTCGAGTTCTCGCAGACCGCCGACCTGCTCACCGCCGGCGGCGCCCTGGTCGACCTCCCCCGCACCCTCCCCCTCGCCGAGCGCTACACCTACGTCTACGAGGGCAACTCCCAGGTCCTCGACCACATCCTGATCTCCCCCGCCCTCGCGGCCCGCGCCTACAGCTACGACATCGTCCACCTCAACAGCGAGTTCGCCACCCAGCTGAGCGACCACGACCCCCAGGTCGTCCGGATACCCCTGCCGTAACGCGCCCACGCTCCACCGTCCTCCCGCTGCCCCGGCGTCACCTCCCCGACGCCGGGGCAGCCTCGCCCCCGCCGCCCAGTGCGCGCCGCCCTGTGCCCGCGAAGGTGACAATCCGATTGCGTGCACACAATCTGCTCGAATTCCGATCACACCAGCAGGTCAAACGGCTAGGCTCCCTGCTGGCCGGACCGGGCACAGACCGACGGCACCACTCGCGGCTGCGCCCACGCCGACGGCACAGCCCTGCTCCTCTGGGGGACATTCGTGCAGGAAATGGTCAAGGGCGCCAACGTCGGACTCGCCGCGCTGAGCGAGGGCGACGGGAGCGTCGACGCCGTCACCGTGATCCTGGGCTGGAGCAGCCCGTCGGGCGACGGCGACGCGGACGTCTCGGTCCTCCTCCTCACCGACGAGGGCAAGGTCCGCGACAACGCCGACTTCTTCTTCTACAACAACCCCACCGCCGCGGACGGCAGCGTCCAACTGCTCGGCCAGAGCCCCACCGAGGTCGGTACCGAGGACCGCATCCAGCTCGACCTCACCGCCGTCCCGGACGGCATCGAGCGGCTGGTGATCGCCGCCAGCAGGCACCAGCGGGCGCCGTTCGGGCAGTTGGACAACCTCCGACTCGAACTCGCCGACCTGGGCGGCGAGCGGCTGCTCGGCTTCTCCATCACCGACGCCGAGTCGGAGAGCGGCTTCGTGTTCGGCGAGATCTACCGCCGCAACCAGGAGTGGAAGTTCCGCGCCATCGGCCAGGGCTACGACACCGGCCTCGCGGGCCTCGCCACGGACTTCGGGATCGAGATCGAGGACGACGCCGCCGAGGAGGCCGCCGACGCAGAGACCGCCGACGACGGCCTCGCGGCGGACGAGGCAGCGGGCACGGCGGCGGGGGCAGCCACAGCCACGAAGGCCCTGGACACCCCCGCCGCCGCCACCACCGAACCACCGGTGACGACCCCCGCTCCGGCCGATGGTCCGACCGCCGACAGTCCTCCGGCCGCAGTCGGGCCCGAAGCCGCCGCACCCGGCGCCGACACCGACACCGCTGCCGACGTTGCCTCTTCCGCGCCCAAGCGGCTGCGCACGGCCAGGAAGAAGGTGACGCTCCCCAAGGCCGCCAAGCCCTCGCTCGCCGAGAACGACGCCTGGAACACCGCCCGGCTCTTCCCCGCCACCGCGCTCAACCGCGACCGCGAGCGCGAGGTCCGCGCCACCTCCGTCCTGCTCTCCGTGATGGCCCAGGTCCCGGAGTTCGGCCGACGGCTCACCGCCGCCTTCGGCGCCCCCGCCGGCCGGATGGAGACCTTCACCGAGGTTTCGCTCCCGCACGGGGAGACGCCCAAGCGGCCGGACGGCGTGATCCGCGTCGAGCGGGCCGGACGGCTCTGGACCGCGCTGGTCGAGAGCAAGACCAACGGCAACCCGCTGAAGGCCGACCAGGTCCAGGACTACATGGACATCGCCGCCCGGCGCGGCTACGAGGCGGTCATCACTCTCTCCAACGACGTCGCCCTCGAAGGCAGCCCGCTCGTCCAGGTCAAGATCGACGGTCGGCGCAAGCACAAGGTGCTGCTCGCCCATCTCTCCTGGGCCGAGGTCGCGTACCAGGCGAAGATGCTGATTCGGCACGAGGGCGTCGGCAATCCCGCGCACGCCTGGCTGCTCCAGGAACTGCTGCACTACCTCCAGCACGACAACTCCGGCTGCCACGGCTTCCAGAACATGGGCCCCGCCTGGGTGCCCGTCCGCAAGGGCATCGACGACGAGACGCTCGCCGCCGGAGACGAGCGCGCCACCCAGGTGGTGGAGAGCTGGGAACGGTTGGTCCGCCAGGTCTGCCTCCAGCTCGGCGGCGAACTCGGGGTCAAGGTGCTGCCCGTCCAGCGCACCCGGCGCGGCGAGGACGCCCGGGCCCGACGGACGGAGCTGGCCGACCGGCTGTGCGCGGACGGGCGGCTGGCCGCGGAGATCAGGATCGAGGACGCGCCCGGCACCATCGTGATCGCGGCGGACCTGCGGGTCGGCAAGCTGCGGACCTCCGCCGAGATCCCGGCCCCGGAGCAGGGCTACCCGCTCAGCTGGGCCAAGCGGCTGGTCCGTCAGCTCGCCGAGGCTCCGGCCGACCTGCACATCGAGACCCTCACCGACGGCACCGCCGCCGGCCCGCGCGGCACCCTGGAGAAGCTGCGGCCGGAGCCGGGCGACCTGCTGCCCAAGGACTCCGCCCGGATCACCGGCTTCCGGCTCTCGCTGACCAAGGGCATGGGGAGCACCCGGGGGAACGCCGAGAGCGGCTTCATCCGGAGCGTCGACGCCGCCGTGGAGCGCTTCCGCGCCGGGGTCCTGGTGCACCTCGACCAGCGGACGGCGCGCCGGCCGTAGTGCCACCCGGGGCCGGGGTGCGCGGGCCGCCGCGTGCCCCGGCCCCCGTCGCGCCCGGCGCCGCCGGGCACGGGACCGCCGGGAACGGGACCGCCGGGCACAGGACCGCCGGGCCGGTGCTGGGCCGGACGGGTGTGTGATCCGGGTCATTCGGGGTGCGCGGGAACCCGGCGGGGTGGGGGCACGACTGGTGGGGCGTGAGTGGGATGTCGCCGGGTGCCCGGCCGTTGAGTGTGCTCGCGGGGTTCGCCCTGCTGCTGGTAGTGGTGTTCGTCGTGGCGTTCGCGGTGGGTCGCGGCGCCGGGCCGGTGACGCCCGGGCTGACGCCCGGCGGCGGAGGCGGCGGGAAGGCCGGGACGGGCCACGTCATGGGGGCGGGCCGGTGAGGGCCGCCGCGGAGTCGGAGGAGTCCGAGGCGCTGGTGAGCACCGACCTGGCGGTCGGCGGGATGACCTGCGCGGCCTGTGTGAGCCGGGTCGAGAAGCGGCTGGCCCGGATCGAGGGCGTGAGCGCCGGGGTGAACCTCGCCACCGGGCGGGCCCGGGTGCTGCACCCGGCCGGGGTGGGCCTGGACGATCTGGTCGCGGCGGTCGAACGGGCCGGCTACACCGCCGAGTTGGCACCGCAGGGCGTTCCGCCCGCCGGTCCGGCGGCGGAGGAGGCCGGGGAGCGGTGGCGGCTGCTGGTGACGGCGCTGCTGGCGGTGCCCGTGCTGGTGCTGTCGATGGTGCCGTCCGCGCAGTTCCCGGCCTGGCAGTGGGTCTGCTTCGGGCTGGCGCTGCCGGTGGTGAGCTGGGGTTCGGCCGGGTTCCACCTGCGGGCCCTGCGGGGCCTGCGGCACGCGGCGGCGACCATGGACACCCTGGTGAGCCTCGGTGTGGTCGCCTCCTTCACCTGGTCGGCGTACGCGCTGCTGTTCGGCGGGGCGGGCGAGATCGGCATGCGGATGCCGTTCTCGCTGACCGCGGACGGCGGTGGCACCGCGCACGTCTACCTGGAGGCGGCCGTCGGGGTGCCGCTGTTCGTGCTGGCCGGGCGCCTGCTGGAGGGCAGGGTGCGGCGGCGCAGTGGTTCCGCGCTGCGGGCGCTGGCCGAGCTGGGCGCCAAGCAGGTGTGCGTCCGCGATCCCCGGACCGGCGAGGAGAGGATGCTGCCGATCGAACAGCTGCTGCCGGGACAGGAGTTCGTGGTCCGTCCGGGTGAACGGGTGGCCACCGACGGCCTGGTGGTGGAGGGCGGTTCGGCACTCGACCTGAGCCTGCTGACGGGCGAGTCGGTGCCGGTGGAGGTCGGACCGGGCGACCGGGTCGCGGGCGCCACCGTGAACGTCGGCGGCGCGCTCGTGGTGCGGGCGACGGCGGTCGGCGCGGACACCCAACTGGCCCGGATCACCGCGCTGGTGGCGGACGCCCAGGCCGGCAAGGCGCGGGCGCAACGGCTGGCGGACACCGTCGCCGGGGTGTTCGTGCCCTGTGTGCTGACGGTGGCGGTCTGCGTGCTCGGCTTCTGGCTGGGCGCGGGCGCCGACCCGCAGGCGGCGGTGACGGCGGCGGTCGCCGTGCTGGTGGTGGCCTGCCCGTGCGCGCTGGGTCTGGCGACGCCGACGGCGCTGCTGGCGGCGACCGGGCGGGGCGCCGAACTGGGCGTCCTGGTCCGCGGCCCGGAGGTGCTGGAGAGCCTGCGCCGGGTCGACACCGTGGTGCTGGACAAGACGGGCACGTTGACCACCGGCCGGATGGAGCTCGCGGCGGTGGCCGTGGCCTCCGGCGTGGGCGTCGACGAGGAGCGGGTGCTGCGGCTGGCCGGAGCCGTCGAGCACCGTTCGGAGCACCCTGTCGGGCGGGCCGTCGTGGGGGCGGCCCGAGCCCGGTGCGGCTCCGACCCCCTTCCGGTGGTGGCCGGTTTCGCGGCCACCACCGGAGTCGGGGTGTCCGGCGAGGTCGAGGGGATCCGGGTCCGGGTGGTCCGCCCGGACGAGGTCGCGACCCCGCTGCCGGCCGAGCTGGCGGCGGCGCTGGCGGACGCCTCGGCGGCGGGCCGCACGCCGGTGGTGGTGGAACTGGACGGACTCCCGGTGGCGGTGCTGGCGGTCGGCGACACGCTGCGCTCGGGCAGTTGGCGCGCCCTGCACCGGCTGCGCGGCATGGGCCTGGAGCCGGTGCTGCTGACCGGCGACGGCCCCGGGGCGGCGCGCGCGGTGGCGGCGGAGCTGGGCATCGAGCGGGTGCACGTCTCGGCCTCCCCGGAGCGCAAGGCGGAGGTGGTGGCCGAGTTGAGGGCCGCCGGGCGGACCGTCGCGGTGGTCGGCGACGGCGTGAACGACGCGGTGGCGCTGGCCTCGGCGGACCTCGGGGTGGCGCTCGCCTCGGGCAGTGACGCGGCGATCGGCGCGGCCGGGCTGACCCTGGTGCGCGGGGACATCGAGGCGGTGGTGGACGCCGTCCGGCTGGCCCGGCGCACCCTGGGCACGATCCGCTCCAATCTGGTGTGGGCCTTCGGCTACAACGTGGTGCTGATCCCGCTGGCGGCGGTGGGGCTGTTGAACCCGATGCTGGCGGCGGTGGCGATGTCGCTGAGCTCGCTGCTGGTGGTGGGCAACAGCCTGCGGCTGCGGACCTGGCGCCCGGGCCGGGGCGGCGCCGACGAACGCGGCGGCGGGGGCGGGGGCGGTGGTCGGGCCTCGCGGCCGGCCCGGACGCGGCGCCCGGCGGGTGCGGCGTGGTGAGCGGCCGGCCGAAGGCCGGGAACAGGGCCGTCGAGCGGCTGAAGGTGGCCGGACCACCGGTCGGGGCCGCCCTGGTGGCGCTGGCGCTGCTGTCCGGCTGGACGGCGATCGGCGGCGCGGGCACCGCACGGCCGGTCGAGGCCGGACCGGGCTGGCTGCTCCTGCCCACGGCGGGCGGGGTCCCGTCCACCGCGGCCTTCTTCACCGTCCGAAATCCCGGCGACATCCCGGACGAACTCACCGGAGCCAGCTGGCAGTTCGGTGGCAAGGTGACCCTGAAGCGCCACCTCCACCATGGCGCGGCGGGCACCTGGGCACCGGTCACGGCCCTCGAAGTCCCCGAGCGCGGCGAGCTCGCCATGTCCCCGGAGGACGCCGATCTGATGATCGTCAATCCCCCGCCCCTGAAGGTCGGCCAGTGGGTCGAGTTCACGCTGACCTTCCGCAACAGCCCCGACCTGCGGGTCGAGGCCGAGGTCCGCCCGCCCGGCAGCCGGCCCCAGTAGCGCCCACCCGGTAGCGGCGCCCACCCGGCAGCGGCGCCCACCCGGCAGCGGCGCCCACCCGGCAGCGGCGGCCCGGGCGTTCGACGCGCTTCGGGTCGGGGCGCCGCTCGACCCCCGCCCCGTCCTCGTACCCGTCCCGTCCCCTGACCGGTGCCCCCGGCCGGTGGGGGTGTCGGTCGGGGGCGGTAGTTTGTGGGCGGTCCTTCCCGGGGCCGTGGGAAATGCGGGTGCCCTCACCTGAGGCTTTGTGCTTCGCTGTGACGCATCGCCACGGCGCCGGTCGCGTCCGTACGCCCCACAGCCCTGCCCCGCACACCCAGGAGTCACCCCATCAGTACCGTGATACGCCGGTCCGCCCGCACCGCGCTCGCCGCCGCTGCCTGTGGCGCCGTCCTCGCCACCGGCGTCGCCGCGTGCGGCACCGTCCAGCAGTTGAGCGCGGCCGACAAGGTGTCGAAGGCGTTCAAGACCTTCGGCAGCGCCAAGTCCTTCAGCGCCAAGCTGTCGGTCGACGCCACCCCCGCCCAGATCGAGGCGTTCGGCGCGGCCACGGGCGAGGAGATCGACAAGGACAGCGCGGCCGCGCTGTCCGCCGTGAGCCTGGCGATCGCCTTCAGCGCGGACAAGCCGCTGAAGGACGTCAAGCCCTCGAAGAGCGCCGGCAGCGGTGCCGGGTCGGCCGCCGACCCGTCGGTCTCGGCCTCCTACACGCTCAGCGGAAAGGGCGGCGCACCGCTCCTGGAGCTCCGCCAGGTCGGCGGCAGGGCCTACGCGCGCGGGGACCTGGCCGGCTTCGCGCACCTCGCCGGTGAGAACGCCGCCGAGGTCGAGGGGCTCGCCGAGGGCCTGCCCGCCGTGCTGGGGAACGCGTTGAAGGGCCAGTGGGTCGCCTTCGACACGAAGACCGTCGAAGGCACGGCCGGCACCGGCGCGGCGGGCGGGAGCGCGAGCGCCGCGCCGACCCTGGCCCCGTCGGCCTCGGCGCACCTCGACGCGTCCCTGCGGAGCATCCTCACCCAGGACCTCTCCTTCGAGGACAAGGGCAAGCAGGACGGCAAGGACCGGATCACCGTCACCGCCCCGGCCCGCAAGCTGGCGGACGACCTGCTGAAGGCCGTCGAGCCGCTCGCGAAGGACGTGCCGAGCCTCGCCAAGCTGCCGAAGTCCGCCCCGACCGACGTGCCGGACCGCCCGCTGGCACTGGACCTCTACCTCGACGGCGGCGCGCTGTCCGCCGTGACCTTCGACCTGGCGCAGCTGGCGGAGAAGGCCGGTCCCGGCACGCCGCTGCCGCTCCGGATCGCGTTCGGCCACGACACCCCGGCCGTCCAGGCGCCCTCGGGTGCCACCGAACTGACCGCCGGGGACATCAGCGGCCTCTTCGACGGCCTCGCCGGCGGCGGCGCGGACGGCACCGGCGCGCCGGCCACGCCGCTCACCGACGCCCAGGTCAAGGAACTGACCCGGAACGGCGCCATGAACGAGGAGCAGGTGCGGCTGTACAACTCGATGGGCCTGGACTACCAGGACATCAAGGACCTCGCCGACCTGAAGTCCTGAGGTCCTGAAGTCCTTAGGTCCTCGGGTCCTGAAGTCCTGGGGCCCTGAGCGTCCGCCGAACCGGCCCCGGCCCCGACCCCGGCTCTGTCCGCGGTCGGGGCCGGGGCCGGTTCGGCTACACCGGTGGCGGGCCGGGGCGGGCCGACAGGTCCAGCACGTCCTCGACCGGGCGGCGCGGGGTGGCCTCGCCGGCCGGGCCGTAGCCCGTCCGCAGCACCAGCTGGACGTGGCCGGGCCCGGCCGCGGGGTCGCGCAGGCGCCAGCGCAGGTCGGGCCACTCCACCGGCTGGTGCCACACCGTCAGCCGCAGTCCGTGCACGGTGGCCAGCAGCCAGACCCGCTCCAGCGCCTGCCCCGCCCGGAGCCAGTCCGCCGGGCCGTCCCCGGGCGTACTCAGCGTGCACAGGCGGGGTACCTCCTCGAAGCGTTCGGACGGCCGCGCTGGCCCCTCGTGGTGCGGCGGCCGGCCCGCGTACTCGCGTGTCGGCACCCGGGCGCCGCCGTCCTGTGGGCCGAGCACCGCGTACGGCAGGCCGTCGACGGCGGCGGGCGCGGTCGGGTCGGCCCCGGCGTCCGGCCGGAGCCAGGACCGGGTCTCGGCCTGCCGCGCCGGGTCGTGGACGATCCGGTCCTCGGCCTCCGTGGTGACCGACCGCACCCGACGCACCCCGGCCTCGTCCAGAACGGCGAGGGTCACGCCCTCGCTCGCGGCGGCGGCGGCCAGCTCGGCGGCGACCGCCCCCGGGACCTCCCGGTCGGTGAACGGCCGCCGACTGGAGTGCCGCTCGGCGATCGCCGGGTAGAGGTCACGGCCGAACGACGCGGCGACGACGCCGACGGGATCCGCGGGCGCGGCGAGGTCCAGGACCGCGAGTTGCCGCGGGTCCGCCGGATCGGGCAGCAACCGGACGGCGCCCGCGCGGCCGAGCCGGGCGGCCGCGACGCGCAGATTGAACAGGGCCGCGCCCACCGCGACGTGCAGGGCGGCCCCGTTGGCGTCGGCGAGCGGCACGGCCCGGTTCTGATCCGCGTGGACCTCGACACCCCGGCCGTCGGGGGTCGGCCGGAAGCGCCACGGCTGGCTGTTGTGCAGCGAGGGCGCCGCGCCACCGGCGGCGGCGAGCATCCGCAGATCGGCCGGAGTGAGAGCTGACTCGGTCATGGTGATCCTCTCCTGGCCTCGGAACCCCGGGCCCCGGCCGCAACGGCCGCACGCCCCGGTACCCCCGAGCGTGCCCCGCCGCCGACCCCGCCGAAAGGGCCCAACGGCCCGCTTCCGCACCCGCGCCCCGGCACTGTCGGCGGCGGCGTCACGCTCCGTACCCGTCGTCGGACCGGGGGAGCACGACCACGCGTATCGACCGGTCGGAGGGCCGGGACCGGGGCGTCGTGCTCGAAACGGCCGAGCTCCGGACGGGCGGGCCCGTCCCCGTCCCCGTCCCCGTCCCCGGCCCCGGTCATCGAGCGCGTCCTGCCCCCTGGCGAGATCGCCGAGGTGGAGGCCCGGTACGGCGTCGGGCTCCCCGGCGGGTACCGGGTGTTCCTGGCCGAGGTCGGCACCGGCGGCACCGGCCCGGCGCTCACCCTCACCTCGTTGCGCCGGATCGACGGCCGCTGGGGTGGCCGCTGGGGCGGCCGCTGGGGGTGGATCCGGGACGACGACGAGGCCGTCCCTGCCCGCTCGACCCCGGCGCGCCGTTCGTCGCAACCGGCGACCGGGGCGCACGGCAGGGGGCAATCCACCGTACCGCCGGATACGAGCCCACCGGCCGGAGCGAGGAGGGAACCACCCGGTCGGCCACCTCGCCGGCACCTCGCCGACGACCGCGCCGCCTTCGGCGAGGCCGGCGACGAGTTCTGGCACCTGGAGCGCGGGCGGGGTGCGATCCGCATCAGCGACGACGGGTTCGGCATGACCACCTGGCTCGTCGTCGGCCCTCACCGGGGCGCGCTCCCGTCACCGGGGCTGCGCGCTCGACCCGCCCTTCGAACCGTCCGCCGACACCTTGGGCAACCGACGCGGTTTCGGGCCCTGGTACCTGGAGTGGCCGCAGCGGCGCGAGCGCACGGTCCGCCGATCGACGGCGGCCGCGGCGCCGCCCGGCCAGGACCGCCCGGAGAGTGCCGGGACCGGCCGGGTGGTGCCGGGACCGCCCGGCCGGTGGCGGGAGTCGGGCGTAGGCGTCAGGCGTCAGGCGTCAGGCGTCAGGCGTCAGGCGTCAGGCGTCAGGCGTCAGGCGTGGGGAACGACGGCGACCGGGGGGTGGGCGTGGTGGAGGACGGCGTGGGTGGTGCGGCCGAGGCGGGGGGCGAGGTCGTGCGGGCGGCGACGGCGGCCCACCACCAGCAGCACCGCGGCGGCGCTGTCCTCGACGAGGGTGCGGGCCGCTCCCAGCCGGACCTGTTCGACCACCTCGATGTGCGGGTGCCGGGCGCGGTGCTCGGCCAGGGCGGCGGCCAGCGCCTTCTCCTCGGCGGCCTGGAGCCGCGCCGTCTCGGTGCCGGACGGCAGGAAGCCGACCACCGCGAAGGCCGCCGGGAGGTCCCAGCCGTGGACCGCACGGACCCGGGCGCCGCGCAGTTCGGCCGCGCGGAAGGCGAAGTCGAGCACCGTGTCGCTCGGCGCGCCCGCGTCGACACCGACCACCACCTCGGGCACGGCCCCCGCGTCGGCCTCCGGCGCCGGCTGCCGGACCACCACGACCGGGACGGCCGCGCGGCCCGCGACCGCCATGCTCACCGAGCCGACCAGCAGCCCCTTGAAGCCGCCCAGGCCGCGCGAGCCGAGGACGAGCAGATCCGCGTCCGCCGGGTCCTCGGTGGCGGCGACCAGACCGTCGACGGCGGCGTCGAGCACCACATCGGTCTGCACGGTGAGGCCCGGATGCCGTGCGCCCACCTCCTCGGCCACGGCGGCCAGCATCCGCTGGGCGGTCAGCGGCAGGTCCTCGGGGTCGGCGAACGAGGCGCGCCCGTCGGTGAGCCAGGGCCAGGCGTGCAGCAGCCGCAGCGGGGCGCCCCGCCGGAGCGCCTCCCCGGCGGCCCAGTGGGCGGCGACGGTGCTCTCGGGCGAGCCGTCGACTCCGGCCAGGACTGCGGGCGTCATGGATGTTCCTTCCGCTGTGGGTCCGCGGTGCGGGGCGCACCGCGGGAGGGCACTGCCGGAGCAGCACGTCCGGGCGCCGATCGGGCCGCCACGATTGGCCACTCGACCAACAATTCAATTGGTCAAACGGCCAATTACCCGGGCGGGCAATTGGCCAGTTGACCAATTACTGAAGCAGTCACAGGCGGTCCAGGCTATTGGCCACTCAACCAATAGTGCTTCTCGCCAGGGCTGACGCACCGTCGGCACCCTCCCCCAACCCTGGTCGGCGGACCCGTCCGGCGACCAGGGGCCACAAGGCCCTGTCCGCCGGGCCTTAGGGCCTGGATCATGACTGGGGGACGCGGGAGGCGCGGGGAGTGGTTACCGACCGGCGCTCGGACGGCCGTACACACCTTTCCCCACCCGCTCGCGACCGACCCCGGCGTGCCCCGCGCATGCCTGCGGCACTACCGTGAATCCGACAAAGCACCTGATCGGACCATATGCCTGTCAGGCCGTCGGACTGCCTCGGGCGGTCCGGACCGGAGCAGCACGAACACACGAGGAGGACGCCGGTGGGCGGCGCGGAGGACACGCGGACGGGCACCGGCGGCGACCGGCCCGGAGGGGCGGCGGCCACCCCGCCGCCCGGCTGCCCCGCCCACCACCCGGGGCCCCCGCAGCAGTCCGGCCGGCCCCGACCGTCCGCACCGGTGGGAGAGGCGGCACAGGCCGGACAGGCCGGGCAGACGGGCGCGGCACCGCGGCCCCGTGCGTCGGCCGGCGCCGGCCCGCGGATCCCGCACCTGCGCCTGGACGAACTACTGGAGGAGCTCCAGTGGCGGATCGACGCGGCGCGCGGCACCCGGGACCGGGTGCACAGCCTGCTGGAGGCGGTGCTCGCGGTCGGCCGCGAACTGGACCTCGCCCAGGCGCTGCACCGGATCGTCGAGGCCGCCGCCGACCTGGTCGACGCCCGCTACGCCGCGCTCGGGGTGATCGGTGCGGACGGGCACTCGCTCTCGCAGTTCCTGACCGTCGGCCTGAGCCCCGGGGAGATCGAGGCGATCGGCCCGGAGCCGACCGGCCGGGGCATCCTCGGCGAACTGATCCGCGACCCGCAGCCGCTGCGCTGCCCCACCCTCTCCGAGCACCCGGCCTCGGCCGGGTTCCCGCCGAACCACCCGCCGATGCACACCTTCCTCGGAGTGCCGGTCCGGGTGCGCGGCGAGGTGTTCGGCAACCTGTACCTGACCGACAAGCGGGGCGGGCTGGACTTCGACGCCGACGACGAGGCGGTCATCTCGACCCTGGCCGTCGCGGCCGGGGTCGCCATCGACAACGCCCGGCTGTACGAGGAGGCGCAGCGTCAGCAGCGGTGGCTGCGGGCGAGCGCCGAGATCACCCGCAGCCTGCTCTCCGGTGCGCCCCGTCTGGAGGTCGTGGAGCTGATCGCGCGCCGGGCCCGGGAGATCGCCGGCGCCGAACTGGCCGATGTGTCGGTGGCGTCGGCCGATCCGAGCGAGCGGGCGGCCGAACTGACCGTGGAGGTCGCGCTCGGCGGGAGGTCGGAGGCGCGGCTCGGGGTGACGGTACCGGTGGACGGCACCCTCTCCGGCGCCGCCTACGCCTCCGGTTCACCGGCGACCAGCGACGAGTTGGAGCACGACGAGCGGTTCCCGGCGGGGCCCCCGGGGCGGTTCACCGGGCTGGGTCCGGCCGTCGCGGTGCCGCTGGGCACCGGCGAGGGGTTCGGGCGGGGCGTGCTGCTGCTGGCCCGGGCACCCGGGCGGCCGCCGTTCACGGCCGAGGAGACCGGACCGCTGCTGGGTTTCGCCGACCAGGCCGCGCTGGCCCTGGAGCTGGCGGAACGCCGCCGGGACGCCGAGCAGTTGACACTCCTGGAGGACCGGGACCGGATCGCCAGGGACCTCCACGACCTGGCCATCCAGCGGCTGTTCGCGACCGGGATGACCCTGCAGAGCGCGGGGCGGCTGATCGAGAGCCGGAATGCGGCGGACCGGGTGGGCCGGGCGGTCGCGGACCTGGACGAGACCATCAAGATCATCCGCTCGACCATCTTCGGCCTGCGCGCCCACAGCGAGCCCGACCGGGGCCTGCGCGCCCGCGCCACCCGCGCCGCCGGCGAGGCCCAGACCACCCTGGGCTTCGCGCCGCGGCTCAGCATGGAAGGGCTGCTCGACACGGATGTGCCGCGGGAGTTGGCCGAGCACGTCATGGCCGTCCTCGGCGAGGCCCTCAGCAACGCCGCCCGGCACGCCCGCGCGAGCCGGGTGGAGGTGGCCCTGCGCGCGGCCGGCGGCACGGTGACACTCACGGTGACGGACGACGGGGTGGGCGTCCCGTCCGCCGGGCGCCGCAGCGGGCTCCGCAACCTCGCCGAACGCGCCGAACGCGCGGGCGGCACCTTCGACGTCCGGTCCGCCGAGGACGGCGGCACCCGGCTGGTGTGGGAGGCCCCGCTGGGGCTGTGAGCGGCGGGGCCGCAGCCGCCGCCCACAGCGCCGCGGACCGCCTCGGACCGGCGGTCCCTGTGCTGCCATCGGCCCATGAGCCACTTCATGTGCGACATCACGGGCGTGACGGTCGACGAACCGGATCCGGCCACGATGGCGCGAGTGCTGGACGGTCTCGCCGGCGCGGACGACGAGCACCCCGATGTCCCGCTCTCCCACGAGAGCGGGTGGTGCCTCGGCGCGTTCCGCAGCGGACTCCTCCTCCGGGAGCGCTCGGAGGAGGAGGACACGCCGACCCCCGGGGAGATCGACGAGGTCGCCCGCGAGGAGATCCTCCGGCTCTTCGCCCTTCCGGCCGCGGGCGGCACCGCGCCTGTCCAGGCGCTGCCCTGGCGGCGCCGAACCGCTCTCGTGCCACCAACGGACACCGGGGCGGGCGCCGGGCAGAAGCAGCGCGGTGACGCCGGCGCAGCACCACCGAGCCCGGCGTCCGCGCGGGCGCCGTCCGGGCGCACGCACTCAGCCGCCGACGGGCTTCGCGAAGATCTTCACCGTGCCGACGGCGGCCGCCGTGGTCAGGGAGACATGGTCCGCGCCGGGGCCGCCGGCCGTGACGGTGAGGCACATCGGGGCGCCGAGCAGGGTGTAGCCCTCGATCCTGGTGATCGTGTAGCCGGGATAGCTCGCCTCGGTCCTGCTCCCCGCCACGACGCGGACCTGCATCAGCATGTCGCCCGGCTGGCGGGTGCCGACCTCGTTGCAGGCGGCCGCCCGGGGCGCGGCGGCGGTGACCGGGGCGGCTGCGACCGGAACAGCGGCCGCCGCCGGTGCCAGGGCCAGGACGGCGAGGGCGGCCGCGACCACGGGACGAGCACTTCGTGTACGCATGGCTGTCATGCGGCGATCGTCCACCGCGCCCCGCCCACGCGCGAGCGGACCGGGCGGCCGACTGCTCCGAACGCGCGGACTTCCGACGCGCGGACACCGGGTCCCGCCGCGTTCCCGCGCCCCGTCCTCAGGCGCTCCCGGGCCCGCGCTCCCAGGCCGCGTCAGGGGCCAGGTGGCGGCCGACGACCAGTTCGGGAACGATGCGGATCTCCGCGCGGACTCCCGCCCCCGGGGGCGCCCGGCGGACCTCCGCGCGGCCGAGGACGGTGACGCACCAGCCCGTGCCGTCGGCGCCGTCCACCTCGTCGGCCTCGAAGGCGATCACGGCGCCGTCGACGGCGCGGGCCAGTTCGGAGCCGGACGCCGTCGCGAGCAGGACGCCGCCGAGCGGGTCGAGCCGGAAGCGGACCGGGAGGACGGCCGGCAGGGCGTCGACCGTGTAGACCACACGACCCACTCCGGCGCCGCGCAGCAACTCCAGCGCGCGGGCCTCGTCGAGGCCGGACTCCGGCCCGGTGACTCCCGGCCGCCGCGCGACGGGCGACTCGACCTGCACGGACGCGGCTTCACGATCGGCGTTCATGCGAGCGATCGTCACCCGCCGGACGGGGGCGGGACGAGGGCCGATGGTCCCGCCGAGGGTCCCGCCCGGCCCGGCCGACAGTCGGGCCGGACCTCAGCCGCGCGTGCCGTGACCGAGGAGGCGCGCATGGTGGGCCGACCGCTCCGGCACCCGCTCGGCGGACGCCGACCGGCTCTGCTCGGTCGCGATCAGCGCGGCCTGGACGCGGCGCTCCACTCCCAGCTTGGCGAGCAGCCGGGACACATGGTTCTTGACCGTCTTCTCGGCGAGGTAGAGCCGTTCACCGATCTGACGGTTCGTCAGACCCTCGCCGATCAGCGCGAGCACCTCCTGCTCGCGGGCCGTCAGCTCGGGTCCCGTCGGGGCCGGCCGCTGGGGTTCGGCCTCGCTGCGCAGGCGGTTGAGCAGGCGGGTCGCGGCGCCCGGGTCGAGCATGGAGCGGCCGGAGGCGACCGTCCGGACGGCGGTGACCAGGTCGGTGCCGCTGATCTGCTTCAGCACATAGCCCGCCGCGCCCGCCATCACGGCGTCGAGCAGTGCCTCCTCGTCGTCGAAGGAGGTCAGCATCAGACAGGCCAGATCGGGCATCCTGGAGCGCAGTTCGCGGCAGACGGCCACTCCGTCACCGTCCCCGAGGCGCACGTCCAGCACGGCGACGTCGGGGCGGAGCGCCGGGACCCGGACCAGGGCCTGTTCGGCGGTGGCGGCCTCGCCGACCACCTCCAGGTCGGGTTCGCCGTCCAGCAGGTCGTGCACCCCTCGACGCACCACCTCGTGGTCGTCCAGCAGGAACACCCTGACCGGTGCCGGTGCGGCGGTACCGGTCGTCTCGCTCGCCATGTCGCGACTCCACCCTCTGCCTGCCCGGCACACCACACGCCGGGTCCACCGCATCATCCCCCGCGACCCGCGCCCGCCCCAGGGCCGAACGACCCCATTCCGGGCGGACGGGCAGCGGGCAGCGGGCGGACGGGCAGCGAACGGACGGCGGCGGACCGACGGGCAGCGAGCCGGGCCGGACAGGATCGGTCCGGTACGGTCCGATCCGGTCCGGTCCGCCGGGGCTCGCGCCCTACTCCGCCGGGCGGAGGGCGCCGAGCAGCCGCTCGACGGCGCCGAAGGCGACCGCACCGTCGAGCGGGTTGGTGTACACGCGGGACCAAGTGATCAGGCCGCCCCGGACCCGGGCGAACATCACCGAGTCGAGGGTGTAGCGCTTCCCGGTGGCCAGCACCTCGCCGTGCAGCCGGTACTCGGCGACGGCGAGTTCGGGATCGGTCGTGCCGTGCACGTCGATGTGGTCGACGGCGTCGAAGCGCTGTATCGCGGCCCCCCGCTGGAGGTGAGCGAGGAAGGCGTCCCGGCCCGGCTGCTGCTGCGGGACGCCGGGCGTCAGGTAGGGCAGCTCGAAGACGGCGTCGGTGGTGACCAGGTCGACCACCGCCAGGTCGGGGCCCTTGCCCATCAACTGGACGAACTGGTGCAGAACTTCGCTCGGGGAGGCGGTGGCGGTCATCGGACGTTCCTCTCGACGGGGCCGGGGGGCGGTCCCACGGCGGACTGATGGACATCCGGGCCCGGAGTTCCTCGGAAAGGGTACGGCGGGCGGACGGTGACGATGCGTCAGGGTCGGTGCCGATGGGATTCGCCGAGGCCGAGGAGCAGGAACACGGTGGAGACGGCGAGCGCGCTGCCCACCGCGGCGGCCAGGCGCGGTGCGAGCGGGCCGCCGCCGGAGAGCAGGATCGAGGCGGCGGCGAGCGAGGAGGTCACCAGGCCGACGAGCAGCCAGCCGAGCAGGGCCCGCGCGGCCGGGGGGCGGGCAGTCGTCCGGGGTACCGGGAGCGGTTCGAGCAGGGCCCAGCGTTCGGCCTCCTCCCGTTGTTCGGAGCGTTGTTGGAGCTGGGAGCGGATCCGGATCAGGACGCCGACGACGAGGCCGGCGAGCGCGACCTGCGCGGCGGGCTGCCAGGCGGGCACGGCCAGCAGCAGTCCGCCGGCCAGGGCCAGGCAGGCCCACCAGGTGACACAGGCGGCCGCGGCGGTGCGGGCCGAACGGGGGCGGTCCTCGCCGGCCTGGAGGTCGGCGATGGCGGGCAGATACCAGACGCAGCCGGACGCGGTGATCGCGGCGGTGCCGATGGCCGGGACGAGATGGGACACGGTTCCGTCCACTCCTTCTGAACGTCGGTGGGAGGGAGCCGCTCCCGCCCGCCCGGGGGTGGCGACACGCGGGCGGGAGCGGCGTTCGGGGGCCGGCACGGCGGCCGGACCGGGTGAGCCGTCAGTCCGAACGGCCGGCGCTTCCGGCCCGGTCGCCATGATCGACCTGATCGACCTGATCGGCCAGATCGGCTCGGTCGGCATGATCGACCCGGTCGGTGCGGCCGCCCTGGTCGGCGGAGCGCCCGCGACGCGGCAGCGGGGCGTCGTACACGACCGGGGCGACGCCGACCAGGTGCTTGGCGGGCTCACCGTGATAGTCCAGGTGGTCGCGGGCGGCGATGTCCGGGTGGTGCAGGTCGAAGGCCGGGGATTCGGAGCGGATCCGGGGCAGGGAGGCGAAGTTGTGCCGCGGCGGCGGGCAGGAGGTCGCCCACTCCAGCGAACGGCCCCAGCCCCACGGGTCGTCGGACTCGACCTTCTCGCCGTACTTCGCCGTCTTCCACACGTTGTAGAGGAACGGCAGGATCGACAGGCCGAGCAGGAACGAACCGATGGTGGACAGCGTGTTGAGCGCGGTGAACCCGTCGGACGCCAGGTAGTCGGCGTAGCGGCGGGGCATGCCCGCGGCGCCGAGCCAGTGCTGCACCAGGAAGGTGGTGTGGAAGCCGACGGTGAGGGTCCAGAAGGTGACCTTGCCGAGGCGCTCGTCGAGCATCCTGCCGGTCATCTTCGGCCACCAGAAGTGGAAGCCGGCGAACATCGCGAAGACGACGGTGCCGAACAGCGTGTAGTGGAAGTGGGCGACGACGAAGTACGAGTCGGAGACGTGGAAGTCGAGCGGCGGGGCGGCGAGCAGCACGCCGGTGAGGCCGCCGAAGAGGAAGGTGACCAGGAAGCCGACCGTCCACAGCATCGGGGTCTCGAAGCTCAGCGAGCCCTTCCACATGGTGCCCACCCAGTTGAAGAACTTCACCCCGGTCGGAACGGCGATCAGGAAGGTCATGAACGAGAAGAACGGCAGCAGCACCTGTCCGGTGACGTACATGTGGTGCGCCCACACCGTCACCGACAGGCCCGCGATCGCGACGGTGGCCGCGATCAGACCCGCGTAGCCGAACATCGGCTTGCGGCTGAACACCGGGATCACCTCGGAGACGATGCCGAAGAACGGCAGCGCCAGGATGTAGACCTCGGGATGGCCGAAGAACCAGAACAGGTGCTGCCAGAGCATCGCGCCGCCGGAGGACGGGTCGAAGACGTGCGAGCCGAACTTGCGGTCGCACTCCAGCGCCAGCAGCGCGGCGGCCAGCACCGGGAAGACCAGCAGCACCAGGACCGAGGTGAGCAGCACGTTCCAGCAGAAGATGGACATCCGGAACATGGTCAGGCCGGGGGCCCGCATGCAGATGATCGTGGTGATGAAGTTGACGGCGCCGAGGATGGAACCGAAGCCGGAGAGCGTCACACCCATGATCCACATGTCGGCGCCGACACCGGGCGAGTGGACCGCGTCGGACAGCGGCGCGTAGAGGAACCAGCCGAAGTCGGCGGCGCCCTGCGGGGTGGCGAAGCCGGCGGCCGCGATCAGCGAGCCGAACATGAACAGCCAGAAGGCCAGCATGTTCAACCGGGGGAAGGCGACGTCGGGGGCGCCGATCTGCAGCGGCATGATCCAGTTGGCGAAGCCGGTGAACAGCGGCATCGCGAAGAGCAGCAGCATCACCGAACCGTGCATGGTGAAGGCTTGGTTGAACTGCTCGTTGGAGAGGATCTGCGTCCCCGGCCGGGCGAGTTCGGCGCGCATGACCAGGGCGAGGACGCCGCCGATCAGGAAGAACCCGAACGAGGACACCAGGTACATGGTGCCGATCGTCTTGTGGTCGGTGGTCGTCAGCAGCCGGACCAGGGCCGAGCCGGGCCGAGCGGCCCCGGTCTCTCCCGGTCGGACGGCGGACGGCGGCGGCGCGCTGTCGCCCTGTGCCTCGATGGCGCTCAAGGACGCACTCCTTCGAAACTTCTGCGGATGGATGGCGATCCATGATCGGAACCCAGCACCCCTGCGCCCCAGGGCCGTTGGACCCGGTGGACGGGGGCCGGTGGGCCCCGGTCCCGGGCCGCCGGGCGGGACCACCTGCCAGGACCGCCGGCCAGGACCACCACCGGCCCGGCGGCCGGGCCCGGACCGCCGCCCGCCCGCGTGCCCGCGTCCCCGCGTCCCCGCGTCCCCGCCCGGCCGCATGCCCGCCCTCCGAGCCGCCCGCCCGGCGCGGTGCACGCCGAACGGCCGGTGCGGCCGGGAGAGTCGACGCTCCCCCGACCGCACCGGCCGCACCGGACCCGGACCCGGACCCGCCCCCGGTTCAGGAGGCCGCGGCAGTCCCCGCCACCAGCCGGTACCCGGCCACCAGGTCCGGCTGGATGGCCACCATGTGGTCCATCGAGCCGTCCACCCAAGGGCTCAACAGCGCCCGGTAGCGGTCGAGTCGGGCCGGCTCGGTGACCGGCCGGGCGAAGCCGGTGACCACCACGCTCCAGCCCAGCCTGGTCACCGGGTCGATCGCGTCCGCCTCGTAGGCGACCACCACGCCGATGTCCTCGTCCCCCAGGACTGCCGCCGTGAGCGCGGCGCCCTCGTGGGTGCGGATCACCACGGTGTCGTCGACCAGGAGGTGGTTGACCGGGCGGATCGCGGGCAGCGCCCGCACCGTGAAGACGACCCGGCCGAACGGCGCGCCGCCCAGCAGCCGCAGCGCCTCGGCCCGCTCCAGCGGCACCAGTTCGCGGATCGGCGCCTCGGCCGGCGGTCGGGGGCGGACCGGGCCCGGCCGCCGGAGCGGCGGTGGCGGACCGGCGGCGCGGCGCAGCGCCCGCAGTCGGTGGCGGACGGACTCGTCGCTCACAGGGCGGCCCCGATCAGGCCGAGACCTCCGTCGAAGCGCCGGTAGAGCACCCGGCCGCGCCCCGAACCGGGCTGGGCGAAGAACAGATGGGGCAGTTCGGCGAGGGTGAGCCGTTCGACGGCCTGCTCCTCGCTCAACTCCGGCGCCCCGCAAGGGCTGAGGGTCATCGGAACGGCCGGCCGGGTGGGCGGTCCGGCGGCCACCGTGCGGGCCAGCCGGTAGCCGGTCGGGCCGACCCGGAAGACGACCGCGTCGGTCTCGGTGGCCGGGTCGGTGAACAGGTGGATGTCGTAGTCCATCGCGTCCATGGTGCGGGCCGCCGCGTCCGGGGAGCACCAGACCAGTTGCGGCCGCTTGCGCCGGACTATGCGCCCGGGGCCGGCCGGGGAGGGCGGGTCGAGTCGGGCGGCGGCCCCGGGACCGCCCCGGCCACCGGCTCCGGCGGCCGCCGGCAGTCCCCGGGTGCGCGTCCGGCGCGGCCACGGCCGGGGCGTCCACCCGGCGGTGACGGCGGTCATCCGGGTCCGCAGCCCGTCCGCGAGTCGGTCCAGTGCCTCGCCGAGGTCGGCAGCGGCCTCCTGGACGCGGATCCGCCGTCCGTCCACCTCGGCGTTCACCTGGGCCAGCACCCCGGGCGCGCCCGGGACCCAGGGCACGGTGCCCGGGGAGGCCGCCGTGCCGAGCGTCCCGATCCGGAGCCGCAACGACTCCACCAGGGCGTCCGCCCCGCCCACCACGGCGGCGATCCGGGCTCCCGCCTCGGCCGCGAAGCCCCGCGACATCCCCTCGCACACCCTCATCGTGACCAACTCGCCCACCTCAGGCCCTCTTCCCGTTCCGCCGCGCTGTCGTCCTGCCCGCGCCGACCCGCTCCCGGCGGGCCCGCACACCGGCGCGGCGCTCACGATCCCCCGCCGCCGGAGGAGCGGGAAGGGCCGAACGGCCCCATCGGCCCGCGCCCACCGGCCCGGGTACCGACCCCGCGCCCACCCCCGTCTCCCCCTGCCGCCCGGCCCCGCCGCTCCGGACTCCGGGTGCCGCCCTCGTACCGCGCCGCACGCACGCCCCACTCACCCCAGGTGCACCACCGTCACCCGGGCGTGCCATCATCGGGCCATGTCGGCACCTGACGACCAGTCCGCGTACTGGAACTCCACCGGGACCACCAAGACCTTCGGCCACCCGCTCAACGCCTCCTGGGCGGCCCGGACCGACCCCGCGGCCGCCGTGCTCGACTACGGCTGCGGTTACGGCCGGCTCGTGGGCGACCTGACCGGCCTCGGCTTCCGCGACGTCGAGGGTGTGGACGTCGCCCCCGAGCTGATCACCCGGGCCCGCACCGAACAACCCGCCGCCCGCTTCACCGTGCTGACCGACCCGCCCCGGCTCGACCGGCCGGACGGCGGCTACGACGCGGCCTTCCTGTTCGCCGTCCTCACCTGCGTGCCCGACGACGACGCCCAGCGCGCCCTGGTCGCCGAGCTGCACCGGGTCCTGCGACCGGGCGGGCTGCTGCACGTCAGCGACTACGTGCTCCAGCCGGACGAGCGGAACCAGGAGCGCTACCGGCGCTTCGAGCCGCGCTTCGGCCGGTTCGGCGTGTTCGAGACCGACGACGGGGCGGTCTGCCGCCACCACACCCGGGACTGGCTGGACGGGCTGTTCGCCGGCTTCGCCCCGGTGGACGCGCGGGAGCTCCCGGTACTCACCATGAACGGGCGCCCCGCCACGGCCACCCAACTCCTCCTCGCCCGCCGTTAGCGGACGTCCGGACCCCCGGGCGGGGTCCGTCCGAGGTCCGTCAGGGCTCCGGCCGGACCGGACCCGGCTATCCGGAACGCCCCCTCCATCGGCGGGGGTCCGGCGGATCGTGCGGGCCGAGCGGCACAAAGATGGGGGCACGTCCCCCATGCCCCGGCAACCGCCCCAACGACAGGATCAGCAACGAGGGCAGCGCCTTCGACGGCAGCGCGGCCCTCTCCCGGCATCGGAGGTGCGGTGGTGGCAGAGGTGAACGCCGTGCGCAGCACGCGCCCCGACGGGGGCGCAGGACCGGTTCAGGGCCCGGTCGCAACGGCGGTTCCCGCGGCCATACCGTTCCCGCACACTCCGATGCCCGGCGACTTCCCCGCACCGGTCCCCGGAGCCGCACGACCCGCAGGAGCCGCACGATCCGCCGTCCCCGCCGCACCCGCCCCGACGGCGGAAGCGGCGGGGACGGCGGCACCCGAACCGAACCAGCCCCACCCCTCACAGACTCCCCGCTCCCACCACGCCCGTCTCCGGTCCCCCCGTGCCGGCGGCCCGCCGTGGTGGGAGCGGGGACTGACACCGGGCCGGCCCGCGCCCGCCACCCGCCCGGACTGGGCCGCGTTCACCGAGGCCGCGGTGGCCGCCGCGCCCGTCCGCCCGGTCGTGCCGCGCGCCGCCTACCCGGGCCTGAGCGGCTTCGCGCTCGTCCTCCAGCCCTTCGCCGACCGCGCGCAGGTCCGGCTGCTGACCGCGCTCACCCCCGCCGTACGGGCGGCCGACCAGGCGGGCCGGATCGACCTGCCCGCGCTGCGCGCCGAGTTCACGGCGCGGCTCACCGAACGGCTGGCCCGGACCGCCGCCCGCACCCTCGTCCTGGAGCTCCACACGGCCCGGGCGGCCGGACGGCTGGCCGGCGGCACCCCGCAGGAGCGGTTCCGCTCGTTCCTCGCGCTCACCGCCCGCCGCGAGGGCCTGGCCGCGCTGTTGCGCGACTACCCGGTCCTGGCCCGGTTGCTCGCCCGCGCCTGTCTCGACGCCGCCGACGCCCACGCCGAACTGCTGGACCGCTTCGCCACCGACCGGGCGCTGCTGGTCGCCGGGCTGCTGCGCGGCCGCGACCCGGGCTCACTGCTGGCGGTCACGGCCGACGCCGGCGACCGCCACCGGCGCGGCCGGGCCGTCGCCCTGCTGCACTTCGCCAACGGCGCCGCCGTCGTCCACCGCCCCCGGCCGGCCGCCGCGCACCGGCACTTCAACACCCTCCTCGGCTGGTACGCCGCCCAGCCCGGGGTGCCCCGGCTGCGGGCGCTCGGCCTGCTCGACCGGGGCACCCACGGCTGGACCGAGTTCGCCGAGGCCCGGCCCTGCCTGACCCACTACGACGTCGAGCGGTTCTACCGGCGGCAGGGCGCGCTGCTCGCGCTGCTGCACGTCCTGGACGGCACCGACACGCACTTCGAGAACCTGGTCGCGTGCGGGGACCATCCGGTCCTGGTGGACGTCGAGACGCTGTTCCACCCGCCGGCGGGCGAGCCCCGCCCCGGCCCGGACACCGACACCACTGGCACCGCCGGTACCGCCACCGCCGATGCCGCGGACCCCGACGAGGACCCGGCGGCCCGCGCGCTCGCCGAGTCCGTCCACCGCGTCGGCCTGCTGCCGCAGCTGCTGATCGGCGACGACGGCGCCGCTGACGTCTCCGGCATCGGCGGCGGCGCCACCGGACGGCGGCTCTCCCCGGTCGACGGCGTGGACTGGGCCGGCGCCGGCACCGACGAGATGCGGCTGGTGCGCCGCCCGCGCCCGTTCGGCGCCGCGCACAACCGGCCCTGGCTCGGCGGCGCCCAGGTCGAGCCCGCCGAGCACACCGAGGCCCTGGTGGCCGGCTTCCGCGCCGGGTACGCGGCGCTCGCCGCCGGCCGCGACGACCTCACCGGCCCGCGCGGGCTGCTGCGCGCCTTCGCGGACGCCGAGGTGCGGGTCGTCCCCCGGGCCACCAGGGTCTACGCCCGGCTGCTGGACGAGTCCACCCACCCCGACGTGCTGCGCGAGGGCGGCGCCCGGCAGGCCGTGCTCGACCTGCTGCGCACCGACGCGGTCGACGACCCCGGCCGCCCCGGGCTGGCGGAGCACGAGATCGCCGACCTCTGGACCGGCGACGTGCCGCTGTTCACCGCCCGGCCCGGCACCCGCGACCTGTGGACCTCCGGCGGCCGCCGACTGCCCGGCGAGCTCGCCGAACCGGGGCTGGCCCGGGTCGAGGCCAAACTCGCCGCCCTCGGCGCCGTCGACCGCAAGGACCAGGAGTGGATCGTCCGCGCCGCCATGGCCGGCGCCGCCGACACCCCCGCGCACCGGCCCGGGCGTCCGGTGCCGGACAACGTCTGGGCCACCGCGCCCGAGCCCGAACGGCTGCTCGCCGCCGCCCGGGGGCTCGGCGACCAGCTCGTCGCCGCCGCCTACCAGGGCCGGTCCCGCACCAACTGGCTCGGGCTCGAACTCCTCGCCGACCGCCACTGGCGGGTCCGGCCGCTCGGCGCGGACCTCGCCGGCGGGTACACCGGCACCGCGCTCTTCCTCGCCCAGCTGGCCGCGCTCACCGGCACCGACCGCTACGCCGAGGTCGCCCGCCGGGCCCTCGCGCCCGTCCCCGGACTGCTCGACGCCCTCGGCGCCCACCCCGGCCACCCGGCCGCCGTCGGCTCAGGCGCCTTCGCCGGACTGGGCGGCATCACCTACGCGCTCGCCGAACTCGCCCGGCTCCTGGACGATCCGGCGATCGCCGCGTGGGCCGGGTCGGCGGTCGCGCTCACGGTGGCGGCGGCCGAGGGCGAGGCCGACCCGGGTGTGCACAGCGGCACCGCCGGCGGGCTCGCGGCCCTGCTCGCCGTCCACGCCGGGGCGCTGTCCGCGACCGGGGCCGCCCAGCGGGCCGGGGACGACCAGCGGACCGGGGACGACCGCGCCGGATCGATCAGCCCGGCCGAGGCGCGGGACGCCGCCGAGCGCTGCGCCGAGCGGCTCGCCGAGCGGCCCCTCCCCGCCACCGCCGGCTTCGCCCACGGATCCGCCGGCATCGGCTGGGCCCTGCTGCGCTACGCCGAGGCCACCGGCGAGCCCGCCGAGGGCCCGCACCACCGGGCCGGCCTGGCCGCCCTGCGCGCGGCCACCGCCGTCCGCTCCCGCGAGGGCTCCTGGTGCCGGGGCCGCCCCGGGATCGCGCTCGCCGTCCTCGACAGCCCGCTCGCGCTCGCGGACCGGGATCTCGCCGACTGGGCCCAACGGGCCGTCCGGAACACCGCCCGCGCCACCGCGCTCGGCGACCACAGTCTGTGCCACGGCGAGCTGGGGGTACTGGAACTGCTCGGCCGGCACGGCCCCGCCGCCGGCCGCACCCCGTGGGTCCGGCGGGCCGGCGCCCTGCTGGCCGCCGTCGACCAGGACGGCGCGCGGTCCGGCACACCCGACCACGTCGCGCACCCGGGACTGCTCACCGGCCTGGCCGGGATCGGCCACGGGCTGCTCCGCCTCGGCTTCCCCGAGCAGGTCCCGTCGGCCCTGCTGCTCCGCCCGCTCGCCCCGGCGGCGCCCCGACCCGACCGGGCGGCCCGCCGCACGGCGCGGCTCTCCGACACCGGGCTCCCCGGTCCCCCGGCCGCCGCCGGCTCCCTCCGTACCCCCGGCGGACCGCGCAGCCCGGTCGCGCTCCGCTGACCGCCCCGGCGGGCCGCCGCGGCCCCCGGTGCCCCGACCGCCCCCACATCCGCCCGGACGCTCCCCCCACGGCCGCCCGGGCGTACCGCACCGACGCACCATCAGCAGTACTGTCAGCAACCGCAGCACCCGTCCCGGCCATCCCGACCGAACCGGCGCCGCCCGCACGACGTCCTCGTTCCCGAACCATCGATCACCGTCACGAACGGAGCTCCCACCCATGCACAGCCACGACGAGCGGCTCACCCTGCCGCAATCCGCCGTCCGCCCCGGCGAGACGGCCGACCACCCGGCCGGCGAGATCCGCCTGCGCGCGGGCGGCGGTCTGGGCCTGCGTTCCCACCTGCTCGCCGGGACCGGCGGCGCCATCCCGCCGATCGTCGAGTTCCCGACCATGACCACCCCCTTCTGATGCCCCATCGGGTCTCCTGACCCGTCACCGCTCCCGTCCCTTCCGTTCGGACCCTTTCGGACTCGCTCGGACCCGTGCGGGAACGGCCGGACCCTGTGTGCCACCACCGGCCCGACCGGCCGGACCGTCCGCCGCCGAGGACCGGGCAGCCCCTCGGCGGCGGACCCCGCCACCCCGCCCCACCGCCCGCGCCCGGACCGGCCGGTGGCGGCCCCGCGCCCCGATTGTGGTCGTACGGCAACCACCCGGTGTTGACACGGTGTCTGCTTCGTGACCGATTCACCGCACTTCAGAACGGAATCCCGGTCAAGTAGCCTGCGCCCATGCGCACCACGTCGTCGATCACCGTCGGCCGCGCCGCGGAGCTCGCGATGCTCGGCGGCGCGCTGGCCGCTGCCCGGCAGCGGGCCGGCGGAGCGGTCTTCCTGCTCGGTGAGGCCGGCATCGGCAAGTCCCGGCTGGCCGGGGAATGCGCCTACCACGCGTACGGGCTGGGGCTGCCGGTGCTGCGCGGACGGGGCAGTTCGACCGGCACGGTGACGCCGTTCCGCCCGTTGATCGAGGCGCTGTCCTCACGGTTCCGGGCCGCCGGACCCCCCACCGACCCCGAACTCGCCCCCTACCGCCCCGCGCTCGCCCGGCTCGTCCCCGAGTGGCGGGACGCCGCACCGGCGGCCGGCGCGGGCGCCTACCCGGAGACCGTGGTCGAGCTGGCCGAGGCCCTGCTCCGACTGCTCGCGGTGCTCGGCCGCGACCAGGGCTGCGTCCTGCTGCTGGAGGACCTCCACGACACCGACGCCGAGACCGTCGCCGTCCTGGAGTACCTGGTCGACAACCTGGCGGGCCTCCCCGTCCTGCTGCTCGCGACCCTGCGGGCCGAACCGGGCCCGGCCCTGGAGCTGGTACGGGCCGCCGAACGCCGCCGCGCCGCCACCGTCGCCGAACTCCCGCCGCTGCCGCCCGCCGAGGTCGCCGCACTGGCCGCCGCCATCCTGGAGGACGGGCCCGGTGACCTGCCGGCCCCCCTGGTCGAGCACCTCGTCGAACGCGGCGACGGCTGCCCCTACCTGGTCGAGGAACTCCTCTCCGACCTGCTGGACCGGGGCGCGCTGCGACGCGCCGAGGACGACCGCTGGCTGCTGGCCGACGGCTCCCGTCCCGGCGTGCCGAGCACCATCGTCCGCAGCTGGGGCCACCGGATCGACCAACTCGACCCACAGGTGAGGGAACTGCTGCTCACGGCGGCCACCCTGGGCAGCCGGTTCTCGGTGACCACCGTCCAGCTGATCACCGGCTACGACGACCGGACCCTCTTCAGCCACCTCCGCTCGGCCTCCGAGGCCAATGTGATCGTGCCCGACGGCTCCGCACCGGACCGCTACGCCTTCCGGCACGCGCTGACCGCCGACGCCGTGACCGCGGCCCTCGCCCCCGCCGAACGCGCCGCCCTGGCCCGCCGCGCGGCCCGCGCCATCGTCCGCGCCGACCCAGAACTCGCGGACGAACGGCGCCAGTTGGTCGCCTCACTGCTCCTGGCGAGCGGTGATCGGGCCGGGGCGGCCGTGCATTTCGCGGAGGCCGGCCGGCGGGTGCTGGAGGCCGGGGCGGCCGGCTCCGCCGTGGTCCTGCTGGAACGCGCCCACGAACTCGCCGCGGACGCCGAACGGGCCCGCGTCACCGAGCGGCTGCTCCCGGCACTGGCCGAATCCGGGCAGCTGGACCGGGCGTTCGAGCTGGCTCGCACCCTGCCGCCGGTCCCGCAGCCCGGACCGGCGGCCTCCTCCGGGCCGGCCTCACCCACCGCGCCCGGTGCCGGCGAGGCGCGGCGGCCGCTCCCCACCCCGGCCGTGGAGCGCCGGATCGAGCTGCACACCCGGCTCGCCTGGGCGGCCGTGATGGCCGAACGCGGCCCGGACGCGGTGGCCCAGGTGGCCGCGGCGCGAGCGCTCACCGCGGGCCGGCCGCTCCCCGAGCAGGACGCCGCGCTGGCGGTGGTCGAGGGCCACCTCGCCCTGCTGCCGGACCACGGCCCGGCACCGACCGACAGTGGCACCGGCGCCGAAACCCCCGAGCCCGCCGCGCCCCCGGGACCGACCGCGCCCCCGGGTCCGACCGCGCCCGCCGGACCCACCGTCGCCCGCCTCGCCGAGGCCGAACGGCGCGCCCGCCGCGCCGCCGAGGTCGCCGAACGCTCCGGCCTCCCGGTGGTCGCCTGCCAGGCGTGGCAACTGCTCGCCCTGCTCGCCCGCGAACAGGGCTTCGACGCCGCCGACGCCTGCCTCGAACGCATGCTCGCCGTCGCCGAGGCCAACGCCCTGCCCGTCTGGCGGGTCGAGGCGATGCTCCGGCTCGGCGCCAACGCCTTCATGCGCACCGGCGACGGCACCCGGCTGGAACGCGCCCGGGAGGCCGCCGCCGGGCTCGGCGCGATCGTCCTCACCCAGACCCTCGACGGACTGCTCGCCATGAACGCGGTCATGCGCGGCGAGTGGCACACCGCCCGCAGCATCGTCGACCGCTGTCTCGACGCCACCGCCCGGCTGCACAACCTCGCCGCCCACCGCTACCTGCTGCTCTCCTCCGCCACCCTCGCCGCCCACCTCGGCCGCACCCGCGAGATGGAGCGCGAACTCGCCCGGTTCCGGCAGGCCGGCGGCGAGGAGTCCTTCCTCACCCCGCTGCGCTACGGACTGTGCCGGGCCGTCGGCGCGCTGCTGGCCGAGGACCGCACCGGCGCCCGGGCCGAGCTCGCCGCCGGGCTGGCCTGGGAGGAGGAGCACCCCAGCGTGTTCTACCTGGCGGGCCGGCACGGCCTGCACCCGCTGCTGGAAGTGGTCGAGGGCCGCTGGGACCGCGCCGCCCTCGACCGGGCCGCCGCCGCACCCGCCGCCGACCTGGCCTGGAACCGCCAGTTCCTGCGGTTCGCGGACGCCGTACTGCTCGGCCGCGAGGGCCGCCCCGCCGACGCAGCCCGCGCCGTCGCCGAGGCCGGCCCGGGCGCCGCGTCCTTCCCGCTGGCCCACCACCTCGCGCTGCGGCTCGCCGCCGAGGCCGCGCTCGCCGACGGCTGGGGCGACCCGGTGACCTGGCTGCGCACCGCCGAGGAGTACTTCCACCAGTTGGAGGTCCAGCCGGTGGCCGCCGCCTGCCGGACCCTGCTGCGCCGGGCCGGCGCCAGCGTCGCCCAGCACCGCGGCGGCCGCGACGCCGTCCCGGCCGGACTGCGCAGCTGCGGGGTGACGGTCCGCGAGTACGAGGTGCTCGTCCTGCTCGCCGAGCGTCCGGGCAACCAGGAACTGGCCCGCAAGCTCTCCATCTCACCGCGCACGGTGGAGAAGCACCTGGCCAGCCTCCTCGCCAAGACCGGGCGCCCGGACCGGGCCGCCCTCTGCGCCCTCGCCGGGGAACTCCGCACCGACCCGTGACGACCGGCCGGGTACGCGGTGCCCGCCGTCGTGCCCTGGGCAGTGCCCGCCGCCTTGTCCGCCGTCGTGCCCGCCGCCGTGCCCGCTGTCCTGTCCTGCGGAGCTAGCCGACCAGTCGGGCGATCGCGCCCAGCTCCAGGGCGACGTGGACGGTGCCGTCCGGGGTGACGGCGATGCCGTGCGGTTCGGCGGCCGGGCCCCCGCCGTCCGGCTCCGAGCCGCCGTCCGGACCGGAACCGCCGTTCAGCCCGTACCCGGTGTACGCGCCGTCGGACGTGAGGGAGCCGATCCGGCCGGCGGCCCACTCGGTGAACCAGAGCCGGCCGTCCGGGCCCGTGGTGACGGCGTGCGGGCGGGCCTCGCGATCGGGCAGCGGGTACTCCGTCACCTCGCCGTCCACGCTGATCCGGCCCACCTGGCCGGCGCCGATCTCGACGAACCAGACGGCGCCGTCGGGGCCCGCCGTGATGCCGACCGGGGCCGCGCCCCCGGTGGGCAGCGGGTGCAGGCTCGTCCGGCCCTCGACGGTGATCCGCCCGATCGCGTTCCCCTGGTTGAGGGTGAACCACAGCGCGCCGTCCGACCCGGCGGCGATCATCGAGGGGAAGGCGCCCGCCACCGGCAGCGGGTACTCGGTGACCTCGCCGTCGACCGTGATCCGCCCGATCCGGTCCCCGCTCATCTCCGTGAACCACAGCGCGCCGTCCGGTCCGGCCGCGAGGCCGTAGGGCCCGCAGTCCGCGGTCGGGAGCGCGAACGAGGAAGCCTCGCCGTCCACGGTGATCCGGCCGATCCGGTGGTCCCGCATCCGGGTGAACCAGAGGGCCCCGTCCGGCCCCGCCACGATCACCGCGGGACCGCAGTCCGGGCGGTCGAGGGGGTAGCGGGTCACCGTCCCGTCCGCCGCCAGCCGCCCGACCTCCCCGGCGTGCACCAGCGTGAACCACACCCCGCCGTCGGGCCCGACCGCCACCCCGTACGGCCCGGCCGCACCGTCCGACACCACGACCCGTTCGATCACCATCGGCTTTCCCACCCCGTTCTCTTGACACTTCGACAGTAGAACCGTGCGCGAAGCACTCTCCCCCACCCGTCCCGCCAGGGGCAAGCCACCACCCGCGGCCCACTGTCGGTGGGGTGGCCTACCGTCCTCGGCATGGGTATCTATCTGGTGAGTGTCGAGGCCGACGACTGGCTCGACGAGGAAGTCCTCGGGCCGGTCGCCCGGGAGCTCGACGCGGTTCTGGCCGGGCGGGGGCTGTCGCCGTTCGTGTGCCCGCCGACGAGGGATTTCCGGGCCGGATCGGGGCAGCACTTCGAGGAGAAGCTCTACCGGCCGATAGCCGGCTTCGAAGCGTTCTGCCGGCAGTTGGGGGACGGCACCCTGGAGGCCCTGCTCGGCTGGGACGTCCTGCTCCCGATGGAGCTGGAGACGCCGGTGCTGCTGCCGGTGGAGTGCGCCTACAACGACATGACGGCGGTCGGCGACGCGCACCGGACGCTCGCCGCCGCCCGGCAGCTCGCCGACCTGCTCGCGCTGCCGCCCGGCATTCCCGAGCACTGCGACAACCTGGAGATCGGCCGGTGGTTCGACACCCGCGCGGCCGCCGTGGCCGCCGTCTCCCCGGGGCCCTGGACGGCGGACCTGGACACCGCCTTCCACGCCGCGGTGTTCCTGCGCGCCGCCGAGTACACGCTGCGGAGCGGCCGTCCGCTCGCCTACTCCTGACGGACCTCCGGGCCCGTGGCCGGGGTCGGCGCGGGTGTCGGGGCCGGAGCGGGGGTCGGGGGCGGAGCTGAGTCCGGAGGCGGGCCGCCGCCGGGTGACGCCCCGCCGTCCCGGTCCCCTCGGCGGCCCCGCCCGGGAGCGCCGCGCAGCACGGAGACGACACCGAGCCCGGCGGCGCAGACCGGCACCGCCAGCAGGGCGCCGATGATGCCGGCGATCCCCGCGCCCGCCACCACCGCGACCATGATGGTGCCCGGGTGGAGCTCCACGGTGCGGCTCTGGATCACCGGCTGGAGGATGTTGCCCTCGATGGCCTGGACGGCGACGACGACGCCGAGCGCCCACAGCGCCGTGCCGAGCCCGCCGTCGGCGAGGGCGACCAGGACGGCCACGGCCCCGGACAGGAAGGCCCCGACGAACGGGATGTAGGCGCCCATGAAGACCAGGGCGCCCAGTCCGGGCGCGCCGGGGACGCCGAGGACGAGCAGGCCGACGGTGATGCACAGGGCGTCGATCAGCGCGATCAGGGTGGTGCCGCGCATGAAGCCGGCCATCGCGTCGAAGGCGCGCTCGCCGCAGAGCACGACGGTCTCCGCGCTGCGGGCGGGCAGGTAGGAGCGGATCACCTCGCCGGTGCGGTGGCCGTCCCGCAGGAAGAAGAAGACCAGGGCGAGGGCCAGGACGCCGCCGGTGGCGATCTGGGTGGCCAGGCCGAGACCGGAGAGCACGCCGTTGGTGAGTGTCGAGACCAGTTGGTCGGTCTCGCCCTGGGCGTTGTCCAGCACGTGCCGGAGCTTCTCGCCGAACGGGCCGAGCCACCCGGCGAGGCGGTCGCCCGCCTCCTGCAGCGCGTCGGCGATCTGTGGGGCGCTGTGCACCAGCGAGTTGACCAGCAGGGCGATCACAGCGCCCACGGCGGTGACCAGGACGGCGCAGGTGAGCCCGGCGGCGACCGAGCGGCTGACCCCGCGCCGGACCATCCACGGCATCACCGGGTAGAGCAGCGAGGTGCCCAGCAGGGCCAGGATGACGGGCACGGTCGCGGCCCGCAGTTCGACCAGGGCGAAGACGACCAGCGAGGCGACGGTGATGAGCAGTACGACCGCCGCGGACCAGGCGGCGGCCGCCCGGACGGACGGCGGCAGCATGAGGTAGGGGCGGCGGTGGTCGACCGGCCGCGGCTCGGGTGGGTTCTCCCCCGGCATCCGTTCCTCCCGTCATCCGCCTTCCGCCCCCGTCGGGCGATCGGTGCAGGTGAGCCCCATCCCAACAGATGATCAGATCGAACGCGCGCTGTGCGGCCGCCGCCCGGGGCCTGGACCGATTGAAGCCAGCCCTCCGGTGCGGATACAGAGCACTCGCCGTCGAACCACCCCATTGGGTCACCCCGCCACGAACGGCCGTCCGGGGACCGGACGCCAGCGCTACCGCCGCTCTGCGCGGCCCTGCTCCCCGCTACCCCGCGGCGTCGAACCGGACCTCGCCGTCGCCGCCCGCGAAGGCGAGCACCCGTTCGGCCTCGGCCAGGGCGGCGCGCCGGTCGGACGGGTCCAGCGGCCCGCCGAACGGGCGGACCGTCAGCGACCGGGCACCGGAACGCTCCTCGACCAGCCGCCAGCTGCCGGCCACCAGGCCGTCCACCAGCAGGGAGCCGAGCACCATGCCGTTCTGGGTCATCACCCGCGGCCGGTACTCCTCGGGCAGCACCCGGGTGCGGTCGGCGTGCGACAGCAACAGGTTGTCGAACGGGGCGATCAGCCGGACCGGGGCCGACGTGTCCGGGTCGGGCCGGGGCGCCTCGGGCAGGTCGTGGAGCAGTCGGCCGTGTTCGTCCCGGAAGGTGACCAGGCGGGGGGCGAGCCGCTTCAGGACCGGGCCCAGTCCGCTGAGGCCGCACCACTTCTGCAGGTCGGCGGCGGTGGCCGGGCCGAAGGCCGCGAGGTAACGCAGGGCGAGGTCGTCGAGCGCGGGTCCGGGATCGAGCGGGAGCCCGGAATCGAGCGAGGGCCCTGGGTCGAGCGACCGGCCCAGCCAGGACTCGGCGGTGGTGTGGGCGGCCGGGCCGCCGCGGCCCCAGAGGCCGCGCGGCGGGACCTGCACCAGCGGCAGCAGGGCCCGCGCGGCCTGGGCGAGCGCGGCCGGGTCGCGGTCGGGGCGGGTGGCGGCGAGTTCGGCACCGAGCCGCTGGAAGGTGCGCGGCTCCTTCTCCACCAGGACGCGGGCCTCGGCGGCGAGCGCGTCCAGGTCGAGGCCGACCAGCCACTTGCCGAAGGCGGTGCGCAGGGTCTTGTCGAGCACCGGCTGCAGCAGCGGACGCAGGGTCAGGCAGTCCTCGGCGGTGACCAGGTGGATGGTGCCGCGCTGGAGGGCGATCCGCACCACCCGGCGGCTCTCGATCAGCTCGGTGAGGGCCTCGGGGGCGAACCCGTCGAGGCGGGACAGCAGGCCGAGGTAGGGCGGCTGCGGGGCGGCCTGGGCCTGGAGGCCGCCGAGGTGCCCGATCATGGCGATCGGGGTGACGGTGGTCCGCTCCAGCAGGTGCTGGCGGGCCAGCAGCGCCCGTCCGAGCGCCCGCTTCCCCAGTACCCCGCCCTCGGCCGGCGCGCCGCCGGGCCGCTCCCGTGCGCTCACCGGCGGCCGTCCAGGACGGCGCGCAGCAGGGCGATCCGGTTGCTGGTGATCGAGTCGACACCGGCCGCGCCCAGCTTGCGCATGGTGCGGCGCAGGTCGGCGGTCCAGGTGGAGACCTCCAGCCCGGCCCGGTGGGCGGCGGCGGTGAACTCGGGGGTGGCGAGGCCGAACGGCGGATTGACGTAGCGCGGGCGCAGGTCGTCGAGCAGCGCGCGGGCGGGCAGCCGGGGCTGCTTCCAGGTCAGCGCGATCTCGGCGCCGGGCGCGAGTGCCCGGACGGCCAGCATCGCGGTGGCCGGGCCGCAGAAGCCCACCCGCCGCTCGGCGCCGAGGCCGACGACCACCTCCCAGGTGGCGGCGACCGGGCCGGCGTCGTCGAGGTCGATGAGCAGCCGGCCGCCGGGGGTGGCGGCGGTCGTCTTCAGCGCCTCGGCGAGGGTGGGGACGCGGTACCGGCCGCCGCCGATCCCGTCGAGCTGGTCGGCGGTGAGCCGGGAGAGCGGGCGCGGGTCGTCCCAGAGCCGTTCGAGGGTCTCGTCGTGCAGCAGGACCGGGACCCGGTCGCGGGTCAGCCGGACGTCCACCTCGACGGCGTCGGCGCCGGCGGAGAACGCGGACTCGACGGAGGGGAGGGTGTTCTCGCGGTGGCGGTAGGGGTCGCCGCGGTGGGCGACGGCGAGCACGGGGCGGTGGGCGGCGGAAGCGGTCATCGGTCCGTTCATCGTTCGGCTCGTCGGCGGGAGGGGCGGGTGCGGGAGGGGCAGGTGCGGGTCGGACGGGTGCGGGTCGGACGGGTGCGGGTCGGACGGGTGCGGGTCGGACGGATGCCGGTCGGACGGGTCCGGTCAGCGGAGTCTGGCGGCGAGCCAGGGCGTCAGGGTGAGCGCGGTGACGGCCTCGCGGTAGCTCGGCTCGCCCGGCACGGTGACGATCATGGTGCAGGAGGGCGGGAAGGTGCGCTGCCGCAGGTGGACCAGGCCGGTCCAGACGGCGTCCAGGAAGGCCGGCACGCTGTCACGCGGGACGTCGAACGGCACGTGCTCCACGGTGACCACGGCCTCGTCGTGGACGAAGAGCCGCACGGTGACCTCGGGCCGACCGGCGATCTCGACCAGCGCCTCGTGCGGTATCGCGGCCAGTTCGTCCGCACCGGCGCCGTCGCCGCCGACGAATCCGGCGAAGGTTCGGTCACGGCCGATGTCGTGGCTCGTCCGCACCTCGCGGCCGTGCCGGGCGGCCGTCGCCTCGATCGCGAGGACGGCGCTCTGGGTGGACGGCAGCGGCGGGTGGGGCATCGGGCGGTCCTCTCGTCGGCGGGTGCGGCTCGGTCGGTGTCGGTCGAGGTCGACCGATGGCGGTCGATGTCGACCGGGCTCGGTCGGGCTCGGTGACCCGGACCCGGCCGATCGGGACTCGACCGGCCAGGCTCGACCGATCGGGCTCGACCGGCCGAGTGACCCCGACTCAGTCGATCATCGTCGTTCGATCATCACATTGGTCGATTTGATGACAGCCGTCGCGGGGGCACCGGGCACCAGCTCCAGTTCCTCCGCCGACTCCCGGCTGATCAGCGACACGACCCGGAACGGCCCGGCCTGGATCTCCACCTGGGCGGCGACGTCGCCCAGCACCACGGCGGTGACGATGCCGGGGAAGCGGTTGCGGGCCGAGGAGGGACGCCCCTCGGCCGCGGCGGTCTCCGGGCGGGCCAGCTCGCGCGCGAACGCGGCCAGTCGGGCACCCGCGATGATCCGGTGGCCGTGCTCGTCGCGCTCGGCGACGACCCGGCCCGCGTCCACCCAGCGCCGCATGGTGTCGGCGCTCACGCCGAGCAGCGCGGCGGCCTCGCCGATCCGGTACGGGTTGGCCGGTGCCCCTGGGTGGCCCATGGTTGCGACTCCTGACGGTGGTTCGGACGATCCGGCGGGCAAGCGGACCGACGGGCGGTCCGCCGGGAGAGCGCACCGCCGGTCGGACCGACCGGCGGTCGGACGGCCCCGGCCCGCCGCCCATCCTGCCGCACCGGACGCCCACCCCGTGAAGGCCCGACCCTTCCGGGCACCCGTCCCCCCGAGAACCCGCGCCCGGAGCCATTTTGCAAAGTGCCATCGACCCGCCTTGGAAGCCCTACCGCCCCACCCGGAGCCATTTTGCAAAGTGCGTCTTTGCAAAGCCGCCCGCTCGCCCCACCACCGCCCCCCACCGACCCCGCGAGCTTCCCCGAGCCCCCGAGGCCCGCTGCCCTCCGTCGCTCCGTCCCCCGGCCCCCGGCCCCCGGCCCCCCCGAGGGTCCCCACACCCCCTACGGCTCGCCGAACAGGTCGCGCCGGACCGCGTCGCCGGCGGTGAGCACGGCGCCGCCGAGTACCGCGCCGCCGCCCGCCTCGCCGGCCCGGACTTCGGTGCGCACCGGGGACAGGCGGGCGAGCCGCCGTTCCACCCGGGCGGCCAGTTCGGCGCCGCCGGCCCGACCGATCTCGCCACCGAGGACGACGCAGCCCGGGTCGAGGACGACGCAGACAGTCGAGGTGCCGAGCGCGATCCGCTCGGCCAGCTCGTCCAGGAACGCCTCACCGGGCCGCCCGTCGCCGAGCGCGTCGAGGGCGGCCCGGACAGCGCCCTCGGCGGCGGCCGCGTCGTCGGCCGGGTCGGCGGGCAGTCCGTGGGCCCGGGCCAGCGCGCAGACGGCCGCACTGCCGACCAGGCTGTGGAAGCCGCCCTCGCAGCTGCTCGCGCTGGGCAACGCCGTGGTGCCGGGTACGGGCAGGAAGCAGATCTCGCCCGCGCCGCCGCCGACACCCCGGCGCAGCCTGCCGTTCAGGACGACGGCGGCGCCGACGCTGTGACCGAGCCAGACGAGCACGAAGTCGTCCCGCCCCCGGGCGGCGCCGGTCCGGTACTCGGCCCGCCCGGCGAGGTTGACCTCGTTCTCCAGGATGACCTCGGTGCCGGGCAGCTCGCGCAGCGCGGCGAGGAGGTCGGCGTGCCAGGCGGGCAGTTCGCCGGTGGACTGGAGCCGGCCGGTGGCGGGGTCGACCAGGCCCGGGGCGCCGACGGCGACGGTGTGCAGGTGCGGGGCCTCGGCCCGGCGGGCGGTGTCGAGCAGAGTGCGGACGATCCGTTCGGCGGCGGCGCGGTGGGCGGCGGCGTCGTCACCGGGGTCCTCGACCAGGAGGTCGGCGGCGGCCAGGGTCCGCCCGGTCAGGTCGGCGACGACGAGCGAGACCCCGCCGGAACGGACGTCGAAGGCGGCGAGGTGGGCGCGGGAGGCGACCAGCGCGTAGAGCCGGGCGTTGGGGCCGCGCCGCTGCTCGCCGCGTTCGCCGACGACGGCGACCAGGCCGCCGCGGCCGAGCCGGTCGAGCAGGTCGGCGACGGTGGGCCGGGAGAGCCCGGTGAGCTCGCGCAGCTCGGTCGCCGTGAGTGGTCCTTGGTCGAGCAGCAGATCGAGCGCCAGGCGGTCGTTGATCGCCCGGGCGGTGCTCGGCGTGGCCGTGCGCGCGGTGGTCATGGCCGGACATCCTTCCAGAGTGTTTCTATTAGGGTCCCTTCCTGATAATTTATCGAACCGTCGGCCCGGCACCTCGTCCGGACCGGCGACCGTCCCGGTACGACGACCCCGGGACGGCGGCTCGGCGGACGGCAGCCGTCACCAGGGGCCTCCCGGAGCCGGGCCGAGGAATCACCAGGGCTGACAACAGCAGCCGACAGCAGGACCATCGAAACCACCACCCGGGGCACCGCCACGGCACGCGGTGGGGAGGGAAGAGCCGGATGACCACCAGCCCGACCACAGAACCAGCACTCCTGGGCACGCCGGGCGCCGCCCGCCGGGCCCGCGTCGCCGTGGCCCTCGTCTTCGCCGTGCACGGCGCCGTCGGCGGCACCTTCGTCAGCCGGATCCCCTGGATCCAGCACCACCTCGGCCTCTCCCCCGGCCAGCTCGGACTGGCCCTGGTGATGCCGGCCATCGGCTCGTCCCTCGCGATGCCGCTGGCCGGCCGCTTCGTGCACCGCTGGGGCGGGCGGGCCGCGGTGCGCGTCCTGCTCTCGCTCTGCTGTCTGAGCGTCGCCCTGCCCGTGCTCGCGCCCTCGCTGCCGGTGCTCTGCCTCGCCCTGCTGACCTACGGGGCGACGGCGGGCATGTCGGACGTCGCGATGAACGCCCAGGGCGTGGAGATCGAGCAGCGGATCGGCCGCTCGATCATGTCCGGCCTGCACGGCATGTGGAGCGCGGGCGGGCTGGTGGCCGCCGGAATCGGCATCCTCGCGGCCCACGGGACCATCGACCCCCGGCTCCAGCTCGCCCTGGCGGCGGTCCTGCTGGTGGCCCTCGCCCAGCCCGTCTGCGCCGCCCTGCCCGACCTGCGCGCGCCCGAGCAGGCCGAGGAGCCGCCGAGGTTCGCGCTGCCGCCGCGCAGTTCGCTGCTGATCGGGCTGGTCGGCTTCTGCGCGGTGTTCGCGGAGGGCGCGTCGATGGACTGGAGCGGCGTCTACCTGCGCGACGTCACCGGCGCCTCGCCGACCGTCGCGGCCTCGGCGTACACGGCGTTCGCACTCACCATGGCGGTCGGCCGACTGGCCGGCGACGCGGTGATCCGCCGCCTGGGCGCCGTGCGGGCGGCCCGGCTCAGCGGCGCCGTCGCCACCACCGGCGGCCTGCTGGTGGTCGTGGCGGACCGGCCCGCGCTCGCCATCCCCGGCTTCGCGCTGATCGGGATCGGCGTCGCCGTGGTCGTCCCGCTGGCCTTCGCGGCGGCGGGCCGGATCGGCGACAACCCCAGCCAGGCCATCGCCGGGGTCGCCACCGTCACCTACACCTCGGGGCTGGTCGCGCCGGCGATCGTCGGCGGCCTGGCCCAGGCGTCCTCGCTCACCGTCTCCTTCGGGGTGGTGACCGCGCTCTCCTTCGCCCTGCTGCTCGGGGCGGGCGCGCTGCGCCGGGCGGAGAGCCGGCCCCCGGCCGACTCCGCGCCGGCCGGGCCGGGCGCACCGGGCGCCCGGGGGCCGGTCGTGGACGCGCCGGCGGCCCGGGGCCTCGCGCCGGACTCCGCCGCGGGCTGACCCCGACAGCACCCCTGGGCGAGGGCCCCGGGGCCGGCCGCGTCCGGGCCGGGCACGCACACCGCGTGCCCGGCCCCCGCGCGCCCGGGGCCGGATCGGCGGGCGGGCTTCTAACCTTTCGTCACATCGCGTACAACCTCTTCGGGCCGCCGGCAGTCGGTCTTCTCGGCACCGCGTCCTCGAAGCCATCCATCGAGGGGAACCCCCATGACCCGCCCTCGCTCCGCCGCCGCACTCGCCACCGGCGCCCTCGCCCTCACCCTCACCGCCGTCCTCGCGACGCCGGCCACCGCCACGGCCACCACCACCGGCCCCGGAACCACCGGCCCCGGAACCACCGGTCCCGGAACCACCGCCCGTCCGACCGGCTCCGCCACCACCACCGCCGGAGCCCCCGGAGCCCCCGAAGCCCCCGCGGGCAACACCGCCACCACTCCGACGACGGTCATCACCGCCAATCCCTCCGACACCCAGAAGTGCCTGGACGTCACCGGGCAGAGCACCGCCTCCGGCACCCTCGTCGAGCAGTGGACCTGCAACGGCGGCACCAACCAGCAGTGGTACTGGACCGACGCCGGCGAACTGGTGAGCGTGGCCAGCGGCAAGTGCCTGGACATCCCCGGCTCCAGCACCGACGGGGGCGTGCAGGCCGTCATCTGGCCCTGCAACGGCGGGGCCAACCAGAAGTGGACCCAGACCCTCGTCCACCACGCCGGCGTCTACAACCTGACCAACGTCAACAGCGGTCTCAACCTGGACGTCCGGGGAGCCTCCACGGCGGACGGCGCCCCGGTGATCCAGTGGCCGCAGACCTACGGGCTCAACCAGTGGTGGTTCTACGGCTCCGTGCCCACCACCCGGGGCTGAGCCCGGGCCGGTCGCCCGCCCGGGGCCACCCGCGTCCCGGACGGGCGACCGGCCCCGTTACGCTCGAACGGTGCCCGCACCCGTGACCTCCCCGCCGCCGCCAGGCCCCACCGCGGCCGACGGACCCGCAGTGGCCGACCGACCCGCAGTGGCCGACCGACCCGCCCCGGCGCACGGACCGGCTCCCGCCGACCCCACGACTCCGGCCGCCGCCCGGGTCCCCACCCGGGCCAGCGCCGACCTCCCCGCCCAGGCCCGCGCCCAGGGAGCGGCGGACCGACCCGCCGAAGGACCGGCCCGCTCGCCCTGGCCCCGGTTCGCCCTGCTGGTGGCGATCCTCGGCGCGGCGGCCGGCTCGCTGCTGCTGTGGAGCCCCACCGCCCTGCTCGACGGCGGCCTCACCCACGGGATGCCCTGGTACTGGCGCGGCCCCCTGTTCGCCACGGTGTACGCGGTGGGAACGGTGGCGTTCTTCCCCCGGCCCGCCCTGAACGCGGCCGCCGGGCTGCTGCTCGGACTGCAGGAGGGCCTGCTGCTGGCCGTCCTGGGCACCACCCTCGGCGCGGCGGCAGCCTTCGGGCTCGCCCGCTGCCTGGGGCAGGACGCGCTGCGCCGCCTGCTGCGCGGGCGGGTGCTGCTGGCACTGGACCGGCACTTCACCGACCGGGGGTTCCGCAGCGTCCTGCTGCTCCGGCTGTTCCCCGGCCTGCCGTTCCAGGCGGCCAACTACGGCGCCGCCGTCTCCGGGGTCCGGTTCGGCTCCTTCATCGGGGCGACCGCGCTCGGGGTGATCCCGGTCACCGCGGTCTACGTCGCGGCGGCGGCCACCGCACGCGAGCCCGGGTCGACCGGCTTCCTGCTCTCGGTCGGGGCCCTCGGGCTGCTCGGGCTGGCGACCCTGGCCCAGGTCGGACGGGCCGCCGCCCGGCGTCGGCGCGCGGTTACTGACTGAGCGCCGGGCGTCCGATCCGACGCGCCGGGCGCGCGGAACACCCGGATCCGCTCGGCCGGCCGGGGTTGTTGTCGGTCCCGTGTGAAATCGTTTCCGCATTGTTGACAGAAGGTCAATTGCGCGGTGACCCCGACCGATATGGTCTACGCGCGCAACCGTACGCCGTTCCCCCGCGTCGCAACTGGTGCCCGGGTCCACCCCGGGCCCCGGCGCGGCGCGACTCGTACGGACCGCGCGAGCGGGCACGACACCGGTGATCAGTGCGATACTCGGACAGTTCCGACGAGTGGATGACGTGTCAAAAGGACACGCGCACCGGGGGACCTGTACGGAACAGAGGCAGGGAGGCGCGGCATGGGAGCACTTCGCGACGAGCACCACAACGGGTGGCTGATGCCCTCCGGGCACTACCCGGCCGCGGTGTACGACGACGAGTGGGTCGAGCAGGAGACGGTACCGTCATCCCCCGCCCCGACGAAGATCGTCTCCCTGCGGCCGACCGGGTTCGAGGCGGCCCGCACGGTCGGCGAGCACATCCGGGCGAGCATCCCGGTGGTCATGGACCTCACCGAGATGGAGGAGGCGGAGGCCAAGCGCATGGTCGACTTCGCCTCCGGTCTGATCTTCGGCACCCGCGGCGGCATCGAGCGGATCGCCAAGCGGGTCTTCCTGCTCACCCCGGCCGACGTCGAGGTGATGGTGATCGACCGCCCGCTCGACGAGACCGGCTTCTACAACCAGAGCTGACCGGCGGCCGCGCGCACAGCGGCGCCGACGACCGGGGACGGCACTCGCCGTCCCCGGTTCTTTGCTGCCCGCTCCACGCCCACCGGGCGGCACTCACCTGGCGGCATTCATCGGACGGCACTCATCGGGCAGCCCCGGGACACCCTCCATCGGACCTCATCCAGCGGGCAGTAGTGACTCGGATGAAGCGCCGAGAATAATAATGAGACATCCATGTCTCATTCGGAGTAGACTCGGCTCATGGCCACCGACCGTGACTCCGTTCTCGAAGCCGCCGTCGGCGTGCTCTCCCGCCGCCCGACCGCCCATCTCGACGAGATCGCCCGCGCCGCCGGCATCAGCCGCGCCACCCTGCACCGGCTCTTCCCGGGCCGGGACGCGCTGATCCGCGAGGTCGGCATGCTCGGGCTCCAACGCTTCGGTGCCGCGCTCGACACCGCCGCCGTCGAGGAGGGCGACCCGCACGCCGCGCTCCGCCGCCTGGTCGACGCGGTGGTCCCGGACGCCACGCTCTGCGCCTTCCTCGCCGGCGAGAACCAGCTCTACGACGACGACCGGGTCAACGACCTCTGGGAGTCCCAGATCGCCCGGATGCACGCGCTCTTCCTGCGCGGGCAGCAGCAGGGCGTGTTCCGGGTCGAGCTCTCCGCCGCCTGGCTCAGCGAAGCCTTCTTCGATCTGGTGGCCGGGATCGGCTGGGCGATCCAGGACGGCCGGCTGGCCCCGCGCGACGCCGCGTTCTCGCTCGCCGAGCTCTTCCTCGGCGGCGCGCTGCGGGCCCCGCGACCGCTCTGACCCAGCGGCCACGCCACACCCGCGCCGCAACCGCGCCCCCTCGTCCTCACCCCACCACCTGCCGAACACCGTCCCGGGAACCGGACACCGATACCCATGAGCAGTACCGTCCACCTCCAGCCCCGCCAGCGCTGGACCGGCCTCGCCGTCCTCGTCCTGGCCGTCACCCTGGTCGCCGTCGACGCGACCGTCCTCTCGCTGGCCATACCCTCGATCAGCGAGACCCTGCGCCCCAGCGGCACCCAGCTGCTGTGGATCGGCGACGCCTACTCCTTCGTGCTCGCCGGACTGCTGGTCTCGATGGGCTCGCTCAGCGACCGGATCGGCCGCAAGCGCCTGCTGCTGATCGGCGCGACCGCGTTCGGCGCCGCCTCGCTGCTCGCCGCGTACTCGCCCACCGCCGGCTGGCTGATCCTGGCCCGAGCGCTGCTCGGCGTCGCCGGGGCGACGATCATGCCGTCCACCCTGTCGCTGATCCGCACCCTCTTCCCCAACGACCGCGAGCGGGCCACCGCGATCGGTATCTGGGGCGCCGCCGCGACCGCCGGCGCCGCGCTCGGCCCGGTGGTCGGTGGGGTGCTGCTGGAGCACTTCTGGTGGGGTTCGGTGTTCCTGCTGAACATCCCGGTGCTGGCGCTGCTGCTGGTCTTCGGCGCCTGGCTGCTGCCCGAGTCAAAGGACCCGAACCCGGGCCGCTGGGACGTGCTGAGCGTGCTGCTCTCGCTCGCCGGTGTGATCGGCGTGGTCTACGCGATCAAGGAGGCGGCCGCGCACGGCGTCCTCCGCTGGGACGTACCGGTCACGGCCGTGCTCGGCGCGCTGGCACTGACCGTGTTCGTCCGGCGCCAGCTGCGACTGGACACCCCGCTGCTCGACGTCCGGCTGTTCCGCGACCGCCGGTTCACGGCCGCCGTGCTGGCCTCGCTGATCGCGCTGGTCGGGCTCTCCGGCGTGGTCTTCGTGACCTCGCAGTACCTCCAGCTGGTGCGCGGCTACCCGCCGCTCAAGGCCGGTCTGGCCGAGCTGCCCGCCTTCGCCGGCGCGGTGGTCGGCGGTCTGCTGACCGCCCGGCTGGTGCGCCGCACCGGCGCCCGGACGGCGCTGACGGCCGGGCTGCTGGTGATGGGCATCGGGATCGGAATGCTCGGCTGGATCCAGCAGGACTCCATGTACCTGCTGCTGGCCGCCGCGTTCCTGCTGGTCGGCACCGCGGAGGGCGTGGTCTACACGCTCGGCGCCGACCTGGTGCTGACCGCGTCGCCCGCCGACAAGGCCGGGGCCGCGTCGGCGGTCTCCGAGACCGCTTACGAGCTGGGCACCGCGCTCGGCATCGCGCTGGTCGGCTCGGTCGTGGGCGCCCTGTACGCGGGCCGGCTGATCGTCCCGGCGGGGGCGGACCCGGCGGCGGCCGCGCAGGCCGGCGAGTCGCTGGGCGGCGCGGTGGAGGTGGCCCACGGGCTGCCGGACACGCTGGCCGGACCCCTGCTGGAGAGCGCCAGGACGTCCTTCGTCCACGGCGTCAACGCGGCCGGGATGCTGGCGGGCGCGCTGCTGCTGGGTGCGGCGGTGCTGGCCTGGCGCCTGCTGCGGGGGCTGGACGACCGGCCCACCGCGAGCGACGCCCCGGAGCGGTCGGCCGCGGCGCCGGAGCCGGAGCGGACGCCGGTGCACTGACACCGGCGCACCGACCGACGCACAAGGCCCGACACACAAGGCCCGACACACGGCGCGGGCCGCCCCCGGACTCCCCGGGGGCGGCCCGCGCCGTCGTTCGTTCCCCGGCCGACGGCCCCGGGTCAGACCGCGCCGAAGGGGAGTTCCAGTTCGGCCCAGACCACCTTGCCGTCCTTGGTCAGGCGGGTGCCCCAGCGCTGGGCGAGTTCGCTGACCAGGAACATCCCGCGGCCGCCCTCGTCCTGTTCGGCGAAGGGGCGCAGCTGGGGTGTCTGGCCGCCGGTGTCGGCGACCTCGACGGTGAGCACCCGGTCGCGGAAGAGCCGCAGCCGGCGGGGGGCGTCGGCGTGCAGGAGGGCGTTGGTGACGAGTTCGCTGACCAGGAGTTCGGCGTAGTCGGAGAGTGCGGACAGGCCCCAGTCGGCGAGGGTCGCGCGGGTGAAGCGGCGGGCCTTGCCGGGCAGGCGGCCGCCGCCGGTGAGGGGCAGGGTGGCGACCCGGTCGGCGGGCAGTGGCAGGACCCGGGCCATGATCATGGCGATGTCGTCGTCGCTGCCGCCGCTGACGAGTGCGGCGAGGACGGCGTCGCAGCTCTCCTCCAGGGTCCGGCCGGGGCCGGAGAGGGTGCGGGCGAGCAGGTCGATGCCTTCGTCGAGGTCCTGGCCGCGCCGTTCGACCAGGCCGTCGGTGTAGAGGGCGACCATGCCGCCCTCGGGCAGGGTGTAGCGGACGGATTCGAACGCGACGCCGCCGACGCCGAGCGGTACGCCGGGCGGCATCTCGACCCGGCTGGGGGTGCCGTCGGGGGCGACCCAGACCGGGGGCAGGTGGCCGGCGGAGGCGATCTGGAGGGTGTGTTCCAGGGGGTCGTAGACGGCGCAGATGCAGGTGGCGAACTGGCCTTCGCCGATGCCCGAGGCGGTTTCGTCCAGACGGGTGAGTACCTGTTCGGGCGGCATGTCGAGGGTGGCGAGGGTGCGGGCGACGGTGCGCAGCTGGCCCATGGTGGCGGCGGCCCTGATGCCGTGTCCCATGACGTCGCCGACGACGAGGGCGACCCGGCCGCAGGAGAGCGGGACGACGTCGAACCAGTCGCCGCCGACTTCGCTGGTGACGCTGGACGGCAGGTAGCGGTAGGCGATCTCCAGGCCGAGGGTGCGGTGGATCTCCTGCGGGAGCAGGCTGCGCTGGAGGGTGAGGGCGGTCTCGCGTTCGCGCCGGTAGAGGCGGGCGTTGTCGATGGCGAGGGCGGTGCGGGCGACGAGTTCCTCGGCGAGCGCGACGTCGGAGGCGGTGAAGGGTTCGGGGTTGCGCATGCGGATGAACTCGGCGCCGCCGAGGACCATGCCGCGGGCGGTGACGGGGAGCATCAGATAGGAGTGGATGCCGGCGGCGAGTCCGGGGGCGACGCGGTCGGGGCTGGCGACCAGGCCGCGCAGGACTTCTTCGTCGACGTGGGCGCGCAGCAGGGGGCGGCCGCTGCGCAGGCACTGGTTGTAGCTGCGTCCGGGGGCGTACTCGGTGACCTCGCCGACGGTGTCGACGGCGTGGACGAGTCCGGTTTCGTAGGATTCGCCGACGGCGACGGCGCGCAGTTGGACGCTCCGGTCCTCGGGGATGGGGGTGGGTTCGGCGCCGCGGAGGACGGTTTCGAGCAGGTCGACGGTGGCGAAGTCGGCGAATCTGGGGACGACGGCTTCGATCAGTTCCTCGGCGGTGCGCTGGAGGTCGAGGGTGGTGCCGATGCGGGCGGTGGCTTCGGCGATGGTGGCGAGGCGTTCCTGGGCGCGGGCGGCGCGGGCCTCGGCCTGGAAGCGTTCGGTGACGTCGATGATGGAGGAGCAGACGCCGAAGACCCGGCCGGTGGAGTCCTCCAGTCGGAAGTAGGAGGCGGACCAGGCGCGGTCTCGGCGCGGGTCGCCGGGGACGCGGCCGTGGGAGCGGGCGTCGACCACGGGTCGGCCGGTGGCGAGCACCTGCTTCATGATCTGTTCTATTTCGGCGCTGTTGATGCCGGGCAGGACGCTGCTGATGCGGCGGCCGAGGTGGTCGGCGGCGGGCAGGCCGTTCATCCGGGCCAGGGATTCGTTGAGCCGGACGTAGCGCAGTTCGGTGTCGTAGACGGCCATGCCGATCGGTGACTGGCCGAAGATGCCGTCGAGTACGGCGAGGTCGGCCTCGACCCGGTGCAGGGCGGCGGTGTCGGAGGCGGTGGCGAGCAGCAGCAGGGTGCCGCCGGGTCCGGCGATGGGGTAGGTGCGGAATTCCAGTTCGACGGTGCGGCCGTCGCGGTGGCGGACCGGGAAGACGCCGGACCAGCCCTTGCCGTTCATGATCCGGGCGAAGAGTTCGAGGACTTCGGGGCGGTCGCTGTCGTCGGTGAGCAGCTGGGCGGCGTGGCTGCCGACGGCTTCTTCCGCGGTCCAGCCGAGCAGTGCCTCGGCGTCCTCACTCCAGTGGAGGATCAGTCCGTCGTCCTGGAGCAGGGCGGTGGCGAGGGGGACGAGGCGGTGGCCGTCCAGGCGTGTGGGGGCGGTGCCCGTTCGGGGGCCGGTGGCGTCGGTCGCGTCGGTCGCGTCCCACTCGTCTCTCCGCATGATCAGGCAGCACCCCGGTTCGGCTCGTGCCCGGCCGGGCGGGACTCGTGGTCCGTGCGGCCGGGGTTCTTCTCCAGACTGCACGGACATCGACCGCCCGGCGACCCCTTGGTGAGGGCAACCGGTCGGGCAGGTGTACGGGCGTCATGGGCCTACCGGGCGCAGCGTACTCTCCAGAAGGCTCGCCCACTGCCGGATCACTCCGGATCGTCGGAGGCTGTCGTCGGTGAGCAGGTTGGCGAGGCCGAGTCCGCGGGCGAGGTCGAGGGTGGCCTGGACGGTTTCGCGGACGCCGGGTCGGCTCTGGTCGGCGCCGAGGAATTCGACGGCGGCGCGGTGGGCCTCGCGGCCGACGTGGCCTTCGAGTCGGATGATCCGTTCGCGCAGTGGTTCCTCGGTGGCGGCGGCGACCCACAGCTGGAGGGCGGCGCGGAACAGGGGGCCGGTGTAGAGGCGGACGATCATGCCGACGACGGCTTCGGTGCGGGCCGGTCCGGTGGGCGGCAGGGTGTCGGCGTGGGCGCGGACGGCGGCGAGGCGTTCGGCGGTGACGTGTTCGACGGCGGCGGTGAAGAGGTCTTCGCGGGTGGGGAAGTGGTGTTGGGCGGCGCCGCGGGAGACGCCGGCCCGTTCGGCGACGACGGCGACGGTGGAGCCGTGCCAGCCGAGTTCGGCGAGGCAGTCGACCGCCGCTGCCAGCAGCCGGGCCCGGGTGGCGCGGCTGCGGTCCTGTTGGGGGGTGCGCGCGGCGGGGTGGGTGGTCATCTGCGGCGGCGGTTCCTGTCCGTGCGGGGGTGGGCGGCTGGTCGATCCTCGCAGACGGTGGGCGGGGGTGGGGGCGGTGCGGCCGGGTGGGGGCGGGCCGGGTGTGCCGCTGGTGCGAACCGGTGGACGGGCCTCAGCCGGTGGCGGCCGCTTCTCGCTCACGCAGTTCCCGGCGGAGGATCTTGCCCGCCGGCGACTTCGGGACGGCGTCGAGGAACTCGACCGCCCGCACCTTCTTGTACGGCGCGACCTGGCCGGCCACGAAGGCCGCCACCTCGTGCTCGGTGAGCACGCTGCCGGGGGCCCGGACCACGAACGCCTTGGGGCTCTCGGTGCCCTCGGCGTCGCGCACCCCGATCACGGCCGCGTCGGCGATCTGCGGGTGGCTCAGCAGCAAAGCCTCCAGTTCGGCGGGGGCGACCTGGTAGCCCTTGTACTTGATCAGCTCCTTGACCCGGTCGACGATGTGCAGGTAGCCGCGGTCGTCGACGTAGCCGATGTCGCCGGTGTGCAGCCAGCCGTCGGCGTCGACGGTCGCGGCGGTGTCGGACGGGCGGCCGAAGTAGCCCTTCATCACCTGGGGTCCGCGGATCAGCAGTTCACCGCGCTCGCCGGGCCCGAGGTCGGCGCCGGTGCCGTCCAGGGCGGTGACCCGCAGTTCGGTGGAGGGAACCATCCGGCCGACCGAGCCGGGCGAGGGGTCCGGGTCGCCCGGGGACACCACGTGGCTGACCGGGGACAGCTCGGTCATGCCGTAGCCCTGGAGGATGCGGGGCAGGCCGAGGCGGCGGGCGCAGGTCTCGGCGAGTTCGTCGTCCAGCGGTGCGGCCGCGCACAGCAGGTATTCGACCGAGGACAGGTCGAAGCCGTCGACCAGCGGGTGCTTGGCGAGGGCGAGCACGATCGGCGGGGCGGCGAGCACGGACTGCACCCGCTGGTCCTGGATGGTGCGGCAGAACTGCTCCAGGTCGAAGCGGGGCAGCACCACCACGGTGGCGCCGCAGCGCAGCGGCTGGTTGAGCAGCGCGGCCAGCCCGTAGATGTGGAAGAACGGGAGCACGGCGAGGACCCGCTCGCCGGCCTCGGGTCGGAAGACGGCGTCGGTCTGGGCGAGGTTGGTGGCGATGGAGCGGTGGGTGAGCATGACGCCCTTGGGCAGGCCGGTGGTGCCGCTGGAGTACGGCAGCACGGCGATGTCCCGGCCCGGGTCGAGGTCGATCGTGGGCGCGGGCCCGGTGGCGGCGAGCAGGTCGTCGAGCGAGAGGTGGCCCTCGGCACCGTCCAGGACGACGATGCCGGCGAGTCCGCGGCCCTCGGCGGCGAGCTTCTCGGCGGCGGCGCGGGCGGTGGGCAGGAACAGCGAGACGGTCAGCAGCCAGCGCGCGCCGCTGTCGGCGAGCTGGCCGGCGAGTTCGCCGGGGGTGGTGAGGGAGGAGACGGGGGTGACGGTCGCGCCGGCCCGGGTGGCGCCGAAGAACGCCATCGGGTAGCGGATGGTGTTGGGGCTGTGGAGGGCCACCACGTCGCCCTGGCGGACGCCCGCTTCGGCGAGGCCGGCCGCGACCCGGCCGACGGCGTGCACGAGCTGCGCGTAGCCGACCGTCTCTCCGGTGATTCCGTCGATGAGGGCGGGCCGGTCGCCGTGGCGCTCGGCGTCACCGAGAACGGCGTCGTGCAGGGCGAGGTCGACGATGCCGACGTCCGGGAATTCGCTGTGGAACACCAAGGCGTGCCTCCTGTGCGGTAGTTGGCGCGGGGCGGGGCGGCCGGCGGGAGGTCCGTTGCGACCGGCCGTGCGGCGCGCGGAATGGAGCATACGGACAGTGGGCGGTCGGTGCGCCCCTGTGACGAACGTTTGGCGGAGCGCGTGGGGCGCAGGGGTGGCGCGGTACGGCGAATCGCGAGGTCGGGGCGGGTCCGCAGTGCGCCGGGGTGCCGGGGCGCGCGGGATCCGGTCAGATGTCAGAACGATGATGCGACGGTCTGTTCGAGAACGAATCGGGCTTGGGCGGCGCGGTCGGTTCGTCGTCGGCCACCGCCACCGCCTCGGGCCGGTACCGCGCGGGTGCCCGGCACCGGGACGGCACCGCGCCCGGGGCCGCCGGCGTGGCGGCCCCGGGCGGGCTCCGGCCCGGGCCGGGCGCGGCGGCCCGGGTCAGTACGACTTGGGCAGGCCGAGGGTGTGCTGCGCCACGTAGTTGAGCACCATCTCGCGGCTGACCGGGGCGACCCGGCCGACCCGGGTGGCGGCGAGCAGCGCGCCGAGCCCGTACTCCTGGGTGAGGCCGTTGCCCCCGAGCGTCTGCACCGCCTGGTCGACGGTCCGGGCGGCCGCCTCCCCGGCGGCGTACTTGGCCATGTTGGCGGCCTCGCCCGCGGCGACGTCCTCACCCGCGTCGTAGAGCAGCGCGGCCTTCTGGGTCATCAGCCGGGCGAGTTCGATCTCCACCGCGCACCGGGCCAACGGGTGCGCGAGGCCCTGGTGGGCGCCGATCGGGGTGGACCAGACGACCCGGCTGCGCGCGTACTCGACGGCCTTGCCGAGCGCCTGCCGGGCCAGCCCGAGGGAGAAGGCGGCCGTCATGACCCGCTCGGGGTTGAGGCCGGCGAACAGTTGCAGCAGCCCGGCGTTCTCGTCGCCGACCAGTGCCTCGGCGGGCAGCCGAACGTCGTCCAGGAAGACCTGGAACTGCTTCTCCGGAGCGACGAGTTCCATCGGGATGGGCCGGTACTCGAAGCCGGGGGTGTCGCGCGGGACGACGAACAGGGCGGGCTTCAGCTTCCCGGTGCGGGCGTCTCCCCCTGCCTCCGGCCGGGAGGTGCCCTCACGGATGCGGGCGACGAACAGCACGGCGTCGCAGTGGTCGATGCCGGAGACGAACACCTTCCGGCCGGTCAGCAGCCAGTCCTCGCCGTCGCGGCGGGCGACGGTGGAGATCCGGTGGGAGTTGGAGCCGGCGTCCGGCTCGGTGATGCCGAAGGCCATCCGACGGCTGCCGTCGGCCAGGCCGGGCAGCCAGTGGCGCTTCTGCTCCTCGGTGCCGTAGCGGGCGATCACGGTGCCGCAGATCGCCGGGGAGACGATCAGCAGGAGCAGCGGGCAGCCCGCGGTGCCGAGTTCCTCCAGCACGATCGCGAGGTCCGTGATCCCGCCACCGCCACCGCCGTACTCGGCGGGGAGGTTGACACCGAGGTAGCCGGCCTTGCCGGCCTCGGCCCAGAGCTCGTCGGCGGGCTCTCCGGCGCGGGCCTTGGCGAGGTAGTAGGCGGAGCCGTAGCGGCCGCCGAGGTCGGCGACGGCGCGGCGCAGGGCGACGCGTTCGGGGGTCTCGATCAGCTGGCTGCCGGGGGTGGTGGTGCGCGGTGCGGACATGGCTGGTCCTTCCGGGCGGTGCTTCGGCGGGGGTGCGGGGCGGGCGGGCTGCTGTGCCGGGTGGCGCGCCGGCGGGTGGCGCGGTGGGCGGGGGCGGTGGGCGACGCGGTGGACCGCGCGGTGGCGGGAGCGGTGGTTCAGGACGCGGGGTGAACGACGGCGAGCAGGGCGCCGAGTTCGACCTGCTGCCCGGGGGCGGCCCGGAGTTCGGCGAGGACGCCGTCGGCGGGCGCGGTGACCTTGTGCTCCATCTTCATCGCCTCCAGCCAGAGCAGCGGCTGGCCGGCGGTGACGGTGTCGCCGACCTCGGCCGCCGTCCGGACGACGGTGCCCGGCATCGGGGCGAGCAGGGCGCCGGGGTCGGTCTGCCCGACCGGGGCGGGGAAACGCGGGAGCGCTGTGAGCACGGTGCTGCCGAACGGCGTGTCGACGTGGACCCGGTCGCCGTGGCGGGCGATCCGGTAGGTGCGCCGGACCTCCGCCTCCATCAGCACCACCCGCTCGGCGGAAGCCTCGACCAGCGCCACCCCGGGATGGTCCTCGGCCCGCAGGCCGTCCCGGGTGAGCCGGTAGCGGACCACCGACTCCGCGCCGTCCTCGGTGCGGTAGCGCCTGACCTGCGGCTGGGACGGAAGGTTGCGCCAGCCCGACGGCAGGGCACCGGTCCGGGCCGTGGAGCGGGCGGCCGCCCCGGCGAGGGCTGCGGCCAGCGCCGCGCGTCCGGTGCCCTCGGTGTCCGGCGCGAGGAGTCCGGCCGCGTGCTCGGCCAGGAAACCGGTGTGCACCCGACCGGCGAGGAAGGCCGGGTGGCGCAGCGCGCGGACCAGCAGCTCCCGGTTGGTGGTGGGCCCGTGGACCTCGGCGCGGGCCAGTGCGTCCGCCAGCCGGCGGGCCGCGGCCGTGCGGGTCGGCGCCCAGGCGATCACCTTGGCGAGCATCGCGTCGTAGTGCGGGGTGATCGCGTCACCGGGCGCGACCCCGGAGTCCAGGCGCAGTCCGGCCGTACCGGTCGAGGTGAACTCCTCGTGCGCGGAGACGAGTTCGAGCCGGTGCAGGGTCCCGGTGGCGGGCTGCCAGTCCTTGGCCGGGTCCTCCGCGTACAAGCGGGCCTCGACGGCGTGCCCGACGGTCGGGGGCGCGTCCGGTCCGGGGAGCTTCTCCCCCTCCGCCACGGCGAGTTGGAGCGCGACCAGGTCCAGCCCGGTGACCGCCTCGGTGACGGGGTGCTCGACCTGGAGCCGGGTGTTCATCTCCAGGAACCAGAACCGGCCGTCCTCGGCGAGCAGGAACTCGGCGGTGCCGGCGCCGGAGTAGCCGATCGCCCGGGCTGCGCTCACCGCGGCGGCGTGCAGGGCCGTGCGGACGTCGTCCGGGAGGCCGGGGGCCGGCGCCTCCTCGATCACCTTCTGGTGGCGCCGCTGGAGGGAGCAGTCGCGGTCGCCGACCGCCCAGACGGTGCCGTGCGCGTCCGCCAGCAGCTGGACCTCGACGTGCCGACCGGTGGGCAGGTAGCGCTCGCAGAACACCTCGTCCGAGCCGAAGGACTTGGCCGCCTCGGCCCGGGCGGCGGCGAGTTCGGCCGGCAGGGCGGCGAGCGTCCGCACGATCCGCATGCCGCGGCCGCCCCCGCCGGCGGCGGCCTTGACCAGCACCGGCAGGTCGGCCCCGGTCGGGGCGTCGAGCGCGTCCAGCACGGGCACTCCGGCCTCGGCCATCATCCGCTTGGCGGCGGTCTTGGACCCCATCGCGGCGAGCGCGGCCGGCGGCGGCCCGACCCAGCACAGGCCGGCGTCCAGCACGGCCCGCGCGAACTCCGGGCTCTCGGAGAGGAACCCGTACCCGGGGTGGACGGCGTCGGCGCCGGCCGCCAGCGCGGCGCGGACGATCAGATCGGCCCGCAGGTAGGTGTCGGCGGGCGCGGCACCGGGCAGCCGGACCGCGGTGTCGGCCTCCCGTACGTGCGGGGCGGCCGCGTCCGGGTCGGCGTACACGGCGGTGGTGGCGATGCCGAGTTCGCGGCAGGTCCGGAAGATCCGGCGGGCGATCTCGCCCCGGTTGGCGACCAGGAGGTTGGTGATCGACGGGTGGTCGGTGGTGTGCGGGTGGTCGGTGGTGTGCGGCCGATCGGTGGCGTCCGGCCGATCGGTGGCGTGCGGGTGGTCGGTGGTCATCGCGGGAAGCTCCCTCACATCCGGAAGACGCCGTAGCCGGGTGCGCCCTCGACCGGCGCGTTGTGGATCGCCGAGAGGCACAGCCCGAGCACGGTGCGGGTGTCGCGCGGGTCGATCACCCCGTCGTCGTAGAGCCGGCCGGAGAGGAACACCGGCAGCGACTCGGCCTCGATCTGCTGCTCGACCATGGCCCGGATCGCGGCGTCCGCGTCCTCGTCGTACGGCTGCCCCTTCGCCGCGGCCGACTGCCGGGCGACGATCGACAGCACCCCGGCCAGCTGCTGCGGCCCCATCACGGCCGACTTGGCACTCGGCCAGGCGAACAGGAACCTCGGCTCGTAGGCCCGCCCGCACATGCCGTAGTGCCCGGCCCCGTAGGAGGCGCCCATCAGCACGGACAGGTGCGGCACCCGCGAGTTGGCGACGGCGTTGATCATCATCGCGCCGTGCTTGATGATGCCGCCCTGCTCGTAGTCCCTGCCGACCATGTAGCCGGTGGTGTTGTGGAGGAACAGCAGCGGGACGGCCCGCTGGTTCGCCAACTGGATGAACTGGGCCGCCTTCTGCGACTCCTGGCTGAACAGCACGCCCTGCGCGTTGGCCAGGATGCCGACCGGGTAGCCGTGCAGCCGGGCCCAGCCGGTGGCGAGGCTGCCCCCGTAGCGCGGCTTGAACTCGTCGAAGTCCGAGCCGTCGACGATCCGGGCGATCACCTCGCGCGGATCGAAGGGCACCTTCAGATCGCCGGGGACGATGCCGAGCAGTTCCTCCTCGGCGTACTTCGGCGGCTCGGCGGACCGGTCCGGATCGGGGCCCGGCTTGCGGTGGTCGAGCCGGGCGACGATCCGGCGGGCCAACCGCAGCGCGTCCGGCTCGTCCAGCGCGAAGTGGTCGGCCAGGCCGGACACCCGGGCGTGCATCTCGGCGCCGCCGAGCGACTCGTCGTCCGACTCCTCGCCGGTGGCCATCTTCACCAGCGGCGGGCCACCGAGGAAGACCTTGGCCCGTTCGCTGACCATCACGGTGTGGTCGGACATGCCGGGCACATAGGCGCCGCCGGCCGTGGAGTTGCCGAAGACGACGGCGACGGTGGGGATCCCGGCGGCGGAGAGCCGGGTCAGGTCACGGAACAGGGCGCCGCCGGGGATGAAGATCTCCTTCTGGCTGGGGAGGTCGGCGCCGCCGGACTCGACCAGGTTCACCAGCGGGAGCCGGTTGGTGAGGGCGATCTCGTTGGCCCGCAGCGCCTTGCGCAGCGTCCACGGATTGGAGGCGCCGCCGCGCACGGTCGGGTCGTTGGCGGTGATCACGCACTCGACGCCCTCCACCACGCCGATGCCGGTGACCAGGGCGGCGCCGACCGGGTAGTCGCTGCCCCAGGCGGCGAGCGGGGAGAGTTCCAGGAACGGCGAGTCCTCGTCGATCAGCAGCTCGATCCGCTCGCGGGCGAGCAACTTGCCGCGCCTGCGGTGGCGTTCGACGTACTTGGGGCCGCCGCCGGCCAGCGCCCCGGCGTGTACGCCGTCCAGCTCGGCGAGCTTGGCGAGCATCGCCTCCCTGAATGCGGTGTACTCGGCGCCGCCCGGATCGAGGCGGGTGGGAAGGACGGTCACAACAGTGCCTCCGGGATGTCGAGTCGGCGCGAGCGCAGCCACTCCCCCAGCGCCTTCGCCTGCGGGTCGAAGCGGTGCTGGGCGGCGACGCCTTCGCCGAGCAGGCCGGCGATGGTGAAGTTGAGGGCCCGCAGGTTCGGCAGGAGATGCCGGGTGATAGGCAACTCAGCCGTCTCCGGCAGGAGTTCGCGCAGAAGTTCGGTGCTGAGGGTGCGGGAGAGCCAGTGCCAGCCGGGCTCGTCCCGGGCCCAGACACCGAGGTTGGCGTCGCCGCCCTTGTCGCCGCTGCGGGCACCGGCCACCAGGCCGAGCGGGACCCGACGGGTGGGCCCGAAGTCCGCTCCTCCGGCCTCCGCCTCCCCCGGCCCTCCCGCCCCTCCTTCATCCACCGCACTCTCTCCCGCCGCTCCTGCTCCCACCCCTCCTTCTCCCGCGCCTCCTGCTCCCGCCCCTCCTTCTCCCGCCGCCCGCCGTTCCGTCGTCTCCCGGCCGGTGGCCTCCGTGACCGGCGCGGGCGGGACGGCCACCCGGCGGCCGTCCGGCAGGACGGCGGTGTGCTCGACCTCCTCCGCCGCGAGGTGCGCGGCCTCGAACACCCCGTACGGCGCCCCCGGCCCCGGCGGGGCGGTGAGGTGGAAGCCCGGATAGCCGGCCAGTCCCATCTCGACGGCGACCCGGCCGAGTTCACGCCCGACCCGGGCCGGGTCGGCATCCCTGGCGGTGAGCCGGAGCAGCGCCGAGGCCGCCTCCTCGGTGGCGGCGTCGGCGTGGTCGGTGCGGGCCAGCGTCCACCGCAGCTCGGCCGGCCGCCGGTCCGGAGCCAGCCCCTCCTCGAACTGCCGCCGCGCCAGCGCGGCCTTGGCCTCGATGTCGAGCCCGGTGAGGACGAACACCACTTCGTTGCGGTGGCCGCCGAGCCGGTTGAGCCCCGTCTTGAGGGTGGCCGGGGGCGCCTCGCCGCGCACTCCGTCGATCCGCACCCGGTCCGGCCCGTCGTCGGTCAGCCGCACGGTGTCCAGGCGGGCGGTGACGTCCGGGCCGAGGTAGCGCGGACCGGCGGTCTCGTAGAGGAGCTGGGCGGTCACGGTGCCGACGGTGACCGCGCCGCCGGTGCCGGGGTGTTTGGTGACGACGCTGGATCCGTCCGGATGGAGCTCGGCGAGCGGGAATCCCGGCCGGGTCACGTCGTGCTCCCGGAAGAAGGCGTAGTTGCCGCCGGTGGCCTGCGCCCCGCACTCCAGCACGTGTCCCGCCACCACGGCACCCGCGAGTGCGTCCAAGTCCCCTGCACCCCAGCCGAAATGGGCGACGGCCGGACCGACCACCAGCGCCGCGTCGGTGACCCGTCCGGTCACCACCACGTCCGCCCCGCCGCGCAGGCACTCCGCGATCCCGAACGCCCCCAGGTAGGCATTGGCCGCCAGCAGTCCATCGGGCAGGCCGAGTTCACGGCTCCTCGGCAGCAGATCGTCACCCTCGACATGGCCGACAGCCGGGTCCAGCCCCTGGCTCCTCGCCAACTCACGAACCGCGTCGGCCAGTCGGGCGGGGTTGAGGCCGCCCGCGTTGACCACGATCCGCACCCCGCGCTCCAGCGCCAGGCCGAGGCACTCCTCCAACTGCCGCAGAAAGGTCTTCGCATAGCCGAGCGAGGGATCCTTCCACCGGTCCCGCGCCAGGATCAGCATCGTCAGCTCGGCCAGGTAGTCCCCGGTCAGCACATCCAGTGGCCCGCCGGTGAGCATCTCCCGCATCGCCGAGAACCGGTCCCCGTAGAACCCCGACGCGTTCCCGACCCGCAACACCGCCCGGCCACCCGCTCCGGCCTCCGACTCCACGCGCACGCCTACCCCCAGAGGTGGCCCAACGATCGCCGTCGGTGAGCACACTGACACCCACCGGGAGAAAAAGCAATCACACATGCTTGTTTTTCCCGTCCGCGCCCCTGCTCCGCCCGCGGCCGCCGCCGGCGAGGAGGGACGAGGGACGGCGAAGGGCTTCGAGGAGTACCGAGGAGCGGCGAGGGGCAGCAGGGGGACGGCGAGGGGGCCGCGAGGGGCGCACCACCCGCACCAGCGGCACCGGGCGCGCCGCCGGTGCCGCCGCACTGTCACAGGACGGTCCCCGCTCGGTGAACGGATCCCGGTCGCCGTTCCCAACTGCCCTTCCTCCCAGCATTCTTGGGCTGTCGCCCGGAGGCCACCGGGCCGTCCGGACACGAGCTCAGGGGGACAGGTGAGAGCGGTCACGGTCATCGGCGCCGCCGCGGCGCCGGGCGAATCCCGACCCGCGTGGATGGGGGCGGTGATCCGGGGCGGGCAGCACGTCGCCGACGCGCTCGGCATCCCCGCCCATCTGACCACCATGGATCCGGACACCGCCTTCGGCGTCATCGCCATGCCGGTCCTGCTGGCGCTCGTCCTCCTGGGCGTGCAGGCCGGGGCCATCGCGCGCGCCGTCACCTCGCGGGACTTCTGGGACGACACCGGTCGGCTGCTCGGCCTGGCGCAGTTGCTGCTGCTCCTGCTGGCCTACGCGTTCGGAGCGGGCGGGCAGTCCCGCTCGTTCGGAGCCGCCGTCGGCGACATCCTCTCCGGACAACTGCCGGACCTGCTGCCGATGGCCGTCGCGACCCAGTGGCTGCTGCTCTCCGCGCTCTGGCTGGTGGTGGGCGCGTCCGCCGGAGTCGGCCGCGCCGATCTGACCGCGCCGTTCGACGCCGTCCGCGGCATGGCCCTGATCGCGGTCTTCGTCGTGGCCTTCACCGCCGCCTGGATGGCACCGCCCAGCGGCAGGGGGCCCGCCGGCCGACTGCCCGCGGTGGTCCTGGTCTGCGCCGTACTCCTCCTGTTCGGCTATCTCAGCGCCGTCAGCCGCGCGCACGAGCAGCGGCCGGACATCGCGCGGCGGCGCCGCGAGGCCCTGGAGCACAGCTTCCGCGGACTCGGCCGGACCTCGGGACCCGCCGCGGCGGACCGGCCCGAGGAGGCGCTGATCGCCGCCCTGCTCGCCCGGGGGCAGCGCCCGTCCGCGCCGTCGACGGGCAGCGTCTGGCGACCCGCCCCGGCCCTGGTCCTGCGGCTGTGCCTGCTCTGGACCGCGCTGCTCGGCCTACCGGCCGCGGCCGTCACCTGGATCTTCAGCACCGGGCACTTCCCGCCGCCCGACCTCCACGGTGTCCTGCGGGTCGAGCTGGCCGTCCTGTCCGTCATGGTGCTGCTGATGGTGTTCTCGTTCCGGCGCGGCCTCGAAGGCCGGGTCCGGGTGTCCCCGGCGGTTCCCCGGCTGATCGACCTCAGCCTGCTGCTCTCGGTCGGCTGGCTGGGCCTCTCCGGCGCCCGGAACTCCCCGGTCACCCTCGGTCCGCTGCCGGCCTGGGCGGTGGCGCTGGGGCCGCCGCTGGCGATCGCCTCGCTGGTCCTCCTCCTCGGCGTGCTCCCGCACCGGCGGGAGACCCCGCGGCTGCCCCTCGCCCTGGCCGTGGCGGTGGCCGCGGGACCGCTCGTCCTGCCCCTGCGATCGGCCCTCGAACACCTGCTGGGCGGGATCGTGCACGCGCTCGGGTAGGCCCGGCCGACGCGCGTGCGACTGCCGCAGCCCCCGACGCGTGACCGGCGGTGCGAGCGCGGGCGCCCCGGGCCGAGCGTCCGGCGCCGCTCCGACCGGCCCCGGGCCTCCCCGGCGAGGCCCTACTCGGCCAGGCGCGCCAGCGCCAGGGACAGCGCGCGGTCGAGCGCCTCGTCCGCGTCGCACGGGACGTCGGGACGGACGCCGGTGCCCTCCCAGTTGGTGCCCGAGACCGGGTTGACCCCGCGGGCGATGGGCACGCTGAGCTCCAGGTGGGGGTGCACCGTCCAGCCCTCGCGCGGGTGGGCGCCGCCGCGGGTGGTCTCGCCGACGACCTGCGCCCGCCCCAGCTGCTGCAGGTCGTAGGCGAGTTCCTCACCCGCGGAGAAGGTGTTGCCGCTCGTCAGGACGTAGAGCGGCTTCTCGCCGCCGAAGCGGGCACCCGGCACGAACGACGGCGTCCAGAACTGCTCGGCCACCTCTCCCTGCCGCGAGAGCATGGTGTTGAGGTGGGTGCGGCCGTCGAGCAGGTAGCCGCAGACGAAGGCCACCGTCTCCGGGTCGCCGCCGAGGTTGCGGCGCAGGTCCAGGACGAGGGCGGCGGCCGGTGCCACCAGCGTGAGGGCCGCGGCCAGCGGCTGCGCCGCCCAGTCCACCGGGAACATGTGGGGCGAGAGCTCCAGCACCGCGACGCCGCCGTCGAGCAGCTCGACCCGCGGAACGCCGCCCAGGGAGGCGTCGAACTTCCGCCGCATCGCGGCGAGCGCCGCCGCGCCCTGCCCGGACGGCACCGGCACGGCGTGGTGCTTGAGGGCGAGGTGCAGGTCGCCGTTGACGGACCGCAGGTCCTCCGTGACCGCGTCGGCGAGCTCCTCGGCGGATCCGGCCCGGTAGGAGTCCTCCGCGTTCCGGCGCCGCAGCAGGTCCGCCAGTTCCCCGGCGACCTCGGGGAAGACGTAGTTCTCGTGGACCAGGTCGGCGATCGACTCGACGACGGCGGCGGTGTCCAGCGCGGGTGACGAGGTGGTGGAAGTCATGGGGCGGAGTCAATCAGTGGCTTGCCAAAGCGTCAAACATACTTAACGCTTGATCGGGTGAGCCATCCATCGGACAAGAGCGTCCAGCACATCGACACACCCCTCCAGCACGCGGCGCTCGCCCATCCCACGCGCCAGCGCCTGCTGTTCGCCCTGCGCGGCGGGCCGTCGACGATCAGCCGGCTCGCCGCACGGCTGGGGGTCAACAAGGGCAGCGTCTCCCACCACCTCGGAGTGCTGCGCGAGGCGGGGCTGATCCAGGAGGCGGGAACGCGACAGGTTCGCGGCGGCACCGAGAGGTACGTCCGGCGGACCGCCGAACGGCTTCTCGTCGCCCGGCCCCGGGCCGAGGGCACGGCCGCGCTGTTCGGCGCCGTCGCCCAGGAGTTGGAGCACTCTCCGGTCGACCACCTCCTCACCCTGCGCCACATCCGGCTCAGCCCGGCCAAGGCGGCCCGGCTCGCCAAGGCGCTGGCCGACCTGGTCGACGAGGCGGAGGAGGACCCCCAGGGCGAACCGGTGCACGGCCTCCTGGTGACGCTCTACCAGCAGGCCGGGACGTAGGAGGGGCGCCCGCCTGCGCCGGGCGGGCACAGGCGGGCGGGCGAACGGGGCCGGCGCACCCGGGCGGCGCTCGGCCACGGTCCTGGGCCCCAACTCCCGGTGACGGGGCCGTTGCGGACGGCCGACCGACAGTTCGCGCCGGAGCCCCACCAGCCTCCCGGCACACCCCCGTGCCCACCTGCCGATCCTGCCCCAACGGGTGCGTGAGCGGCGTTGATCCGGCTCCTTGTGACGGGAGTTGACGAACCGAATACTCACGCTGACACCACTCGAGGGGGATGCAGTGGATCTTGTTGAATTGGCTGAGAGGTCGGCCGCTGTCACGGGGGACTTCCTGGTGGCCTCGGCCACCGGTGCCGCGAACCAGGCCGGTTCGGCCGTCGGGAGCGCGGTCGCGCAGTTGGTGATGGGACGACTCGGGATCGACCCCGCCACGGCGCAGGCGGTTCCGGCCCTTCAGGCAGCACCCGCGGACGGACAGCGGCGGTCGGAACTCGCGGCCGCCCTGCGGGAGGTCCTCGTCCAGGACCCCGCCTTCGCGGGGGTGCTGGACGAGGCGGTCCGGACCGTGGACCGGAACGTGCACGTGATGGCGTCCGGCCAGGACAGCTTCGTCCAGGTCGGCTCGTCCGTCACCGTCTCCGGCCGGGGCGTGGCGGTCGGCCGCGACCAGCACAACACCACCCGGGTCACCAGGTAGAACGGCACCCTGTGGATCGCGGCACTCGTCGCCGTGGTGATGGTCGGCGGCGGCACGACGCTGCTGGTCACTCGGGACAGCCCGATCGGCTCACCGCAGAAGCAGGCCGAGAAGGTGGCGATCGACTGGGCCCGGGCCGTGGACGCCGGGGACATCGAGACCATGTGCGGGCTCAGCACCACCGGCAGTGACAGCGGCATCACCACCTGCCGGAGCGAGGAGAGGAAGGAGGAGGCGCAGGCGCAGGCGGCGAGCGACCCGCCGTCGGCCGAGGATCTCGCCGCTATCGCCAAGGCGTGGAAGGTCGAATCGTCGGAACTGCCCAGCGACAACACCGCCCGCGTGACAGCCGTCAGGGCCAATAACCGCAGTGGTACGGAGATCCGACGCCTCGTCATCCACCTGACCCGCGAGGGCGGTGGCTGGCTCGTCAACGACGCGAACAGCAGGAGCGACGGCGACGACGAGGACTGAGGCGCGGACGTCCGACGTGGGACCCGGTGTCCGCCGGGCGCCGGGCCCCAAGTCGGACTACCCCTAGGATCGGCGGCATGATCGTATGGCTCAACGGCACCCACGGTGCGGGCAAGACGACGACGGCCGCACTCGTGCAGCCCCTGATCCCGGATTCGCGGGTGTTCGACGCCGAGAAGGTCGGCGAGACGCTCATGGACATCACGCCGGGGCTGCCCGGGACGGACAACTTCCAGCACTGGCCGCCGTGGCGGCCGCTCGTGGTGGAGACCGCCCGGCGGGTGCTCGACTACACCGGGGGCACCCTGGTGATGCCGATGACCGTCCTGGTCGAGCGGTACTGGCGCGAGATCGCGGCGGGCCTGGCCCATCACGGCATCCCGGTCCGGCACTTCGTCCTCCACGCCGACCAGGACACCCTGCGCGGCCGGATCGAGGGGGACACCGTGCTCGGCCCCTCGCCGTTCCGGCTCCGGCACCTGGAGCCCTACGCCGAGGCGGCCCACAGCTGGCTGCACGCGGAGGCCGAGGTCGTCGACACCACGCACCTCACACCGGCCCGGGCCGCCCGGCGGATCGCGGAGGCCGTCAGGAGCTGAGCCGGGCGGAGGTGTCGGCGCCGTCGGCGGGGGCGGCGTCGGCGGGGGCGGCGACATCGGGGGCGGCGACATCGGGGGCGGCGACATCGGGGGTCGGGGACACCGGCCGGGTGCGCTCGGCCCAGCCCGCCAGGGGCGTGGCGGCGGCGCCGAGGGCGGCGAAGAACAGGCCGAGGAGCAGCCAGCCCGTGTGGCCGAGGCCGAGGACGAAGCCGGTCAGGACCAGCGGGGCGAGCGCCTGGCCCGCGTTGAAGCCGATGCCGAGCAGGCCCTGGTACTGGCCCTGGGCGTGGTCGGGCGCGAGGCCGAAGCCGAGGGCGTAGCCGGCGGAGGACTCCCACACCTCGCCGATGCTGTGGAGGACCACCGCGAGCACGGCCAGCACCGGCGCCACCCAGACGGGGACGTCGGCCGTCAGCGCCATCAGGGGGCAGCTGAGAAGGAACATCAGGCCGGCCAGGCGGAAGGCGCGCCCGCCCTGGCGCGGGGTCTCCACCTTGGAGCCGAGCCTGCTCTGGAGCAGCACGCAGACACCGCTGTTGACCGCGTAGACCGCGGCGACCGTCCAGCGCGGTGCGTCGGTGTGGGCGCTGAGCCAGATCGGCAGGAGCAGCGAAACGGTCTGGTACTGCAGGCCCATGGCGCTGTAGAGGGCGACGAAGGACACGTACGGCCGGTCGGCGAGCACCGACCACTGGCGGTGTTCCTCGGGCCGGGGCAGCGGCGGGTAGGCGGGGACGCCGAGCTGCGCGACCAGCGCGGCGCCGGCGAAGCTGGCGGCGTTGGCGAGGATCAGCGCGGTGTAGGCGGCGCGGGTGTCGATCTGGAGGGCGACGGCCGCGCCCAGGGTGCCCATGACCACGCCGAGGTTGACGAAGGTCCGCAACCTGGCCCGGAAGGCGGCGGGCCGCTCACCGCCGGCCCTGGCGATGAGCGCGCCGCCCGCTGCTCCGCCCGCCGAGGCGGCCAGCCGGTCCACGGTGGCGAGCAGGACGAAGAGGAACCAGCTGTCGATGAGGACGAACGCCGCCATGCTGACGGCCTGGACGACGAGGGAGGTCACCCAGATCACGCGCGGCCCGTACCGGTCGGCAAGGTTGCCCGCCGGTATGCCGGCCGCCAGGCCGCAGAGGCCCGCGATCGTCAGGCCGGCTCCGACCTGGGTGGCGGGCAGGTGCACCACGAGTGTGAAGTAGAGGACGGACGCGGCGTTGAAGAGGCCGTTGCCGACCCGGTTGACGAAACAGGCCACGATCAGGGCCCGCTGCGGACCGGCCTCCGATTCCTCGGACACCCGCCGACCGGCCCCCCGCTTCATCATGATCATGTCGATGAGGCTAACAGGGGCCCTCGGGGCGCTTTCGGGCGCAGGGGCCGTTCGCACACCCGGGGCGGCGGGGCCCGGGGAACGGATCGAGGCCCGCGACCGCGCGACGGCGGGCGTCAGGCCGGGACGAGGGCCTCCCACTGCGCGCGGGTCGGGCCGTCGTGCGTCGGCTCGAACTCCGGGCGGGCGGCCAGCCACGCGGTGACGCTGCGGTCGACCTCCTCGGTCGCGTACGCCTCGCCGGGTGTGCGCAGCAGGTGCCGGACCTGGGCACGGGCCCGCATGACGACGGGGTCGTCGAAGGCGCAGGCGGCGAGGGCGGCGGCCCGCCGGTCCGCGGACTCCGCGCTCTCGGCGAGGCGCTGACCGCCGACCCGGTCGGCGGTCACCTGGGCGTCGAACCAGGGGCGGAGGGCCCGCGCGGTCCAGTCGTGGTAGCCGCGCGGGTCAGCGGCCGTCTCCTCGGCCCGGCCGGCCAGGTACTGGGCGGCGCGCAGGGCGAGGGCCGCGCCGTGGCCGAGCGTCGGGTTGGTGTGGACGAGGCTGTCGCCCGCGTTGACCAGACCGTCGACGACGGGCCCGTCCTCGTCGACGAGCGAGGTCCAGCGGTTGTCCAGGCCGGCCATCGCCAGGACGTCCGACAGCGGTTCGGCCGCCAGGTCGAGCCAGGCGGCGGTGGCCGGGAAGCTGCGGGCGACGGCCTCGAACACGGCGGAGTCGGTGAGCGCGCCGCGGGTCGGGTCGGCGGTGGAGACCACCACGTTCACGGCGAAGGTGTCGTTGTCGGAGGGGAAGACCCCGGCGAGCGCGAACGGTGCGGAGGAGCCGTTCCGCAGCCGGCCGGGGTCGCGGGGGCCGTCCTCCCGCAGTCGGTACCAGCGGCACAGGTAGGCGATCCTTGCACGGTGGCTCTCCACCACGGGCGGACGGCATCCGGCCGCGACCAGCCAGCCGGGGACCGGGGACCGGCGGCCGGCCGCGTCGACGACGAGGTCCGCCGGGTGGGTCTCCCGGCCGGTCACGACTCCGGTGACCCGGGCGGGGCCCGCGCCCCGGCCCCCGCCGGCGGAGCGGCCCTTCGCGAACGCGAGGCCGTCGACCCGGCGTCCGCGCCGCACCTCGACGCCGGCCTCCCGCCGCACGGCCGAGGCCAGGGCGGCCTCCAGCACGATCCGGCGGGTGCGGAGGGTCACCAGTTCCTCGTCCCCGGCCCGGTGCGGCGGACGCTCGTCGAACCAGTCGAACTCGTGGTACTCCCGGGCCCCGCGCGCCAGCAGGTCCGCGTAGACGTCCGGCACCTCGGCGAGCAGCACCGCGCGTACCGGTGCGAGCAGGGAGTGGGGCTGGACGGCCTGCGGGACGCGGGGACGGTCCCAGTGGAAGAAGTCCCGGTGCAGATCGTCCCCGGCCTCCCGGACGTCCTGTTCGAACAGTGTGACGGTGTGCCCCCGCCGTCCGAGCATGAGGGCGACCCCCAGGCCGCCGATACCTCCGCCGATCACCGCAACCCGCGCCACTTGCTCCCCTTCGCGTCGTGTTGCGGGTGGAGCCTACCGCCCGATGATCTTGGGTCGACGACCGGGGACGGGTGCTGAAGGGCGGGGGCGCATCGCGCGGGTGGGCCGCGAGTCCGGCGTGACGCGTGACGCGCGGGGTGCGGCGGGGGCAGGATGAGGCACATGTGCGGTCGATTCGTCTCCACCACCACCCCGCCGGATCTGGCGGACCTGCTGCGCGCCTCGCTGTGGCCGACGGCGGAGGCGCTCGCGCCGTCGTGGAACGTCGCGCCGACCGACGAAGTGGCGAGCGTGCTGGAGCGGGTCGACCGGGAGACCGGGGAGATCGTGCGCCAGGTTCGGTCGCTGCGCTGGGGGCTGGTGCCGTCCTGGTCGAAGGATCCGGGCTCCGGCGCGCGGATGATCAACGCGCGGGTGGAGACGGCCGCCGAGAAGCCGGCCTTCCGCAAGGCGTTCAAGGAGCGGCGCTGCGTGGTCCCCGCCGACGGGTACTTCGAGTGGCGGCCGGTCCCGGCGGCGGACGGGCGCAAGGCGTACAAGCAGCCGTACTACCTGCACCGTCCGGACGGCGGCCTGCTGCTGATGGCCGGGCTGTACGAGTTCTGGCGCGACCGCACCACGCCCGAGGACGCGGACGCGTGGCTGGTGACCTGCACCGTGCTGACCACCGAGGCGACCGACGCGGCCGGCCGGGTCCACGACCGGATGCCGGTCACCCTCACCGCCGGCGCCCTGGACGCCTGGCTCGACCCGAGCGTCACCGACCCCGCCGAGGTCCGCGGCCTGCTGCACGCGCCGTCGGGCGACCTGTTGGTGCGACCGGTCGCGACGACGGTGAACAGCGTCCGCAACGACGGGCCGCAGCTGCTGGAGGCGGTGCCTGACCCACTGCCGGACGCCACCGGGAGCCACTTCGCCTGAGCCGACAGTCGGATCGCCGGGCGGCGGGGCTCCTCACCGCCCGGGGCTTCGACAGCGCGGGCTTCTAACGGCGATCCGCGTTGTTCTTAGAATGGCCGGATGGAGGACATCGACGCGATCGCGGCACTGCAGGACCAGGTGCGGCGCCGACTGTACGAGTACGTGGTGGCGCAGGGCCGCGAGGTCGGCCGCAACGAGGCCGCCGAGGCCACGGGGGTGGCCCGGACCCTCGCGGCGCACCACCTCGACAGACTCACCGAGGCCGGGCTGCTGGAGAGCGGCAGCCGGCGGCTGACCGGCCGCTCGGGCCCCGGGGCCGGCCGGCCCGCCAAGGTTTACACCCGGGCGCGCGCGGAACACGCGGTGTCGCTGCCCGGCCGCGACTACCGCACCGCCGCCGAACTGCTCGCCGAGGCGGCCGAGACCGCCGGACTGGACCTCGCGCTCCACGAGGCCGCGCGCCGCCGGGGGGAGGCGCTGCGCGGAGCGGATGCGCCCTGCGGCGACCTCCACCGGGCGATGGAGCTGCTGGCCGCGCGCGGTTACGAGCCGTATCCGGTGCGGAGCGAGGGCACTGCCGACGATGACACCGGCAACGACGCCGACAGCGGCAACGGCAACGGCAACGGCAACGGCAACGGCAACGGCAACGGCAACGGCAACACGGAACCGACAGCGGTCCGGATGCGCAACTGCCCCTTCCACGCGGTCGCCGAGCAGTTCCCGCCCTTGGTCTGCGGCATGAACCTCGCGCTGCTGGAGGGCCTGTTGGGCACCGACGGTCCGGTCCGGGCGCGGATGGACGCGCGGCCGGGCGAGTGCTGCGTGGTGGTCGAGACGTCTAAAAACAATGATGATTGACATAGAAACTCGGGCCGTGCTGGGATGAGGCATGACTTCGTCCCGGCCCGCCCCGAACGATGCGCCGGCTCAGCTCGCGCAGCTCAATGTCGCCACGCTGCTCCACCCCGTCGACGACCCGCGGATCGCTCCGTTCGTCGAGATGCTCGACCCGGTCAACGCCGCCGCCGACGGGGCACCCGGCTTCGTCTGGCGGCTGGTCGAGGACGGCGCGGCCGACGCCACCGGCCTGCGTCCGGCCGGCCCGGACGTCATCGTCAATCTGTCGGTCTGGGAGAGCCAGGACGCGCTGTGGCAATTCGCCTACCGGAGCGGCCACTTGGAGGCGATGCGGCGTCGGCGCGAATGGTTCGCCCGGCACGTCGAGGCGCACCTGGTGCTCTGGTGGGTGCCCGCCGGGCACCGCCCGACCGTCGCCGAGGCGCTGGAGCGGCTGGCGCACCTGCGGGCGCACGGACCCTCCCCGCGCGCGTTCACCTTCGCCTCCGCGCACAGCGCCGCGGAGGCCCGGTCGGTGACGGGATGACGGGGTGACGGAGTCCGGAGTCCGGAGGGGAGGATCGCGGGAGCCGGTCAGACCAGCGGCAGCGCCATCTCCAGTTCGTGGGCGGCCGGGTCCAGCGGGTAGGGCTTGGTGCCGCCGGTGGGTTCGAAGCCCCGACGCCGGTAGAAGGCGGCGGCCCGGGCGTTGTCCTCGTGCACGGTGAGCAGCAGCCGCCGCGCCCCCGCCTCCCGGGCCCACGCGACGATCGCGTCCAGCATGGCGTCCGTCACCCCGCGCTCGCGGCCCCGGTGCTCCGGGTGAACCCAGACCCCGACCAGCAGCGCCGTCCCGGGTTCGGGGGTGAAGGCGATCATCGTCCCGACCCACTCCCCCGCCGGGGTGCCGTCGTCGTGCACGGCCGCCAGACCGACGCTGCCGGGCTCGTTGACCCGGCGGATCCGGGAGTGCCACTCCTCCTCGCCGTGCGCCAGCGCCGTCTCGTAGGTCTCCAGGAAGGCCATCGGGGTGTCCAGCAACTGCGCGAGACGCACCTCCCGCAACCGCTCCCAGTCCGTGTCCGTCCGGCCGATCCGTTCGATCCGGTAGGTCATGACGGCCTCCCCTCGCTCGTTCTCCGCTTCGACACAGGAGCATAGGCAGCCGCCCGGGACGCGCCTCGGCCGGGGTATCGACGCAGCTCAGGGGGTGATCGGGGGCCTCAGGGCCGATAGGGTGCGGTGGAGGCCGACCCCGCACAACGGACCCCGGACCGCCGAGTCCCTCACACCGCCGACCTGCCGACCAGCCGATGGAGACCCCCATGCCGACCGCCCACGCCGCCGCCGAAGCGTCCGGACCGTCGATCGCGCGGTTCGGGCTGGGCACCGCGGCCGTCGGACGGCCCGGTTACATCACCCTCGGCCGCGACCTCGACCTCCCGGCCGAGCGCACCGTGGACGCCCTGCGCACACGGACCCACACCCTGCTCGACGCCGCTTTCGCCGCCGGTGTGCGCTACTTCGACACCGCCCGCTCCTACGGGCGCGCGGAGGGGTTCCTCGGCGCCTGGCTGGCCGCCCGGCCGCAGGCCGCGGCCGAGGTGACGGTCGGCAGCAAGTGGGGGTACACGTACACCGCCGACTGGCGGGCCTCCGGTGTGCCGGTGCACGAGGTCAAGGAGCACTCGACGGCGGTCTTCGACCGCCAGGTGCGGGAGAGCCTCGCACTGCTGGGCCGCCGTCCGGACATCTACCTGGTGCACTCGGTCACACCGGACAGCCCCGCGCTCACCGACCGCGCGCTGCACGCCCGGCTGGCCGCGCTGGCCGCCGAGGGCGTACGGGTGGGCCTGTCCACCAGCGGCCCGGAGCAGGCGGCGGCGGTCCGGTCGGCGCTGGCGGTGACGGTGGACGGCCGACCGCTCTTCGGCGCCGTGCAGTCGACCTGGAACCTGCTGGAGCCCTCGGCCGGACCGGCCCTGGCCGAGGCGCACGCGGCGGGCCTGCTCGTCGTGGTCAAGGAGGGCATGGCCAACGGCCGGCTCGCCGACCGCCATGCCACCGGCCCGGACACCGCCGCCCTGCGCGACCTCGCCGCCCGGACCGGGGCCTCCTGCGACGCCCTCGCGCTGGCGGCCGTCGCCGCGCGGCCCTGGGCGGACGTGGTGCTCTCCGGCGCGGCCACCACCGGCCAGCTCGCCTCGAACCTGGACGCCACCGGGCTCGCGCTCGACGACGACGCGGCGGCCGGTCTCACGGCGCTCGCCGAACCGGCCGAGCGGTACTGGCGGACGCGCTCGGCGCTGCCCTGGGCCTGACCGGAGGACCACAGCTCCGGCCCGCCCGTCAGGGTGCGGCGAGGTCACCGTTCGGCGAGGTCAGGGTGCGGCGGCGTCAGTGGGCGGCGGGGTCAGCGTGCCGCACGGCGGACCGTCAGCATGTCCTGGGTGTGGCCGATGGCGTAGCCGCCGTCCGGCCGGGCGAAGTGACCCTCGACATAGGCGGTCAGTTCGTCCCGGTCGGGCAGCCGGTCCAGGACCGCGAGGTCGGCCACGTTCACCATGAACTCCGCGACGTCCACCGCCTCCGCCAGCCGGTCCGTCCGGTAGCACAGGTCGAGGGTCTCCAGGGCCACCGCGTGCTCCGGCCCCTGTTCCGCCAACTGCTCGGCCAGCGGCCGCAGGTCGTAGCGCACGCCGGTGAAGTGGGCGGCCATCCGCATGCACGGGCTCTCCGGGTTCTGCAGGACCACCAGCAGCGTCCCGCCGGGCGCCGCCCAGTCCAGGACCCGGCCGACGGTGCGCAACCAGTCCTGCGACGGCACGTAGTAGAGCACGTGGGAGAGGTGGACGAGGTCCGCCGGCTCGGGCGGTTCGGCCACGTCGATCGGGTCCGGCAGGACGAGGGCGTCCGGGCAGACGGCGCGGAGCCGTTCACGCATCGCCGCGCTGGGTTCGATCGCCACCGTTCGCTCGAAGTACCGCGCCAGGTGGGCGGTGGTCCGGCCCTCCCCGGCGCCGACGTCCAGCAGCACCCGGCGTCGATCCAGGCCGGTCGCGATCCCGGTCAGCCGGGCGTGGGTGAGGGGCTTCTCGTCCGTGCCGGCGAGGAACAGCTCGAACGCCCGGCGGTAGGCCGCGCCGGAGGTGTCCAGTACGCGCAGCGGGCCGGTGCCCCCAGCCGCCGCTTCCGCCGTACCCGCTTCCGTACTTGTGCCCGGTCCCGCTCCCGTGCTGGTCCCCATCCTGCGGTCTCCCTCGTCGACGCGGCGTGTCCGGCCGGGCCAGTCCACCGCAGCGCCCCGCACCGACCGTGCAGGCACGTTCCTGCCCGCGTGTCGGCGGCCGAGCCGCCGGGGACGTCCGGCACCGTCCCCGACCTGCGTCGACGCCGTCGTGGGCCGACCCCGGCCCGACCGCCGCCGTCCGATCACCGTGCATGTCGCGGCCATGTCCACGCTCGCCGCGCCCGGCACGCTCGGGGCAGCCGACGGGGCGCACCCCGCACCCGTCCGGCCCCTCCCGCACCACCCCGCCGGAAGGAAGACCAGCGCCCGTGTCCCGCACCGCCCGCTCGCGCCACTACCTGATGTGCCGTCCGACCCACTTCGCGGTCGACTACTCGATCAACCCGTGGATGGAACCGGCGAAGCCGACCGACGCCGCCCGCGCCGTCACCCAGTGGGAGCAGTTGTACGCGCTGTTCCAGGAGCTCGGCCACACCGTCGAGTTGATCGAACCGCTTCCCGGCCTGCCCGACATGGTGTTCGCGGCCAACGGCGCGACCGTGGTCGACGGCACCGCCCTGGTCGCCCGGTTCCGGCACCAGGAGCGCGCGGACGAGGCACCGGCGTACGTGGAGTGGTTCCGCTCCCGCGGCTACCGCGCGGTGCACCGGGCCGAGTTCACCAACGAGGGCGAGGGCGACTACCTGCTCGTCGGAGACCGCCTCCTGGCCGGCACCGGCTTCCGCACCGACCGCCGGGCGCACGCCGAGACGGAGCGCGTCCTCGGCCGCCCCGTGGTCACCCTGGAACTGGTCGACCCGCGCTACTACCACCTGGACACCGCGCTCGCGGTGCTCGACCACGACGAGGTCATGTACTACCCCTCCGCCTTCTCCCCCGAGAGCCGCCGCACCCTGGCCGGGCTGTACCCGAACGCGGTGCTCGCCACCGCCGAGGACGCGGCCGTCTTCGGCCTCAACGCTGTCTCGGACGGCCACCGGGTGGTCCTGCCGGAAGCTGCGGTCGGGCTGGCGGCGCGGCTGCGCGCGCGGGGATTCGAGCCGATCGGGATCGACGTCACCGAACTGCTGAAGGCCGGCGGCAGCGTGAAATGCTGCACCCTGGAACTCCGCGGCGCCCCCGCCTGAGCGGCGTCGTCCGCACCGCGTCCCATAAACGCGAAGAACCCCCGTCGGTTTCCCGACGGGGGTTCTTCACAATGATTGTTCGGCGGCGTCCTACTCTCCCACAGGGTCCCCC